>NCEV01000100.1 GCA_002280875.1 Caulobacter sp. 32-67-35 | reverse complement strand
CACAGGCGGCGGCGACCCGATCCGTAGCGCCCATGCCTGCCCGTGTCTCGCCAAGCCCGTTTGTCGCGCCCGCCCCGGCGCCACCCGCCGTCGCCAAGGTCCCGCCCGGCTTCAAGGCCAATGGCTTGACCGGCGGCGGCGAAGCCCTACGCCAGACGGCCCGCGACGCCGTCGGCTGCCGCAGCGGCGACCTGCTGGCCCTGACCAGGGCCGAACGCTCCGCGTGCGCCGAGACGCTGGGCGAGAAGAACAAGAACCGCCCAGCGATGTATGCGGTGATCGATCCCGACAAGAAGGCCGCCTTCGACGGAGCCTGCAAGAAGGACGACGACTGGTGCCTGTATCGCGCCGGCAAGGGTCCCTATCCCGGCATCCTGGCCCTGGGGCGAAAGAAGAAGCGAGACGACTGGTGAGTCATGGCGCCGTCCCCGCAAGAGGCCTAGGCTGACGCCATGCGAAACTCCCTCACCAGCGATGATCGGGTCCTGCTGGACCGCTATATCGAAAGCGTCCTGCTGCGGTTTGGCGACAATCGATACAATCTTGGCGAAGCCACCCAGGAACTGGCCGCGGCCTTCGTCCGGATTGCGGACGGCGAGCCCGACTGGCTGACCCACATGCGCGGCGTGGTCGAGGCCGGCGACGACGCCTGAGCCCAACGGAAAAGGGCCCCGCCTTGCGGCGGGGCCCCTCGCTCTCCAGCGCTAGATGACGCTTACCAGCTCTTGGTCAGGGTCAGGTAGGCGCGACGTTCGGCTTCCAGACCGGCCGTCTGACGCTGACGCGCCTCGATCAGGTTCTGACCGCTGAGCGCCACCGTGAAGCCTTGCTCGAACTGGCGAGCCACGCGGCCGCCGACCGAGGCGTAGCCGTCGACCGCGACCAGGACCGAAGCCGAATTATAGGCGTCGAAACCGCCGACAAAGCGGACATAGCCGTCAGCCGCCCACTGGGCGTTCTCCCAACCCAGGGCGACATTGCCGCGATAGGCCGGGGTGGTGCGTTCGAACGCGGCGCTGCGGCCCGCCGGCGAGTAGCCGGCCAGAGGCTGGTCTTCGACGTCGGTCCAGGTGTAGTCGGCGGACCAGTGATAGCCGCCTTCGACCTTGCCCGAGGCCGTCAGCTCGACGCCCTTCATCTTGGAGTCGCCGATATTGCGATAGCTGATGATCGGCAGGCTGGTGGCGGTGGGGGCGATGTCCAGCTGCGTGGTCGACGGCTGGCCCTTCACATCCTCGGTCTTCTGCACGAACACCGAAGCGCCGATCTTGGCGTTCAGGGCCGGCAGGGCGCGGTCGTAGCCGATCTCGAAATTGGTGACGATCGACGGCTGCAGGGTGGGGTTGCCGATGACGCCGATGGTGAACGGGCCCTGGACAACCTTCAGCTGCACGGCGCCGAGATCGACCAGGGTCGGAACCTGGACGCCCTTGGCGACAGTGGCGCGGATCGAGTCAAAGCCAGTCGGACGATAGACGAGACCCAGATTGTAGCTGGCCTCCTCGATCGAGCGATCCCAGTAAGCGTTGGTCACAACCGGGTAGCCGGCCGGGAACGTGCCCGAACGCTCCAGCTCCAGCTTGTCGAAGCGAACGGCGGCGGTCGTCGACAGCTTGTCGGTGACGGCCCAGGTCCACATGCCCGAGGCGGCATAGACGTCATACGAGAGCTGGCCGCCGGCGATCGGGGCGGTGTTGACCTCGTTGTGACGATATTCGGCGCCAACGCGGAAGGTGTGCTTGGCCCCGATCTTGAACAGGTTCTGGGCGCTGACCACGGTGATTTCGTTGTCGAACTTGGCCGCCTGGCCGACGACCAGGTGCTTGGCCGACAGCATGTTGCGATAGGCCGACAGCTCCAGCGTGCCGAACTTGGTTTCAGACGCCAGGGCGCCCTTCACCGAGCTGGTCACATATTTGGTCGGCGAATAGCTGTTGTTGGACACCACTTCGCTGATCTGGACGTTCGACCACGAGCCTTCGATACGCAGCTCGGTCTTGTCGTTCAGCTGGGTCAGGGTGTCCAGATTGGCCGAGACACGGGCCGGATCGGTCAGCAGGTTGTTGGCGATACCGGCGGTGTTCTTCCACTCGTCCATCTGGACGGCGCCGGCCGACAGGCGAGCCGAGAACTTGTCGCCCAGCTTCACGGTCTTGACGGCCGAGATCTCCTGGTGACCGCCAACGCCCGCGCGGACGGTGACCGAGCCGACATTGTCAAACTTCGGGTTGAAGGTGATGATGTTGACCACGCCGCCCACGGCGTTGAAGCCGAACAGGGCGCTGTTGGGGCCCTTGACGACTTCGATCTGGCGGATCTCTTCCAGCTGCACCGGCAGGGTCGCCCAGGCGGTGTAGCCATAGTGGTCCAGGTAGACCTGGCGGCCGTTGATCAGGACCAGCAGGCGCGGCGACATCGACATGACATAGCCACGCACGCTGACGTCGGCGCCGGCGGCGCCGGCGTTCAGAACATCCAGGCCGGCAACGCGGCTGATTATGGTGGGCAGGTCGGTGGCGCCCGAGCGCTTGATGTCAGCGGCGGAGATGATCTCCATCGCGACCGGCGCTTCGGTCGAGCGCTGCGGCGAACCCGTGGCGCTGGTGGTGACGGGTTCGTTGAACAGCTGCTCCATCGCGCCGTAGTCGATCGACTGGGCGGAAGCGGCGGTGGCCGAAGCCAGGATGATCAGGCCGACTGAAGCGCCGGCGAAGAGAGTCGTTTTCATGGGTTTGTCTCTTTCGAACGCTGGGGTCAGACTTCGCGGATCATCATGCGGAAGGCGGCCTTGAAGACCGCGCCGACCGCGGCGGCCGCCGAGCGGCTGACCACGATTTCCACCTTTGGATCGGCCGAGACGCTCATCACGCAGGCGCCGCTGGTGGCGCAGGAAACGTCAGAGCCGATGGTGATCAGCTTCTTGCCCTTGGCGGCGGCGCCAACCGGGCCGGCATTGACGCCCGTGGTGATGTAGAGCGCCTGGACGCCGGAAACGCTGCCGACATCGCCCGCTTCCACGGCCTTGCCCGCGATGGTCAGCGAGCCGGCGCTCATGCCGCCGCCGATGGCGGCCATGACGGCGTTCTTCTCGGCCACGGAGGCCGGCTTGGACGGATCGAAAACGACGCCCAGGGTGGCTTTGCCGGTCGGGCCGTTTTCAAGGAAGGTGAGCGCGCGGCCTGCGACCTGCAGATCCTTGGCGGCGTCGGCGTGGGCGCTCAGCGGCGCGGCCGCCAGCGCCAGGGCGCAAAGCGCAAGAGCGCCCGGCTTGGTCTTGTTCGACATTCTGCTTATCCCCTGCCCGGTTGCTGCCGGGCTTGCTGCAGGGGAGAAAGACCCGGAGCAGTAAACAGAAAGTAACTGAGTTCCATCGAACGCCGTTACAGAGCACCGGAATTGTCAGTAAAGGGGCCGGATTAACGTACCCGATATGGGTTTGATACCGCATATCGCATGAACTGTATCAAAAATACGGCGATTTTATCTTTAAATGGCATGAATACATGCCTAGCTGTATTTGATAAGTCTCGGCCTGGATGCGGGGCCGACCCCGAGGTCAGGCAAATTTCAGCAACCCCGGCGCCGGCCAAACCGAAAAGCCGGTCTTTACTACCGTTCAATAGCTGAAATGGGCATTTTGTCGCATTGGCGAACAAAACGTCAAAAAGGGTGTGTTTTCGGGCGGTTGGACGTCGAACATGGCGTCCTAGGGCCGGCCTTCCGCTGCCCGGGGCGCGGCTCAGGCGGGCTGTTCAAGCGCAAAGCCCACCGGCGCTACGCTTGAACCTGCACCTGAAAGCGCATTCGTGGGCGCGGCGAGGCGCGCCTAGAAGAAGCGCTCGCCGATCCGGATGGTGTCGCCCGGCGCGACGGTCACCGACGGCGTCAGCTCCATCTTCTGTTCCTCGGTCGCGCCGTTGCGCTTGACGAAGACCTGCTTCTTGTCGGCGCGATAGGTGTAGCCGCCGGCCGTGGCGACCGCGTTCATCACCGTCAGGCCGGAGGTATAGGGATAGGTGCCCGGCTTGGTCACTTCGCCCAGGATATAGAACGGCCGGAAGGTCAGCACCTCGGCGCTGACGCGCGGCTCCTTCAGATAGCCGTCGCTGAGCGACTGCTGCACGGCGTCCTGGAACTGGCGCAGGCTCAGGCCGGCGGCCTTGACCTCTCCGATCAAGGGCAGGGAGACCATCCCGCTGCCCGTCACGAAGAACTCGCCCGACAGCGTCGGCTCGCCGTAAACGGTGACCCGCACCTTGTCGCTGGAACCCAGCAGATAGTCGCCATCCTGAGCGGCCGCGGGCGGCGGTTGTTGGGCGTGCGCTGGCGCGGCGCTCAGCGCCCCGAAGACAAGCACACTCGCCAACAGGACAAAGAGCCAGTTTAGGTTTCGTCTGACGATAGTCATCGGATCAAAGTCTCTGAATAAGCGTGTCCCTGCCGCGTGTCATGACACGGGCGCAGAGCAGCGACAAGCACGTCACTTAAACGCGACGAGACTTTCGGGCCTGAAGAATGACAGGCGGGCCGTCAATCAAGCGAACGGCGGTAAGAACGCCCGTCGCATAGGCTCCGGTGTCAATATTAATACGATCGCGACCGATATAGGGCTCCTCGTCAGGCGTATGGCCGTGAACAACGACACAGGGCAGCCGATGCGGCTGCGACAGGAAATCGTTGCGGATCCACATCAGATCCTCGGGCGTCTGGCGGTCCAGCGGCACGCCGGGCCTGACGCCGGCGTGGGTGAAGAAATAGTCGCCATAGGTGGCTGACAGCTCCAGCCCCTGGAGGAAGGCGACATGGCTGGCCGGCACCCGGGCCTGGAAATGGCTCTGGATCTCGCGCCAGGCGTCCTGGTCCACCCGGCCGACGGGACGAACCACGCCATAGGAGGTCATGGTCTCGCCGCCGCCGAACTCGACCCAGGCCGCGCCGGCCTCGGGGTTGTCGAGGAACGAGAGCATGGTCTGCTCGTGATTGCCCATCAGGGCGCGAACCTCGAACACGCCCCGTTCGGCTGCGGCGGTGGTCAGGGCGATCAGACGGTCGATCACCCCGCGTGAAGCCGGGCCGCGGTCCACATAGTCACCGACAAACACCAGCACGGGCTGATCCTGACGGTTCAGCGCGGCGAAATCCCGCGTGATGACGCCCAGCAGATCCTCCAGGAGGTCCAGATGGCCGTGGATGTCGCCGACCGCATAAACCACGCGTCCGCCCGTGGACGCGCTGGCCGTCGGGCTGGGCTTGGGGCGGAAAAACTTGAACTTCATCATCTGTCCACTTGGGCGCTTCAACCGCCCACTGAGGCGGAGCGCAACTTGCCTGAGACAACAAGCGCCATCAACCACCCGCCAAAAATCGTTACCAGCCAGTATACCACATTCTAATACAGAGCGTTCACCACAGTTATTGGCTTGTCGTTATTCCTAATATTCTAGTTACCATATGTATTCATTCCCAAATCACCAGTCTTTTTAAGCTGATAATTGCGGCTTAATTGCATTGTTGCGTCGTCATTAAGGGCGATGTTTCGATGAATATCCGCAAACAACTCATCCGGTTCGCAAGTGTTGCTGTCATGCTGGCGGTCACCACGACGGCGCATGCTGGAGCCCGCCCGTTCATGGCGCGCGGCGAAACGGTCGAGGCGCCCCCTGGCTTCACCGACCTGTGCCAGCGGGATGAAACCACCTGCGGATCTCCGGCCGCCATGGTCGCGCCGACCAGCGCCCTGGCCATGACCGCGCTGAGCACCGCGTCGCTGGGCCGGACCTGGCCGATGGCCATGGCCGCCGCCGAGCGCCAGGCCTCGGACGCGGCCGCCGAGGCTACCGCCCTGGGCCTGACCGTCGTCGAAAGCCTGCAAGCCTACCGCCCCGAGGCGGTCGAGGACTTCCTGCCCGCCGGCGCTGTTCGCCAGGCCGCGCCCGCCCCGACCGTCATGGCTGCGACCGCCAGCCCTGGTCTGCTGAACAAGAGCCAGTTGAAGCTGATCACCACCATCAATCGCGACGTTAACCGCGACATCCGCAAGGCCAACGACTTCGACATCTACGGCATGCCGGAGTTCTGGTCGCTGCCCCGGGTGATCGACGGCAAGATGTACGGCGACTGCGAAGACTATGCGCTGGAGAAGCGCCGCCGCCTGATCGAAGCCGGCGTTCCTGTCGAGGCCCTGTCCATGGCCGTGGCGGTGACCCTGCGCGGCGAGCGCCATGCCGTCCTGGTCGTGGCCTTCGAGGGCGGCGACATGGTCCTGGACAACCTGACGCCCTGGCCCACCCCGTGGGGTGAGCTGAACTACACCTGGATCCAGCGCCAGATCGCCGGCTCCGCCGCCTGGACGACAATCAGCTAGACCCGTTCCTCGCGTCCGTCGCCAACCAGAAGGATGGCGGCGGACAGAGAGCCCGACAGCAAAAAGCCCCGGAGCACAGGCTCCGGGGCTTTTTGCTTCTTCCGTCGGTCGAACGGTAGCTAGACGATAAGGCGGATCGCCTCGACGGCCAGGCTCCAGAGACCCGCCGAGACGACAGCAGCGGACAGCCAGCCCACGGCGCGCGGCAAGCGCCGAACAGCGGCGAAGCCGCTCGCGGCAGCGGATGGCGTGACAGAAAGGTCGGCCGGGATCATCGACATGGGGTGCTCCTGTGGCCTGCAGCCTAGGAGAGGGGCGCTAAGGTCGTCCTAACGAACAGCGTTTACGCAGCGCTAACCCAATCTATAGTTAACCAGCGGTTTAGAAGTGACGCCCGCATCGCACTGCGATAAATAGTCTGCAGATGGCCTGGGACCCTTTCTCAGGCCTGCGCATGGTGGGGATCACGCGGTGAGTGGGGGCTGGAACACGGAAGTTCTGAAACGTGACCCCGCGACATTTTTGCCGCGCGTGGCGGTCGACCCTATCAAGCGTCTTTGTGACGTTCTTGCGTCGACTTTACTGCTGATCTTCTTTCTGCCGGTCCTGCTGCTCGCCGCTCTGCTGATCCGGCTGGAGTCCCGCGGGCCGGCCCTGTTCCGCCAGACGCGGGGCGGGCTCAACGGTAAGACCTTCGTCATCTACAAGCTGCGCTCGATGCGCTGCGAGGAGAATGGCGACACCGTCGTTCAGGCCAAGCGCGACGATGATCGCGTCACACGCATCGGCCGCATCATCCGCGCCACCAGCATCGACGAGTTGCCGCAACTGCTCAACGTGCTGAAGGGTGACATGTCCCTGGTGGGGCCCCGCCCTCACGCCCAGGCCCATGACGCCTATTACGGCGCACTGATCCCAAGCTATCAAATGCGTTTCCAGGCGCGCCCGGGCCTTACCGGCCTGGCCCAGATCAA
>NCEV01000149.1 GCA_002280875.1 Caulobacter sp. 32-67-35 | reverse complement strand
ACGCCGGTGATGCAGCAGTTCTTCGAGATGAAGGCGCGGCAGCCGGACGCCCTGATCTTCTTTCGGATGGGCGATTTCTATGAGCTGTTCTTCGACGACGCGATCCGGGCGGCGGCGGCGCTGGGCATCTCCCAGACGTTTCGGGGTACGCACAATAGCCAGCCGATCCCGATGGCCGGGGTGCCGCAGCATGCGGCCGAGGCCTACCTCTCCAAGCTGATCCGCCTGGGCTTCAAGGTCGCCGTCTGCGAGCAGATGGAGGACCCCGCCGAGGCGAAAAAGCGCGGCTCCAAGTCGATCGTCCGCCGCGACATCGTGCGGGTGGTCACCCCCGGCACCCTGACCGAGGACGGCCTGCTGGACGCTCGCGGCGCCAATCGCCTGGCGGCCGTCGCTGTGCGCGCCGGGCAGGCCGCTGTGGCCTCGGTCGAGCTGTCGACCGGCGAGGTCGAGGTGTTCTCGGTCAGCAAGGATGGCGTCGCCGCGATCCTGGCGGCCCTGGCCCCGTCCGAGACCCTGGTCGCCGACCGGCTGCTGTCCGACGACCAGCTGTCCCAGACCCTGAAGATCTGCGGCGGGCTGGTGCAGCCCATGCCGTCGGCCCTGTCGGAGCCGCAGGCGTCCGAGGCGCGGGTCAAGCGCCTCTATGGGGTCGACACCCTGGACGGTTTCGGCGGCCTGTCGCCGGCCGAGATCGGGGCGCTGGGCCTGATCGCCGCCCATCTGGAAATGACCCAGGCCGGACGCCTGCCGGCCCTGCGCGCGCCGCGGCGGGCGGCCGACGCCGACGTCATGGCCATCGACCCGGCCACCCGGGGCAGTCTGGAGATCGACCGCACGCAGACCGGCGACCGCAATGGCTCGCTGCTGGCCGCCATCGACCGCACCGTCACCGCCGGCGGCGCGCGCCTGTTGGCCTCGCGGTTGGCCAGGCCGCTGCTGGACCCCGCCGCCATCGACCAGCGCCTGGACGCGGTGGAATGGTTCGTCGAGCACCGGGCCCTGCGCGAGCGGGTCCGTGAGGTGCTGAAGGGTTCGGGTGACATGGCCCGCGCCCTGTCGCGCCTGGCGCTTGGCCGAGGCGGTCCTCGAGACCTCGGCTGCATCCGCGACACCCTGAAGATCGGCGAGACCCTGGCCGCCATGGTCGCTGGCTCCGGCGACGCCCTGTCCTCGCCGCCGTTCGAGCTGGAGCATGCCTTCCGCGCCCTGACGCCCGACCTGCATGAGGGGCTGGGGGGCTTTCTGGCCGCGCTGGAGGCGGGTCTGGGTCCTGACCTGCCGGCCCTGGCCCGCGACGGGGGCTTTGTCGCTTCGGGCGTCCGCGAGGAACTGGACGAGGCCCGCACCCTGCGCGACGACAGCCGCAAGGTGATCATCGCGCTGGAAGCCCAGCTGATCGCCGAAAGCGGCGTGCCGCTGAAGATCCGCCACAACGGCGTGCTGGGCTATTTCGTCGAGGCCACGGCCGGCAAGGCCGACCCGCTGTTCCAGCCGCCGCTGAACGCGACCTTCATCCACCGCCAGACCCTGGCCAACCAGGTGCGCTTCACCACCGTGGAGCTGGCCGATCTGGACGCCCGCATCGCCCAGGCCGGCGAACGCGTGCTGGCCATGGAGATCGCCGCCTTCGAGACCTGGCGCGA
>NCEV01000099.1 GCA_002280875.1 Caulobacter sp. 32-67-35 | reverse complement strand
TGGTCGGCGAGGACTGGTTCCGCGCCGCCGCCGCCCTGTTCGCCCGCGAGGCCCCGCCCACCCACGCGGCCCTGCTGGACTATGGCGAGAACTTCCCCGCCTGGCTGGACCGCTTCCCGCCGGCCCAGGACCTGCCCTATCTGGCGGGCGTCGCCCATCTGGACCGCCTTTGGACCGAGGCCCTGTTCGCCGGCGAGGCGCCGTCCCTGCCCGCCGAAGCCTTCAGCGAACTGGCGCCCGAGACCCTGGCCCAGTCCCGGGTGCGGCTGCATCCGTCCGTCCGCTTCGCCGCCTTCGGGGCGGGCCTGCCCAGCCTGTGGGCCGGCGCTCGCGAGGGCCGCGACGACCTCGAACTCTTCGAAACCGCCGAGGGCCTGCTGCTCAGCCGGCCCGACGCGTTAGTGGCTTACCGCATCGTCGGCCCCGCCGACTGCGCCTTTCTCGCCGCGTGCCGGATGGGCCGCCCCCTCGCCGAGGCCATGGGCCTGGCGGCGGAGGCCGATCCCGGCGCGGACCTGCAAATCCTCTTTGCCGCCCTGATCGACGCCAAGATCTTCAGCGGCCTCGACACGGGACCCCGAAAATGACCACCGCCCTTCTGAAGCCCTTCGACCGCCTCGCAGAACTGGCCGGCAAGGCGCTCCCTGACGATGTCCTGACCCTGGTGGCCCGACTGGGCGTCGCCGGCATATTCTGGCTGTCGGGCCGCACCAAGGTGGATGGCGTGCTGACCGTCAGCGACGGCGCCTATGCCCTGTTTTCCGACGAGTACGCCCTGCCGCTGATCCCCTCCGACATCGCCGCGCACATGGCGACCTATGCCGAGCACCTGCTCTCGATCCTGCTGGTGCTCGGCCTGCTGACCCGCCTTTCGGCGCTGGGCTTCCTGGGCATGACCCTGATCATCCAGGTCTTCGTCTATCCCGACGCCTGGCCCACGCATCTGAGCTGGGCGGGCCTCCTGCTGCTGCTGGTCGCAAAGGGCGGCGGCAGGTTCAGCCTGGATCGCGCGCTCGGGATCAAATGAACCCAAGCACGCCCGGCGTCATCACCAGCCGCCATAGATCGGCCGGAACCGGTGCTCCAGGTCGTCGACCTCGCGCTCGGCGTCGCGCAGGGCCCAGTCGGCGCGACGGCCCTCTTCGACAGCGGCGCGGCGCTCGCTGCGCAGGCGGTTCAGGCGGTCGCGCAGTTCGCGCTTCTGCTCGTCGTTGAGCGCCGGGTTGCGCAGCTCGTCCTCGACGCCGCGCGCCTCGCGATCCCGCTTTTCGGCGCGTCTGTCAGCGCTGGAGCGATCGGACTTGGCCTCGCTCAGCCGCGTCGTCGCGGCGTGCACCAGCTTGCCATCGGCATAGGCCGGTAGAAAATCCCGGGCTGCGCGCTCGGGGCAGACCCCGGCATAGTCGTGGCCCAGACGGCCCTCATGAAAGCCGCGCTCCGGCGTGCAATAGAGCCTCAGCCCCTGGGCGCGGGCCGCGAAATAGGGCGCGGGGTCGGGCGCGACGCCGGTCTTGGCGCAGGCCTTGGCGTGCTCATCAAGACGGCTCTGCGGATGCCCGGCTTCGCCGTCCTTGAAGCCGATGCCGGCCCAGTCGCCCTGCAGACAGGCCTCTTCACTGATCGTCGCGCAGCTGGCCAACAGCAGGCCGCCAGCCAGAACCGGTAACACCATGAACAGACGCATGACAAAACTCCCCCAGGACATTGTCCAGGAGCTAAAGCTTGGCCGTATGAACCGTCAATGAACTGCGGAGCGGCAGGCGCGGTCTAGTGCAGGGTAGGACCCTGGGGCCGCCGCCACAGCTGGGCCGTCAGGGCGTTCGCCACCCCCAGCCAGCCCAGATCCGGCGCCGTGCCGCCACCCACCTTGCGCGCTTCGATCGCATAGGCCGTGGAGGCCGCCAGCGAAGCGGTCGCCGCGGTGACCTGGCCGCCCAGACGCTTGGCGCCCAGGCCCAGCCACAGGGCGTTGAAGCCCTGGGTCAGGCTCCACAGCGTCAGCGCCCGGGTGCGGGCGGGGCTGGCCGGCGCGTTCCAGGTGCGCAGACCCGACAGGGTCATGGCGATGAACAGCGGCGGCAGGATCAGGCTGGTCAGCGGCTTGGGCTGATGGGCGACAGGCTCGTGCATCTCGGCGAACTCGACGGCGTACATGTCGTCGTCCAGCACCGCTTCATGTCGCCGGCCCACGGCCAGAGCCGTCAGGATGGCGCCGCCGGCCAGCAGGGCGCCCAGCGCGATCTGGGTGGCAGGGTGGGTCTCGTGGTGCACTTCGGGCTCGAAGGCCTCGCGTCCGGCGCGGGCCCGATTCCGGTGCTGCTTGCCATTCAGGATGTTCATGCCCGGACTCCTCGCTAACCTGGCTGCCTAACTGTTCGGAACAGGCTTGGTTCCGAGGCGACAGCGCCGGACCCATGATGGATTTGATCGCCTCGCAAAGCCAGCGCCCTGATCAGCGGTTGCGCGGCGTGCGCAGCAGACCATCGATCAGGGCCTCCATGGCGCCGAGATTGAGCAACGCCGCCTGCCGGATTTCCTCGCGCTGCAGCACCTCCGAGGTGACGATCACACCCCCGGATTCTGTGCGCTGGGCAAACCCCGTCTGGGTCAGCTTCACCACATGGCGGCGGGTCGTCTCCACGGGAATGCCCAGCGATCGGGCCAGGGCCGAGACGCTGACTGGTCGCCGCAAATCGTCCGGGAAGAACTCGGTGGTGAGCAGATCCACATAATCGCCCTGCGCGCGCAGGTGCTCGGTGCCGGCCTGGGCGGCTGCGATGAACACCAGGGCCAGATCCATGTCGCCGTCGAACAGATCGGTGAATATCCGAATCAGCTGCAGAGCATAGTCCGCACCGAGACTCAGATGATGCCGTTTTACGAACGGCGTTCTATTGCGCTTCATTTCCAGACAAAGGCCTGTATCTATTAATGTTTAACGCCTCAGGCACTACTCATTTTGAGCAGAAGAACTACCCATTTTAAGATCTTGTTCACCCGTCGGCCCGCACCTGAGCCAGCAAAACACGGGGTCATGAGAAATGCGACTGCGCCTGTCGGGAGCCATGAATTTGTTCGGCGCGAGCCTGGCTGTTGGCCTGCTTATGCTGGCGGCGGCTTCCTGGATCGCGATCGAGACGGTGCGGGTGGGCGGCCCCCTCTACAGCAAGATCGTGGCGGGCAAGGACCTGACCGCTGACATCCTGCCGCCGCCGCTCTACATCATCGATGGCTATCTCGACGCCAAGCTGACCTATGCCGCCGCCGGCTCGGCCGACCTGAAGACGGCGGCCCGGGAACTGGCAAGGCATCGCGCGGAATACGATACGCGCCTTGCCTACTGGCGCGAGATCGATTTCGACCCCGAAGTGAAATCCGTCCTGATGGGCGAGTCCAATGACCAGGCCCAGATCGTCTGGACGTCAGCCGACGCCATGCTCAAGGCCATGGCGAGCGGCGACGTCGCCGCCGCGGCGACGCACGAGGCAGCGTTGACCCAGGGCTTCGAAGCGCATCGCGCGGCGGTCGAGCAGATTGTTCCCCTGATCGCCGCCGACAATGTCCGGATCGAGGCCGAAGCGCACACAACGATGGTTCAGCAAATGGCCCTGATGGGCGGGCTCTGCGTGCTGATGGGGGCCATCATCGCAGGCGGCGTCTGGGCCATGGGCCGCCGCGTGGTGCGTCCGGTCGAGGCGATCACCCGTTACATGGGCGATCTGGCGGCAGGCGACTATGAGCGCGCCGTGCCGTATGCCGGTCGCCAGGACGAGCTGGGCGACATGGCCAAGTCCGTCGCCGTCTTCCGGGAGGGCGTTCTGGAGCGCCGCGCGATGCGCCAGGAGCAGGATGACGAACGCCTGAAGTCCGAGACCGAACGCCAGTCCAGTGAGGATAACCGCCGCGCCGCCGAGCAGAAGCGCGACAGCGCCATGCGCAGCCTGGCCCAGGGCCTGGACCACCTGTCGGCGGGCAATGTCGCCTACCGCCTGGAGACGGCGTTCGCGCCGGAGTACGAGCGCCTGCGCGGCGACTTCAACGCCGCCGCCGAGAAGCTGACCCAGACGCTGGGCCAGATCCGCCAGTCCTCGGGCGGCGTGGGATCGGGCGCGGCCGAGATCGCCCAGGCGGCCGATGACCTGTCGCACCGCACCGAGCAACAGGCCGCCAGCCTGGAACAGACCGCCGCGGCCCTGGACCAGATCACCTCGACCGTCCGCCAGACTGCCGACGGGGCCCGCAAGGCCAACGAGATCGTCGCCGACACCCGGCGTCACGCCCAGGCCACCGAAACCGCCGTTGGCGCGGCTGTGCGCGCGGTGGGCGAGATCCAGACATCCTCGAACCAGATCAGCCAGATCATCGGGGTGATCGACGAGATTGCGTTCCAGACCAACCTGCTGGCCCTGAACGCCGGCGTTGAAGCGGCGCGGGCCGGCGAGGCCGGTCGCGGCTTCGCCGTCGTGGCCCAGGAAGTGCGGGCTCTGGCCCAGCGCTCGGCTGACGCCGCCAAGGAGATCAAGGTGCTGATCGGCACGGCTTCGACCAAGGTCAGCGAAGGCGTTGGACTGGTCGGCCAGACCGGCACCGCCCTGGGCGACATCCTGGAGCGCGTGAGCCAGATCGCCGCCCTGGTGTCGGAAATCTCGGCCTCGTCCCAGGAACAGTCGACCGGCCTGAACGAGGTCAATACGGCGATCAACCAGATGGACCAGATGACTCAGCAAAACGCCGCCATGGTCGAGCAGACCACGGCGGCGGCGCATTCGCTGCGAAACGAGTCCGGGCGGCTGGCCGCGCTGGTGGGCCAGTTCAACCTGGAGCCGGCGACCCGACAGGCGCGGGCGGCCTGAGGCGTCAGCCAGCCGGCAGTTCGCCCATGGCGCTCTGCAGGTAGTTCTGCTCGCCGATCGACTTGACCAGGCCCAGCTGCATCTCGAGGAAGTCGATGTGCTCCTCGGTGTCGCTGAGGATCTCGCGCAGCAGTTCGCGGCTGACATAGTCGCGGGCCTGTTCGCACTGGATGACGCCCGGGATCAGGGTCTCGCGACCGCCAACCTCGACGGCCAGGTCGCTGGCCAGGCATTCGGGAACGGTCTCGCCGATCTTCAGCTTGTGCAGGTCCTGCAGGTTGGGCAGGCCTTCCAGGAACAGGATGCGGTTGATGAGCTTGTCGGCGTGCTTCATCTCGCCGATCGACTCGTCATAGGTGATCTTGCCCAGGCGCTTGAAGCCCCAGTTGTCGTACATCCGCGCGTGCAGGAAATACTGGTTCACGGCGGTCAGCTCGTTGGTGAGCACCGCGTTGAGCAGGCGGATAATGCCAGGATCGCCTTGCATGGCGCGCCTCCTAAAAATTGAGTCGGCGCGACCGTGAGGCAAGGCGCGACAGGCTTCAACCGCTATGTCTGCAAGTGTTTCGCGCTTTCACGGAAATCGTCGCCAGCGCTCCGCGTTCACAGGATCTGATGGGCAGGCGATGCTATTCGGCGGCGTAGGCCAGGGCCTCACGGCGCTCGTCGATCATCTGGCGCATCTCGCACACGCACTTGGCGCACTGGGGCTGGCAGCCCTTGTGGCGGAAGATCTCGGCCGGGCGGCTGGCGCCCGCGTCGATGGCGGCGCGCACTTCGCGCTCGCGGATGCCGTTACAGTTGCAAACGTACACGGAAGCAACGCCCTTGCCGAATGAGTGTCATTCTCATGTAGCGAAGACTGCGGCCTTTTGCAACTGACTCTCACTCTGGTTAGCAGCGACGGAAGGTCGCCGGCAGGGTAGCGGCTTGGGCGTCGCTGCAAATTGGCGTAATTCGCGTTCATGACTCTCGATTGCCGCCTCTACCTGATCACCCCGCCGGTCCTGACCGACCTCGCCGCCTTTGGCCTCGACCTGAAGAAGGCCCTGGAGGGCGGCGACGTGGCGGCCCTGCAGATCCGGCTGAAGGACGTCTCCGACGCGGCCATCGCCGAAGCTGTCGCGGCCATCGCCCCCATCGCCCGCGCCCATGATGTGGCCGTGATCCTCAACGACCGGCCAGACCTGGCCGCCAGCCTCGACTGCGATGGCGTGCATGTGGGTCAGGGCGACATGCCCTACGCCGCCGCCCGCAAACTGATGGGCAAGGACCGCATGGTCGGCGTCACCTGTCACGACAGCCGTCACCTGGCCATGGAAGCCGCCGAGGCCGGGGCCGACTATGTAGCCTTCGGGGCCTTCTTCCCCACCACGACGAAGGACGCGCCCACCACAGCCGATCCCGAAATCCTGTCGATCTGGCAGGAGGTGATGGAAACCCCCTCGGTCGCCATCGGCGGCATCACGGCCGACAACGCCGCCGGCCTCGCCAAGGCGGGCGCCGACTTCCTGGCCGTGTCGGCCGGGGTCTGGGCCCACCCGCAAGGTCCCGCCGCCGCTGTCGCGGCCCTGAACGCCGCCATCGCCCAGGGCCTATCTGACCGCGGCTAAGCGAACGGCGTTATTGCGGGCAGGGCCCGACAGGCATAGCCTCCCTCCAACGATGGATTACGGGGGGAGACGTAATGAACAATCGACTTGTGCTGGCCCTGCTTGGCCTGGCGGCCGCCTCCGTGGCGACCTTCGCCCTGGCCGAGACCTGGAAGCCCTCGCCGGGCGAATCCAGGACCTTCTACGACGAAGACTTCATGCGGGTGGACAGCAAGTCCGGCATGGTCCTGGTGCGCATCGCCGACGGCAAGCCCAATGGCCCCTACCGGAACTGGCCCGCCGCCAGTCGGGGTCCGATCCTGCTGTTCGCGCTGGACTGCGCCGCCAACAAATGGATCGACCTGGGCATGGACTTCACCGGCGACCTGGGGATCGGCAAGGGCTGGCGCAACGGCGAGAAGATCGAGGACATCAGCGCAGCGGTCGGCGGCGCGGGCAAGCTGGCCTGCGAGGCCCGGGACAGTCTGCCCAAGGCGGACCTGCCCTAGCGATCAGAGGAAGAAAACCCCTCATCTTGCTTTCGGCGGCCCTGAAGACTAGGTTCCGCGCCCGATCTTTCTGACCGCCGCTCGCATATCCCCCGCCGTCCCGCCCTTTCACAACAGAGAGGGGGACGCTGCGCAGGGGGACCTATGAGGAAATCCCGCCTTGGCCACCCCCTCCGCCCTTCTGAACGTGATGATCGACGCTGCCCGTAAGGCGGCGCGTGGCCTGGCTCGCGACTTTGGCGAAGTCACCGAGTTGCAGGTTTCCAAGAAGGGCGCGGCCGACTTCGTCACCAATGCCGACCTCAAGGCCGAGCAGACCATCTTCGAACTGCTGGAAAAGGCCCGCCCCGGCTACAGCTTCCTGGGCGAGGAACGCGGCCTGATCGAGGGCACCGACAAGACCCACACCTGGATCGTCGACCCGCTGGACGGCACCACCAACTTCATGCACGCCATCCCGCACTTCGCGGTCAATATCGCCCTGCAGCGCGAGGGCGAGGTGGTGGCCGGCGTCACCTACAACCCCATCACCCACGACCTGTTCTGGGTCGAAAAGGGCAAGGGCGCCTTCCTGGGCGCCGAAAAACGCCTGCGCGTCGCCGCCCGTCGCCATCTGGACGAAGCCGTGCTGGCCACCGGCGTGCCGTTCCTGGGCAAGCC
>NCEV01000148.1 GCA_002280875.1 Caulobacter sp. 32-67-35 | reverse complement strand
CTTCGTCGGCGGGGAAGATCGCGGTGACAGTCAGGTCGCTGGGGGCGATCTCGACCTTGGCCCGCAGCCGATACATCGTCAGGCGCAGGATGATCGCCTCGCGGTGCTGGGCGGCCACGTCCAGCAGGGCGCCGTCCTGCGTTCCGGCGATGAACAGGTCGTAGAGCAGCCGGCCCTGCGGGGTGAGGATCGCGCCCAGCCGCAGCTCGCCGGGGGTCAGGGTCTCGACATCCTGGGTGATCAGGCCCTGCAGGAAGGATCGCCAGTCGGGACCGCTGAGGGCGATCACGGCGCGGGATGGGAGGCGGGCTTGGGAAAGCGGGACGGGGGCGGGGCTGGTCATCCCGCAGATGTGGCGCCGCAGCGACGCTGGCGCCACCCCTCGTCTCAATCGGAAAGCTGAGCCGTTATAGCGGGATGCGCCGACTCAGATGGCGGCCTATAGATGATCCGATGACACAGCGGGCCTTCCCGATACTTTTCATCACCGCCACGCGGATCGGCGACGCCGTGCTGTCGTCCGGCCTGATCCGAATGCTGGCCGACGAGATCCCGGGCGCGCGCTTCACCATCGTGGCCGGACCCCTGGCCGCCCCGCTGTTCGCCCATGTGCCCGGTCTCGACCGGGTGATCGTCATGGAGAAGGGCAAGGGCAAGGGCCACTGGTTCAAGCTGTGGAACCAGGTGCGCCACAGGAAGTGGAGCCTGATCGTCGACCTGCGCGGCTCGGCCACGGCCCTGTTTCTGCGTCGCGAGAAGCGGGCCATCTGGAAGAAGGTCCCCGGCGAGGTCGTCCACAAGGTGATCGACGCGGCCCGGGTGCTGAAGCTGGAAGGCGCGCCGCCGGCCCCGCATCTCTACATCACGCCTGAGGTCCAGGCCCTGGCCGACCAGATGCTGGCGACCAAGCCGGGCGAGGTCGCGGGTCCCCTGCTGGCCATGGGTCCCGCCGCCAACTGGGTGGGCAAGGTCTGGCCGATCGAGCGCTTCGCCCAGACGGCCGGGCAGCTCTTGGGTCCCGATGGCCCGCTGGCCGGCGGTCGCCTGCTGATCCTGGGCGGACCCGAGGACACCCGCATGGTCGAGGAATTGCGTATGGCCTCGGCCCGGGGGCGCTGCGTGGACCTGACCGGCAAGGTCGATCTGCTGACCGCCTATGCCTGCCTGAAACGCGCCGACCTGTTCATCGGCAACGACAGCGGCCTGATGCACATCGCCGCCGCCGCCGGTACGCCGACCGTCGGCCTGTTTGGCCCCTCGGACGAGCGCCGCTATGCGCCCTGGGGCCCGCTGACCCGCGCCGTGCGGGGTCCGCGCGCGTTCGAGCAGTTCCTGGCCGTGGATCCGGACCTGTCGCAAGCCATCCGCCACATGAGCGACCTGCCGGTGGCCACCGTGGTCAAGGCGGCCAAGGGGCTGTTGGCCGAGGCGAAGGCGGCGGGCGAGGCTGCGGCGGTGGTCGAGGCGGAGGTCGAAGCCGTCGCGCTAGAGGTTGCGCCCGAACCCGAGATCGAGCCGGAACGCCCCGAGCCGGTGATCATCATGCCCGAGCCGCGCGGCCAGGCCGAGACCGAGGCGCCAGACCCGGAGTCCGAGGATGCCGCACCGTCCGCGGGATGAGCGGATAAGTGTATTGCCTCGCGAGGCGGCCGGACCTAGACCGCCTCAAACCCTCCGCAGGAGCCGTCCCATGACCCAGACCTT
>NCEV01000098.1 GCA_002280875.1 Caulobacter sp. 32-67-35 | reverse complement strand
TGCAGGACTGGGTGATCCGGCCCCAGCTGCGCAACACGCCCGGCGTCACCGAGGTCAACACCATCGGGGGCTTTGAGCGGCAGTATCACGTCACGCCCTTGCCCGAGCGCTTGTCGGCCTACGGCCTGACCCTGGCCGACGTCACCGACGCCCTGGCCAAGAACAACAGCAATGTCGGGGCCGGCTATATCGAGCGCTATGGCGAGCAGTATCTGGTTCGGGTTCCGGGCCAGGCCAGCGGCGTCGAGGACCTGCGCGGCACGATCATCACCAATCGCAATGGCGCGCCGATCCGCATCGGCGACGTCGCCGATGTCGGCCTGGGCGAGGAGCTTCGCACCGGGGCCGCCACCGAGAACGGCAAGGAGGTGGTGCTGGGCACCGTCTTCATGCTGGTGGGCGAGAACAGCCGCACCGTCGCCCGCGCGGCGGCGCAGCGCCTGGAGCAAGCCGCCAAGGCCCTGCCGGCCGGCGTTGTCGCCGAGGCGGTCTATGACCGCACCGAACTGGTCGATCGCGCCATCTGGACCGTCGAGAAGAACCTGCTCGAAGGCGCGTTACTGGTGATCGTGGTGCTGTTCCTGCTGCTGGGCAATATCCGGGCGGCGCTGATCACGGCGGCGATCATCCCGTTCTCGATGCTGCTGACCATCACCGGCATGGTCCAGAGCCGGGTGTCGGGCAATCTGATGAGCCTGGGCGCGCTGGACTTTGGTCTTATCGTCGACGGCGCAGTGATCATCGTCGAAAACTGTCTGCGTCGGTTTGGCGAGGCCCAGCACCGGCTGGGTCGCCTGCTTGGCAGGGAGGAGCGCTTCGCCCTGACCGCCACGGCGACTGGTGAGGTGATCAAACCCTCGCTGTTTGGCGTGCTTATCATCACCCTTGTCTATGTGCCGATCTTCGCTCTGACCGGGGTGGAGGGGAAGATGTTCCACCCGATGGCGATCACCGTGGTCATCGCCCTGACCGCCGCCCTGGTGCTGTCCCTGACCTTCGTCCCCGCCGCCGTGGCGACCTTCGTCACTGGCAAGGTCGAGGACAAGGAAAGCCGCATCATGCGCGGCGCGCGCCGTCTCTATGAACCGGCTCTGGCCATGGCCTTGCGTCTGCGAGTCGCTTTCGTGGCCGGCGCGGTCGCCCTGGTGGTGATCGCCGGCTTCGCCGCCAGCCGGATGGGTTCGGAGTTCGTGCCCAATCTCGACGAGGGCGATATCGCCATGCACGCCCTGCGCATTCCAGGGACCAGCCTGTCACAGGCCATTCTGATGCAGGGAGCCCTTGAGGCGCGGATCAAGCAGATACCGGAGGTTGAGCGCGTGGTCGGCAAGATCGGCACCGCCGAGGTCGCTACCGACCCGATGCCGCCCAGCGTCGCCGACACCTTCATCATGCTCAAGGATCGCAAGGATTGGCCCGATCCCCGCAAACCCCGCGCCCAACTCGTGGCCGAACTCCAGGCCGCTGTCGCCACCATCCCCGGCAACAATTATGAGTTCACCCAGCCGATCCAGATGCGGTTCAACGAACTGTTGTCGGGCGTTCGCGCCGACGTCGCGGTCAAGGTGTTTGGCGATGATCTCGATCAGCTCCTCGAAATCGGCAAGAGTGTTGGCGCCGTTGTCGAGGGCATTGAGGGCGCCCAGGACGTGGGCGTTGAACAGGTCACCGGCCTGCCGGTGTTGCAGATCACCCCCGACCGCGCCGCCCTGGCGCGCCTGGGTCTGAACGTGCAGGATTTGCAGGAGGTCGTCGCCACTTCGATCGGCGGCGCGGTCGTGGGCCAGGTGTTCGAGGGCGACAGGCGTTTCGACATTGTCGTTCGCCTGCCAGAGGCCACTCGCAGCAACGTCGATGGTGTTGGCCGGCTTCGCGTCCCGCTACCGGCCGCCTTGGACGGATCGCGCGGGTTCGTACCGCTCCAGGACGTGGCCAGGGTCGAGACGGTCATCGGTCCGAACCAGATTAGCCGGGAGGATGGTAAGCGCCGCGTCGTGATCACCGCCAATGTGCGAGGCCGTGACCTCGGCTCGTTCGTCACCGAGGTTCAGCAGAAGGTCGGCGCCGAGGTGGAAATCCCGATCGGCTACTGGGTCAGCTATGGCGGTACGTTCGAGCAGTTGATCTCGGCGGCCAAGCGGCTTCAGCTCGTTGTTCCGGCCGCGCTGCTGGTGATCTTCGGCTTGCTGTTTGCCCTGTTCCGATCGGTCAAGGACGCCGCCATCGTCTTCTCCGGCGTCCCCCTGGCCCTGACCGGCGGCGTGGCGGCTCTTTTGCTACGAGGCCTACCGCTATCGATCTCCGCGGGCATCGGCTTCATTGCTTTGTCGGGCGTAGCGGTGCTCAACGGCGTCGTCATGGTCAGCTTTATCCGCAGCCTGCTCGCCGAGGGCCGGTCGATGGACGAGGCGATCTCCGAAGGCGCCCTGAGCCGGCTGCGGCCGGTGCTGATGACGGCGCTGGTGGCCAGCCTGGGCTTTGTGCCCATGGCCTTCAACATCGTGGCTGGCGCCGAGGTGCAGCGTCCGTTGGCGACGGTGGTGATCGGCGGGATTGTCTCCTCGACGCTGCTGACCCTGCTGATCCTGCCCGCGCTCTATCGGCTTGCGATCAGATCCGGACCGGGGAGGGGACAGCCGTGATGGTATCCCTGCCGCGGCCGATCGGTGAGGCGCTCGATGTCCGATTTCTGAGGCGATCCCAGAGTGCCGCGCTTCTGCCTCTGGCATCGGCCCTGACACGGGTAGGTCACGACATCCTGACGCGAGCGCCGCTAGCAGGTCTGATCGCTCATCCAACCTGATCGGGGCCTCGGCCGCCGGCCTGTTGGGCGGTGCGCGTGCGCTGTCTCCAAGGTGACGTTGATCAGGGCAGGGCGGCGCACATCCGCCGCGCCTGTACCCATCCCCTGGCCGTTTTCAGCGTCCAGCATGGTGTTCCGCTGCTGTCGCATGGACAGTCTCCCGTAAGGATCGCCAGAGACCTGACGCTATTTGGCGATAAGCATGTCGGCGCCTAGCCGCGCGACACCATGCTTGAGGCAGCGGGCTCTGACGCTGACGCGAGGCAGGCCGACGGATCTCAGGCGGCGATGGACGTATGCGGCGGCTGTGGCGGTTACGTGTTCTGAATTCTGACAGCCAGGCAGCGACCGTGGCCGCCACGCCAGTCGCAGGAATTGTGATCAGACCGGACGCAGGATTTGGAGCCTGTTGTCACTGACTCCTAACCCTGAAACTCAACATCACCGCTTAGCTCGAAATCCTGACTCCAAACCGCGCGACCGACTCCTATCGCGCGGTTCCTGACTCCAAACTCGACGACGGACGACGGTAGCGTTTACGGGCCACGCCGGCGGGCCGCTCAATGGATCGATAGAGCGTGGACCGAGCGACGCCGAGCGTGCGGGCGACTTCCGCGCCGCTGATCTCTGGATCCGCGAGCAGGCGTTTCGCATGTCCTATCTGCTGCGCTGTCAGCTTTGAAGGGCGACCACCGAGTCTTCCGCACGCCTTTGCGGCCGCCAAACCAGCGACCGTGCGCTCCCGCACCAGATCTCGTTCCATTTCCGCCATCGCGGCCATCACGTGGAAGAAAAAACGTCCGGCCGCTGTCCCCGTATCAATGCCATCCGTCAGGCTGGCGGAAGTGGGTCCGTCTAGCCTCAAGCTGAGAGGTGAAGTCGCCGAGCTGCCTCAACGAGCGCCCGAGATGATCAAGCTTCCAGACCACCAGGGTGTCGCCGGCGCGCAGATGTGAAAGAGCGTCGGCCAAGCCCACGCGATCACCACGACCGCCGCTGGCATGGTCCGTAAAAATCCTCTCGCAGCCAGCCTTAGTCAGCGCGTCGATCTGGAGATCGAGGCGCTGGTCAGCCGTGGAGACGCGGGCGTAGCCAATGAACATGCCGCGATTGTCTCAAATCTCGTGCGAACCACCAAATGCACGGCTTTGATTTCGCGACACAGTTTTCGGACCCCTCACGTTCAGGTCAGCCGGGGGAGGGGGTGTTTTCTAGGTGGGGGACCGAATAACCAGCGTTTTCCGGACAACGCGAACGCCGATGGGTGACTCTTCTCTGACCTTGGGAAGGTCTGCTTGCGGGAGCCGAGGCGGGGTGATCGTCACGGTCTTTCCGGTGCGGGAAAACCTTACGTACGGGATGCGTGAGCTCAGATGGACGGCATCGCGATGACCGGACGATTGGTAAGGTAGGCACATGGTTGCTTTGCGATCTCGGCAGCCTGGAAAGCGTGCAACGCCAGATTCGAGCACGTTGGTCGCCCGCCACAACTTGCCCTCACAGCCCTTGTATTGAGATAGTTTTTATTATCGTAATGTGGCGCACCGGTCGAAGTGCCGGGCTGAGGGGACTGGAAAAATGAAAGCCGCTATGTTCATGGGCTGCGCCATGTTGGCGCTTTCGGCGAGTCTTGCTTCGGCTCAAACGGCTGCGCCGGCCGACAGCGACACCGCGATCGCCGAGATCGTCGTCACCGCCCAGAAGCGCGCCGAAAACCTGCAGGACGTGCCGGTCTCGGTCACCGCCCTGACCGCCGACACCCTGGCCGCGCGCGGCGTCGGCAATGTCATGGGGCTCAACAACATGGCCCCCGGCCTGCGGATCAGCGCCAATGACGCGGCCGCCAATCCCAAGATCTTCATCCGCGGCGTGGGTCTCAGCGACTTCAACCCCAACGCCTCCAGCGGCGTGGGCGTCTATGTCGACGGCGTCTATATCGGCTCGCCCCTGGCCCAGATGGCCGGCTTCTTCGACCTGGCCCAGGTGGAAGTGCTGCGCGGACCTCAAGGCACCCTCTATGGCCGCAACACCAACGGCGGCGCGATCAACGTCACCACCAAGCGTCCCAGCCAGGCCTTCACCGTCGATACGGCGCTGGAATATGGCAGCTTCAACGCCATCACCGCCGAGGCGGCGATGGGCGGTCCGATCGTCGCCGACAAGCTGGCCTTCCGGGTCGCCGGCCAAGTGGTCAAGGACGACGGCTACACCTTCAACCGCGTGACCGGAAACGACGTCAACGCCGCCCATCACTGGGCCGGCCGGCTGTCGCTGCTCTATACGCCCACCGACGACTTCGAGATGCTGACCCAGGCCAGCCGCTATGTGAATCGCGGCGACGCCATCGCCCCGCAGCACCGCGCCCTGTTCCCGGCCACGGCCGGCGCCACCGGCCCGAACGGTCTGTGCGCTCCGAACGCCTATGCCAGCGGCGAATGCACCGACCTGCTGGGCTATGCCGATACCGACGACAACGACCGCGCGATCGACGCCAATCTGGAGGGCAAGGACAAGGTCGACCTGTTCGGCGCCTCCAACCAGGCCACCTGGGATTTCGGCGGCGTGTCGCTGGTCTCGGTCACCGCCTGGCAGTGGGCCCATCGCAACGCGGTCGAAAACACCGACGGCGGCCCGCTTCAGATGCTGGAGATCAACTACCGCTCCCGCCAGCAGCAGTTCACCCAGGAACTGCGCCTGCAGTCCAACGACAGCGCCGCCGCCCTGAACTGGGTGGTCGGGGCCTATTTCATGGACGAGACGGTCAAGGACAACACGCGCCAGGACACCCTGCGCGAGATCCGTCCGCTGTTTGCCACGCCCGACAATCCCGAAGGCCTCAGCCCCGCCGACAGCGTGGCGGTGTTCGGCTGGCCCTACACCCAGAAGACCAAGGGCTACGCTGTCTTCGGTCAGGCCGACTACCGGTTCACCGACAAGCTGACCGGCACGGTGGGCCTGCGCTGGTCGGCTGACGACAAGCACATGAACTATCAGAGCCAGATCGAGGACGGTCTGATCGTCCTGCTGACCTCCGACCAGAGCAAGACCTTCTCGGCGCTCTCCGGACGACTGGGCCTGCGCTACGAGGTGACGCCCGACGCCAGCGTCTACGCCACCTATAATCGCGGCTACAAGAGCGGGGGCTTCTTCGGCGGTCTGGCCACCACGCCCGAGGAGGTCGAGCCCTACGACAACGAAACCCTCGACGCCTTCGAGCTTGGCGCGAAGACGGAGTTCTTTGACCGTCGCCTGCGCCTGAACGTGTCGGGCTTCTATTACGACTACAAGAACCAGCAGGTCTTCGCCCAGGCGCTGCGCAACGGCTTGTCGGTGCTGGTGCTCGACAACGCCGCCAACTCCGAGGTGTATGGCGGCGAGGCCGAGCTGACCGCGCGGCCGATCCAGCCCCTGACCCTGACGGCCGGCGTCTCGCTGCTGCACGCCAAGTACGGCGAATATTTCAGCGAGGGCCAGGACTTCAGCGGCAACTGGCTGCCGCAGTCGCCCAAGGTGACGTTCAACGCCGCCGCCACCTATGTCGCGGCCCTGCCGTCGGGCGGCGCGGTCGTGGCCAATGTCGACGCCAACTATGCGTCCAGGGTCTATTTCGACAACAGCAACGCCGATCGCCTGTCACAGGACGCGGTGTGGCTGGCCGGCGCCCAGCTCAGCTGGCGTTCGCCCGACCAGGCGGTCGAGGCCGGCGTGTTCGCCCGCAACCTGTTCGACAAGTCGTATGTGGTCTCGATCTCCAACATCGACAGCCTGGGCGAGGACCTGCTGAGCATGAACCGTCCGCGCAGCCTCGGCGCCTTCCTGCGCTACCACTACTAGGCTCGCGTCCCCGCGACGCGGCCTTTGCGCCTCGTCGCGGGAAGGGGTTCTTGCTATCTGTCGGCGATCCTAAGATCCGGGCCGTTCAGGAACCCCATGGCAAGACGCTCCGCCGCCAACAGTCCGGCGCCCTCTCTGGACACCAAGTCGCGCCCGTCCAGGCAGCGCGGCATCGACACGTTCGAGGTCATCCTGACGACGGCGGGCGAGCTGCTGGCCGAGGTGGGTTTCGAGCGCCTGACCACCAACCTTGTGTGCCAGCGCGCGGGCCTGACTCCGCCGGCCCTCTATCGCTACTTCCCCAACAAGTACGCCCTGCTAAAGGAGCTGGCCCATCGCCTGATGGACGCCCAGGATCAGGTGGTGCTGGCCTGGCTGGCGAACGGCGGCACGCGCTTCACGTCGCTGGAAGACTCGGTCGCCAAGAACCGCGACCTGCAAAAGCAGGTCAATGCTGTGACCCGCGCCTTCCCCGGCGGCGACTGGATCCTGCGAGCGCTACGCGCGCTGCCGGTGCTGCAGGAGGTGCGCACCACCTCACGCGACACCATCGCCCTGGCCCTGTTCGACCTGCTGCGCCAGGCCAATCCCGGGGTCGACGAGGACCGCCTTCACACGGCCACCCGACTGACCACCCAGATGATGTACGCCGCCACCGAAATGGTGCTGGAAGAGCCCGACCAGGACGAGGACCGGATCAACGAAGAGATCTGCTGGATGGTCAGCCTGTACTATCAGCACCTGACGCGACCGGCGTCCGCGCCCGCGACGCGAGCAGGCTGATCAGCGCCAGGGCCGCCGTCAGGCAGACGGCCGACAGGGCCAACGCCCGCCCCACCTCGCCATCCCCCACTACAAGCGACGCCGCCAGCGGGCCGGCGCTGCTGCCCAGAAGCTGGGCCGCGCCCAACTGCATCGCGGCGCGTCGCGTCGGGTCCAGACGGATCAACAGCAGGGTCTGGAACGGCAAAGCAAATAACCAAAGGAAGCCGCGGTCGCCGACCAGGGTGGCGGCGGCGCCGCCCAGCACCTGCAGGCCCAGCGCCAGGGCGACGGCCAGTCCCGCCTCGCGCGGCGACAGGCCCGCCTGCGCGGCCAACGGCTCCAGATAGACCCACAGGGCCACGATGAAGGCCATGTAGAGAAACACCGCCAGCAGCCCGCCCAAGGGCGCGGCGCCCAGCTTGCCGCCGCCGCCCTCAGGCTTGGGCAGGACCGAGAAGCGGTCGGGTCCGGCCAGCGCGGCGCCGGCCGCCAGCAGCGAGATCACCGCCAGGCTGACCAAGGCGCCGTTGACGCCCCAGCGTCCCATGACCAGCGCCGGCAGCGCCGCCGCCAGCACCAGCTGGGCGAAGGTCTGGACCGTAACGAACACGCCCGAGGCCCGCTCGGGCCGGGACGAGCGGGCGATCACGCCGATGGCCAGCCACAGCATCACCCCGGCGCAGGCGCCCGCCACGCCGCGCGCCAGGATCACCTCCGCGCCGCTGGCCAGGGTGGTGGCGAGCATGGCGCCGGCATGGGCCAGGCAGGCCAGGGCGATCTTCAGGCGGATATGGGTGGGCTTGAGGAAGGCGGCCGCCAGACCGCAGGCCACGCCCAGGGCCATCAGCTCGACCGTCGCGGTCAGGCCGATCTCGGCGGTGCTGAGCCGGCCTTCCCGTTCCAGCGCGCCCAGGATCACCGGCTGCAGACCCGCGATCAGCAGGGCGACGACACCGATGCCCTGACTGACCGCCGCCTCGTGTCTGGGCGGCGACGTCACGGCCAGCGGCGGGTCGCCGACAGTCTCAAGCCCGCTCATCCGCGCTGCCCGTAGGATTTGAAGCGCTGCAGGATGGTGTGCATCTCGTCTTCCGCCAGCAGGGTTGGACCGCCTATGGCCAGGGTTCCCCAATAGACCGCCGCCTGCTCCTCGATCTCCTCGGCGATGGCCAGGGCGAAATCCAGGCTGGGCGCCACGACGATCTGGCCGTGATTGGCCATCAGGGCGGCGTAGCGGCCGTCCAGCGCCTCGACAACGGCCTCCGCCAGCTCCGACGATCCGAAGGTGGCGTAGGGCGCGACCGGCACGCTGGTCCCGCCGCTGACGGCGACCATGTAGTGCACCGCCGGGATCGGCCGGCCCGCGCAAGCCAGGATGGTGGCGTGGCGCGAGTGGCAATGGACCACGGCGTTGATGTCGGGCCGTCGATCAAGCAGCCCCTGATGCATCCGCCATTCGCTGGAGGGCTTCAGCGCCCCCGGGGCGGTAGAGCCATCGGGCTGGACCAGCACCATCTGCTCGGGCGTCAGCTGACTGGCCGGCACACCGCTGGGCGTCACCAGCATGGCGGCGCCGCAACGGGCCGAGACATTGCCCGACGTGCCGCGATTGAGGCCCCGCTCGTCCATGGCCTTCATCACCTGGGCCAGGCGAACCCGCAGGGCGCCCTCGTCCATCGCCGCCATCAGCCCGCTCCGTTCAAGGTCATCTGGCCCATCGCCAGTTCGGTGGCCTCGAAGCTTTCCAGCTTGCCCAGCGTCGCCAGCCCCTGGGCCACGAGGGCGGAGGTCGCCGTGGCGAACCGCGCGGCCTCCAGAGGCGGCCAGCCGCGATCGAGGGCCGCGATAAAGCCCGAGCAATAGGAGTCGCCGCAGCTGGTGGTGTCCACCGGCGTGATGGCGTAGGCGGGAAGGGTGGTGCGGATATCGTCCAGCACCATCACCGAGCCCTGGCCGCCGTTCTTGATCAGGCAGCCGCCGATCCCCAGCCCGCGAAACACATCGGCGGCGGCGAACAGGTCGTCCTGGCCGGTCAGGGCCTTGGCCTCGGCCGCGCTGGGCATGAAATAGTCGATGAAGGGCGCCAGGCGCTTCAGCTCGTCCAGCGCCGAGGCCTGGGGCGAGATCAGGTCGCAGGTCACGATCGCGCCGGCCTCGCGCGCCGCCTTGGCCAGATCAGCACCCGCCCCGCCATCCAGCCTGGGTCCGCCGATGCCCGCATAGTGGAAGAAGCGCGCCGAGGTCGCCACCTCGAGCGCGGCCGGCGAGGCCCAGGCCAGCATTCCGGCGCCAAGGGCGTGGAAGTTGGGCCGCCGCCCGGCCGAGTCGACCGCCAGCACCGTGGTGGAGCTGGGCAGGCCCGGCATCGTCTCCAGCGCCGAAAGGTCCACGCCCGCCTCGTCCAGCGCCATGCGGATGAAGCGGCCGATCAGGTCATCGCCCACCGCCGAGGCCAGCTTGACTTGCATGCCCAGCCTCGCGGCGACCATCGCCGCCCCGGCCGCCGTACCGGCGGGCGCGCAGGCGATGCCCTCGATCAGGGTGGTCCCCTCGCCCTCCGGCAAGGCGTCGATGGCGCGCGCCACCACGTCCAAGGTCGTCAGGCCAATACACGCCAAGCCGGTCTTCATAGCCGTTCGTCCCCCATGCGTTGACTCTCACTA
>NCEV01000097.1 GCA_002280875.1 Caulobacter sp. 32-67-35 | reverse complement strand
GATCGAAGGCCTTGAGCCGGATGCGGATGTTCTGACGATCCATATCGCTCGGTTTCCTAGTGGGCTGCGCCCGCGTCTCGAACCATTTCAAAGACCAACTCGAACCCTCGAGAGAGTTCGAACGCAGCGTCCGCAAAACAAATGGCCCTCACGGTCGCCCGTGGGGGTTATGTCCAGATATTGCGCCCCTTCTCGAAAGAAGGTTGGCGGCGCTATGTCCGGGCGTCTCGCGAACCGCGTTTGAGCCCTAAAGCTCACAGCCGGTCCAACAGAGGCGCGCTTGTACGTTCCGAATCCGGTTTCGTCAAGCGCTCCGCTTGCCTTGGCGCGACACAAAATGAGGCGACTCGGCGAGCCGCTTCTGGATAGGCGCCCAGCCCCGCCTCCGCAAGCCCTCATCTGTCACGGGATTGTCGAATAACACTGTGACATGGGCAGGAAAGTGCGCGCGCTTGCGATTAGTCGACGGCTTCAGTCTTTCAAGTGTCACAATTGCGCATCAACTGACCCTCTAGCGGGACCATGACCCCTTGTGGCGTGGGGCGACGCGCCATAGATGCCGCCCTCCCCGGCGGACTGGCGGCCCCTCCCCCACAACGACCGCCAGCGCCGGGGCTGTTTCACTAAGGGGATTACCCACTATGAAGACCCAACTTTTCGCCGCCGCCGCTGTCGCGGTCCTCGCCGTCTCGGCGCCCGCCTTCGCTCAGCAGGTTGGTTCGGTCGGCGCTGCGGTGAACTACACCGACGCCGAAACCAATGCGTTCAACGCTGACGGTACGTCGGTGAAGATCGACGGCTCGGTCGCCGTTCCCGTCGGTTCGGCCTGGACCGTCACCGTCAATGGCGACGTTTCCATCTCCGACAACGACATCAGCGACGAGACGGTCGCCTCGGGCGCAGCCCACCTGACCACCAAGATCGGCGACAGCTGGCGCGTCGGCGGCTTCACCGCCCTGTCGCGTCCGAGCAACGACACCCTCTGGGCCGTCGGCGCCGAAGCCCACAAGTACCTGGGCAACGTGACCCTGTCGGGCCTGGCAGCCTATGGTCAGTCCAACGACCTGGACGCCGACCTCTACGCCGTGCGCGGTGAAGCCCGCTACTTCGTCACCGACGACTTCCGTCTGGACGCTGGGCTCGGCTATTCGAAGATCGACACCACCGTCGAAGCCGATACGTGGGACGCGAGCCTGGGCGGCGAATACAAGTTCGCCAACACCGGCTGGTCGACCTTCGGCAAGTACACCCACACCGAAAGCGAAGACCTGGCCGACCTGAAGTCGGACGCGGTCAAGATCGGCCTGCGCTACACCTTCGGCGGTAGCCTGAAGGCCCGCGACGCAGCCGGCGCCGATCTGATCGACGCCGGTACGCTGTTCGGCTTCGGCGTCCGCTAAAGCGGACGGCTAGCGCCTGAAAAGCGGAAGGCCCCGGGACATCGTCCCGGGGCCTTCACTCTATATATAGGCGCGGTCGGCGAACGCCGGCCTATTTACCGATATAGACGTCGCCCGAGCCGGCGACCGACTTGCTGACATTGCCGGTCGCCTTGGCGATCCGCACGTCGCCCGAACCCGCCACCGACACTTCCACATCGCCGACTTCGCCGTCATGGCTGACGTCGCCCGAGCCCATGATGCTGACCTCGACAGAGCGCGAATTGCCGCCGCCGATCGCCACGTCGCCGGAACCGGCGATATTGACCTCGACCTTGCCGCCAACGCTGGCCGCGCCGGCATTGCCGGAGCCGGCGATCGAAACCGTGAAGTCGCCTGCCACCTGCTGGGTCCTCACATTGCCAGAACCGGCAATGCTGATCTCGGCCGACCCCGCCGAGCCGACATTGGTATTGCCCGAACCTGCCTGAGAAACCTCAAGCTTGCCCTTCACATTGGCGACGGTCCATTCGCCGCAACCGGCATTGGCCAGTTCCAGGGCGTCGCTGCGACCCACGCTGCCGAACACCGCGCCAGCGCCAGCGACATCGACGTTCATTGGCGTGCGCACGACGATCTGCGGAATGTCATCCCACTTCACTTCACCGACGCCACGCACCTTGATGGTGGTCTTGCCCATGTTGCTGTTGCAGCCCCGAATCTTGTTCATGCGCAGATCGCCGTCGACGATCGTGTCCGGACCATTCTGACGGACGGTCAGCGGCAGGCTCTTGTTGGTGGTGATGAACTCGACCTTGATGTCGCTGCGGGCTTCGGGGATCACCACGACACGGGCGACCGCGTCCTTGATACGGACCGAAGGCGCGGCCGAGGCGGCGCCAGCGAAACCCAGGGCGGCCGCGCCGGCGGCCAGAACGAGAAGTGCGCGCATCGAGATATTTTCCCCTTCGGATGGCGTTGATGGGGGAAAGCTAACGATGGTCGCCGACTGACACGACTTAATTCGAGGTCATGACCGCGATGTCACAAATCGGCCTTACGGCCGTGCTTCGGCCGGTGCGTCAGTTCCCAGTTCGAAACTGCGCTCCAACCCCTTGATCCGGTCCTCGACCAGACGCGCGCGCTTCAAGCCCAGGGACGCGGCCCACAGCGCGCCGCGGGCCAGGACGGGTGTCTTCTCCATCGCCGCCACCGGCATGCCCCAGCGCCGGAAGACGCCGTTGGCATAGTGCGCGCCGTTGATCAGGCGCGAGCCCCAGGTCTGATAGTCCACCGACAGCGAGACATTGAACGTCCCCAGGTTCTCGATCCGGTGCGGCGCGTGCAGCGGCCAGGCGGCGGCCATGCCGGGCTCCAGGTCGAACACCTGGGCCGCAGCGTCCATGTCGCGGCGATACGGCAGGTCTTCAGTCTGCTGCTTGAGCAGGATGTTCTCCATGCCCTGCTGCGGCATGTGGGCCTCGTCGGCTGGATAGATCCAGATCCGCTTGCGCCCACGCAGGTGGAACAGCACCACGCCGGGGGCGTCGGCGTGGAAAGGCACCTTGGCTCCCGGCGCCGACAGGATCAGCTGGCCACTCATCTGGATCGGCTTGAAGCCCTTGGCCTGACCGGAGATCCCCGCAAAGGCCTGCTGGATCAGGTCGCCCAGCTGCGGGTACCAGGCCTCGGCCCGGCGTAGCTGCACCCAGATCCGACCTTCCTTCACGCCTTCCAGCACTTCAGCCCCGGACCGCCCGCCCCGAGCGCCGGTGCGCATGGTGTGCTGACCGTCAGCGTCAAAGTCGAACAGATTGATGTCGTAGAGCTCGGCCGGATAGGCGTCCAGCACGCGCGCCAGGGCGTCGTCCTCGAATAGCCGTGAGTCCGCCAGCCCATGGTGGAAGGTCATCGGTCTCTTGCCAAAGGCGGCCTTCTGCTCGGGCGACCAGGCCGTGATCAGATCGGACATTGAAATCTCCCTAGTCGACCAAGAGGGTGAGGCTCAGGCCAAGACCGACCCCGAGGCCGACACCCGCGCCGATGCGAGGATGGCGGCGGGTCATGGCGGTCACGAAAGACGAGGCGCCGCGCAGGCGACCGACCAGCCCAGGCTCGCAGGCGATGATGCCGTCGAAGCGCCGCGCCAGTCGGGTCATGCCCGGCAGACCGGTCAAGCCCACCGCCCCTGACCGCGCGTGGATCATGCCCTCGAATACCGGCTCGGCCGGCTCGGCGAAGTCGCGCTTGTAGGCTTCCCCGCCTGGACCAAAATCAACGCGGGCGATCCCCTGCTCCGCCGCAGCGCGCAGGGTCTCCAGGGTCATCAGGCTGCCCGGCGAATAGCGCGCATAGGCTGCGTCATAGATCGGGAACCACAGGTGATGCCGGTCCCCGCTGGTCATGCCCAACTCGGCGGCCACAACGACGTCGCCCGCCCTCAGGACCGCTAGCTTCAGGCCAAAGTCGGTCTCCGAGACCTCGGCCAAACGGCGCAGCAGGGTTTCGGTCCAGCCACAGCCGAAGATGTCATACTGGTGGGTTCGATGAAGCTGCTGACGCTTGCCGGCGACAATCATGTCCAGCATCGCGGCGGCCGGCTTTTCAAAGCTGAAGCTGACCGGGCCGTGGTCGCGTTCGAGCATCCGGAGCCGGCGGCGCTTGTCCTTGAGAAAGCCAGCGCTGCGCCCCGCTTCATAGGCTGCGAAACCGGCCGAAACGTCGGCGGCCATGGCGTAGCGCACCGAAAGGCCGCAGGCCTCGCTGACGCCCTGGCCAATCAGTCCGCCGAACCGCGCCCGGTCAGCGCCAAGTTGGCTCAGAATGGCCGTCAGGTTCAGGCCGGTGTCGACCGGCGCAACAAGGCCATGAATGTCGCTCATCGGCGCCGCCAGGGGCTGAACCAGGGTTCCGCGCCGCTGGAAAGGCAGAAAGCCCAGGATCTCGCCGCCTTGCCGGATGACGGCGACCGCGGCGCCTGGCGCGATCTCGCCGGCGGCTTCAACGAAACGCAGGTCGAAATAGGGGCTGCCCAGCAGGGGATTGGCCTGGCGCAGGGCGTTCCAGCGGGCGCGCTCCGGCGCGCCCAACTCCGAGACCTTGACCGTCTCTACGGAAACCCCGTTGTCCAAAGCCGCCCCCCGCATCACTGCAGGTTACGCAGGCTTTCCCTAATAATCGCTTTAGTTGAGCTTTTCCGGTTCAGCGGCGCTCAGGCGCACCGGAACCGACTTGTAGGCCGGCGTGCCGCTACGGGTGTCGCGGTCGTCAAGATCGACCAGGATATTGGTCTCCGGGTAGTAGGCGGCCAGGCACCCGCGGGGAATGTCGCGCGCCACGAGGGTGAAGCCCCGCACCACGCGCTCTCCGCCGCGATCAAAGGCGGCGGCGAGATCAACGCGATCACCCGATGCGAGACCGCGGGCCGCGATATCCTCAGGATGGGCGAACACCACGTCGCGGCGGCCAAAAACCCCGCGATAGCGGTCGTTCTGGCCATAGATGGTGGTGTTGTACTGATCGTGGCTGCGCAGGGTGGTGAGGATCATCACGTCAGGATCACCCTGGCGCGGATCGCCGGCCCCGGGCGCATGGACCAGGAAATTGGCCCTGCCCGAGGCGGTCTTCCAGACCCGATCCGACGGCGGTACGGGCAGGCGGAAGCCGCCAGGGACGCGGATGCGCTCATTATAATTGTCGAACGTTCCCGGAAATACGCGGGCGATCAGGTCCCGGATCCGGTCGTAGTCGGCGACCAGGCCCGACCAGTCGATGGCGTCCCCCTCGCCCAGAACGGCCCGCGCGATGCCGGCCACTATGGCCGGCTCGGATTTCAGGTGTTCAGAGGCTGGCGGGTTCAGGCCCCGGGACGCATGAACCATCGACATCGAGTCCTCGACCGTCACCGCCTGGCGACCGCTGGTCTGGATGTCGATTTCGGTGCGGCCCAGGCACGGCAGCAGCAGGCTGTCCCTGCCGACCAGCAGATGGGTGCGATTGGGCTTGGTGGCGATGTGGACGGCGAAGTCCAGCCCGCGCATCGCCGCGAAGGTGCGGATCGGATCGGGCGCGGCCACCGCGAAATTGCCGCCCAGCCCCAGGAAAACCCTGGCCTCGCCCCGCTCCATGGCCTCGATGGCCTCAACCACCGTGTGGCCGTGGCGGCGCGGCGGCTCAAAGTCGAACACGTCGCGCAGGGAGTCGAGCAAGGCGGGCGCCGGCTTCTCGGCCACGCCCACCGTCCGTGCGCCCTGAACATTGGAGTGGCCGCGCAGCGGACAGATCCCCGCCCCCGGCCGGCCGATATTGCCCTTCAGCAGCAGCAGATTGACCAGTTGCTGCACCGTGCCCGACGAGTCCCGGTGCTGGGTCAGCCCCATGCCGTAGCAGAGGATGGTGGCCTTCGACCGTGCATAGACAGCGGCGGCCTCCTCGATCTGGGCGCGCGCCAGGCCAGACCCCGCCTCGATCTCGTCCCAGCTCAAGGCGTCGAGAGAGTCGACCAAGGCCTCGAACCCGGCCGTGTGCTCGGCAATGAAGGCGCGGTCCACGGCCTGCAGGGCCAGCACCGCCTTCATCATGCCCTGCACGGCCATGGCGTCGCCGCCGATGGTCAGCTGGTAATAGGCCGAGGCGATGGGCGTGGACGACAGGGTCGCCATCTCCACCGCGTCCTGCGGCGAGGCGAACTTCTCCAGCGACCGCTCGCGCAAGGGGTTGAACGCCAGGATCGCCGCGCCGCGCCTTGACGCCTCGCGCAGGGTTCCCATCATCCGGGGGTGGTTGGTGCCGGGATTGTGGCCAAAGCACAGGATCAGGTCGGCGTGGTCGAAATCCTCCAGCGTGACCGAGCCCTTGCCCGCGCCGATCGAGTCCGGCAGGCCGACGCTGGTCGGTTCGTGGCACATGTTGGAGCAGTCGGGGAAATTGTTGGTCCCGAACCGCCGGCCCAGCAGCTGATAGAGAAACGCCGCCTCGTTGGAGGCCCGGCCCGAAGCATAGAACTCGGCCTGATCGGGATGGTCCAGCGCCCGCAGCGCAGCCCCCGTCCGCGCGAAGGCGTCGTCCCACGAGATCGCCCGATACCGGTCGGCGGCGGCGTCATAGGCCATGGGCTGGGTCAGCCGGCCCAGATCCTCGATGGCGTGATCGCTCCAGGTGAGCAGCTCGGTCACTGTGTGGCGCTCGAACACCTCTGGCGTAGCGCGCTTGCTGGTCGCCTCCCAGGCCACCGCCTTGGCGCCGTTCTCGCAGAACTCGAATGAGCTGGTGTGCTTGGGATCGGGCCAGGCGCAGCCGGGGCAGTCGAAGCCCTCGGGCTGGTTGGCCGACAGCAGGGTCTTGCCGCCCTCGATGATCGTGGCTTGGTCGCCCAGTGCGCCGGCGACGGCCTTCAGGGCGCCCCAGCCGCCCGCTGGCGCATCATAGGCGCGGACGCCCGGAATCTTTGCGTCTGACATCAGACGGTCTCCAGCGGGGCTTCAACCATGCGATCGGCACGGGTGAAGACGGTATGGCCGTCCGAGCGCGCCAGGGCGATCAGGGTCAGCCCCGCCTCCTCCGCCTTACGGATGGCCAGGTCCGTCGGCGCCGAAACGGCCACCAGTACGGGGCAGCCGATGCGGACGGCTTTCTCGACCATCTCGAACGAGCAGCGGCTGGTGACCAGTATAAAGCCGGCCGTCGCATCCTCGCCCGCGACGGCCATGGCCCCGGCCAGCTTGTCGAGCGCGTTGTGGCGGCCGACGTCCTCGCGAGACAGCAGGATGCGGCCCCCGGCGTCGGCGAAAGCCGCAGCATGGGTGGCGCGCGTCAGGCGGCCCAGGGTCTGGGCCCCGGCCAGCGCATCGACCGCGCGCTGAACGGCCTGATGGGAAAGACGCCGCCCCTCGCCCACCTTCGGCAGCGGTCGCACCGCGTCCGACAGGCGCTGAACGCCGCACAGGCCACAGCTGGAGCGTCCTTCCAGCGTACGCGGCCGCGCCTTGCGGTTCGCCGTCCCGGCCCGCAGGCGCACATCGGCCAGCAGGCCCAGCTCGGTCTCGCGAACCTCAATACCTGTAATGTCGGCCGCCACGGCCACGGCCTCGGTCAGGGTGAAGCCGCGCGCCAGATCCTCGACATCAGCGGGCGTGGCCATCAGCACCGTGTGCGGCCGACCATCGAACGACAGGCCCACGGCGACCTCGTCAGGCACGGCCCGCTCTATCGACTGGGTCTCGGCGCCGGCGCGCCACTGCTCGGCGGAACGGCGGGTGACGGAAGGGTTCGGCATGCGCTCAGCCTAGCGCGCGCAGGCGCGCGTCGTCACGACAAATGCGAAACCCCGGATAGGCGCACCGCGTCACCCTGCAAGCCGAGCATCCTTCGTGGGGTAGCCCAGGACAGCAAAAGGCCCCGGCGTTTCCGCCGGGGCCTTCGCTTAGATCAACAGGTGACTGCAGAACGTCGAGACTACTCGACGATCTTGGCAACCACGCCGGCG
>NCEV01000096.1 GCA_002280875.1 Caulobacter sp. 32-67-35 | reverse complement strand
GCCGCCAGGATCTCGGTGTCCTTCAGCGGCGCGCCCTTGCCCTTCTGGGCCACGATCCAGATCGCGCCCTTGGGGCCAAGCCCGCCGATCAGGTCTTCCAGCTGGTCGAAATCAGCCAGGTCCTCGACGCCCAGGAACAGCAGGTCGATGTCCTCGTCGGCCTCGACCGGTTCAACGCGGCCCGAGAGTTCATCGAGAAACTCTTCGTCCTCGAGGCCCAGCACCACCACCGTCTGGTCCGGCTTGACGCCCAGCTTGTCCAGGCGGCCGGGCGGGTTGAGGATGGCGTGCAGCCACTTGTCGGCCTCGCCCGGCTCCATCTCGAAGCGCGTGCCGTCGTTGAGCACTAGGTCGTTGCCCTCGACCTTGATGTAGCGCAGGGCGTGGCCCTGATAGATGCCGCGATGGGCCCCGCGGAAGATCAGCTTGGGATGCTCCCACAAGAGCTTGCCCTCGCAGTCACCGTCCGCCAGATGCCCCCAGACGCCGCGCGCTTCCTTGCCCATGACCTCAGGCGCCCTTGAAGACCGGCGCGCGCTTTTCGAGGATCGCGTCGACGCCTTCCATGTGGTCCTCGGTGTGGTGGGCGATGGCCTGGGCGGCCGCGCTCATCTCCATCAGGGTGTCGTAGCTGGCGGTCGTGCCGTGCTTGAGCAGGCTCTTGGCCATGCGCAGGGCGTGCGGCGGCTGGGCCGCGATGCGGGTGGCCAGGGCCATGGCCTCGTCCATCAGGGCGTCGGCGGGCACGGCCTTGCTGATCAGGCCCCATTCGGCGGCCTTGGCCGCGTCGATGACGTCGCCGGTGAACAGCAGTTCGGCGGCGCGACTCATGCCGATGGTGCGCGGCATCAGCCAGGCGCCGCCGTCGCCGGGGATCAGGCCCAGCTTCAGGAAGGTGACGCCGAACTTGGCGGTGTCGGCCCCGATGCGGATGTCGGTCATGCAGGCCACGTCGCAGCCCAGGCCGATGGCCGCGCCGTTGACGGCGGCGATGGAAGGGACTTCCAGGCCGTAGATCGCCCGGACGATGCGGTGGATGTTCTTGCGATAGCCGTCGCGGACCTTGACGCCGTTGCCGCTGAACGCGCCCTCGCGGGCCTTCATCGCCTTGACGTCGCCGCCGGCCGAGAAGGCCCGGCCCGCGCCCGTCAGGATCACGCAGCGGATGTCCTGGTCGTCATTGATCGCCTCGCAGGCGGCCGCCACCTGGTCGCCGTCGCCGGGCGCGCCCAGGGCGTTCATGGCGTCGGGGCGGTTCAGGGTGAGGATGGCGATGTGACCGCGCTTTTCGGTCAGGATGAGGGGGGTGTCTTGCGACATGGGCGGCTCCTGCGGGATTTTTCGCCTGCATAGCGCGGATCGCCCCGCTGCGTCGCCTGTTCAGACGCCAAAGAAACGATCGTTCCGAGCGATGGGCCCGCCTCCGGAGTCCGTTTTCTCACCCTCCGGCGCCCCTTGTGCGCGCTCAAGGCGACTGCGGCCTTGTCACATCACGAAAACGCGACTGGCGCACGACCTCGCGCGAGCGTTGAAATCAAGATGGGACGATAAAGAAGGCAGCGGCGAATGACCGTGCACATCAAGGCCCGACATGCCCTGATTATCGAGGACGAGATTTTGATCGCCTTCGAGGTGGAAGCCTTGCTGACTGAACAGGGCTTTACCAGCTTCGATATCGCCGACAGCCCGCAGGACGCCCTGGCCATGGCCATCGCCCGCCCCCCCGACCTGATCACGGCCGACTACCGGATCGTCGGCGGCACCGGCGTCGAGGCGGTCGAGGCGATCCAGAAGCAGTTGGGCGCGATCCCGGTGGTCTATGTGACCGGCAATTCGGATCTGCTGCTGGGACGCGAGCCGCCCGTGGTGGGCAAGCCGATCTCGCCCCGGCGCCTGGCCGAGGCCTGCGCCCGGGCCTTTTCGAACTGATAGCTTTGCCGACCGCCCCGGGGCCGACTAGGCTTTCCGTACGACCCGGGAGGACCAGCCCATGATGATCGACAGCCTTGAGTCGCTGGAAGCCCTCTACAGCGCCGCGCCCGCCGCCGCCTCACTGGTCAAGGTGTCCGACAGGATCACCCCGCATTATCAGGCGCTGATCGAGGCCTCGCCCTTCGTGGCCCTGGCGACCGTCGGTCCTGAAGGTCTCGACTGCAGTCCGCGCGGCGACCAGCCCGGCTTCGTGCGCGTCGCCGACCCCAGGACCCTGATCCTGCCCGACCGGCGCGGCAACAACCGCATCGATTCGCTGCGCAATGTGATCCGCGATCCGCGCGTAGCCCTGCTGTTCCTGATCCCGGGTTCGGGCGTGACCTTTCGGGTCAATGGCCGCGCGAGGATCAGCGCCGACCCTGACCTGCTGCAGAGCTTCGCCATCGACGGCAAGGCGCCGCGCACGGCGATGGTGATCACCGTCGAGGAGGCCTATTTCCAGTGCGCCCGGGCGATCCTGCGCGCGGGGCTCTGGACGCCCGAAGCCCAGGTTGATCCGGCCAGCCTGCCCTCGGCTGGCGCGATGCTGGCGGCGGTGACCGCCGGGGAAGTCGGCGGCGAGGCCTATGACGCCGCGTGGCCCGAACGGGCCCGGCAGACGATGTGGTGAGGCCGCGCGCCCTCCCCTGACTTCGAGCCGCCGGATGACGCGTCCGTCAGCGGCTAATTCTTCAATCGCCCGATGCGGGCGGGCGCCCGGCTCCCTAGATAGTAGTCATGGCCCAACTGACTGTCTGGTTCGATGGCGCATGCCCGCTGTGCCTCCGCGAGATCGCCCTGATGCGACGGCTCGACCGGGCGGGCGCCATTGATTTTCTCGATGCAACGGGCGGCGATGTCGAATGCCCGATCGATCGGGCGGATCTGCTGGCCCGGTTCCACGCCCGCGAGGACGGGGTGCTTTTGTCGGGCGCGGGCGCTTTCGCGGCCATGTGGCGGGCCATTCCGTTGCTGCGGCCGCTTGGGCTGGCCGCTCGGCAGCGCTGGGTCCTGGCGGTCCTGGAATTTGCCTACCGCCGCTTCCTGCGCATTCGCCCCCGGCTGCAACGCCTGGCCGCGCGCTGGGATTGAGGGCCAAAAACAATAACGGCCCCGCGCCTGGGCGCGGAGCCGTCCTTGAACACAGGCGCCTTAAGGCCGGTCAGTCGTCGCGATGGACGCGTTCGCGCCGTTCGTGACGTTCCTGGGCCTCCAGGCTGAGGGTCGCGGTCGGACGGGCTTCCAGTCGGGCCAGGCCGATAGGTTCGCCGGTTTCCTCGCAATAGCCATAGGAGCCGTCCTCGACGCGGCGCAGGGCCTGGTCGATCTTGGAGATCAGCTTGCGTTGGCGATCGCGGGTGCGCAGTTCAAGCGCCCGATCGGTTTCCGAGGACGCGCGATCGGCCAGATCGGCGTGGTTCTCGGTTTCTTTCTGGAGATGAGCGACCGTTTCGCGAGATTCGCGAAGGATCTCTTCTTTCCATTCGTTCAGCTTGCCCTTGAAATACTCAAGCTGACGCTCGTTCATGAACTCTTCGCCCTCGTGAGGACGATAGGTCTTTTTATCGACTAGAACAGTGGCCGTTTGCATTAACGCCTCACGCCCCGATGAACTCAGCCCTCGTCGGGCTGGGTGCTTATACCAAAAGAATAGCCGCGTTCAATGAACCTCGCGTGAGTGGCGCGTTCAGGCGCACGCGACTCGCGTCGTCGGCTGCAAAACCGGCCTGCGACACCGCTAGAAACGCGCGAAACCGCAGCGCGCAACGTCTTGAATTCGCTGACAGCGCGATGACAGACATCGTCCGTGATCGGCGTCGCGGCCATCAGGCGCCCCGCGCCTGTTCGAGCTTGGCTTTTTCCACCGCCGCCCGCGTTTCAATCTCGTTGAGCACGCCTTCCAGCCTCGGATCGTCCGTCGACTCGCGCTGCTGGCGGATCGCTCGGGTGAGTCGATCCAGCGTCCCCGTCGAGACGTCGCCGTCGAGCAGGGCGATCTTCACCTCGCCCAGGATATCGAGAATGTCATCGGCTCGCTTGACCTGGCGGCGCCTGCGCTCCAGGGGATCGCCGTTGGCCTGCAGGGCCAAGAGCGCGCCCAGCGAGCCTACGCCAGCCAGACCGCCGACCGAAGCCGCGCTGGCCGCGCCGCTGGCGCCGTTGACCGAAGGCAGGGAAAAGCTGGAACCGCTGCTCGAGGCCTTGGCTCGCGATGCGCCGCTCGCGCCTACGCCCCCCGTGCTCGAAACCTTCATGCGAACGCCGCTCCATAGTGCCTGAGGCGCGTCACGCGTCTCGCCGTCGAACCATAATCGGTCCGGCCGCTTGAAGTATGGTTAATGCCGGGCAGATTCTGCCGAAGGGCGCCCACGGGCCTGCGTCAAAACGCACAAAGCCTTACGACTCAAGCCTTTGAGATTGGCCCGCTTTTGGCATGGAGCCGGCCGGGAATGTCTTCCCGCAGCAGGATAGCCATGTCGCGTTCATTCTTCCGCACCGCTCTCGCCGTCGCTGTGACGGCCTGCGCCCTGGTTTCGGGGCCGGCCTTCGCCAAGTCGCGGATCAAGGACATCGTCTCGTTCGAAGGCGTGCGCGACAACCAGCTGATCGGCTACGGCATCGTCGTCGGCCTCAACGGCTCGGGCGACAGCCTGCGCAATGCGCCGATGACCAAGCAGAGCCTCGAGGCCATGCTTGAGCGCCAGGGCGTCAATGTGCGTGACGCCAATCTGAACACCAAGAACGTGGCTTCGGTCATGGTCACCGCCAACCTGCCGGCCTTCTCGGCGCCGGGCTCGCGGGTCGATGTTTCGGTCTCCACCCTGGGCGACGCCAAGAGCCTGCTGGGCGGCACCCTGCTGGTCACCAGCCTGCAGGGCGCAGACGGCCAGACCTATGCGGTGGCGCAAGGCAGCGTGCAGACCGGTTCGATCTCGGCCGGCGGCGCCTCGGGCAGCTCGGTGACCAAGGGCGTTCCGACCGCGGGCCGGATCGCCGCCGGCGGCATCATCGAAAAGGAAACCGGCTTTCAGATGGTGAACATGGGCGAGCTGCGCATGACCCTGCGCAACCCCGACTTCACCACCTCGCGCCGCATCGCCGACGCCATCAACGGCCGCTTCGCCAACAGCGCCCAGGCCCAGAACCCCACCATCGTCGCCGTGCGTCCGCCGGCCGGCATGGACATGATCAGCTTCATCACCGCCATCGAGAACCTGCAGGTCGAGCCCGATGGCCCGGCCAAGGTGATCATCGACGAAGTGGCCGGCGTCATCGTCATGGGCGACGACGTCCGCATCAGCCAGGTGGCAATCGCCCAGGGCAACCTGACCATCTCGGTCCAGGAGAACCCGGCCGTCAGCCAGCCCGCCCCCTTCAGCCAGGGCCAGACCACGGTCGTTCCGCAAACGGCCGTCAATGTCGAAGAGGAAAAGGGCAAGAAGCTGATCACGCTCAACGCCGGCGCGTCGCTGAAAAGCCTGGTCGGCGGCCTCAACGCCCTGGGCGTCACCCCGCGCGACATGATCTCGATCCTGCAGGCCGTGAAGGCGGCCGGCGCCCTGCAAGCCGACATCGAGGTGATGTGATGAGCGCTCTTACCCTCACCGCCCCGCCGATCACCGGCCTTCAGGCCTCCGTCACCGCGCCCGCTTCTGCGGCCGAGCTGCTCAAGCGCGGCCAGATCCGGGAAACGGCCGAGAAGTTCGAGGCCTCGTTCCTGTCGGTGATGATGCAGTCGATGTTCGCAGGCGTGAAAACCTCCGAGCCGTTTGGCGGCGGTCAGGCCGAGGACATGTTCAAGTCGCTGCTAACCGAGTCCATGGCCAAGGAAGTCTCCAAGGCCGGCGGCGTCGGCCTGGCCGACACCATCCAGCGTGAAATGCTCAAGCTTCAAGGGTTGAAGGACTAGTCATGGCCCTCGCCGCACACGATCCCAACGACCGCGTCGACCAGCTGGTCATCCTGACCGAGCGCCTGACCGACCTGATCGCCAAGGAGGCCACCGCCTTCGAAAACCGCCGTCCCCAGGACGCGGCGCAGTATGTCGAGGAGACGGCCAAGCTGGCCAACCTCTATCGGCACGAGTCCGCGCGGGTGCGGGCCAATATCGCCCTGATCTCCAGCGCCGACGCCGCCCTGCGCCAGCGCCTGATCCGCGCCACCGAAGCGTTCGACGCGGTGCTCGCTCGCCAGGCGCGCGCCCTCAACGCCGCCCGCACCGTGACCGAAGGCCTGGTCAAGGCCGTGGCCGAAGAGATCGCCAACCAGCGCGCTCCGGCCTCGGGCTACGGCGCCGGCGCGCGGATGAATAATCCGGTGTCCAGCGGCACGGCGATCACGCTGAACAAGAAGGCCTAGCGGCCTCATCCGATCGCAAGCATCGGGTGGCTGCCGGTGGCGCGGGCGACGCATGAAGGGGGCCCCTGCCTCAGCCCTCTTCTGGAGACGTCCCATGTCCTTCACGATTTCCGGCCTGCCGGTCGAAGACTTCAAGCCCCTGTTCGACCTCGATGAGGACGCCCTGGCCGCGCGGGGGATCATCCGCCGCGTCGCCACCGCCAAGCCGGGCTTTCCCTGCCGCATCGGCCTGCGCGACGCCGAGCTGGGCGAGACCGTGCTGCTGCTGAACCACGAGCATCAATCGGCCGACACGCCCTATCGCTCGTCCTACGCCATCTATGTCAGCCAGGCCGCCGTCGAGACCTGGAGCGAACGCGACACCATCCCGTCCGCCATGCGCGGCCGGCCGATCTCTCTGCGCGCCTTCAGCCCTGAGGGCATGCTGGTGGGCGCCGAGGTGGCGATGGGCGATGCGCTGGAAGCCGCCATCGCCCGGCAGCTGGCGGCTCCCAACGCCGCCTATCTGCACGCCCACAATGCCGGCCATGGCTGCTTCGTGGCCCGCATCGACCGGGCCGACGCCTAGCTCCCCACGATCCGCTTCTTGCGACGGTGCAGGCCGACGGTGACGGCGGCCAGCACCAGCGGGACCAGCAGCGACAGCGCCGTCTCGGCCGCCCCAGGCAGATCATGCAGCCAGGGCTTGAGCAGATAGCCCGCCAGGCCGACCACGTAGTAGCTGACGGCGAACACCGACAGGCCCTCGACCAGTCCCTGCAGCTTGGTCTGCAGGGCCACCCGCTCGTTCATGCTGTGCAGCAGGGCCTGGTTCTGGCGGTCCAGCGCCATGCCCAGCTTGGCGCGCAGCAGGTCGCTGGAGCGGCCGATCCGCGCCGACAGGTCGTCCAGCCGCCGGTCGGCGGCCTCGCAGGTGCGCATGGCCGGCAGCAGGCGGCGGGCGATGAACTCGCGCATGGTCGAATGGCCCGACACCCGCACCTCGCGCAGGGCCTCCAGCCGGTCGAGCGTCAGCTGGTGATAGGATTCGGTCGCCCCGCGCCGGAAGCGGGTGCTGGCCGCGCGCAGCTCCACCTCGGCCGATAGGGCCAGAAGCTGGTCCAGCACCGACTGGCTGTCGCCGCCCGCCAGGGCCAGCTCGCCGGTGATCGCCGCCAGCCGCGCCTCGGCCCCGTCGAGCCAGCCCAGCAGTTCACGGGCGGGCGGAAAGCCCATCAAGGCCAGCTTCCGATAGTTGCCGATCTCCAGCAGGGTCTGGACCAGGCGCGAGACCTCGTCATTGGCCAGGCCGCGATTGTGCACATGGATGCGCCCCGCCCCGCCCTCGCCCAGCCGAAAGTCGGTCCAGATCCGCGCCGCGCCGTCGAAGACCTCGCAGCTGACGCAGCGGGCCAGGTCGATGCTGCGCCCGATCGCCGCCAGGTCCGGCGCGGCGTCGCTCGCCGCCGAGACCGTGATCTCCACGCCCCGGAACACCGCCCCCGGCGCGCCCTCAAGCCAAGGGAAGGCCGCCTCGTCACGCGGCTCGAAGCCCAGGCGCTCGCCCAACGGCCTGTAGTCGTAGGCGGTCCAGGTCGAAAACTCCTGATGCCGCTCCCACAGCCAGCCGCCCTGCTCGGTCGGGACCAACAGGCGCCCGGTCGCGATGGCGTCGGACCGGTCGGGGTGCAGCCCAGCAGCGCGCCGTCATAGCCCGCCAGCGCCGCCTCTATGGCCTGGATGGAGGCCAGGTCGAGATGGTTGGTGGGTTCGTCCAGGATCAGCAATTGGGGCGGCGTCGCCGCGCACAGCACGCAGGCCAGGGCCGCGCGCAGGCGTTCGCCGCCGCTCAGGGTTCCGGCCATCTGGTGGGCGGCGCTATTGCGAAACAGGAACCGCGCCAGCACGGCATGGGCGTCATTGACCGAAGCCGCCGGATTGAGCCGCCGGAAGTTCTCCAGGATCGTCTGATCGTCCTGCAGCAGCGCCGCGCGCTGGTCGAGCAAGGCCGCCGTCACGCTGCGCCAGATTTCGCCGCCCGTCGGCGCCAGATCGCCGACCGCCAGCCGGATCAGGGTGGTCTTGCCCGCGCCGTTGGGACCCACCGCCGCCACGCGCTCGGGGCCGATGATCTGGAACGACAGATCCCGCAGCACGCTTGCGCCGTCCGGCCAGGCGAAGGAAACCCGGTCGAACGCCAGCACCGTCTTGCCCGGAGGCAGGTGGGTGGGCGGCAGGTCGAAGGCCAGGGTCTTCAGCCGCTCCACACGCGCCGACGCCTCGGCCCTGGCGTCGGCCGCGTCGGCCATCAGGCGCTGGGCCAGCTTGCCCTCCCGCGCGCCGGACAGTTCGGCCCGCTCGGCCATCATGCCCAGCAGGAACTTCGGCGTGCCGCCCCTGGCCGCGAACTTCCGGCCGGCCGCGTCGCGGCGGTCCTTGCGCTCGCGGGCCACCTGGGCCTCGCGGGCCACCCGCCGGGTCTCGCGCTCGGCGTGGTCGAGGTCGCGCTCGGCGGCGGCGGCCTCTTCGGCCTTGCGAACCACATACAGGTCATAGCCGCCGCCATAGGATCGCGCGCCCAGCGGCGACAGCTCGACTATGCGGTCCATGCCGCGCAGCAGGGTGCGGTCATGGCTAACCACCACCGCCCCGCCCTTCCAGCGCGCCAGCACCCGCGCCACCAGTTCGCGCGCCTCGGCGTCCAGATTGTTGGTCGGCTCGTCCAGAAGCAGGACCTCCGGCCTGGCGATCAGCAGCCGCGCCAGGGCCGCGCGCGTGGCCTGACCGCCCGACAGGGACCGCGCAGATCGCTCGGGATCCAGATCGGGCAAACCGACATCACCCAGGACCTGGGCGATGCGGCCCGGCAGGTCCCAGTCGGCTTCCGACAGGTCGGTCTCGTCGCCCTGCCCGGCCTCGATCCGGGCGAGGCGGTCCCAGGCCGGAGCGACGCCCAGCAGGGCGATGAGGCGGTCGTCGGTCGACAGGTCCGGCGTCTGGTCCAGCCTGGCGACCGAGCCAGCGCGGCTAACGGTCCCGGCGGCGGGCGGACGAACGCCGGCCATGATCGCCAGCAGGCTGGACTTGCCGACGCCATTGCGACCGACGAGGCCGATGCGCTCGGCCCCGATGGACAGGGTCAGGTTTTCGAAAAGGCGGCGGCCGTCAGGCGTAGCGGCGGCGACGGATTCCAGCGTGATGAAGGCTGACATGGAAGCTCACGGTCAGGGAAACGGGAAGGACGAACAGGTCTTCCGTTGCGCTGATCATGAGAGCCTCCATTGATATCGAAGGCGGCCGATTTACGCCGACAAACGGCGTTCGGCAAGCGGGTCTGGACTGCGCCTAGTTCGGCGCGATGGTGTTGAACACATAGACCAGCGAGCCTACGCCGCCGATGAACACCATGAAGTCGACGACAGGGTTGCGCGGCTTTGGGCCATGGGCTTCGCGGATCGCTTGCTTGCCCTGCGCCTGCTTTTCGCTCGTCTTGTCGGCTTTCGCCGGCTTGGCCGCCTTGCTCATCGAGAACTCCGTTGTTGGAGCCATAGGGCCAGACACAGCTGAAGATCGCGCTTTCAAAGGCGGTTAAGCGCGGGAAACCACGAACCGAGGCGGCGCCTGCTGACACCTACTGTCAGCAGGCGGTCACGCTCCAGCCAGCACGACATTTGTTCACATCTTGTTCTTGTGTTAATTCCCGGATCGAACCCTACATATAGCCGCTGCGCTGCATCCTCCCGGCAGCCCCCAAATCGCGATCCAAGCGTTCCGGAAAACATGGCCGAACAACTGAACTTCATCCGCGTTCGCGGCGCCCGCGAGCACAATCTGAAGAACGTCAGCGTCGATATCCCGCGCGGCGAGCTGGTGGTGCTGACCGGCCTGTCAGGCTCGGGCAAGAGCTCGCTGGCGTTCGATACGATCTATGCCGAGGGCCAGCGCCGCTATGTGGAGTCGCTGTCGGCCTATGCGCGCCAGTTCCTGGAGCTGATGAGCAAGCCCGACGTCGACCTGATCGAGGGCCTGTCGCCGGCCATCTCCATCGAGCAGAAGACGACGTCGAGAAACCCGCGCTCGACCGTCGGCACGGTCACCGAGATCCACGACTATATGCGCCTGCTGTGGGCGCGGGTCGGCATCCCCTATTCGCCCGCCACCGGCCTGCCGATCGAGAGCCAGACCATCAGCCAGATGGTCGACAAGATCACCGCCCTGCCCGAGGGCACGCGTCTCTATCTGCTGGCCCCGGTCGTCCGCGACCGCAAGGGCGAGTACAAGAAGGAGATCGCCGAGTGGCAGAAGGCCGGCTTCCAGCGGCTGAAGATCGACGGCGAGTACTATCCCATCGAGGACGCCCCGGCCCTCGACAAGAAGTTCAAGCACGACATCGACGTGGTCGTGGACCGCATCGTCACCAAGCCCGACATGGAGCAGCGCCTGGCCGACTCCATCGAGCAGGCGCTTCGTCTGGCGGATGGCCTCGCTGTCGCCGAGTGGGCGACGATCGACGAGGGCGAGAAGGAGCCCAAGCGGCTGCTGTTCTCGGAGCGCTTCGCCTGCCCGGTCAGCGGTTTCACCATCGCCGAGATCGAGCCGCGGCTGTTCTCGTTCAACAATCCGGCGGGCGCCTGCCCGGCCTGTGACGGCCTGGGCGCGAAGCTGGCCTTCGACGCCGACATGGTCATTCCGGACAAGGACAAGAGCCTGCACAAGGGCGCCGTGGCGCCCTGGGCCAAGGGTCCTTCGCCTCTCTACACCCAGACCCTGCAGGCCCTGGCCCGCCACTACGGCTTCTCGATGGACGAGCCCTGGCACAAGCTGGCGGCCAGCGCCCGCGACATCGTGCTGTTCGGGTCCAAGGGCGAGAAGATCAAGTTCACCTATGACGACAACGCCCGCAAATACGAGGTCGCCAAGCCCTTCGAGGGCGTGCTGCCGAACCTGGAACGCCGCTGGCGCGAGACCGACAGCAGCTGGGTGCGCGAGGAGCTGGGCCGCTATCAGTCCGACACCCCCTGCGAGGTCTGCCACGGCAAGCGCCTGAAGCCCGAGGCCCTGGCGGTCAAGATCGCCGGCATGGACATCGCTCAGGTCTCGATGCTGGCCATCCGTCCGGCCAAGGACTGGTTCGCCGGTCTGGAAGCCCAGTTCAGCGACAAGCAGATGGAGATCGCCCGGCGGATCCTGAAGGAGATCAACGACCGCCTGCGGTTCCTGGTCGATGTCGGGCTGGACTATCTGAACCTGTCACGCGGCTCGGGCACCCTGTCGGGCGGCGAGAGCCAGCGCATCCGTCTGGCCAGCCAGATCGGCTCGGGTCTCACGGGGGTGCTCTACGTGCTGGACGAGCCGTCGATCGGCCTGCACCAGCGCGACAACACCCGCCTGCTGACCTCGCTGCAGGGCCTGCGCGACCTCGGCAATTCCGTGCTCGTCGTCGAGCACGACGAGGAGGCCATCCTCACCGCCGACTATGTGATCGACATGGGCCCGGCGGCCGGCGTGCACGGCGGCGAGATCGTCGCCGAGGGCAAGCCCGCCGACATCATGGCCAACCCCGCCAGCATCACCGGCCAGTACCTGACCGGCGCGCGCGAGATCGAGGTGCCGGAAGACCGCCGCCCGATCAACAAGAAGAAGATGCTGAAGGTCATCGGCGCCACGGGCAACAACCTGAAAAACGTGACCGGCGAAATCCCGGTCGGCACCTTCACCTGCATCACCGGCGTGTCCGGCGGCGGCAAGTCGACCTTCACCATCGAGACCCTCTACAAGGCCGCCGCCCGGCGTCTGAACAACGCCAGCGACGCCCCGGCCCCGCACGAGCGCATCGAGGGTCTGGAGAACTTCGACAAGGTCATCGACATCGACCAGTCGCCCATCGGCCGCACCCCGCGCTCGAACCCGGCCACCTATACCGGCGCCTTTGGCCCGATCCGCGACTGGTTCGCCCAGCTGCCGGAGAGCAAGGCGCGCGGCTATGGCCCCGGCCGGTTCAGCTTCAACGTCAAGGGCGGCCGCTGCGAGGCCTGCCAGGGCGACGGCCTGATCAAGATCGAGATGCACTTCCTGCCCGACGTCTACGTCACCTGCGATGTCTGCAAGGGCAAGCGCTACAACCGCGAGACTCTCGACATCCTGTTCAAGGGCAAGACCATCGCCGAGGTCCTCGACATGACCGTCGAGGAGGCTGCCGACTTCTTCAAGGCAGTGCCGCCGATCCGCGACAAGATGGAGACGCTCAAGCGCGTGGGCCTGACCTATATCAAGGTCGGCCAGCCGGCGACGACGCTGTCGGGCGGTGAAGCCCAGCGGGTGAAGCTGTCCAAGGAGCTGGTGAAGACCGCCGACTGGCTGCTGGACTTCGGCCCCGAAGGCGGCGACGGCGGCGGCGAGATCGTCGCCGTGGGCTCACCCCAGGACGTGGCCAAGGTCGAGGCCTCCTGGACCGGGCGCTATCTGAAGGATGTGCTGACGCGCCACGAGGACCGTCGCAAGGCGCGGGTGGCGGAGCTGAAGAAGAGCAAGCGGGCCTAGTCGAGGTGATCGTTTCGCCTTGAAGCGATCACCAAAAACTCCGCTCTCACCCGGCCAACGCCGGGGAGAGCGGAAAGGTCAGACGCTCGGCGCCACCGGCTCCGCCCCACCTGCCTTCAGGATCCGGTAGATCTCAGGGGCTGGCGAGAACATGATCAGCGACGTCAGGACCGAGATCACACCGGCGAACGCCGCGCGGGCCAGGCCGATGGGGGTGAAGAAGGTTTCCAGCGAGGTCATGTCCGGCTCGAACAGGCCGCCCAGGCCGCTGATGCCGCTGATGCCGCCCGAGACGATCACGCCCACGGCCGCGACGATAGTCATGATCAGCAGATAGACGATCAGCGCCATCACCGTGGCCAGGACATAGGCCCCCAGGATCGCGCCGACATGGCCCTTGGTCAGGGCCCATGAGGCGCGAACGGCGATCCGGCCGGTGTCGAAGGTCATGGTCGAGGCAAAGGACAGGCGGATCGTGAAATAGATCATCAGGCAGGCCACGCCGACGAAGCTGATCAGGCCCGCCAGGCCCGTCATGGCCCCGCCGCCCGCCGCCACGCCGATCCCCAACAGAATGGCCGAAACCAGGACGGCCGCGAAATAGATCCCCAGAAGCGTCAGGCTCACCAGGACCAGCGCGCCGGCCTGCCGCATCTCGTCCGCGCCAAGACGCAGATAGAACGAGCGGTTGTCCTCGGGCCGGAGCACCATGCGGTTCACCGCCGCCAGCATCACCGAATACAGCGCCACGCTGTAGACCATCGACACGACCATCAGCGGCAGCAAGCCGCCCATGACCTTGAACATCGCGTCGGGTGAGGCTTCGTTGTCGGCGCTGAGGGCCATGAACTCGGTCAGTTGCGGGCCGGCCAGCTTGATGGTCAGCGTGCTGGTCATCAGCGACAGCACCGTCATCAGCACGGCCCACACCGCCACGGTCCTCGGATGCTCCCGCACGAGCCGGAAGCCGACGAAGGCGGCGTCGGAGGCGGAGAACTTGGACATGCGGCCCTCTGGGACGGAACGAGACAAGCGCTACGCCTAACAAGGTTCGCGGCGTTTCGACAGGGCGTGGCGGCCGAAATCGACGGTGAAACGAATGCGGCTTGCCGGTTGCGCCCCGGCAATTCTAACATCTGTTTGAAAGCGGCCGTCAGCGTCGCTGAATCCGGGAGGTCTCGATGAAGCTCTATGGCGAAGCCAACCCCGCGCCCAATCCGCGCCGGGTGCGCATTTTCCTGGCCGAAAAGGGCGTAGACCTGCCGGAGATCCGGGTCGGCATGCGGCAGGGCGGCCACAAGTCGCCCGAGCACAAGGCGCGCAACAGCCTGGGCCAGGTGCCGACCCTGGAGCTGGAGGACGGGACGACCATCAGCGAGAGCGTTGCGATCTGCCGCTATCTGGAGGCGCTGCACCCAGAGCCGCCGCTGTTTGGAACCACGCCGCTGGAACAGGCCCAGATCGACATGTGGGTGCGGCGCATCGAGTTTCAGCTGCTGATCCCGGTCGGCATGTTCTGGCGCCATGCCCATCCGCTGACGGCGGCACTGCTCAAGCAGAACGTCGAGTTTGGCGAGTCCAACCGCGAGACCGTGGCCCGGGCGATGAAGTGGCTCGACCGCGAACTGGCCGATGGCCGAGCCTTCATCGCCGGAGAAACCTATTCGATCGCCGACATCGTCGCCCAGACCACGATCGATTTCGCGGCCTTCATCGGCCTGGAGGTTCCCGACGGCACCCCGCATCTGACCGCCTGGCGCGAGCGGGTCGGCGCGCGGCCCAGCGCGGCGGCCTAACCCTCGCCCGCCGTCAGCTGTCGCAGGGCGGCGGCGGGGGCCGAGGTGACGATCACGGCCTGCAGGGTCAGGAACACCGGGGCCAGCAGCAGGTTGGCCAGCAGGGCCAGGATCAGGCGCGGATGGCTGGCGGCCGCGCCCGGGGCGATGGGATCTTCCAGACCCCCGGCGATCACGGCCCCGACGATGCTCGACAGCGTCGCGCCCAGGATCGAGACGATCACGCACATCACGATGACCATCACGATCATCGTCAGCAGCCGCCAGAACTGGCCATGGGTGACCAGCCAGGCCGCACGCGGATCGATATGTCCGCTGAGAAAGGCGTGCGGGGCCAGCAGAGACAGCCGCACGGCCACCCAGGTGGACAGGCCGATCACCGTGAGGCCGCCCAGAAAGGTGAACCAGCCGGCGACGGGCGTTCCGGCCAGCAAGGCCGTTCCCAGCGCCAGGACGCCGCCAGGGATGATCGTGACCATCAGGGCGGCGGCCCAGGCGATCAAGGAGACGCCCAGCAGGCGCAGTTCCTCACGACCCAGGCGCAGATAGGCGAACCGCCGTTCGTCGGGGTGCAGAACCGAGCGCATGATCGCGCCTGACAGGATCGCCCCCAGCACCAGGGCCAGCATAATCAGCAGCACCATCACCCCGCCCAGCCGCGAGACGAAGTCGAGGATCTCGCGCGGGTCGGCCGACGACTGGCGCAGGGCCAGGTTCATGCGGTCCTGCTCGCTGAGCACGATCTTTGCCAGCAGGCCCAACAGGGGCAGCATCACCAGCGAGAACCCGGCCCAGGCCAGCACCACCACGGGATGCCGACGCATGGTGCGCAGGCCTTCAAGGGCGGCGTCGACGGGCGATAGCGCGGTCATCTAGACTTCCTGCGAGGACGAGGCGTCCGGGCCGTGGCGGCGGCGATAGACGTGAACAAGCGCGGCGGCCCAAGCGGGCGCCAGATAGCCATAGCCCAGGATCGCGCCCAGGGCCGCCAGCACCCCGTCGAGGCCGGGGCCGGCCCAGCGGCCCAGCAGGCTGGAGATCGCCACAAGTACGGCGACCGGCGCCGCCAGCAGCAGGCCGGCGGCCAGCACCTGCAGCGTGACGCCGCGCGTCAGCGGATAGGCGCTGAGCACCCGCACGCCCGACTGGTCCACCGTGGCCGGCCCGGCCAGAGACAGCCGCATGGCCAGCCAGATCAGCACCGCCAGGCCGAGCAGCGGCGCGGCGCCGGCGACGATGGCCCCCGGACCCGAAACGGCCAGCGCGTCGCGCCACGCCTGGGACGAGGTGGCGTCAAAGCCCGGCGCATTGGCCCGCGCCACGCCCAGGGCGATGGCCCCGACCACCAGGATCAGCACGGTCGCCACGACAAACAGGAAGACCGCGATCAGGGCCTGCACGCCCAGCAAGCGCCACTCGTCCAGCCCCCAGCGCAGACCCGCCAGGCCGGCAGGCTTGCCAAAGGCGCGGCGATAGAGGGCTCCGGACACCAGGGCGATGGCGACGATCTCGACCAGCAGCGCCAGACCGCTCAGGCCGGACGGCAGGGCCCGGGTCAGGACGCTCAGCACGACAGCGGCCAGCAAAGCGCCCCAGCAGGCGCGGACGGAGGGACCCAGCCCCGAGACCCCCGCCCGAACGGTCGCTCCGATCGCGACCGATCCATCCGTCATCGCACGCCCCTCGTGAACCCGCTCCGCGCGAGTCGCGCGGGCTGGCCTGTTTACGACGCCCCGCGCCGGGTTGCGACGCGTCGCGGCGGTCAGCGGACGAATTTTGGATGGCCGTGGCGCCGGCGCCGCGTCGCCCTGGAGCCCCTAGCGGGTCAAGTCCCGGTAGGCGACGGCCCAGGGCGCGCAGAACACCGCGATCAGGCACGAGCCGATCAGGGTCCAGACCACGCCCACCCCCGCCAGCCACGGCCACAGACGGCCAAGCAGTTCCAGCGGCGGCTGGGTGAAATAGGCCTGGACCGCCACGGGATCGCTCAGCCACGCGGGCGGCCCGCCGGCCGCAAAGATCGCGCCCAGCACGACGCCAGCCACAACCAGCTCCACGGCCAGCACCATCAGCAGGCACAGGACCGCCACGCCCAGCAACCGCCAGGCCGACCCGCGCGTCACCGACCAGGATTCAAACAGGCGGAACTGGCGGTCGGCAAAGGTCATCGGCGCGGCCAGCGACAGGCGCAGCCCCAGCCAGACCAGCACCCCCACCGCGACCAGGCCCAGCCCGAACCCGGTCAGAACACCGGCCATCGCGCCCTGGCCCTGCGCCCCGCCGGCCAGGCCCACGATCAGGGCCGGCAGCACGACGCCGATCGAGGCGATGACGGCGACGATATAGGCCAGCACGCTGACCACCAGGAACAGCAGGGTCAGCCACAGCTCCTGCGCGCCCAGCCGCAGGAAGGCGCCCCGCGACTGGTTCGGCTCCAGCACGGCGCGGAAGACGGCCGAGCAGATGATCGCCTTGACGAAGGTGCTCCACAGCCAGCCGCCGATCTGCACCAGCATCATGCCGGACTGCAGCTGCATCAGCTGGCGCACGGCCTCCTGGTCGATGGGCCCATCCTTGGGCGGCATCATCGCCGTCAGGGTCTTCAGCATCTCGGGCCCCAGGATCGCGAACAGCGCCAGAACCGGCGCCAGCGACAGGACCAGCATCACCACGCCCCAGGTCAGGACCGCTCCGGGATGGCGCGCGATGACGCCAAAGCCCGCGAACGCCGAACCCGCCACCGAGATCTTGGCCATCTGCTTCCCCCATGCGCGCCGGACGCGAAACACGCCGGATTTCTCGTGAGCCTACACCCAGGTTTCGTTCGGCGACAGCCGGGGGTATGAGGGCGCCATGAGCACCTCGACGCCCCCTCTCGCCCCCGTCCACGTCATTGGCGGCGGCCTCGCCGGATCCGAAGCCGCCTGGCAGATCGCCCAGGCCGGCGTGCCTGTCGTGCTGCACGAGATGCGGCCGGTTCGCGGCACCGATGCGCACCATACGGACGGTCTGGCCGAGATGGTCTGCTCCAACTCGTTCCGCTCCGACGACTGGCAGTTCAACGCCGTGGGCTTGTTGCACGCCGAGATGCGCCGGATGGACTCGCTGATCCTGTCGGCCGCCGACCAGCATCAGGTGCCCGCCGGCGGCGCCCTGGCCGTCGACCGCGATGGCTTCTCGGCCGAGGTCACCCGACGCCTGGAGGCCCACCCTCTGGTCACGATCCAGCGCGAGGAAGTGGCCGGCCTGCCGCCCAAGGACTGGGACAGCGTCGTGGTGGCCACAGGCCCCCTCACCTCGCCCGCCCTGGCCGAGGCGATCCTTGAGCTCTCGGGCGAGGGGCAGCTGAGCTTCTTCGACGCCATCGCGCCGATCATCCACGTCGAGTCGATCGACATGGACATCGCCTGGCGCCAGTCGCGCTACGACAAGGAAGGCCCCGGCGGCGACGCGGCGGCCTATATCAACCTGCCCATGAACAAGCAGGAGTACGAGGCCTTTATCGACGCCCTGCTGGCCGGCCCCAAGGCCGAGTTCAAGGAATGGGAGCACGTCCCCTATTTCGACGGCTGCCTGCCCATCGAGGTGATGGCCGAGCGCGGTCGCGAGACCCTGCGCCATGGCCCGATGAAGCCGGTCGGCCTGACCAATCCGCGCGACCCGCTGGTGAAGTCCTACGCCATCGTCCAGCTGCGCCAGGACAACGCCCTGGGCACGCTGTGGAACATGGTCGGCTTCCAGACCAAGCTGAAGCACGGCGCTCAGGCCGAGGTGTTCCGGATGATCCCGGGCCTGAAGGACGCCCAGTTCGCCCGGCTGGGCGGTCTGCACCGCAACACCTTCATCAACAGCCCGCGCCTGCTGGACCGCAGCCTGCGGATGAAGGTCGAGCCGCGCCTGCGCTTCGCCGGCCAGATGACCGGCGTCGAGGGCTATGTCGAAAGCGCCGCCACGGGCCTGCTGGCCGGCCGCTTCGCCGCCGCCGAGCGCCTGGGTCGGACGCTGGACGCCCCGCCTCCGACGACAGCCCTGGGCGCTTTGGTCGACCACGTCACCGGCGGCCACATTGAAGGCGAGGTCGAGCCCGGCAAGACCAGCTTCCAGCCGATGAACATCAACTATGGCCTGCTGCCGCCGATGGAAGCGCCCAAGACCGGCGAGGACGGCGTCAAGATCCCCCTCAAGGAGCGCGGGCGGGCCAAGAAGCGGCTGATGAGCCTGCGCGCCCTGTCGGATCTTGAGGCCTGGCTGGACGCCTGAACCCAGCCTTCCGGCCTTGTCTGATCGGCAGGCCCCGCTGTTTGGCGCAGAGCCACGCGTGTGTCCTGAAGGCGTCTGACCTCGCTCAAATATCAATGTTCGCCAGAGATGACACCGGTTTCTCTTGCAAATGACACCGGTGGCCTTTAGCGCTATTTCGACTGACTGAGGCGTGACCGACCCAAAAAGAGTCGCGCCTTTTGTGAACTTTCGGGAGGGAACTATGAAGGATCGATCCGCACATCCGCGCGTGCGCGCGCTTTTCGGCCAGGCGTCCATCGGCGCCCTGGTTGTCGCCTCGGCCCTGTCTCTGGGCTCGACCGCCTTCGCACAGGACGCCGCCGCGACGGCCGCCGAACCTGAAGCCGTCGAAGAAATCGTCGTCACCGGCTATCGGGCGGCTCTCCAGAGCGCATTGAACCTCAAGCGCAATTCGAACGTGATGGTCGACGCCATCAACGCTGAAGACATCGCCGACTTTCCCGACGCCAACCTCGCCGAGTCCCTGCAGCGCCTGCCAGGCGTTTCGGTCGACCGCGAAAACGGCGAAGGCCGCACCATCACCGTCCGCGGCCTGGGCAGCGACTTCACCCGGGTGCGCCTGAACGGTCTTGAAGCCCTGTCC
>NCEV01000095.1 GCA_002280875.1 Caulobacter sp. 32-67-35 | reverse complement strand
TCTTCTTCTTCGTCGATTTCCTCGATCTCGTCGCCGCGACGGATGCGGACTTCGCGATAGGCGGCGCGGAGCAGCTCCTTCACGCCCTTGCCGGACACACCCGAGACCAGACGTGGCTTGACGCCGGCCACGGCTTCCAGCTCGGCGGCCTTTTCCGCGATCGTGTCCTCGTCGAGGGCGTCGATCTTGTTGAGGGCCAGGATCTCGGACTTGTCGCCCAGCTCGTCGCCATAGGCTTCAAGTTCGCCCCGGATCGTGGTCCAGGCGGCGCCGATGTCGTCCTGGGTGGCGTCGACCAGATGGATCAGAACCGCCGACCGCTCGACATGGCCCAGGAAACGGGTGCCAAGGCCCGCGCCTTCAGAGGCGCCCTCGATCAGGCCGGGAATGTCGGCCAGCACAAAACGCTCGCTGGTTGACAGGTCGACCACGCCGAGGTTGGGGGTCAGGGTGGTGAAGGGATAGTCGGCGATCTTGGGCTTGGCGGCCGTGGCGGCGGCCAGAAAGGTCGACTTGCCGGCATTGGGCAGACCCACCAGACCGACGTCGGCGATCAGCTTCAGGCGCAGCCAGACCCAGCGCTCTTCGCCTTCCTGGCCAGGATTGGCGAATTTGGGCGCCTGGTTCACCGGGCCCTTGAAGTGCAGGTTGCCCCAGCCGCCATTGCCGCCCTTGCACAGGCGCACGGCCATGCCGGCCGTATCGAGGTCGGCGATCAGGGTTTCCTTGTCCTCTTCCAGCACCTGGGTGCCGACAGGGACTTTCAGGGTGATGTCGGCGCCGGCCGCGCCATGGCGTCCGCGGCCCATGCCGTGGATCCCGGTCTCGGCCTTGAAGTGCTGCTGGTAGCGGTAGTCAATCAGGGTGTTGAGGCCGTCCACGGCCTCGATCCAGATGTCGCCGCCACGGCCGCCGTCGCCGCCGTCGGGGCCGCCGTATTCAATGTACTTCTCGCGTCGGAACGAGACCGCGCCGCCGCCGCCGTTGCCGGAGCGGATAAAGATCTTGCACTGGTCCAGAAATTTCATCTGCGTCTTTTGTCGCAAGGCGCTTGCTGCGTCGAGCCGAAATGGCGTCGCAGGCCCGCAGGCTGCCGTTCAGAGCGCTGTTTGTTTCTGTGACGAAATGTTAAAACACGTTGTGCGACAAAGGGTCCTGCAGTGAAACCGTCGTTTTTGGCGGCGGAAGGGGAGGCTGGCTTTGACGACGATGCAAGACAGCGGAACGGAACTGGCGCAGGATCTTCGCGATCTCACGCTCCAGACGCTGTGTCGCAAATATGCCGGCGAAGCCTCCATCCATCGCAACATCCTGATGAGCCGCGGGACCGGCGTGACCGGCACCTGGCGCGATTTCCGGGCCTTCCTGACCGACATCGGCCCGCGCCCCACTCCGGAACATGTTCTGGTGCTGATCAATCGCCATGAGCGCACCTATGGTCCTGGTCGCGCCCGCTGGATGACGCCGGAAGAACAGGCGGCCCATGAGGCCGAGTTCGACCGCATCCAGGCCGAGAAGAAACGCGAGGAGCAGCTTCTGCTGCACCAGTCGGCCGCGATGAAGCGCGCCAAGGACCCCAAGGCCGCCTCATTTGGCCAGTGGACGCCGATGCAGGGCCAGCAGGTGGCCTATAGCGACGTCGCCAAGAAGCTGAACATTCCGATCGCGGCCCTGTCAAAGACCATGGCCGATGGCCGCTCGGCCGACGAACTGCTCAAGCGCGCCTCTTCCGCCGGCGAGTTGATCAACCAGGACGCCACCTGGCTGCCGCCCGATCCCAAGCGCAAGGCCGGCTTCTTCGAAGCCTTCCGCATCTGGCACATGCAGGTGCAGCCGCAGTTCAGCCGCGCCGCGACGCCGACCTTCCTGTTCCTCTATATCGCCCTGCCGGTGATGAAGCAGTGCCGGGACGAACTGATGGACCTGGATCTCTGGAACCCGCTGGGCCAGAGGGCCATGAGCGCGCGCGACAACCACCTGTCGTGGAAGAAATACTGCGAGTTCATGCCCCGGGCCCAGGTGGCGCTGATGGAAATCCCGATCTACGCCACCTATTCGCTGCTGTCGGACCTGGACGCCCTGTGTGAACGCATCGTCACCGCCGAAAAGCGGTTCCGCGAAGGCGCGCAAAAGGTCATCGCGACCCACCGCGCGGCTTAGGGGTTCAAGCCAGCCACACCATCATCCGCGTCGCCGCCAGTTCGCCGCGCGCGACGGATGGCTTCATCTCGACGACGCCGGTGTAGAGAAAGCCGGCCTTGATCAGCACCTGGGCTGAGGCCGGGTTGTCGGCGAAGTGTCCGGCGACGACCAGCTTCTTGCGCCACTCGCGCCTGGCCCAGTCCAGGGCCCCCTGGCAGGCCTCGGTGGCCAGGCCCCGGCCCCAGAACGGCTTGCCGACCCAGTAGCCGATCTCAAGGTGACCGTCAGGCGGGGTGAACAGCCCCAGCACGCCGATCAAGCCCTCGTCTTCAAGCTCGATGGCGAAGGTGTTGTCACGCCGCCGATCCTGCGCCTGGCAGCGACCGACGAAATCCTCGGCGTCGCGCCGGCCATAGGGCCAGGGCATGCGGGTGGTCATGCGCGAGATGTCGCGATCGCCGCCCAGGGTCACAAGGCGTTGAACGTCGTCCATGGCCGGAGCCCGCAACGTGATCCGCCGCGTCTCGATGATGGGGCTGCTGTCGATGACGCACATGGTACGCCTCCCGGTTTCTCGATCCCTCTTTGCTCGGGGACCGTGACGCCGCCATGGCGATTGGGTGCTTCATGGCGTCGCAGACAAAACAAAAGCGGGGAGCCCGGCGTTTCCCGGACTCCCCGCTTAGGTTCGTCTGTCCGGGTCGTCTTCTCGGCTGAGAAGCACGACCCGAAAAAGTCGAGTGCGTACTACTCGGCCGGTTGCGCGTTCGGCGCGACCGTTACGTAGGTGCGATTATGCTTCTTGGTCACAAACTTCACCGCGCCTTCGACCAGCGCGAAGAGGGTGTGGTCCTTGCCGATGCCGACGCCGGCGCCGGGCCAGAACTTCGTGCCGCGCTGACGGATGATGATGTTGCCAGCGAGAACCTTCTCGCCGCCGAACTTCTTCACGCCAAGGCGGCGGCCGTCGGAGTCGCGACCGTTGCTGGACGAGCCGCCTGATTTCTTGTGAGCCATCTTGCTCTCCTAATCTCTAGAGGCGCAGCCGCTTAGGCTTCGCCGTCTTCCGGGGCGGCTGCGGCCTTCTTCGGCGCGGCCTTCTTCTTGGGGGCGGCTTCAGCGACCGGAGCGGCCGTCTTGGCCACCGGGATCGTGAAGGGCACGGCGGCGTCGCCGAGGCCGCGAGCGCGGGCGTTCAGGATAACCTTGGGGGTCAGGTCGATGACGCCGTCCCACTTGATTTCCTTGCCGGCGCCGGCGACCGAGGTCACGCGCACGACCGACTCGGTCTGGCGGTGACCGCGGGTGCGGCGATAGCCCTGACGGCGGATCTTCTTGAAGATCTTCACCTTCTCACCCTTGCGGGTTTCGATCAGGGTTCCGGAGACGACAGCGCCGTCCACCGTAGGGGCGCCGACCGTCACGGCCTCGCCTTCGCCAAGCATCAGGACTTCGCCGAAAGCGACTTCCGAGCCCGGTTCACCGTCGAGCTTTTCGACAACCAGCAGATCGCCGGCTTGGACCCGGTACTGCTTGCCGCCGGTTTTGATCACCGCGTACATAGGTTAGCGCCTTAAGAAACGTGCGTTCGCAAAATAGGGAACGCCCGCAAGGAAACCCGGCGGGCGAGGGGGCGGACTTATACAGCCGACCGACCTTGAGTCAACGGTCTGCGACAGATTCCTGACCATGAAACGCTGACGCTCCACAGGACGGATTCAGGCTGGAACGTTACAATGTAACAGTATATAGCCTCCAGCGTGAATTCGACCTTCTTCGCCTCTATCGCCGCCACCGGTTTCGTCGTGGCTTTTCTGCATGCGGCCCTGCCAACCCATTGGCTGCCGTTCGTGCTGGTCGGCCGCGCCCAGAAGTGGTCGACGCGCCGCACCCTGGGCGTGACCCTGCTGGCCGGGCTTGGCCATGTGGGCCTGACCATCGTGCTCGGCCTGGCCCTGGTGCTGGCGGGCATGGCCCTGCAGCCCAGTCTGGGCGAGGTCTTTCACTGGATTGTCGGCGGGCTGATGGCGGCGGTTGGCGTCTTCTATGTGCTGCGGGCCTATTTCTTGAAGGAGGGGCATAACCACGCCATGCCCGAGGCCAGCCGGCGCACCTACGGCTCTGACAGGGCCGCCATCGCCGCCCTGGTCACCCTGCTGACCCTTTCGCCCTGCGAGGCCTTCCTGCCCTATTATCTGGCCGGCATGGAGCACGGCTGGCAGGCCTTCCTGCTTCTGAGCCTGGTTCTGCTGACGGCCACCTCGGCGGGCATGCTGATCTTTACGGGCCTGAGCCTGGCCGGCTTCAAGCGCCTGGGTCTGCAGTGGGTGGAGCGCTACGAGGAAACCATCCTGGGCGTAGCCCTGATTCTGGTCGGCGTGGCCGTCGCCTTCTTCAAGACCTGACGCCCAAAGCCTCTGGGGTGCTTTCACCGCGCCGCCAGACGCCCTAAATAGCGGCCATGACCCAGACCCCCGCTCCCACCGGCAAGATCCCCGTCACCGTGCTGACCGGCTATCTCGGCGCCGGCAAGACCACGCTTCTCAATCGCATCCTCACAGAGGCGCACGGCAAGCGCTACGCCGTGATCGTCAACGAGTTCGGCGAGGTCGGCATCGACAACGACCTGGTGGTCGGGGCCGACGAAGAAGTCTTTGAAATGAACAACGGCTGCGTCTGCTGCACGGTGCGCGGCGATCTGATCCGGGTGCTGTCGGGCCTGATGAAGCGGAAGGGCGGCTTCGACGCCATCATCGTCGAGACCACGGGTCTGGCTGACCCTGGCCCGGTGGCCCAGACCTTCTTTGTCGACGAGGACGTCAAGGCCCGCACTCAGCTCGATTCGGTAACCGCCGTCGTCGACGCCAAGCATATCATGCTGCGGCTGGGCGACAGCCGCGAAGCCGTCGAGCAGATCGCCTTTGCCGACCAGATCGTGCTGAACAAGACCGACCTGGTTTCGGAAGACGACCTGCGCCACGTCGAGGCCCGGATCCGCCGCATCAACCCGCTGGCCCCGATCCACCGCGCCCAGCGCTCGAACGTGCCGCTGGACGCCATCCTGGGCAAGCACAGCTTCGACCTGGAGCGGATCACCGAGCTGGAGCCGCAGTTCCTCAATCCGGCGCATGGCGAGGCGGGACATGTCCATGATGAGCACTGCGGTCACGACCATGGGCATGATCACGGCCATGTGCATGACGAGCATTGCGGCCATGATCATCACGGCCACGACCATGGCCATGCCAGCGCCATCCACGATGACGGCGTCAAGGGGATCTCCCTGACCCTGGACAAGCCCGTGGACGGCCAGAAGATCACCGTCTGGCTGAACGACCTGCTGGCCCGCCGCGGCCCCGACATCCTGCGCGCCAAGGGCATCATCGATGTGCAGGGCGAGGAGCGCCGTCTGGTGTTCCAGGCCGTCCACATGATCCTGGAAGGCGACTTCCAGCGCCCCTGGACCGACAAGGACCAACGCTATAGCCGCATGGTCTTCATCGGCCGCGATCTGGACGAGGCCGAGCTGAAAGCCGGCTTCGAGGCGACCGCCGCCTAACTGGCCCAAGCCTTGCGATCTTCACTCCAGAACACCGGCGTTCCGAGCCAAATTGGAACGCCGGCTTCGAGGAGTGGGGAAGATGACGAAGATTCTCGACACCACCAGTCGCGTGGCGACGGCCCTGGGCCTGGCCGCCAGCGTCCTGGTCTGGCTGCTGCTGCTAGAGCATTCTGCGACCTGATTGAATCGTCAGGGATTCCCATGCGGCCCGGTTTCTGATTCAAGCTCTGTGCTGGATCGGAGGCCGGCACGGATGAGCAAGGCGCTGTCTTTGGATCTTCGCGAGCGGGTGATCGCCGCGATCGATGGTGGGCTGTCGTGCCGCGCGGCGGCGGCGCGGTTTGGGGTCAGCGCGGCCAGCGCGATCCGATGGCGGCAACTGACCCTGAGCCAGGGCGATGCGCGCCCGGGGCCTCTTGGAGGTGATCGTCGTTCCGGTCTCATCGAGAAGAACGCCGACGTGATCTTGGCGATGCTTGAGGCCAAGCCGGACATCACCCTGGCCGAGCTCCAGGCCGGCTTGGCCGAGCGCGGCGTGGCGGTCAGCGGCTCGTCGATCTGGCGGTTCTTCGACCGGCGGCGGATTACGCTCAAAAAAGTCGGCGCACGCGGACGAACAGAGCCGTCCCGATATCCTGAAGCGCCGGCGGGCCTGGTTCGAGGGTCAGCTGGATCTGGACCCGGCCCGGCTGGTATTCCTGGACGAGACCGGAGCTACCACCAAGATGGCTCGTCGGCACGGCCGCGCGCCTCGCGGTGAACGTCTGCGGGCCAGCGTGCCCCACGGCCACTGGAAGACCACGACCTTCATCGGCGGTCTGCGCCTGTCGGGCATGACCGCGCCCATGGTCCTGGACGGCCCCATGACCGGCGCCTGGTTCCTGGCCTATGTCGAACAGATCCTCGTCCCCACGCTGGCGCCTGGCGATATCGTGATCCTCGACAATCTGGCCGCCCACAAAAGCGCCGCCGCCCGGGCCGCGATCGAGATGGCCGGCGCCCGGCTACTGTTCCTGCCGCCCTACAGCCCAGACCTCAATCCGATCGAGAACGCCTTCTCAAAGCTCAAGGCCCTGCTGCGAAAAGCCGCCGCCCGAACCGTCGAGCAGCTTTGGAAGGCCATCGCCCACGCCATCGACGCCTTCACACCCAACGAATGCGCCAACTACTTCGCCGCCGCCGGCTATGATGCAGACTGATCGGAAAATGCTCTAGCTGACCGCCTCGGCCGCGCGGTCCGGGGGGATCCGCGCGGCGTTCGCCTCGCTGGGGCGTTTGGGCGTGACCCACGGCTTCAGCTTCTGGGCCGGGGTATAGACGAAGCGATAGCTGAGCTCGGCGAAGATCCACGACAGGGCCACCACGAAGGGCAGGGCCTGAAGCTGGGTGATGCGGGGCGCGGTTTCGATGACCCCGCTAAAGCCCACGATCATGCCGCCCAGGGTCAGTGCCAGCATGTGCCACAGATAGGCGGCATAGGATCGTCGACCCATCCAGCGCAGCGGCGCAATCTCCAGCAGCTTGACCAGTCCGCCCATCTGCGGCGCGGCGACCAGCGGCAGGATGATGCCGACCAGGGCCAGGCCCTGCACCGAATAGCGCAGGGTCTCGCGGAAGACCGGGTCGCGATAGGCCAGCGAGGCCAGCATCAGGGCGCAGCCGGTCCCGAAGACCAGCCAGGCGCGACGCTTGATGACATCCATGGCGGTAGACCACGAGCGTTCGATGACGGCGGCCAGGCAGCCCCAGGCGATCGAGTCGATCCGGCTTTCGGTGGCCTTGTAGGTATAGACTTCCGACACCTGCAACACGGTCAAGGCATAGGTCCGCCATGCCGCCGCGCCGATGATGGCGACCAGGAACAGCACAGCCAACCGCCGCGGGACGAAGCCGCACAGCAGCAGGGCCAGCGGCATGACGAGGTAGAAGTGCTCCTCGACCGCCAGCGACCACAGGTGTCCCGTCACGGCGCAGCTGGCGCAGTCGCCCATGCCGCTGATGATGTAATAGTTGGTCCAGTAGGTCAGGCCGGCCAGGGCCTGCAGCGGCTGCATCGGCTGGTTCAGCAGCGGGCCGACGATGAAGGTCAGCACCAGCAGCAGCACCAGCATCTCGGGCAGCAGGCGCAGGGTGCGGCGGCCATAGAACCGCAGCAGGTCGACGCCGCCATTGGCGTCGCGCTCGGCCCACAGCAGGCGGGTGATCAGAAAGCCGCTGATGAAGAAGAAGATGGTCACGCCCATCCCGCCGGGGATCAGGTCGCCCAGGCCCACATGGCCCAGGATCACCATGCTGACCGAGGCCGCTCTCAGCCCGTCCAGGCCGGCGACATAGTCCTTGTGATGACCGTTCATCAGCGACCCCTCCGCGCAACGTGCGGTCGAGACTAGGGGCGTAGTCTTAAAAAACCGGGATCAGCGGCCCTGAAGCACGTCGACCAGGGTCCAGAAGGTTTCCTTGGGCTGGCCCATGTCGTCGAACAGCAGCGGCGTGTCGGTCTTGTCCTTGACCCAGCTGGCGTTGCGCAGCCAGGAATCGGCGTCGCGGACGCCCCAGATCGTGAAGGCGAACTGCTGCTTTTCCGGCAGGGCGATGAAGGATTCCATCGCCTCGCGATACAGGCGTAGCTGGCTCGCCTGCTTCTCGGCCTTCGATTTCAGGCTGACGCCTTCGGTCTGGAACGAGACATCGATCTCCGACAGGTGGATCGGCAGGCCCAGGCTGGCCAGGTCGCGCATGGCCTCGGTGATCTTGCCCGGGGGCAGGTCGACGTCGATGTGGGTCTGGTTGCCGATGCCGTCGATCTTCACGCCGCGCTTCAGCATGTCCTCGACCAGCTTCAGGAAGGTGCGCCGCTTATGCGGCTTGCTCTCCAGATGGTACTCATTGACGAACAGCAGGGCGTCAGGATCGGCGGCGTGGGCCTCTTCATGGGCCCGGATGAAGTGACCTTCCTGGCCCAGATTCTCGGTCCAGAACGATTCGCGTAAGGAAACGCCGTCATCGGCGACGGGCTCGTTGACCACGTCCCAGCTGCGGGCCAGGCCCTTGTAGCGTCCGGCGACGGCCTGGATGTAGCTGGCATAGGCCCTGTCGAAGGCGCGCTTGTCGCCGACGTGCTTCTGGAAGGCGGCCGGCCTGTCAATGTACCAGATCAGGGTGTGGCCATGCAGGGCCTGGTTGTTGGCACGGCAGAACGCGGCCACACGGTCGCCGCCCTCGAAGCGCAGGGAGCCATCCTGTTGCAGGATGTACTCCATCTTCATCTCGAAGCCGGCGGTGATCTGCGAGAACTGGCTGCTGGCGGCGGCGTCGAAGCCGGGCCGGCCAAATTCGTCGGTGACGATCTCTGTCCCGATCGGGAACGGCGCCAGGTCGCGCAAGAATGGGACAGGTCCGCTGCGGGCCGGCGAAGCGGGATCGGCCGAGGCGCCCCTGCCGCAGGCGGCCAGGGCCAGGCTCGAGGCCAGAAGCGAGCGTCGCGACAGCCGTCCCGCCGCCGAGATCATCGCAGAACGCCGCGCGGTTCGGCGGCGGTGACTGGCGAGCCGACCTGGGTTCCGGCCACGCCCAGGGCCAGGACGGCGAACAGCATGGCGCATTCGGCATAGCGTACGGCCAGGCGGCGCGGATCATTGGCCAGGCGCCAGAACCACTCCAGCTTGCCGCGCTGCATCCAGCGCGGCGCGCGGCGGGCCTGGCCGGAGATGAAGTCCAGAGCGGCGCCGACGCAGATGAAGCCCACGCCCGGGCAGCGGGCGGCCAGGGCGTCGGCCAGGATTTCCTGCTTGGGCGCGCCCAGCGAGACAAAGCAGATGCGGGCGTCGGAAGCGTTGATGCGCTGGGCCATGGCGTCGAGATCCATGGCCGCCAGCATGGCCGGACCATTGCCCGAGGGCAACATCGGCGCCTCGGCGCCGGCCACCTTCAGGCCCTCAAAGCGCTGGGTCAGCTTTTCCAGCGCGCCGGCCTGGGCCTTGGGGCCAGGACCCACGAAATAGACGCCCAGATTGCGTTCGGCGGCGGCGCGGCACAGGGGCTCGACCAGATCGGCGCCCGTGGCGCGCTCCAGCCTGGCCTGCTTGCGGCCGGCCAGCCACACGACGGGCCAACCATCGGCGGTGACATAGGTGGCGCGGCGATAGACGGCCCGGAAGGCGTCGTTCGAGGTCAGCTTGACCAGGTGATCGAGATTGACGGTGAACAGCGTAAAGCCTTCGCCGCGCTCGGCGCGACGGATCGCGGCTTCGGCCGCGGTGTCCAGCGTCGGCAGGTTGATGCGCACGCCTTCGATCGAAACGCCCTGGGTGGCGGACGTCGCCTGGTTCCATTCGCTGAGCATTCGGCTCTCCCTGGTCTGTGCCCGGGGCGCCGTTCCTGTCCGGAAACGGGACGCCCAAGGCCTCTTGGGAGGGACGGTTTCAAGCGTCGTGCCGTGCGCGACTGGCGGCTCGCCCGCCGCGCGATTTGCGGCTCAGGGGAAAGGCCAAAGAAAAAGCCCCGGAAGCGGCGCTTCCGGGGCTTTCTGCATTTTGGTGCGCCAGAAGGCCTGGCGCCGAAGATCCTAGCGGATGTCTTCGTTGATCAGGCCGACCTTGTACCAGCCAGCGGTCTGCAGCTGGTTCAGCACGCCCATGAAGTCGGCGTACAGCACGTCGGCGTCGGCGCGGATCATGACGCGCTGATCGTCCTTGGGGCCAGCCTGGCCGGTCGAGGTGAACTTGGCGTCCAGATCGAACTCGAGATTGTCGAGGCTGGTCTGCTTTTCAGCGATGAACAGCGCGCCCGACTTCTGGATCGAGATGAACACCGGCTCTTTCGGCTTCGGCGCGTTGGGCGGCGGGATCGTCGCCGGGGGCAGGTCGACCTTGATCGCGACGGTGGCCATCGGCACCGCGACCATGAAGATGATCAGCAGAACAAGGAGGATGTCCACGAACGGCGTGACGTTGATTTCGGAATTCTGGTTCAGGGAGTAGCGACCACCGCCACCACCAGAGAGTTTAGCCGCCATAGCCTGACTGTCTCCCAAGGGCCGCGTCACTCGCGGTCCCGCAATTGTTAGGTCGCCACGTCTGGCTCAGACGGACGCGGAAGTAAAGCCCGACGTGGCGGTTCGATGGCAACCCCCTTTTTGACTCTTTGTGACGTAACGCCGTTCGCATCGGACAGGGCGCCGGAGGTCTTCAGGCGCCATTCGGCTAGGCGCCAGAGCCCTGTCGGGGTATGGCGCGGGCATGATTTTCTCCTTCGACGCCTTTGTCACCGCAGCCCTTTTCGATCGCGCCGGCCGCGCGGCCTTCGCCCTGGGCGACGGCACGGTCCGGCTTGAAGCTGACGGCGGCTATGTCACCGTCGAGGCCCATGGCGGTCCAATCGGCGGCGCGGTCCTGAGCGCGGTCGTGCATCCGTCGGGTCACGGCCTGGTCACCGGCGGCGATGACGGCCGGGTGGTCTGGAGCCGAATCGAGGGCGGCGAGGTGGTCGCCACGGTCCTGGCCGAGGTGAAGGGCAAGTGGATCGAGCATCTGGCCGCCAGCCCGGCCTCGGGCCTGATCGCCTTCACCGCCGGCAAGGAGGCCCATGTCCGCGACACCGCCGACCCGGCCTTTTCCCGCGTTTTTGCCCACGAGAAGACGGTGTCGGGTCTGGCCTTCGATCCCAAGGGCCGGCGCCTGGCCACGGCGGCCTATGGCGGCGCGCAGCTGTGGTGGGCCAAGATCGCCGAGCAGAAGCCGCAGATCCTGAAATGGGCCGGCAGCCACATCGCCGTGGCCTTCAGCCCGGATGGCAAGTTCCTGGTCTCGTCGATGCAGGAAAACCAGCTGCATGGCTGGCGCCTGAGCGATGGCAAGGACATGCGGATGGGCGGCTATCCGGCCAAGATCAAGAGCATGGCCTTCTTCGACAAGGGCAATCTGATGGTCACCGCCGGGGCCAACGGCGCGGTGGTCTGGCCGTTCGCCGGAGCCAGCGGCCCCATGGGCAAGGAGGCCGCCGAGATCGGTTTCTCACGGGATTCGATGGTGGTGCGGGTGGCGGGCGTCGAGGCCCTGCCGGTGGCCATCGCCGGTCAGGACAACGGCAAGATCTGGATCGCTCACATGCGCAATGGCCGGATCGAGACCCTGAAGGCCGAGAAGGGCGCTTCGATCAGCGCCCTGGCGGTGTCGCCCGACGGCCAGCGCCTGGCCTGGGGCGACGAGGACGGCGAGGCGGGCGTGATCACGCTGCCGGATATCAGCGCGCCACGGCAGTTCGCCGGTTAGGCGATCAGAACCCCTTCATCTCGCCCCACACCTCGAACGGATCGCGGCGAGAGCGCCAGGTGTTCACCGGCGCGGCTTCGTCGCGATAGCCCAGGGCCATGCCGGAAAACAGCATGTGCGGCGGGCCGCAGCGGCGGTCGACCGAGAAGAACAGCAGCACCGGCGCGCCAAAGCCCTGACCATTGCTGGCGAACCACTGGAGACGCGCCATCTTGTCTTCACGCGGGATTTTCAGCGCGCCATAGAGGTCCTCGCCCACCTGGAAGCGCCGGCTGCGCAGGGGCTCCCACAGATTGGCCGGATAGACGTCGTACTCCGGCGTGTCGGGCGCGGCGACCCGCTGCAGCATGGTGGCGCGCAGCGCTTCCAGGGGCTGGCCGGCGATGGCCTGCACCCGCCAGGGCTGGAGATTGCCGCCCGAAGGCGCCCGGGCCGAGGCTTCCAGCAGCTCGCGCAGCAGGGCGGCCTCCACCGGGTCTGACTTGAAGGCCCGCACCGACATGCGGCGGTTGACGGCGTCTAGGACATCCATGCCAAAGCTCCCTGAGCAAGGTCGTTCATGCCCCCGCGACAGGGACCTATCCAGTCGCTAGCATCCGGCCGCAGCGTCAAGACAAGCAGGATCTGAGGGCGATACGTGAAGCTGTTGCGGAATATCTTTCTGGCGCTGTTCATCGTGCTGGTGGCCGGACCCGTGCTGGCGGTGCTCGTGTTCCGCTTCGTGCCGCCGCCGGTGACGCCGCTGATGCTGATCCGCGCCGCCGAGGGCAAGGGCCTGGATCACCGCTGGCGGTCGATCAAGACGGTCTCGCCGGCCCTGCCGCGCGCCCTGATCGCCGCCGAGGACGCCAAGTTCTGCGACCATCGCGGTTTTGATTTCGAGGCCCTGCAGAAGGCCTATGCCAGCAACGAGAAGGGCGGCAAGATCCGCGGCGGCTCCACCATCAGCCAGCAGACCGCCAAGAACATCTTCCTGTGGCCGGGGCGCTCCTATGTCCGCAAGGGGCTGGAGGCCTGGTTCACGGTGCTGATCGAGACCTTCTGGGGCAAGAAGCGCATCATGGAGGTCTATCTGAACTCCATCGAATACGGCCCGGGCATCTATGGCGCCGAGGCCGCCGCCCGTCGCTATTTCGGTGTTGGGGCCGACAAGCTGACCACCGCCCAGGCCGCGCGTCTGGCCGCCATCCTGCCCAGCCCGCTGAAGTGGAAGGCGGTCAAGCCTGGCCCCTATGTCAAGAAGCGCGCCCGCAAGATCGGCGCGGCGACCGGAACCGTGCGGCGCGAGGGCCTGGCGGCCTGCGTCGTCTAGTCAGGAGCGTTCTCCCATGCCCGTAGCCCCCGGCCCTGTGCTCGAGACCGAGCGCCTGATCCTGCGCCCGACCGCGACCGAGGACCTGGACGGATGGGCCAGTCTGATGGCCGACGAACAGGCCTCGCGCTTCATCGGCGGCCTGCAACCCCGTTCATCCGCCTGGCGGGGCATGGCCTCCATGGCCGGCTCCTGGACCCTGCTGGGCTTTGGCATGTTTTCGGTGATCGAGAAGTCCAGCGGCGAATGGCTGGGACGGATCGGGCCGTGGCAGCCGGAGGACTGGCCTGGAACCGAGGTCGGCTGGGGCCTGTCCCGCGCCGCCTGGGGCAAGGGCTACGCCGTCGAGGCCGCGACGGCGGCCATCGACTGGGTGTTCGACGAACTGGGTTGGGACGAGGTCATCCACTGCATCGACCCGGAGAACACGCCCTCCCAGAAGGTCGCTGAGCGCCTGGGGTCGTACAACAGGGGACGCGGCCAGCTGCCCGCGCCGTTTTCCGACCATGTGATCGACATCTGGGGCCAGACCCGGGACGAGTGGCGAGCGCGCCGGGGCGCAGGCGCCTAGAACCAGCCCGCCTCCCGCAGGGCCTTGGCGTAGGCCCGACTGACTGGCGCTTCGACGCCGCCGCGCAGGGTGAGGGTGGCCCGGCCGTCACCGCGCCGGGCGGCCTCGAGGCTTCGACGGCGCGGATCTGCGCGCCGCGCAGGCGGGGCGGCAGACGATCCAGGAAGCGCGGCGCCAGAGCCCCGGCCGCGGCGGCGTGGGTCTCCGGCGGCCTGCGCTGAATCAGGAAGTTCAGGCCGGTCATCGCCGAGGTGATGATGAAGACCGGCGGCAGATAATAGGGCAGGGCCGCCAGGCGCGGCTGTCCGTGAAACATCACCTCGGTGACCAGCCAGACGACGAGCGTGAAGGGCAGGGTGACGCCGATCGCGATCAGGCTTCCGTAGAGCCAGGGCCGGGCGTCGGCCCGGCCGTCGCGACCGATGACCTGGCTCACGCCCGTGCCCACGACCGAGCCGGCGACACACAGGCCGATCCAGTAGACCAGCCTCACGGGCAGCGGCGCGTCGCCGGATCCGAGGGCGCCGATCAGGGCCAGGAACAGGCCCGCGAAGGCCGAGACCAGAAAGCCCCGCAACGCTTCCGGGCTGGTCAACGCCATTCGCGAAGCGTGAGCGGCGTCCGCCAGCCGCTCACGAAGGCGGGGCGGTGACTGGCGCAACGGCGATTGAGGCACGAGAGGAGCCACTCCAGGGATGAGGCGTCGACGGACTTGGGCAGCGCCGTCGCCTCGGGAGATGAAGATGGACGACCAAAACATGTCAATGCGGCGCAGCTTTTCGGGGCGCCGTTTCGCCGTTCCGGCCCTGGCGGTCGTCACGCTGGGCATCCTGGCGGCCAGTCCCGGCGTGCTGGCCGCACCTGCGCGTCTGTTTCAGCGCTTTGGCTTTGCGCCGCATGCGCCGGACCTGTCGCTGATCGCCGCCGCGCCGCTGGCCGTTCAACTGCACATCGCCGGCGCCCTGGTCGCCCTGGGCATCGGCACGGCCTTGCTGGTTGGCGTGAAGGGTAACGGCGTTCACAAGGTGCTGGGCTGGACCTGGGTGGTGGCCATGGCCCTGACCGCGATCAGCTCACTGTTCATCCGCAGCATCAATTCCGGCGATTTCAGCTTCATTCACCTGCTCAGCGGCTGGACCCTGATCGCCCTGCCCATGGGCGTTTTCGCCATCAAGCGCGGCAGGGTCGCGGCGCACCGGCGCACGATGACCGGCATGTTCGTCGGCGGCCTGCTGGTGGCGGGCCTGCTGGCGCTCTTTCCCGGCCGCCTGCTCTGGCACGTGTTCCTGGGCTGACTGCCCAGCTTCTTTGTCGAGCTTTGCTTGCCACGCTGCCTCGGATGGGCCATCCGGAGAACAGCGCAATCAAGGCTGACCGTCGAGGGGGTGATCGAGGCGTTCATCGAGCCCCTGCTGCGCATCTCCCAGGAGGGCGGGCAGGGCTGGAAGAACTATTTCGTCCTGGTGGCCCAGGTGAACAACACCCCGGTCTGGGGCGGAGAGACCATGACGCGGTTCTTTGATCCGGTGGTCCACCGTCTGGTCGAGGCCCTGAAGGCGGCGCGTCCCGACGCCGAATATCGCGACCTCTACTGGTGCTACCAGTTTCTCACCGGCGCGATGATGCTGGCCCTGTCAGAGACCGGGCGGATCGATTCGCTGTCGAAGGGCGAATGCCATTCCAGCGATCTGGAGGCGGTGCGCCGCCGCCTTTTCGCCTACTGCGCGGCGGGTTTCGAGACCGTCATCGGGCGCGCGGCGAAGGGCTGAACGCCAGGCTGGCGGACGCCGGGGCCCGAAAGACACAGTCCGCCGCCATTTCACCACCTGATGAAAAAAGGCTGGCGTCTCGACGTTCTCTGAGTGACAGTGCCGGTATTCGCGGTTCGATGAATTCGCGGGTTCCGAGCACGTGTCCGCCAAAAAGGATCCGGTTCGGGTGGGCGGAACGTACAAGGGAGGGGAAACCCAATGACTTCGATGTGGAAGGCTGCGCTGCTGGCTGGCGCGGCATGGGGCGCGGCCGCGACGGCCGTTTCGGCTCAAGAGGCGCCTGTCGCCAATGCAGGCCTGTCGGTTGAAGAGGTGGTCGTCACCGCCCGTCGTCGCGAGGAAAGTCTCAAGGACGTTCCGGTCGCCGTCTCGGCCTATAGCGGCGAGACCCTGGCCCGTCAGGGCGGCGCGGACATCACCGTCCTGCAGCAGACGACCCCGAACATCACGGTTCAGACCGCCCGCGGTTCGAACTCCACCCTGATCTCCTACATCCGCGGCATCGGCCAGCAGGATCCGCTCTGGGGCTATGAGCCCGGCGTTGGCCTGTATGTCGACGATGTCTATATCTATCGCCCGCAGGGCGCGGTGCTGGACGTGTTCGACGTCGAGCGCATCGAAGTGCTGCGCGGCCCGCAGGGCACGCTGTACGGCCGCAACACCATCGGCGGCGCCATCAAGTACGTGACCAAGCGCCTGGGCGACGAGGCCCATGGCAAGGTGCGCGGCACCTATGGCAGCTACAACCAGACCGACCTGCTGGTCTCGGGCCAGACGCCGATCGGCGGCACGGGCCTGTCGGTGGGCGGCGCCTATGCGCTCTACAAGCGTGACGGCTACGGCAAGAACCTGACCACCGGCGCCGAGCACTACAACAAGGACGTCCAGGCCATCCGCCTCAGCGCCGAATATGCGCCCAATGACGACCTGTTCTTCCGCCTGGCCTATGACCACGTGCAGGACGATTCCAACCCCCGTCACGGCCACCGCGAACTGCCGGCCCTGGTCGGCGGCTACAAGGTTCTGGACGAGTACGACACCCAGGCCGGCTTTGGCGACGACAACTCGGTGGAAACCGAAGGCGTCTCGCTGACCGCCCAGTGGAACGCCTCCGAGGCCCTGACCCTCAAGTCGATCACCGCCAGCCGCAAGGGTCACACCGACACGGTCATCGACTTCGACGGCACGCCGCTGTCGACGCTGGACGTGCCCGCCTACTACGACGACCGCTCGTTCTCGCAGGAACTGCAGGCCGTCTATTCGGACGACAACGTCCAGGGCGTGTTTGGCCTGTACTACATGAACAGCCAGGCCTCGGGCGAGTTCGACACCATCGCCGGTAACCTGGGTCTGTCCATCGCCGACGGCGGCAAGGTCAGCACCCAGAGCTTCGCGGCCTTCTTCGACTTCAGCGCCAACCTGACCGACAAGTTCAAGGTCTCGCTGGGCGCCCGCGCCACGCGCGATCACAAGCGCAGCACGACCTTCCGCCTGTTCTATCTGGGCGCCACGCGCTCGCCCTATCAGGGCGGCACGCCGCGTCCGATCCTGCAGACCCGCACCAACTACGGCGCCCAGACCACCTTCTCGCAGTTCACGCCGCGCCTTAGCGCCTCGTATGAGCTGACCGACGACCTGAGCACCTATGTCTCCTATTCCAAGGGCTTCAAGTCCGGCGGCTGGGACATGCGCGGCGACGCCCTGATCACCCCGCAGACCGTCAACGGCTACAAGCCCGAGGTGGTCGACGCCTATGAAGTGGGCCTGAAGGGCTATGCCTTCGATCGCCGGGTCTCGTTCGCCTCGGCGGCCTTCCTGTCGAAGTACGAAGACCAGCAGGTCTCGACCCAGGTGGTGGTGCCCAGCGGCATCGCCAGCTCGATCGACAACGCTGGCTCGTCCACCCTGTATGGCGTGGAATTCGAAGCCAAGGCCAGGCTGACCGCCAACCTGTCGGCCAATGTCGCCGTCGGCTACATCCACGCCGAGTACGACACCTTCAACCGCTTCGTGCCGGCCGGCGCGCCCAACCCGCTGAACCCGTCGACGGTTATCCCGGCCGGCGGCCAGGTGGTGAACGTGGCCGACTTGTACGGCTTCCAGAACACCCCGGAATGGACCGGCAATGTCAGCCTGACCTGGGTGGGCGAACTGGCCGGCGGCGTGCTGGCCGTCACCCCGATGGTCAGCTATCGCGACAGCTATCAGCAGTTCGAGCAGCCTCTTCCGCTGCTGGACCAGAAGGCCTTCACCCTGGTGGACCTGACGGCGATCTGGACGGCGCCGGGCGGTCACTACAAGCTGGCGCTGACCGGCAAGAACCTGACCGACGAACGTTATCGCACGGGCGGCTATAATTTCGGCGTGCCGACCTATAACAACTCGGTCATCGGTTTCTACGGCCCGCCGCGCACCGTCGCGGCCAGCCTCGAAATCGCATTCTGATCTAGGTAAAAACTGGCGGCGGCCCGCTGCAACGGGCCGCCGCCATTTCTTTGTCTGCAGCCGCGGCGCTCTACACCACCCTGGGCGTGCCGCTGGCCTGGCTGGCCGACCGGGTCAGCCGCACCTGGATCATGACCGTCGCCCTGACCGTCTGGAGCGGCTTCACGGTGGCGTGCGGCTTTGCCGGCGGGTTCTGGAGCCTGTTCCTGTCGCGCATGGGCGTGGGTGTCGGCGAGGCGGGCGGCGTGGCGCCGGCCTATTCGCTGATCGCCGACTATTTCCCCAAGGAGCAGCGGGCCCGGGCCCTGGCGGTCTATTCGTTCGGCATTCCGCTGGGCACGGCCCTGGGCGTGCTGTTTGGCGGCCTGATCGCGGCTTACGTCAACTGGCGGGTGGCCTTCATCGTGGTGGGCCTGGCTGGCGTGGCCCTGGCCCCGATCTTCAAGTGGGTGGTCAAGGATCCGCCGCGCGGCGGCATGGATCGCGCGCCCCAAACCCTCGCTTCAGGCGAGGCGGCGCCGCTGATCGCCCCCAAGGCCCCGGCCTTCGGCAAGGTGCTGGCCACCATCCTGCCCAAGCCCAGCTTCTGGCTTCTGTCGTTCGGCGCGGCCTGCTCGTCGATCTGCGGCTATGGCGTGGCCTTCTGGCTGCCGACCTTCTTCCAGCGCAGCTTCGGGCTGAGCCTCACCGACCGCGCCCTGTTCTACAGCGCCCTGTCGCTGATCGGCGGCGTGGCCGGCATCTGGCTGGGCGGCGTGCTGGCCGACCGGTTCGGCGCCAAGAACAAGGCCGCCTACGCCCTGGCCCCGGCTATCTGCTTCCTGGTGGCCCTGCCGTGTTTCCTGCTGGCCATGAACGTCAATTCGATGGTCTGGGCCTTCCTGATCTTTCTGATCCCCACCGGCCTGAACCTGGCGTGGCTGGGACCGGTGGTCGCGGCGGTGCAGCACCTGGCCCCGGCCTCGATGCGGACCACCACCTCGGCCCTGTTCCTGCTGATCAACAACCTGCTGGGCCTGGCCGTGGGCCTGTGGTTCTTCGGCTATGTCTCCGACCTGCTCGCGCCCCGTTACGGAGCGGAGTCGATGCGCCATGCGATCTATATCGGCCTGGGCTTCTATGTGATCAGCGCCGTGCTGCTGATCTTCGCCTCGCGCCGGCTGAAGCGCGACTGGGTCGACTGACCCGGCCGCGGGGTATGGGACCGGTAACAGTTCCGCAAGGTCAGGGGCTTCCTTGCCCTGGGCGCTCACGAGTGCGGCGCCGCTGTCCTTTCGGACATAAGAAGCGCGCAAGGGGCGACCTTATCGCCCAAGCGCGGTTGCGCCTGCGAAATCACGCTCCTATAACCCGGCCACATTTCAGAAAAGCCGTCGTCGAGACCGGGCCCTCATGAACATTCACGAACACCAAGCCAAAGCCGTACTCGCAGAGTTCGGCGCCCCTGTTCCGCGCGGCTTTGCCGTGTTCACCCCCGAAGAAGCCTTCGAGGCCGCCCAGAAGCTGGGCACGCCGGTCTTCGTGGTGAAAAGCCAGATCCACGCCGGTGGCCGTGGCAAGGGCACGTTCGAGGGCCTGGGCCCCGACGCCAAGGGCGGCGTTCGCGTCGTCAAGACCGCCGAGGACGTCAAGACCAACGCCGCCGAGATGCTCGGCCGCGTGCTGGTGACGCACCAGACCGGCCCCAAGGGCAAGCAGGTCAACCGCCTCTACATCGAGGAAGGCGCGGCGATCGCCAAGGAATTCTACCTGTCGCTGCTGGTTGATCGCGAAACCTCGATGGTTTCGGTGGTCGCCTCGACCGAAGGCGGCATGGACATCGAGGACGTGGCCCGCGCCACGCCCGAGAAGATCCACAGCTTCTCGATCGACCCCGCCACCGGCGTGTGGCCGACCCACCAGCGCGCGCTGGCCAAGGCCCTGGGCCTGACCGGCGGCCTGGCCAAGGAAGCCGCCGTGCTGCTGACGCAGCTCTATACGGCGTTCCTGGCCAAGGACATGGCCATGCTGGAGATCAACCCGCTGATCGTCACCGCCGATGATCACCTGAAGGTGCTGGACGCCAAGCTGTCGTTCGACGGCAACGCCCTCTATCGCCACCCGGACATCAAGGCCCTGCGCGACGAGACCGAGGAAGACCCCAAGGAAATCGAAGCCAGCAAGTATGACCTGGCCTATATCGCCCTCGACGGCGAAATCGGCTGCATGGTCAACGGCGCGGGCCTGGCCATGGCCACCATGGACATCATCAAGCTGTACGGCGCCGAGCCGGCCAACTTCCTCGATGTCGGCGGCGGCGCCAACAAGGAGAAGGTCACCGCGGCCTTCAAGATCATCACCGCTGACCCCGCCGTGAAGGGCATTCTGGTCAACATCTTCGGCGGCATCATGCGCTGCGACATCATCGCGGAAGGCGTCATCGCCGCCGTGAAGGAAGTCGGGCTGCAGGTTCCGCTGGTGGTGCGCCTGGAAGGCACCAACGTCGAACTCGGCAAGAAAATCATCTCGGAAAGCGGCCTGAACGTCATCGCCGCCAACGATCTGTCCGACGGCGCCGAAAAGATCGTCGCCGCTGTGAAGGGCGCCCGCTAAATGTCGATCCTCATCGGTTCTGAAACCAAGGTCATCTGCCAGGGCATCACCGGCGCCCAGGGCACGTTCCACTCCGAGCAGGCCATCGCCTACGGCACCAAGATGGTCGGCGGCGTCACCCCCGGCAAGGGCGGTCAGACGCACATCGGCCTGCCCGTGTTCGACACGGTCGGCGAAGCCAAGGAAGCCACGGGCGCCGACGCCTCGGTGATCTACGTGCCGCCCCCCTTCGCGGCCGACTCGATCCTGGAAGCCATCGACGCCGAGATCGGCCTGATCATCTGCATCACCGAAGGCATTCCGGTGCTGGACATGGTCAAGGTCAAGAAGGCGCTGCAGGGCTCGCGCTCGCGTTTGATCGGTCCCAACTGCCCCGGCGTCCTGACGCCCAACCAGTGCAAGATCGGCATCATGCCGGGCGGCATCTTCTCGGCCGGCAGCGTCGGCGTCGTGTCGCGTTCGGGCACCCTGACCTATGAAGCGGTGTTCCAGACCACCAATGCCGGTCTCGGCCAGACCACGGCCGTCGGCATCGGCGGCGACCCGGTCAAGGGCACCGAGTTCATCGACATTCTTGAGCTGTTCCTCGCCGACGAAGCCACCAAGTCGATCGTCATGATCGGCGAAATCGGCGGCTCGGCCGAAGAGGAAGCCGCCCAGTTCCTGGCCGACGAAGCCAAGCGCGGCCGCAAGAAGCCCATGGTCGGCTTCATCGCCGGTCGTACGGCTCCTCCCGGTCGTCACATGGGCCACGCCGGCGCGATCATCTCGGGTGGCAAGGGCGGCGCCGAGGACAAGATCGCGGCGATGGAAGCTGCGGGCATCCGCGTCTCGCCGTCGCCGGCCAAGCTGGGCGAAACCCTGCTTGAGGTCCTCAAGGGCTAAAGACATACCGAAACCCCGCCCGCGCGGGGCCCAGGTTTTTTGCGACCGCCAGTCGACGATCCGAAAAAATCACCTGGGCCCCCCGCCAATTGCGGGCGCCCGGGTGATTGAGACACTATATTTACGGGCCTGAGTTACCGGTCCCGTAGACCGACGGATCTAAGGCGAAGAACGATGGCGGACGACGCAGGCATCATCAACCAGGTCTTGACCGAGACCTCGTTCCTCTACGGCGCCAATGCGGCGTTTGTCGAAGACCTGTACGCCCGGTGGGCGGCCGATCCCAATTCGGTCGAGCCCTCGTGGAAAGCCTTCTTCTCGACGCTTCAGGAACAGGCCGACCAGGTCCAGCGCGCCGCGCAGGACCCTGCCTGGACTCCTCGCGCCGTTCCGGCCGCCCGTCCCGACTGGCTGTCGGCGCTTGACGGCCAGTGGCCCACCGTGGCGCCCGCCGTCGAGGCCAAGATGACCAAGGCCATCGAGGCCAAGGCCCCCGGAACCTCGGCTGAAGCCGTCCGCGCCGCCACGCTGGACAGCCTGCGCGCCATCATGATGATCCGGGCCTACCGGATGCGCGGTCATCTGGCCGCCAATCTCGATCCGCTGGGCCTGGAGCCCAAGCCGCCGGCCCCCGAGCTGGATCCGGCCACCTACGGCTTCGCCGAAGCCGACTATGACCGTCCGATCTTCCTGGACTTCGTGCTGGGCATGGAGACCTCGACGATCCGCGAGATCCTGTCGATCCTGCGCCGCACCTATGGCGACAATGTCGGCGTGCAGTACATGCACATCTCCGACCCGCACGAGAAGGCCTGGCTGCAGGAGCGCATCGAGGGGCGCGACAAGGAAATCGTGTTCTCGAAAGAGGGCAAGGTCGCCATCCTCAAGAAGCTGATCGAGACGGAAGGGTTCGAGCGCTTTCTGCACAAGCGCTTCCCCGGCACCAAGCGGTTCGGCATCGACGGCGGCGAGGCCATGGTCCCGGCGCTGGAGCAGATCATCAAGCGCGGCGGTTCGCTGGGCGTGAAGGACATCGTCCTGGGCATGCCGCACCGCGGCCGCCTGAACGTGCTGGCCGCCGTGATGGGCAAGCCCTATCACGTGATCTTCCACGAGTTCCAGGGCGGCACCAGCCTGCCCTCGGACGTCGAGGGGTCGGGCGACGTCAAGTATCACATGGGCGCCTCGTCGGACCGTGAGTTCGACGACAACAAGGTCCACCTGTCGCTGACGGCCAACCCGTCGCACCTGGAAATCGTCAACCCTGTCGTGATCGGCAAGGCCCGCGCCAAGCAGGCCTTCACCCTGCGCGAACAGCCGGACGCCGGCCGCGGCCACGTGCTGCCGCTGCTGCTTCATGGCGACGCCGCCTTTGCCGGCCAGGGCGTGGTGGCCGAGTGCTTCACCCTGTCGGGCCTGAAGGGCTACCGCACGGGCGGCACCATCCACTTCATCGTCAACAACCAGATCGGTTTCACCACCAGCCCGCGCTATTCGCGCAGCTCGCCCTATCCCTCGGATGTGGCGCTGATGGTCGAGGCCCCGATCTTCCACGTCAACGGCGACGATCCCGAAGCCGTGGTCTACGCGGCCAAGGTCGCCACCGAATATCGCCAGATGTTCGGCAAGGACGTCGTGGTCGACATGTTCTGCTACCGCCGGTTCGGTCACAACGAAGGTGACGACCCGACGATGACCTCGCCGCTGATGTACGCCAAGATCAAGGGCCACCCCTCGACCCAGGAGCTGTATTCCAAGCGCCTGATCGGCGAGGGCGTGATCACCCAGGGCGATGTCGACGGCTGGATCAACGAGTTCGAGGCCTTCCTCGACAAGGAATTCGACGCCGGCAAGACCTACAAGGCCAACAAGGCCGACTGGCTGGACGGCAAGTGGGCAGGCCTGGCCACCCCCGCCGATGAGGAGCGTCGCGGCTCGACGGCCTTCCCGCGCGCCCGCCTGCTGGAGCTGGGTCGCCAGATCACGACGATCCCCGAGCGCATCAACGCGCACAAGACCGTCAAGCGCGTCATCGAGAACCGCCGCGAAGCCATCGAAAAGGGCGAGGGCCTGGACTGGGGCACCGCCGAGCACCTGGCGTTCGCCACCCTGCTCGACGAAGGCTTCCCGGTGCGCCTGTCAGGCCAGGACTCGGTGCGCGGCACCTTCACCCAGCGCCATTCGGACGTCATCGACCAGACGACCGAGGAGCACTACACGCCGCTGAACAATATCGGTCCGAAACAGGCCCATTACGAGGTCATCGACTCGGCCCTGTCGGAAGAGGCGGTGCTGGGCTTCGAGTACGGTTTCTCGCTGGCTGATCCGAACACCCTCACCTTGTGGGAAGGCCAGTTCGGCGACTTCGTGAACGGCGCCCAGGTGGTGATCGACCAGTTCATCAGCTCGGGTGAGCGCAAGTGGCTGCGGATGAGCGGCCTGGTGATGCTGCTGCCGCACGGCTACGAAGGCCAGGGTCCCGAGCACAGCTCGGCCCGCCTCGAGCGCTTCCTGCAGTCGTGCGCCGAGGACAACATGCAGGTGGTCAACTGCACCACCCCGGCCAATTATTTCCACGCCCTGCGCCGTCAGATGCATCGCGAGTTCCGCAAGCCGCTGATCGTGATGACGCCCAAGAGCCTGCTGCGCCACAAGCGCGCCGTCTCCAACATCGCCGACCTGGCGGAGGGCTCGTCCTTCCACCGGGTGATGATCGATGGGGCCGAGGCTGGCTGCGACGTCGGCGGCGTGACCCTGAAGCCCGACGCCGAGATCAAGCGCGTCGTGATCTGCTCGGGCAAGGTCTATTTCGATCTGGTCGACGCCCGCGCCAAGAGCGGCCGCGATGACGTCTATCTGCTGCGTCTGGAACAGTTTTATCCGTGGCCGATGAAGTCGCTGATGGGCGTGCTGTCTCGCTTCAAGAACGCCGAACTGGTCTGGGTTCAGGAAGAACCCAAGAACATGGGCGGCTGGACGTTCGTCGATCCCTGGATCGAGCTGACGCTGGCCAAGCTGGACATCAAGGCCAAGCGCGCGCGCTATATCGGCCGTCCGGCCAGCGCCTCCACGGCGGCGGGTCTGATGAGCCGCCACCTGAAGGAACTGCAAGCCTTCCTCGACGAGACCTTCGCCTAGCTTTATCGATAAGGCCCCGTCCTTCGCGGCGGGGCCGTTTCCACACCTGCCCCGCCAAACCTGACCGGCACAAACGAGAGACATCGGAACCCCCATGGCCGACATCATGACCCCCGCCCTCGGCGAATCCGTCACCGAAGCGACGGTCGCGCGCTGGACCAAGAAGGTCGGCGAGGCGGTCAAGAAGGACGAGATCCTCATCGAGCTCGAGACCGACAAGGTCAGCCTGGAAGTGGCCTCGCCCGCCGACGGCGTGCTGAGCGCCATCGGCGCCGAAGAGGGCGCGACGGTTGTTCCGGGCACGGTCCTGGGCGTTGTGACCGAAGGCGCGACCGCCTCGGCCGCTCCCGCCGCCGCCGCTCCGAAGGCCGCAGCGCCGGCTCCCGCACCGACCCCGGCTCCCGCGCCCGCTCCGGTCGCTGCTGCTGCGCCGGCCGCCGCCACGGCTGCTCCGGTCAGCCCGGCCCCGGCCCGCGTCGCCGCCGAGAACAATCTGGACCTGTCGACCGTGGCCGGCACCGGCAAGGACGGCCGGGTGACCAAGGGCGACGCCCTGGCCGCCCTGGAAGCCCGCGCCAACGCCCCGGCCCCCGCCGCTGCGCCTTCGGCCCCGCGTCCGATCCATGAGCGCGAAGAGCGCGTGAAGATGACGCGCCTGCGTCAGACGATCGCTCGCCGCCTGAAGGAAGCCCAGAACAACGCCGCCATGCTGACGACCTTCAACGAGGTCGATATGAGCGCGGTGATGGCCCTGCGCGGTCAGTACAAGGACATCTTCGAGAAGAAGCACGGCGTGAAGCTGGGCTTCATGTCGTTCTTCACCAAGGCGGTCGTCGCCGCCCTGAAGGCCGTGCCGGACGTCAATGCCGAGATCGACGGGACCGACATCGTCTACAAGAACCACTACGACATCGGCGTCGCCGTCGGCACCGACAAGGGCCTGGTGGTTCCGGTTGTGCGCGACGCCGACGCCATGAACCTGGCCGAGATCGAAAAGGCCATCGGCGCCCTGGGCAAGAAGGCCCGCGACGGCCAGCTGTCGATCGACGACATGCAGGGCGGCACCTTCACGATCACCAACGGCGGCATCTATGGCTCGCTGATGTCGACGCCGATCCTCAATGCGCCGCAGTCGGGCATCCTGGGCATGCACGCGATCAAGGAACGCGCCATGGTCGTGAACGGCAAGATCGAGATCCGCCCGATGATGTACCTGGCCCTGTCCTACGACCACCGCGTGGTCGACGGCCAGGGCGCCGTGACCTTCCTGGTGAAGGTCAAGGAAGCCCTGGAAGATGCGTCCATCACGAGAGACCAACATGGCTCAGTACGACGTCGTCATCATCGGGGGCGGTCCCGGCGGCTACAATGCGGCGATCCGCGCCGGTCAGCTGGGTCTGAAGGTCGCCATCATCGAGGGGCGCGGCAAGCTGGGCGGCACCTGCCTGAACGTCGGCTGCATGCCGTCCAAGGCTCTGCTGCACGCCTCGGAACTGTATGACTCGGCGACCAATGGCGAGTTCGCCAAGCTTGGCATCGAGGTCCAGCCCAAGCTGAACCTGCCCCAGATGATGGCCCAGAAGGCCGAGAGCGTCGAAGCCCTGACCAAGGGCGTCGAGTTCCTGATGAAGAAGAACAAGGTCGACTACGTCAAAGGCTGGGGCCGCATCGCCGGTCCGGGCCAGGTGGTCGTGAAGGCCGAGGACGGCTCGGAAACCACCCTCGAAGCCAAGAACATCGTCATCGCCACCGGCTCGGAGCCCACGCCGCTGCCCGGCGTCACCGTCGACAACGTCCGCATCGTCGACTCGACCGGCGCCCTGTCGCTGCCGGAAGTTCCCAAGAGCCTGGTCGTGATCGGGGCCGGCGTCATCGGCCTTGAGCTGGGTTCGGTCTGGCGTCGTCTGGGCGCGGACGTCACCGTGGTCGAATACCTCGACCGCATCTGCCCGGGCATGGATGACGAG
>NCEV01000094.1 GCA_002280875.1 Caulobacter sp. 32-67-35 | reverse complement strand
ATCATCCGGGCGAGGCCCGGACGCTCCGCGACCCTTCCCACCAGCTCGGCGGTTTCCGCGCGAGGTCGAGACCTCATGCCCTCAACCCTTGCCCAACAGGCCCAACTCCCCCGCCTTCATCACCGCCTCCTGCCGCTTGGCCACGCCCAGGCGCTTCTTGGCGTTCTCGATGTGGTGGTGGACCGTGCGGGGGGAAAGTTCCAGGATCGCGCCGATCTCCCAGTCGGTCTTGCCCCGGCTGGCCCAATGCAGGCATTGGGCCTGACGCTCAGAGATGACGCCGTAGTCGGGATTGTCGTCCTGCAGTTCCCAGTGCTTGAGCATGATCGTGCCAAACACCGTGGCCAGGCTTTCGATCACCGCCCGCGCGGCGGGGTCGGTGTCCAGGGCCTCGGTCGCCATGCGGATCAGCACCAGGTGGCCGGCGGGTCCGAAGACGCGGACCACGAACCCGTCGTTCATGCCCAGGTCCGAGGCCTCGGACCACATGATGTCGGCGCGCTTGTTGTCGCTGAAGGGCCTGGCGTCCGACCAGGCGAACGACCGCGTGGACTTCATCAGCAGCTTCACGCACGGGTCGTGGACCACGTAGCGTTCGCTCCAGTACCGGGCGTCCCAGGTCTCGAAGTCTTGCCGGCTGAGGGTGGGCGGCTCCCTGCCATAGCGGTCGGCATTGATCAGGGTGGCGCAGAACCGGTCATAGCCAAAGGCCGCGATGGCGCGGGCGAAATGGGTCTCGACCTCGTCGGGCCCGGCGTAATGCGGCGCCTTGCTGAGAAATTCCCAGGCCATCTGCTCGGCGGTCGTGAGCACGTGACGTCTCTCCGTTCGTGGTCCAAGCTAGAGGCTGGGATGCGCCATGCCCAGCCTCAAACCCACTTCAACGGCATGGCGGACAGGTTATGGCGCGCGATGAGACAGCGGGCGGAGTTTGCCGATGCCTGAGGCTTGCGCGGGCCAGCGTGTTCCCCGGATTAGCCTGGGTGTCCTGGTCGGTCAGGAGATCCAGCCCCGGTCTTTCGAGCAGATCCTGGCGGGACGGCGCGCGGTGGTGATTGGCGTTCCCGGCGCCTTTACGCCCATCTGCACGGGGCTGCATGTGCCCGATCTGATCAGCAGCGCCGACAGGCTCCGGGCCAGCGGCATCGGCCTGCTGATCTGCATCACGCCAAACGATCCGTGGACCATGGACGCATGGGCCAGAACGGTCGATCCGCACGGCAAGCTGATGTTTCTCTCGGATGGAAACCTGGCCCTGGCCAAGGCCCTGGGCACGACGATCCGTGACACCGAGCATTTTCTGGGGCTGCGCACCCGGCGCTATCTGATGCAGACCCGGGACGCCGTGATTGAGCGGTTGACGGTGGAGAGCTCTCCCCTGGCGCTGACGTGCACCCGGGCTCAGGACGTCATCATCGACTAGAGCATTTTCCGACGAAGTGGACGCCGGTTCGTCGTCAGAAAATGCGTTAAAACAAGAGACTAGAGCATTTCATCGATCCAGTTGGATCGAAAAATGCTCTAGAGGCTCAGGCGGCGGCTTCTGCTTCGGCGTCGCCGCTCAGCAGCGCACTCAATACAATCGCCAGGCGCTCGGGCTTGATCGGCTTCTCGACAACGTCCTGCATGCCGGCCGCCAGATAGGTCAGGACGTCTGATGGGTCGGCGTTGGCGGTGAGGGCGACGATCGGGGTGATGGCCGGCAAGCCGCCCATCTCGCGAATGGCGCGGGTGGCGGTGACCCCGTCCATGCGCGGCATCTTGAGCCGCACCCGTCTCGGCCGACGGCGCGACAAAGGCGAAGCGGACGGTCAGGCCGGCGCCCCGATTGACCTCGGCCTTCACCTCACCGCCCAGGCCATGCATGATCCGGTGGGCCAGGGCCATACCGACACCCAGGGCCATCTCGGTGCGATCCTCGATGCGAGCCGCACCCAGCGGCGCAAAGATCCGCGCCAGGCGATCCTCGGCCAATCCCGTCGCGTTGTCGCGGACGCTGCCGCCCAGATGAACGCCGTCGGCGCCGATGCGGGCCTGCAGGCAGGCTTCGATGACGCCCCGGCCGCTCGCCAGAGCGCTCTCGATCAGAGCGTCGAACACCTGAAGCAGACGTTCGCCATCGACCTCGACGCCGCATTCCGGATCGCCGTCATAGGAGAACAGAAGCGTGGATCCGCCCTCGGCGGCGCGCTCTGACCAACGGGCTTCGACGGCGTCGGCCAGATCGCGCAGCCGCACGGCGGTCGTGTTCATCGGCAGCTGACCCAGGGCCGAGCGGTGCAGGTCTATGGCCCGGCCGAGCATCGCGCCCATGTCGCGGCTGGTGTCGCCAATGGCGCGGACGAAGGCGCTGGCGTCGGGGGTCAGCCGCTGCTGTTCCAGACGTTCGGTGATGGCCAGGACGCCGTTCAGGTGATGGGTGATGTCGGTGGCCATGCGCTCGACCAGCGCCATGGCGTCGTTGGCTTCGCGTTGACGACGGCGATAGGACGACAGCAAGGAGTTTAGCCCGCCCACACCCGCATAATCGCCTGCCTCATCGATGGCCACGAACGAGGTGCGGAACACGGGCGAGGGCCGGTCGGCGAGATTGTCGACAAAGCTGCTGAGCTCGGTATCGAGGTCCACCAGCCGCGGTTCGGCGTCCATGACCTCGGCGATCGGGCGATCCTGCAGCGTGTCGCGTGCGACAGCCATGACGCCCATGAACACGTCGCGGTAGACGACGCCGACGGGCTTGCGGTCGTCGACCACGGCGACCGAAAAGGCGCGCGGATCGGCGTCGAATGTCTCCCACACGTCCTGGCAGGACGTGGTCGAGGCGACCGGCGGACGGCGATCAATAAGACGAGATAGCGTTTCCATGCGGCCGCTTCGCTGGCGTCTGTGAAAGACCAGATTGCCCGCGTCGCCCTTGCGGAGTCGTTAAGTCCGGGCAGATTCTCGTGAAGGTGGTTTCGGCGATCGCCCTTGCCGCGCCCTGCGACAGCGATCAGGCCAAAAAGAAAGGGCGGCGGGATGACCCGCCGCCCTCTGCAGAAAGACGTTCTTCAGGAACGGACGGCTACCACTTCTTGGTGACGCTCACGCCATAGAGGCGCGGCTCCTGAGTGATGACATTGGTGAACAGGCCCGAGGAGTCGTCGCTGGTGTAGGCGTCGATGATCGGGATGTCGTTCATCAGGTTCTTGACGAAAGCGTCGATTTCCAGACCCCACTCCGACTTCTCGATCTTGAGGGTCAGGTTGGCGTTATCCCAGGCTTTGATGCGGTCATATTCGGTGTTGTAGACCCGGGCGTACTGGCTCGTCTGGCGATAGTAGTCGCCGCGCAGGGTGCCCGACCAGCCGCCGGGCATGTCCCAGCGATACTGGGCGCCGATCGAGGCGGTCCAGTGCGGCGAGCTGGGCAGCTCGTTGCCTGACACGTCGGCTGCCGCGCCTTCGATCGAGTAGCCGGCGCCATAGTTGTAGAGGCCGGTGCCATTGGCCAGGAAGTTGGCCGTGGGCGCCGGAACGCCGCGGCTCTGCAGGAAGCCGGAGAAGACCGCCGGGCCGCCGCAGGCGAAGGGCAGGGTGCCGCCCTGACCGATGGCCAGCAGGGTGGCGACGCCGGCCGAGCTGAGCACGCAGTTGGCGCCGACACTGGCGTTGGGCAGGCTGGGGCCGACCTTGACCACCGTATAGGCTGGGTTGCCCTGGGTGCGGTCCATGGTGTCGATGGACTTCACGCCCTTGCCGATCTCGGTGTGCAGATAACCGACATTGGCGTTGAAGCGGAGATTGTAGACCGGCGACCAGATCGACTCGAATTCCAGGCCATAGACCTTGGCGTTGACGTTCTCGTTGACCGAGGTGCGGTTGACGATCTTCGAGATCTGGTAGCCCTGGTAGTCATAGTAGAAGCCCGTCGCATTGAGCAGCAGGCTGCCGCCCAGAAGGGTGTTCTTGGTGCCCAGTTCGATCGCGTTGACGAATGCCGGATCGAAGGTCTGAGGGATGCCGACGGCGTTGTCGGGCACGCCCGGATTGATGCCGCCGCCCTTGTAGCCCTTGGAATAGAAGGCATAGACGAGGGTGTCGTCGGTCATCGACAGGTCTGGCTTGTAGTCAAAGCCAAAGCGGCCGGTCATCTCGCTGAAGCTGACCTTGGCGGTCGGCGTGACGGGATCAAGGACCAGGCCCGTACCCGGGCTGAGCAGCACGGTCTTGTAGTTGTCGACTTCCTTGCGGTCGCGCGTCTGACGCAGGCCGACGGTAAACTTCAGCTTGTCATTGGCCTGCCAGTACAGTTCGCCAAACAGGGCGTCCGACTTCAGGCGATAGGGCGTACGGTTGTCGTAATAGTTATGGCCCGAACCATCCGGCGTGGCGCCGGCGTCGATGCCGATGCAGGTTGCAGGCAGAGTGACCGGATTACAGTTCGGATTACCGCCATTGCCGGGGGTCGTGGCGTTCAGGGCCAGGGCCGACAGGGTCAGCGAGTTGCCGATCACGTAATAGTCGGTGACGGTTTCATAGTCGAAATGGATGCCGCCGATGTTGAAGTTCAGCGGGCCATCAAAGTTCGACGAGAGGCGGAATTCCTGGCTGAACTGCTCGGCGTCATTGGACGAGATGTCCAGGGTGGTGAACAGGTTCGTCCGGCCGACCTGGGGGTCGGTGAAGAAGCCGCCCGGGGTGAAGGGCGTGGTATTGAACGGCACAACCGAGACGTTCCGGTTGTAGTCCTGCTTGGAATACATCGAGTTTTCGCTGTACGACGTCATCGCCGTCACGGTCAGGTTTTCGGTCAGGTCGTAGTTCAGGGTGAACTGATAGACGTCGGACTTGGACCGATAGATCGGGTCGAACAGCGACTCGAACTTGTTGAGGTCCTTGTCGGTGGTGTCGCCGATGTTGGCGTCACCGCTGGTGAAGCCAAAGATGTTGCCCAGTTCGCCCGTCAGGGTGCCTGAGGTGTTGACGGTCCCGTAGGCGTTGTTGCTGTACAGCGAGCCGGGCAGGCAGCCCTGCGTCAGGAAGATGCGCGCTGCGCCCGTGGGCACGCCGCCGACGGTGGCCGGACCATTGTCCTTGGTGCAAAGCTGCTTGCCGGTGCGCGAGCGGGCGTCGTCCTCGTTGAAGTGCTCCCACAGGAAGTTGGTGCGCAGCTTTTCGGTGGGGTTGAACATCACCGAGATGCGGGTCGAATACAGATCCCGATCGTCGACCTTGTTGCCGGTGTAGGTGTTGGTCATGAAGCCGTCGCGCTTCAGATAGGCGCCGGCGGCCCGCACAGCGAGCTTGTCGCCGAAGATCGGCAGGTTGACCATGCCGCGGACCTTCTGGGTCCCGTAATTGCCAACCTCAGCCCGGACCATGCCTTCAAACATGTCGGTCGGCTTGGCGGTGATCAGGTTGACCACGCCGCCTGTCGCGTTGCGGCCGTACAGCGTGCCTTGCGGGCCGCGCAGAACTTCCACGCGCTCCATGTCGTAGAATTCGGCTTCGAATAGGTTGCCCGACTGCTGAGGAGCATTGTTCAGGTGAACGCCGACGCCGGCGTCGGCCGACGAACCGACGGCGCGCGCGCCGATGCCGCGGATCTGGAAGTTGAAGCTGTTGGTGAAGTTGCTCTTGGCGAAGCTGACGTTCGGAATGGCGAGCTGGAGATTCGGACCCCCGTCGATCTTCTGGGCTTCAAGTGTGTCCTGGCTGAAGGCGGAAACCGCGATCGGCACGTCCTGAAGGGCTTCTTCCTTCTTCTGGGCGGTGACGACCAGTTCCTCGATGACCGTGGTCTGCTGACCGCTGGCCTGGGCAAGCGCTGGTGTGGCGACGGCTGCGAGCACGGCCGCCGAAGCGCCCATGGCCAGCAGGCTCCGCAAACGCGAAGATTGCGACATTCGAATTCCCTCCCTGAACGCTGCGGCTCCTTATGGCGGACCCTGCAGGCGTCGTTTGTTTCCTCGGCGCCGTACAATTCGCGCCACGCGGGCGTACGGCTGACCCCTCGCAGCATAGGAGGATTGCATACTTGCGTTCTTTGACTGTCAACCGCCGCACTCGTAAGTGAACAGCGATAGGTTACGCCTTTTCACTTTCCTTCAGGTCACGTTCTCCTGTTTGGAGCAAGTTTCCACTATTATTAGAAAGACCGGTTTGGAGCTTACCTTGCGGAAGCTGTCGCCGGGGCGCCCAAATGACGGGCGCCATCGTTGACAGTGTTCTCCCGCGTCGCGCGATTCAGGACTTGGGTATTGGCTATGCGACGGGTTCCCGGCGGTCTTGCCGGAGAGAATCGCTGTCGATCTGCGCGCTCGAACGGGCTGAGCCGTTTCGAGCGCTCGCCGCCTCGTGTAGAGGGAGCCATGTCCTTGTGTTTTGCCCTTCATGCAGCCCGGTGTCGGCCGAGCCGGAGACCCATCCATGACTGACGCCGCTCTGGTGCTATTTTCCGGCGGCCAGGACAGCAGCGTCTGCCTCGCCTGGGCGCTGGAACGCTATGGGCGCGTCGAAACAGTGGGCTTCGACTACGGTCAGCGCCACGTCATCGAAATGGAGGCGCGCGTGGCGGTGCGCCATCAGATCGCTGCCCGCTTTCCGCAGTGGGCGGAGCGTCTCGGCGAGGACCACGTTCTCGACCTTCGGGGCTTTGGCGCAGTCGCAGAGTCGGCCCTGACCGCCGAGCGCGCCATCGAGATGACCGACCGCGGTCTGCCCTCGACCTTCGTGCCCGGTCGCAACCTGGTGTTCCTGACCTATGCGGCGGCCCTGGCCGACCGGCGCGGTATCGCGGCCCTGGTCGGCGGCATGTGCGAGACAGACTTCTCTGGCTATCCTGACTGTCGCCGCGACACCCTGGACGCCATGCAGACCGCGCTCAACCTTGGCATGGATCGCGACTTCCGCATCGAGACGCCGCTGATGAAGCTGACCAAGGCGCAGACTTGGGCCCTTGCCAAGTCGTTGGGTGGCGAGGACCTGGTCGACCTGATCGTGGTCGAGAGCCACACCTGCTACCGGGGCGAACGCGGCGATCTGCACCCCTGGGGGCACGGCTGCGGCGACTGTCCAGCCTGCGACCTGCGTCAGAAGGGCTATGAGGACTGGGATGCGGCGGGGCGCGGAGTCCTGGCCCCGTGACCTATAGCGTCAAGGAAATCTTCCTGACCCTGCAGGGGGAAGGCGGGCAGGCGGGCAAGGCGGCGGTGTTCTGCCGGTTTGCGGGCTGCAACCTGTGGAGCGGCCGCGAGCAGGATCGCCACAAGGCCGTCTGCGCCTTCTGCGACACCGACTTCGTTGGCACGGACGGCCAGGGTGGCGGGAAGTTCGCCACGGCCGAGTTGCTGGCCGACGCGGTGGAAGCCGCCTGGACCGGCGGTCCTGGTGATCGGTTGGTGGTGTGCACCGGCGGCGAGCCTCTGCTGCAGCTGGACTCGCCCGCCATCGCAGCCCTGCATGCCCGGGGCTTCATGATCGCGGTCGAGAGCAATGGCACGCTGGCGGCGCCCGACGGCATCGACTGGATCTGCGTCAGCCCCAAGGCCGACGCGCCGGTCGCCCAGACCCGGGGGCAGGAACTGAAGCTCGTCTATCCGCAGGAGAAAGCGCTGCCCGAACGCTTCGAAAACCTGGATTTCGAGCGCTTCTACCTTCAGCCGATGGACGGCCCCGACCGCGATGCAAACACGCAATTGGCCGTCGCCTATTGCCTTTCCCACCCTCAATGGCGTTTAAGCGTCCAAACACACAAATATCTCGGCCTGCCCTGACGGATAAGGCGCTCGACTTGGTGACAGGGTCGACGCGCTAGAGCCTCCCAGGCCTTGTCAAAAGAAGTACCTGATGAAGCCTGTCTTCGAGATCACGAAGGCCGCGCATTTCGACGCGGCGCATTATATCGAGCAAGGTCCCGCAGACCATCGCTACCGCAAGCTGCACGGCCACTCGTTCAAGGTGGAAGCCAGCGTGAAAGGGCCGATGCAGGACGCCGGCTGGGTGGCCGACCTCGACGGTCTGGACTCCGCGCTGAAGGCCGTGGCGACCGAGCTGGATCATGGCCTGCTCAATGATCGCCCTGGTCTGGAAAGCCCGACCCTGGAGCGGTTGTGTCTCTATTTCGCCGAGCGCCTGACGCCGGCCTTTCCAGGTCTGTCCCGCGTGGTGATCTCGCGCCCGACGATCGGCGAGAGCTGCGCGCTCAGCCTGTAGGCCTCAGTTCGAGCGCTTCCACTCTTCGTATTCTCGCTTCTCGCGATCCTTGGCGCTTTCGCCGGGGATCACGGCCTTGCCGGTGGCGACCACGGCCTTGCCGCCGACCTTGGCGGCGCCGCCGACCACGGCGCCGGTGACGCCGATGGCGGTGCCGGCTACGGTGCCCACGGCCGCTGCAGCGAGGCAGCCTTGCAGGGACAGGCCAAGCGCGGCGAGCGCGACGGCGGAGATCAGGCGTTGAACGGTCATGGCGCGCTCTTGTCGGTGAACAGCGGCGCCATGATGGCTAACAGGTCTTAAGACCTGATGAGCGACCGGTCAGCCGAAGTCGATCGAGACCGCGTCTTCGTCCCGCCGCCAGGGCCCCTTGTAGTCCGAGGTGACGCGTCGCCGCCGGTCGGGGCCGAAATAGCCGTCGCAGCGGATGAACGGGCGGGGCTGATCGATCAGCAGGGTCAGGCGATGGATTAGGCTGCGGCCGGTCACCGGCTTGGTCAGGAACTCGTTGACCCCGGCGTCGCGCGCCTCCTGCACGCGCCGTAATGTCGAATGACCCGTGACCATCAGCACCGGAGCGAAAGGATTGGGGCTGTCGGGCGAGCGGCGCAGCAGGTTGACGAAGTCGATCCCGCCCAGCAGGCCCATCTTCAGGTCGGTGATGACGATATCGATCGGCACCCGCCGCATCATGTGCAGCGCCTCGGCGCCGTCCACGGCCTCGAAGATGTGCCGCACGTCGATGGCGCTGAGCATTTCGGTCAACAGCAGCCGCATGTGCTGATTGTCGTCGACGAGCAGGATTTTCAGAGTGTCGAAACGCACGCGTGTTCTAGAGCCTTGACGCGCGCTGACGCAACTATTGCGAGAGAAGAGGCCGTGATGTTCGCGCTGGATGAAACATTACAGCTTGGCAATCTATGCGGTCAACCCAAAAACCTGAATGTTTTCAGTTGTCAGACCACCTTAAGCAAAGGTCACTGACCAAAGGTCTCAAAAGCGGTCGATCTGGCCGGGACGATAGGCCCCCCCGCCGGTCTGGGCGCGATGGCGCAGGAAGGCGTCGGCGAGCACGCAGGCGGTCATCGCCTCCACCACCGGCACGCCGCGAATGCCCACACAGGGATCGTGACGGCCCTTGGTGCGCAGCTCGACCTCTTCGCCGGCCTCGTTGACCGTGTCGCGCGGGATCAGGATCGACGAGGTGGGCTTGAAGGCCACCCGGGCCACCACCGGCTGACCGGTCGACAGCCCGCCCAGCACGCCGCCGGCATGGTTGGTCAGGAACACCGGACCGTCGTTCCCCATCCGCATCTGGTCGGCATTGTCCTCGCCGGTCAGGGCGGCCGACGCAAAGCCCTCGCCGATCTCGACGCCCTTGGCGGCGTTGATCGACATCAGGGCCGCGGCCAGCTCGGCGTCCAGCTTGCCATACAGCGGCGCGCCCCAACCGGCCGGCACACCGACAGCCTCGACCTCGACGACAGCGCCCGTCGAGGAGCCGGCCTTGCGGATCTTTTCCAGGTGCTTTTCCCACACCGGAATGATCGCCGCGTCGGGCGACCAGTAGGGATTGTTGTCCACCTCGCTCCAGTCCCAGCGCGCGCGGTCTATGGCGTGCGGGCCGATCTGCACCAGGGCCGCGCGTACTGTGACGCTGGGGATCACCAGCCGGGCGATGGCGCCGGCCGCGACCCGCGCCGCCGTTTCGCGCGCCGAGCTGCGCCCGCCGCCGCGATAGTCGCGCACGCCGTACTTGGCGAAATAGGGA
>NCEV01000093.1 GCA_002280875.1 Caulobacter sp. 32-67-35 | reverse complement strand
ACGAAGGTCATCGGCACGCGGTCGCGCACCTTGCGGCGACGCAGCTCGGTGTCGAGGATCAGGGCGAATTCGTAGGCGGGCCCGAAGCACGAAGCGCCCTGCACGGCCCCGACGACGATGGGACCGGGATTTTCGACAAAACGGTCGAAGGCGGTCGCCGCAGTCTCCGCGTGGTCGACGTGGCAGATCGATTGGGTGAAGCCGCCATGCGGACCCAGGCCCGGGATCTCGTCAAAGGCCAGTTCAGGCCCCGTGGCGATCACCAGATAATCGTAGTCGAGCAGCACGCCATCGGTCAGTTCAAGCTGGTTGCGCTCGGGCATGACCTTGGCCGCGCCTATGCCCCGGAATGCGATTCCCCGCTTCTTGAACACCGGGGGAAGCTTGACCTCGATAGCCTCGCGCTTGCGCCAGTGGACAGCGACCCAGGGGTTTGACGGTACGAAGTGAAAGGTGTCGCCCTGCGACACCACCTCGACCTCGGCCTTGTCGCCAACGGCCTGCTTGATTTCGAAGGCGGCGATGGCGCCGCCCAGTCCTGCGCCCAGAATGACGATGCGCGGCTTGGCCATGATCTCGCTCCTTAGACGCCGTGGCTAGGAGCCCAGGATGGCTCATTCCATGCGGCCGACTTTGATGCGGATCAGATTTGTCCCGACGCCAGGGGCTAGGGTTCACCGCATCGACGCTTGACTAAATATTCCAAATCACGCATATACGCAACTATGAATTTTGAGCCCCACGCTCTGAAGACCTCGGCGGACGAAGCCTGCGCCCTGCTCAAGGCGCTGGCCAATCCGCATCGGCTGATGATCGTCTGCTCGCTGATCGACGGCGAACAGTCGGTGGGCGCGCTCGCCCAGCGACTCGAAATTCGCGAGACCCTGGCCTCGCAGCACCTTGGCCTTCTGCGTCGCGACGGCGTGGTCGCCGCCAGGCGCGACGGCCAGACCATCTATTACGGCCTTCGCAGCGGTCAGGCCCGCGCCATGGTCGAGACCCTGTCCCGGCTGTTCTGCGCAGCCACCGAAACCGCCCCCTGCCCGGCCCCTTTCAAGGAGACGCTTTGATGTTCGGATCGCCCAAGACCAAGGACCTCACCGCCCATCAGGTGAAGACCGCGCTCGACGCCCAGGAGATCCTGTTGGTCGATGTGCGTGAGCCCGCCGAATTCGCCGCCGAGCGCATTGCTGGCGCGGTCAATATTCCCCTCTCCAGCTTTGACCCCAAAGCCCTGCCAAGCGCCGACGGCAAGACCCTGGTGCTGCAGTGTGGATCGGGCAAGCGCTCGGCCACGGCGGTTGATCACTGCCAGAAAGCCGGCCTCGTCATCGACACCCACCTGACTGGCGGGATCATGGCCTGGAAGGCCGCCGGCCTGCCCACCGTCCGCTAATCGGCCAACAACACCAACACCTGGAGGGGGACGCCATGACGGCGCGGCCATATCTGATCAGCGTCCTGGGAGCCGCCTTGCTGCTCAGCGCCTGCGGCGAGTCCAAGGAAACGCCTGCCCCCGCGGCCAAGACCGCGCCGGCGGCCGGCCGTCTGACGGTCAGCGCCCAGACCGTGGCCGACCTCAAGCCGGTTCCCGCCACCCTGACCACGCGCGACATGGCCGAGGCCCGGGCGCGAATCTCCGGAACCCTGGTGGCCCTGACGATCAAGGAGGGCGACATCGTTCGGCAGGGCCAACTCATTGGCCGCGTGAAGGATGACCGGCTGGGCCTGCAGACTGGCGCCTTCGACGCCCAGGTGGCCGCCGCGGCCGCCGAGGCCGCCCGCGCCCAGGCCGACCTGGCCCGCACCCGCGATCTCTTCTCGTATGGCGTCTACGCCCAGGCGCGCCTCGATCAGGTCGAGGCCCAGGCCAAGGCCGCCAACGCCAACCTGGCGGCGGCCCGCGCCCAGCGCGGCGCCAGCGCCGAGCTGGGAGCCCAGGGGGCGATCCTGGCGCCAGCGTCCGGCCGCGTGCTGGTTGCCGACGTCCCGGTGGGTTCGGTTGTGATGCCCGGCCAGTCGGTCGCCAGGATCACTTCAGGCCCCCTGGTCGTGCGCATCGAACTGCCCGAAGGCCAGGCGCGGACCCTGAAAATCGGCGACACTGTCGACCTGGCCGCCGAGGATCTTCACGGCCTGGCCGCCCGCGGATCCATCACCCAGATCTATCCGTCGATCACCGGCGGCCAGGTCACAGCCGATGTCACCGCGCCCAACCTGCCCGGCGACCTGATCGGCCAGCGCGTCCGCGCGGCGGTCAAGATCGGCGAAAGGCAGGCGATCGTCATTCCCCGGCGCTATGTCGCCACCCGGTTTGGCGTCGACTACGCAAGACTGGTCGACGCCAGGGGCGCGATCTCGGAATCGCCTATCCAGACCCGGGCCGGTGCAACGTCTGACACCGTGGAGGTCCTCTCGGGCCTGCGTCTCGGCGACGTTCTGACCCCGGCGGAGGCCGCCCGATGAACCTGGGCATCTCCGGCCGCCTGACCCGGGCGTCGATCAAGTCACCCCTGACGCCGCTGATCCTGCTGGCGGCCATCGCCGTGGGCCTGCTGGCCCTGATCTCGATCCCGCGCGAAGAAGAGCCACAGATCAGCGTGCCCATGGTGGACATCATGGTCGCTGCGCCGGGCCTGCGGGCGCCCGACGCCATCGAACTGGTCGGCAAGCCGCTGGAGACGATCGTCAAGAGCGTCGCCGACGTCGAGCACGTCTACACCTTCGCCGACGACCACCAGGTGATGGTCACGGCCCGCTTCAAGGTCGGGATCGATCCTGACTCGGCGGCGGTGCGCATCCACGAAAAGGTCCGCGCCAACTACGACCGCATCCCGGCTGGCATCGCCGAGCCCCTGATCCAGACGCGCGGCATCAATGACGTGCCCAGTCTGGTGCTGACCCTGTCGCCCAAGCCCGGGGCCGCCGGCCAATGGACTGATCAGGCGCTTTATGAGCTGGCCGGAAAGCTGCGCACCGAGGTCGCCAAGGTCGATAATGTCGGCCTGACCTTCATCGTCGGCGGCCGGCCCGAGGAAATCCGCATCGCCCCCGATCCGGCTCGCCTGGCTCAGCACGGCGTGTCGCTGGGCGCCCTGATGGACACTGTGCGCCAGGCCACCCGAGCCTTTCCCGCCGGCCAGATCCGCGGCGGCGGCCAGGCGATAGACGTCACGGCCGGCCGCAGCCTGACCAGCAGCACCGACATCGGCCTGCTGGCCCTGCCCTCGGCCAGCGGCCAGGCGGTCTATGTCCGCGACGTCGCCGACGTGATCCAGGGTCCGCGCGAGGATCAGGCCCGCGCCTGGCGTTACGCCAGCGTCGACGGTGTCTGGAGCCAGGCGCCCGCCGCCAGCCTGGCAATCTCCAAGCGCAAGGGCGCCAACGCTGTCGTGGTCTCCCAGGCCGTGCTGGCCCGGGTCGAGGCTCTGAAAGGCTCGCTCCTGCCCGACAGCCTGGACGTCGCCGTCACCCGCGACTATGGCGCAACGGCCAATGAGAAGGCCAATGAGCTGCTGTTCCATCTGGGCCTGGCCACCCTGTCGATCGTGGTGCTGATCGGCCTGGCCATCGGCTGGCGCGAGGCGGCGGTGACCGCCGTGGTCATTCCCACGACCATCCTGCTGACCCTCTTCGCCTCCAACCTGATGGGCTACACGATCAATCGGGTCAGCCTGTTCGCCCTGATTTTCTCGATCGGCATCCTGGTCGACGACGCCATCGTCATGATCGAGAACATTGCCCGCCACTGGGCCATGGGCGACGGCCGAAGCCGGATCGACGCGGCGGTCGACGCCGTGGCCGAGGTGGGCAACCCCACCGTGGTCGCGACCCTGACCGTGGTTTCGGCCCTGCTGCCGATGCTGTTCGTCTCGGGCCTGATGGGCCCCTATATGGCGCCGATCCCGGTCAACGCCTCGGCGGCCAGGCCTGGCCACCGTGCTGGCCGGCGCCATGTTCGCCACCAAGACCGTGACCGTGAAACTGCTGCCGTTCGACAACAAGTCCGAGCTGCAGGTGGTGCTGGACATGCCGGAGGGAACCTCGCTGGAGGCCACCGCCAGGACGCTGTCAGACGCCGCCGTGATCACCCGCACCCTGCCGGAAGTCACAGCGATCGACGCCTTTGCCGGGACCGCCTCGCCGTTCAACTTCAATGGCCTGGTGCGCCACTACTATCTGCGCAACCGGCCCGACCAGGGCGATCTGTCGGTCTCCCTGGCCGAAAAGGGCCACCGCAAACGTTCCAGCCACGTCATCGCCCTGGATCTGCGCGAGCGACTGGCCAAGGTCGCCCTGCCGGCCGGCGCGTCGATCAAGGTGGTCGAGGCCCCGCCCGGACCGCCCGTGATGGCGACCCTGCTGGCCGAGATCTATGGACCCGACGCCCAGACCCGGCGCGCCGTAGCCGAACGGGTCAAGGCGGCCTTCAAGGCCGTGCCCTATATTGTCGACATCGATGACAGCTACGGCCAGGCCCGCCCCGGCCTGCGTCTGGTCCCCGACCGCGACCGCCTGGAGGCCCTGAAGGTCAGTGACCGCCAGGTCCTCGACTCGATCGGCGCGGCCTTTGGCGGCCAGGTGGTCGGCTACGCCCATCGCGGCGAGGGTCGCGATCCGCTGGAAATCTCGGTCCGCCTGCCGCAATCGGCGCGCAGCTGGGGCGAGGGCCTGGCGGCCCTGCCCGTGGCCCAGAGCCAGGCCGGGCGACTGGTGGGACTGGGCGAGGTGGTCACCGCCACCCAGGAAGCTGGCTCCACCCACATCTTCCGCCGCGACGGCCGAGACGTCGACATGGTGATGGCCGAGCTGGCCGGCGCCTATGAGGCGCCGATTTACGGGATGATGGCGGTCGAAAAGGCGATCAAGGCCGCCGACTGGGGCGATCTGGAGAAGCCCGACATCCGCTTGAACGGCCAGCCCACTGACGAGAGCAAGTCGACCCTGCTGTGGGACGGCGAGTGGGAGATCACCTGGGTGACCTTCCGCGACATGGGCGCGGCCTTTGGGGTGGCGATCCTGGGCATCTATGTGCTGGTCGTCGCCCAGTTCAAAAGCTTCCGCCTGCCGCTGGTGATCCTGACGCCAATCCCCTTGACCCTGGTCGGCATCGTCATCGGACACATCCTGTTCAAGGCGCCGTTCAGCGCCACCTCGATGATCGGCTTCATCGCCCTGGCCGGGATCATCGTGCGCAACTCGATCCTGCTGGTGGACTTCATCCGCCATAGCCAGACCGGTGAGCGGCCGCTGCGCGAGGTGCTGCTGGAGGCCGGGGCGATCCGCTTCAAGCCGATCGTGCTGACCGCCCTGGCGGCGATGATCGGCGCGGCGGTGATCCTGTTCGACCCGATCTTCCAGGGTCTGGCGATCTCGCTGCTGTTTGGCCTGGCCTCGTCGACCGTGCTGACCGTGCTGGTCATTCCGGCCATCTATGTGGTGCTGCGCGACGACGCCCCGGCCGCCAAGGTCTGAGGCCGCTTAACTTGAACCTGTATGCATATCTTCTACATTAGGCAGATGATCAGTTCCGTACAGCTTGCCCCAATCGATGCCACCCAGGATCTCGCCGCCAGCGCCCATGCTGCGGCGCGGCTGCTGAAGCTGCTGGCCAGCGAGCAACGGCTGCTAATCCTCTGCCGTCTGATCGATGGCGAGGCCTCGGTGGGCGATCTGTCGATCCATGTCGGCCTTGCTCAATCAGCGACCTCGCAGCACCTGGCCAAGATGCGCGCCGAGGGGCTGGTGGCTACGCGGCGTGAGGCCCAGACCATCTTCTACAGTCTGGCCGACCCGGCTGCCGTGCGGGTGCTCGAAACCCTGTGCGACATATACCGGGGCGCTCAGGCGCGCTGATCCGCCATCGACGGCGAATACGACGGGCTTCAGTCAAGACGTACGGGTTTGATCTCGGTCAAGATGGCGGCGATCCAGGCCGATCAGGCTAGGCCCAGGATTCAGGAGCGTCCCATGACCCGCAACCTTCCGATTTCCGACGTCATCGCCCCGGAAACGCGTGGGCGGCCCAAGGCGCGAGCCAGGTCAAGGTGGCTCCTTGCGAGCCTTGTAGCCTCGGCATCAGCCGCCTTGGCCGGCTGCGCGGTGCTTCAGCCGCTGAATGCGGGGCCTGATCTTCCCCTGGTCGAGACTGGCCGGGCCCTGGCGCTCAGTGAATGTTCCACCTGCCACGCGGTCGGCGCCGGCGGTGGCGCGCCGACCACCGAGGCCCCCTCTTTCATCAGCATCGCCGAGCGCTATCGCAACTACCGGCTGGACTGGGAACTGGAGAGCATCTCGCAGGTGGGTCACTATCGGATGCGGCCCAAGATGCTCACCTCTGCTGAAATCAGCGCGCTCGCGGCCTATATCCGAACGCTCGACAGCGCCAGGCCCGCCGAGGTCGCCACGCCACCGCTCCGTTAGGTCGCGGACGCCCTGCGATCGGTGTCCAGTCGCGCGGCGATCACCGCCAGTAGAGCCGACGCAACGGCTGCAAGCCAAAGAGCTTGAAGGCCCAGATGCTTGTGCGCCAGGGCCCCAAGCAGAGCGCCTGCAACCAGGCCTCCCCAGAGCAGCAGGGACGTCGCCCATCGCCAGGCGGGCCCGCCTCTCAGGGCCAGCACCAGGCGTTGCCCCAGCTTGACCAGAGCGCCCGTCATATAGGTCAGGCCGACATCGACCTCGCCGTCACGGTCAAACACCGCATTCTCGGCGCCCATGGCCAGGGTCATCGCGCCGACGGCCAGCCATGTGGCGCCCAGTCCGGCAAAGACCGCGCCCATCGCCAGCAGACCGCTCACCAGCGCCAGCACAGCAAAGCGTCGCCGGCTTCCACTGCCGAGCCCAAGCCAGGATCCGGCCATGACGCCGAGCACGAAGGTGATGATCAAGCCGCCTGCAATGCCGGCGGTCGTCGAGGTGTTGGCCAGGCCGACCCCGAAGCGCGTCGAGTTCCCACTCATGAACGAGACGAAAAAGCCGCCCAGGTGCATGAATCCCAAAGCGTCGACGAAGCCAGCCAGTGCTGAAAGTCCGGCCGCCAGGAACCGGGTGCGCTGGTCATAGGCGATCATACAACCACCTCAAAAGACGGCATGTCCAGGCCTGCTCCTGGCGCCCGGTGCGACTCTTCAATGCAGAACGCGCTCATGACCCTGCGCGCCGCCGGGCCTCTGTGGCCAGCGGCAGCGCCGCCAGATCCAGAGCCACCGCCACTGCTGCGCCGAGGCTGCGCCAGTCGGGCGGCCCCCTGAGAGCAAGGATGATCAGGGCAAGGGGCCCGACCAACGAAAGAAGCACCCGCCCCCGCGCGCTCCATCCCGCCGTCGACGCCGGACGGGCGACACCGAGCAGCGCGAGTCCTTGAGCCGCCGCCACCGCCAACACGACCACGGTGAGGCTCTGGCCGTTCGGCGCATCGCGGAAGGCCAAAAAGGCCCCCAGTCCGCCGGTCGCCGCGCCCCAGACCAGCAGGGCCCAGAACGTCCCGGCTGATCCGACCACAAAGAGACCGGTGGCTGCGCCCAGCATGAGGCAGGCCTGCAGCATCGAGGCCGAGACACCGACCATCAGCGGGGCGGCCAGGGCCACCGCGGGGAAGATCCAGAGCGCATCGAAGCCCGACCGCCCGGCTCGGGGCGCCGCCGGGGGTCGAGGGGCCCGTCCGCGGGGAAAGTTCATCGGCAAGACCTCCCTGGGCGCCTCACCTAGCGAACGTTCAACGGCTGTACGGCAGGCTCGTGGGAGGGCTGACGGAATTGCCGCAACTGGCAGCCGGCAACAGACGCGACGCCCAGAAGCACGGTCGCAACGATCAGAACGGTTCTAAGTTTGACAGGGGGACGGCGGTTCATCGCGCAGCCCTCCGGTGAGACCTGCGCATGGTCGGCCCCTCGCCCGCAGCGGCCTGTACGGATACGGCGCCCAGGGTCAGAACAAAGGCGACAAACGCAGCAACGTTCAGAATGATGAAGGCCAGTTGGAGAGCGGTCATGACGCGAACCTCCTGTTCTTAGAAAATGATCTCTCGAAGCCGCGACCGTGGTCTTGATCTCGCTCAATCGCGGGTAAAGTCCGCCGCCAGCTGGACCATCGGCATGCGCGGGTGACGGTTTGGCGAGCCCTCTTCTGGCGGACGGCTGGGCGCGAGCATGCCCTCGGTCAGGATCTGGTCGAGGCCGCCCGGCGGATAACGCCGATAGAGGGTGGCGAAAGGCGGGGCGTCGGCCAGGGGGCTTAGGTCGGAGCCAGGGGCCACGGCATGGCAGGTTCCGCAATTGCGCTGGGCGATCCCCTGCTCGCCAAGCACCTGCGCAGGCGCAGGCGCAGGCGCAGGCGCAGGCGCAGGCGCAGGCGCAGGCGCAGGCTTGGAGTCGGCGACGGCCTGGGCCGCCGTCAAGCCCAAGGCCAGACCGGCGAGAAGTCCTGCGCAGATCCTCACGACGCCGCTCATGACCGATCCTCGAAATCGAGAACGACCCGACCTTCGATCTCGCCCCGCGCCATACGGCCAAAGACGTCGTTGATATTGGCCAGCGCTTCGGCATGGACGGTCGCCCGTACGCGGCCGTCGGCTGCAAAGGCCAGGGCTTCCTGAAGGTCCAGACGCGTTCCGACGATAGAGCCGCGCACCGTGATCCCTCTCAGCACCGTATCGAAGATCGATAGAGGGAAGTCACCCGGCGGCAGGCCGTTCAGCGACACCGTACCGCCGCGCCGGACCATACCCAGGGCCTGTGAAAAGGCGATTGGCGACACGGCCGTGACCAGAACGCCCTGGGCGCCGCCGATCGCCGTCTGGAGATAGGGGCCCGGATCGACCTCCCGAGCATCGATCGCGATCTCGGCGCCCAGGGCGCGCGCCAGACGAAGCTTTTCCTCGTCAATGTCGACCGCGGCGACCTTGAACCCCATGGCCTTGGCGTACTGCACCGCCATATGGCCCAGCCCGCCGATGCCGGAGATCGCCACCCAGTCGCCAGGCTTTGCGTCAGTGACCTTCAGGCCCTTGTAGACGGTGACGCCAGCGCAGAGGATCGGCGCTACTTCCAGGAAACTGAGGTTGGATGGCAGGTGGCCGACATAGTCCGCATCGGCCAGCGCATACTCGGCAAAGCCGCCGTCGACCGAGTAGCCCGTATTCTGCTGTGCCTCGCAAAGGGTTTCCCAGCCGCCCAGGCAGTGAACGCAATGGCCACAGGCAGTGTGCAGCCAGGGTATGCCAACCCGATCACCTTCCTTGATGTGCTCGACCTCTTCACCAAGCTCGACCACCGTGCCTACGCCCTCGTGGCCGGGTATCAGCGGAAGACTGGGCTTGATCGGCCAGTCCCCGTGGGCGGCGTGCAGGTCGGTATGGCAGACTCCGCAGGCGGCGATCCTGACCAGCACCTGACCGCGACCAGGTTTGGGGCGCGCCACGTCCTCAAGAACCAGCGCCTGGCCAAAGGCCCGAACGACGGCGGCTTTCATGGTCTGGTCCATGGGGTCTCTCCGGTGACGTCCGGCGCGGCCGGGATGGATTGGCCGCCTCATCCTTGCCACTTGATACCGCCGCCAGGGACGCGCCGCAGTTGGGAGTAATACGTAGGCGTGTCAGTGCGCGGCTATGGCGCGCTCGACGGCCTCGACAAGCGCGGTGTCGATCAGGGGCTTTTCAATGACGCGGCTGTAGCCCACAGCGAGCGCCTGGTTGACCAGATGCGCGGAACGAAAGGCGGTGATCAGCAGCGCCTTGCCTTCCCAGCCCAGTTGGCGGAGCCGTTTCAGGATCAATAGCCCGTCGATCTCGGGCATGCGGTAGTCAGAGACCAGACACACTGCGTCCAGCGCCGTAGGGTCCGCCAGCAGCGCCAGGCCCGAAGCATAGGCGCGCACCTCAAAGCCACGTCCGTGCAGGAGCAGTTGCAGCGAGCGACGAACGCCGGGGTCGTCTTCGACCAGCAGCAACCGTGCGCGGCCTTCGTGCTTGAGAGGAGTGTCTTGCGTCATAGAGGGCCACTTGCGGCGATCCACGATTGGGTCGCAGCCTCTGGAATGCCATGCGGCGCAGGCGCGGTCGTTACGTAGAGCCCCTTAGATTTCGTCCTGCAGGCTGGCGGCGAAGGCGATCCGCAGAGCCTCTGACAGGCTCTTGACCTGCAGCTTGGCCATCAGATTGGCGCGGTGCACTTCCACGGTGCGCGGCGAGATGCCCAGATCAAAAGCGATGGTCTTGTTCGGGAGCCCCTGGACCATGCCCCGCAATACGTCCTGCTCCCGGCTGGTGAGGGCTGCGATGGCGATGGCCGCGTCGCTTGCGCGCGCCGACCGCGCCTCGACGTCATCAAGCCGCTCGAACGCGGCCACAATGGCGCTCAGCAGCACAGCCTTCTCGAACGGCTTTTCGATGAAATCAACCGCCCCGCCCTTCATGGCCCGAACCGCAACGGTGATGTCCCCATGACCGGTTAGCACCACCACCGGCATGGCTATGCCGCGTTCGGCCATGACCTTCTGGACCTCCAGGCCATCCATCCCCGGCATACGCACATCCAGCAGCACGCAACCGATCTCGAGATCCTTGGCCGCCTGCAAGAAGGCGTCCCCGGAGGCGTAGGTCGCGACGGCATAGCCCGAGGTCTTGAGCATGAAGCCGGCCGAGCGACGGATCGCCTCTTCGTCATCGACGATATGGATCATCCGCCTACTGCTCATGGATGGACTCCCCCTCGACCTTGACGAGCGTAAAATGAAACTGTGAGCCGCCGCCAGAGCGCGGCTCATGCCAGATGCGGCCACCATTGGCCTCTATGATTGTCCGGCAGATCGACAGCCCCAGCCCCATACCCTCGGCTTTGGTGCTGATGAAGGCCGTGAACAGCTGCCCCGCGATGCTGGGCGCCACGCCGGGGCCGTTATCAGAGACGGTCACGCGCACCAGCCCATCGCCCTGATCATTTGCGGCCAGCCACAGCCTTGGCTCTTCCATGCCTTGCATGGCCTCTACCGCGTTACGAGCCAGATTGATGACGACCTGCTGGATCTGCACCCGGTCGATCAGGACAGGCGACGCGACCGGGTCGAGATCAAACACCGGCTCAAGCCCCTGGTCGCGGGCCCCCATCAAGCCCAGCGCAGCGGCTTCATGGATGACGGAGGGCAGGTCCTCAACACTCTTCTCGACCTCCCCCCGGGCTACGAAATCGCGCAGCCGCCTGACGATATGACCCGCGCGCATGGCCTCCCCGGCCGCGTCGCCCAGCGCCTCGCGGATCATCGGCAGGTCGTCGGGATCGGGATTGGCCAGCAGATCACGGACCGCCTCCACATAGTTGGCCACGGCGGTGATCGGCTGGTTGAGCTCATGGGCGAGGGTCGAAGCCATGGTCCCCATCCCGCTGACCCGGGCGATATGGATCAACTCGGCCTGCAACTCCTCAAGCCGCGCCTGGGTGCGTTGGCGCTCGGTAAGGTCGCGGACAAAGCCGGTGAAGACGCGCGGACCGTGGCCGGTCGCTTCACCGACCGACAGCTCCATCGGAAAGGTCGTGCCATCCTTGCGCATGCCGACGACGACACGCCCCATGCCGATGACCTTGCGCTCACCGGTCTGGAGATAGCGCAGGATATAGTCGTCATGGCGCTCGCGATCCGGTGAGGGCATCAGGCAGGAAACATTCTCACCCAGCACGTCGGCCTCCTGGAACCCGAAGAGGCGTTCGGCGGCGGTGCTGAAAGACAGGATCTTGCCCCGATCATCGATGACCACCATGGCGTCAGGGACGGTGGACAGAATGGATCGCAGATGCTGCTCGGCGCCGGCATCCAGGGCCCGCTCGCTCGCGCGCTGGTCGGTGACGTTGCGCAACACCTTCCCAAAGCCTCGCAAGGCGCCAGATTGATCGTGCAATGCGGTGATGGAGATGTGGGCCAGAAACTCCGAGCCATCCTTCCGCAGAAGCCAGGCCTCTTGCTCGACCTTCCCCTCAGCGCGGGTCCGGTTCAGATCCTCTTGCGGTTTGCCAGCGTCCCGGGCGTCTTGGGGATAGAAGACCGAGATATCCTGACCGACGATCTCGGACTCGCTCCAGCCCAGAAGTCTCTGTCCGCCGGGATTCCAGATCAGCACCCGCCCCTCCAGGTCGAGCATGCAGATGGCGTACTCCGTAGCGCCGTCAATGAGGAGGTTGAGCTCGCTGGCCAGGTCGTGGGCCAAGCTGGATCTGGCTGCGGCGGTCGGCCCGCCAGCCGTCGAAAGCGGATTCAGACGTCTGACCTGAGCGCCCACCAGGACAAGGCTCGTCGCCACCAACAGGAAGATGAGCACCTCTATCGACGCCAAGCCATCTGCACCGCTACGGGTGCTGAAAACGAAGCCGGCGATCAGGCCCAGGGCCGCTGCGACCAGGCTGGCGCCGACGCCGCCGAACAGGACGGCAGCGATGATGGGAACGGTGAAGAGCAGATAGGCGCCGTCGTCGCCCAGCCAGGGAGCCAGCAGCCACCGTAGGCCGACGGCGACCCCAAAGGCGATAAGAGCCGCGCCGTAGCTCCTGATCTGGCCTCCCTGGAGGGACGAACCGGACTCCATGTGGTCTTCACCTTCTCTGTCGCCGGGACAATCCGCCCAAGACAAACGCCGCGATCCGATCATGCCCGTGCACATCGCGGCCTCCAACCCGGCTGGACCATGCGTGCGCCAAATCACATGCGGGATTCTACGGATGGCATACAAGCGTCTTGGCGGGTCCTTTGCAGCCGACGGCCCGCCCCGACGGGCCCTGTTGCTTGAGGCTCTCCATGTCGCCGTACAATCTTGCCGCCCTGCTCTCCCCGACCTCGCTGGCCGTGATCGGCGGATCCGACGCCCCAGGCTCTGTGGGTCAGGTCGTGGTGGAAAATCTGGTGTCTGGCGGCTTCACCGGTCCCATCTACCTGGTCAATCCGCGACCTCTATCCATTGCGGGAACACGCTGGAAGGCCACGATCGCCGAATTGCCCGAGGCCCCTGAACTGGCCGTGGTGGCTGTTCCAGCCGCCGCCGTCCCCCAGGTGATCGCCGATCTCGGCGCGGCCGGGGTCAAGATCGCCGTGATCCTCTCAGCGGGCCTGACCCAGGCCAATGGCCTGCGCGAAGCCATGCTCCAGGCGGCCAGGCCCTCTGGATTGCGCATCATCGGTCCCAACGGCCTGGGCTTCCTGGCGCCCCACGCGGGCCTCAACGCCTCCTTCGCCCGCGGCGCGCCACAACCCGGCGGCCTGGCTCTGATCTCGCAAAGCGGCGCCCTGGTGAGCGGCCTGATCGATTGGGCGACGACGCGCCAACTGGGCTTTTCGGGGGTCGTCTCGGTGGGCGATATGGCCGAGGTCGACCTTGGCGACCTGATCGATCTCTTCGCGGCCGATCCCCACACCGACGCCATCCTGCTCTATATCGAGGGCGTCACCAACCCGGCCAAGTTCATGTCGGCGGCCCGCGCCGCTGCGCGCGTCAAGCCGGTCATCGCCTTGAAGGCCGGACGCAGCGCCGCCAGCGGCAAGGCTGTCCGCTCTCACACCGGCGCCCTGGCCGGCGCCTACGACGTCCATGCCTGCGCCTTTGAACGGGCCGGCATCGTCCAGGTCGAGACCCTCACCGATCTCTTCGACGCCGCCGCGGCGTTACGCGCGGGGCAGGCCCTGGCCGGTGATCGACTGTCCATCGTCACCAATGGCGGCGGGGCGGGCATCCTGGCCCTGGACGCCATGGCGTCGGCTGGCGGCGACCTGGCTGAGCTCGGCACGGAAACTCTGACGCGCCTGGAAGCCGTCCTTCCCGCCGGTTGGTCGCATGGCAATCCCGTCGACCTGGTGGGCGACGCCTCCGCGGAGCGCTATCGCCTGGCGCTGGACATCATCCTGTCAGATCCCGGGGTCGACGCCGTCCTGGTCATGAACTGCCCCACCGCCTTGTCGAAGCCGGGCGATATCGCGCAGGGCGTGGCCGCCAGTGTCGTAGCCGCGCGCGGACAGGGGATCGTCAAACCGGTGATCGGCTGCTGGCTGGGCGACGCCAACCAGGACGCCGCCGGGCCGATCCTCAGCGCAGCCGGGATTCCGATGTTCGGCGCGCCGGACGCCGCCGCTCGGGCCTTCGGCCATCTGCTGGCGGTCCGCCGCGCGAAGGCTGGCCTGATGACGGCCCCGGCTGGCCATGACCCGCGCGCCGACGGCCGGACGGTGGCCCTGGCCCTGATCCAGGCCGCGCGATCGGAGGGCCGAACGCTCCTCAACGAGGTCGAGGCCAAGACCCTGCTGAGCGCCTATGGCGTTGCCACGGTCCCGACCCGCCTGGCCGCGGGCATTGAGGATATCGCCGCACTCTGCGCCGAGCTTGCACCGCCCTATGCGGTCAAGATCGTCTCGCCGCAGATTGTCCACAAGTCCGACGTTGGCGGCGTCGTGCTTGATCTTGCGACTGCAGAGGCCGCCATCACTGCCGCGACCGAGATGCGCGCGCGCATCGCCAAGATCCTGCCGGAAGCCACGATCACCGGGTTTGCGGTGGGGACCATGATCCCGCCCGGCCGGGCGCACGAACTGATCGTCGGACTGTCCCAGGACGCCACCTTCGGGCCGGTATTGATGGTCGGCGCAGGCGGCAAGGCCGTCGAGGTCCTGCGAGACCGCGCCCTGGGCCTGCCGCCCCTGGACAGCGAACGCGCCCGCGCGATGATCTCCAAGACCCGGATTTCGCGGCTGCTGGCCGGCTATCGCGACGAGCCACCGGCCGATATCGAGGGCGTGGTCGGGGTCGTAGAGGCCCTCTCGGCGATTGCCGTCGATCTGCCCGATGTCGTGGAGCTGGACATCAACCCTCTGCGTGTCGACGCCGACAGCGTTCTGGCACTGGACGCCCGGGTCGTCATCACCCAGGAGCCCAGCCCGCCGTCAGGCTTGGTTATCCAGCCCGCCCTCAGGGAGCAGCGGGCCCAATCGATCAGCGACCCAGCAGCAGAGGAAGCCGCGCCGCATCCAGCATGCCGCGCGTAACACCGCCAAACAGCTCCTCTTTCAGGCGTCCATGGCCGTAGGCGCCCATCAGACAGTAACCCGCGCCGGCGGCGGCGCACGCTTCGAGAATCTGCGTGTCGGGGCGGTCACAGTTGGCCGGAATGCGCCGGATGGCGGCGTGAACGCCATGGCGCGACAGATAGGCCGCCGCCGCCTCGGTCGGGACGCCCTCGTGGTCGCCCACCGTCAGGAGCTCAACCGAGGCGGCGAGCTTCAGCAACGGCGTACTGGCGCGCAAGGTCGCCATCACCGGCGGCGAACCGTCCCAGGCGACCACCACCAGGCCGGTGACGTCGACGCCACGAACCGGGTCCGGAACCGCGATCACCGGGCAACGGGCCTGGGTCACGACATCGCTGACCACGGCGTGCGGCTCGACGTCGAGCAGTCGCTCGCGTTTGCAGTTAACAACGATCAGATCGGCCAGGCCTGCCTCCCTGATCAGGCATTGGGCAACGTCGCCGGTGGCGTCGATCCAATCCCAGGGCGCCTGCTCCTGGGCCAGGCGCGCCTCGATGGCGATGCGATTGGCCGCTTCGATCTTGCGCGCCTCGGCCAGGATCACCCCCTGGGCCACGCCGCCGATGTCGCCGGCGAATGTCATGAGGGGCGTGACATCGACGCACAACAGGTGCCCGTTCAGGGCGCGGGTGAGATCAAGCGCCGCCTGCAGCCGCGCCTCCTGGCCCACGTCATTATGCACAAGCAGTAGAACCGTTTTCATCCTCGCCTCCCTGGCTTTCGAAGTCGAAACGCTAGGCGCGCGATCGGCGCTTCGATATCCGGACTTTTACGGAGAACGACAGGTTCGCGCGGTCCTGGCCGCGACTACGTAAACATCCCAATGGGCGACCAATGGCCGTTGACCTATCCCTTAGGCCCACCGCTCGAGGAGACGTGCGATGTCCATGCCCGCTTTTCTGCCAGATCGCGCCGCCTTTACGACACCGTACGCTCAACCGATTACATCCGCAGAGATCTTCGGCGCGATCGGCAGCGCCATGACTTACAGCGACGGCGAGGAAATCTACGCTCAGGACGAAGAGACCGACATGGTCTATCAGGTCCAGCGCGGCGCCGTTCGCGCCTCCCGCCTGCTTGGCGACGGACGCCGACAGATCGCTGGCTTCTATTATCCTGGCGATCTGTTTGGCCTTGAGGCAGGGCCGACGCATCGCGCCTCGGCCGAGGCTCTGTGCGACAGCCGGGTGCTCGTGGCCCGGCGCTCGGCCCTGAAGCACTATGGCGAGGCGGGCGAACGCCTGGAGCGCCTGATCTGGCGCGCCACCGGTCAGGAACTGGGCCGATGCCACGACCACATGATGCTCCTGGCGCGCAAAAGCGCCTATGAGCGCGTCGCCGGATTTCTGTCGGACGTCGCCCAGCGCCAGGGTTCGGCCTGGACTGAACTGGCGATGCGCCGTCAGGACATCGCCGATCATCTGGGCCTGACCATAGAAACCGTCTCGCGGATGATCACCCAGCTGCAGGCTGATGGCGTGGTGGCCCTTGAGGGGTGCCGGCGCTTCCGGATCGCCGCGCCGGATCGCCTGGCCGATCTGGTCGCCGCCTGACGCCCATCCAATCCCGGGCAGGACAGCATCATGGCTCAAGACCAGATCCCTCCCCCCGCCGAGCCGTCCGGCTCGCCGCCTACACCTCCCGGGTCTCCCGAGGAAAAGGTCGGCGCGCTCCTGGCCCGACATCACCTGATGACCATCGCAACCCTGCGTCCCGATGGTTGGCCGCAGGCGACCTTGGTGAACTACCTGGCCGACGGGTTGGCGCTCTATTTCCTGGTGGCGCTGGATAGCCAGAAGCGGGCCAATATCGCCGCCGACCCACGCGTCTCGATCGCGATCGGCGGCGATTCGGGCGGTGCGCCGCAGGGCCTGTCTCTCGCCGGCCTGGTCACCCAGATCGATGATCCGTATTGGGTCGAAGCGCTCAATCGCCGAATCTGGGGAACGCCGCAATTCGCCCGCTTTGAACCCCATCCCTCCGGACAGGGTGTCGCCTTGCTGCGGTTTGCTCCGCAATGGGTGTCACTGATTGACTATGGGGCCCGTCCCGCGCGCATTCAGCTGTTCGCCGTGCGGCAGGACTGGCGCCTCGAGCCGGTCGCCGCCTAGGGCCCTCCAGCGTCCTGTCCGCCGCGTCAGGCGTGCGCCATCCACAGCGTCGTCGGCGGTGCGTGCAGAAGGTGTTCAGTAGCGCCGCCCAGCACGAAATCGCGCAGCCGCGTGTGGCCATAGGCGCCCATCACCAGCAGGTCGGCGTCGACCTCACGGACATGGCGATCGATGACCGACCCGGCCGGGTCCCCGCCCGACTCCACGGTCACGGCCTCAGCGGCGACGCCATGGCGGTGAAGGTGGCGCAGGACATCCAGGCCGCTGTCATTATCAACCCCGGGCTTGTCGCCGCTGATGGTCAGCACCGTCACCGCCTGGGCCTGGGCCAGGACCTGCAGACTGTCGGCCAGGGCGCGAGCCGCGCTGGCGCCGCCGTCCCAGGCGATCACCACCCGTGCGCAGCCGCTGGCGCGCGCCGTCACAGCGGTCTCGTCCAGAATCAGGGTCGGCCGACCAGAACCAAACACCACGCTCCTGACCACGCCCTGCTGTTCGTCGAACCGCCCCCCGAGCGGCACGATACACAGGTCTCGGGTGCGGGCCATCCGGGCGACGTGCTCGCCGACATCATAGAGATGAGCGCGATGGGTCTGGGCCAGGAACTCGACCTCGGCGCGCTGGGCGCAGGCGGCCGCCAGGGCCAGCACATCCTGACCCTGGCGATGGGCCTTGGCTTCTTCGCCGTGCGCCAGATCGGTCAAGCCGATCAGATAGTCGGCAATCCTGTTGCTGTGCACGGGGATCCGGATATCGACGGCCAGGGCCGTAAGCGACGCCTGCAGGCGCTGCGCCCACCAAACGCCGCGCTCGATCACAGCCGCCGGGGTCGGTTCCGGATAGCTGTCCAGCTGGAGGAGAATGTCCTTGAAAGCCATCGGAAGGCTCCTTTCGATACCATTTCAGCCCTCGTTGGACCTCCGGCCTTGATCTGGATCAGGTCCGCCGCATCATCCTGGGCAGCCAGATCCAGCCGGCTGAGGCCAGGCCCGTCGCGACGCTGAGCACAACAAACCCCGCCGATGGCGTCGCCATCCGAAAGAGACCCGCGAGGCCCGGCGTCAACAGAACCAGACACAGGATCACTCCGGCGGCGCCGGCGATGGTCCAGAAAATCCAGCGTCGCGAGTCGAGCAGCCGTCCGTCACGCCCGGTGGCGTCAGTGATGGCCAGCGTCAGATTGCCGACCACCAGCGCCACGAAGGCGCCGGCCCGCGCCTGGTCAGCGGGCATTCCGGTCAGGGCCCAGAGATAGAGCGCCAGCACGGCGACCAGGATGACCGCCCCCTGAAGGGCCCCCTGCGCGATCTGCCGCGCGCCAAACAGGCTGGCCCGGGGCGAACGCGGCGGTCGCCGCATGCTGTCGCGCGCGCTCGGCTCGCCTTCGAACACCAGGGCGCAGACCGGATCGATGACCAGCTCAAGGAACACCACCTGAACCGGAAACAGCATCGGCGGCGCGCCCAGCAGCACCGGCGCCAGCGCGAGACCCGCGATAGGCACGTGGATGGCGGTGACATAGGTCAGGGCGCGCCGCAGGTTAGCATAGATCCGCCGACCCAGACGGACGCCGCCCACGATCGAGGCCAGACTGTCGTCCAGAAGGATCAGATCGGCGGCTTCGCGGGCCACGTCTGTCCCACGCCGGCCCATGGCGATGCCAATGTGAGCCGCCTCCAGGGCCGGCGCATCGTTGACGCCGTCGCCGGTCATGGCGACGACTTCGCCATTGGCCTTCAGGGCTTCCACCAGCGCCAGCTTCTGTTCGGGCCGCACGCGCGCAAAGACCCGCACGTCCGCCAGACGCGCGCTCAGCGCCGCCTGATCCAGGCCGGCGATCTCCTCACCGGTCAGGACGCCCGCCTCGACATCAAGGCCTGCCTGGCGCGCGATGTTCAGGGCCGTGGCGGGATAGTCGCCGGTGATCATCATGACCTTGACACCGGCCGCCCGCGCCTCGCGCACAGCGTCGGCCGCGTCAGCCCGCAGCGGATCGGCAAAACCCACCAGACCCCGAAAGGTGAACCGCGCGGCCTCGGGCTCGTCCGGCGTCACATCGCTGCGGACCCCCTCCGCGATGGCAAGGACGCGCAGGCCTTCAAGCGCCAGGGCTTCAAGCGCCGCCCGAACTGGCGCTGCCTCAGCGATAGAAAGACGGCAAAGGGCGAAGATCGCCTCGGGCGCGCCCTTGGCGGCCAGCAGCAGGTTCTGGTCGGCCAACCGCCACGCCTGGACCACCGCGAGACGCTCGGTCTGCAAGGGCCAAACCCGCTCAAGGCGGGCGTCGGCGGGCGGGTGGGCCAGGGCGGTGATCGCCCGATCCATCGGATCAACGGGCTGCGCGGCGCAGGCCAGACTCGCGACAACCAGCAAAGGGTGCGGCTCGGAGGCGTCCGGCGTCGAGGGCGCGCTCCGGGACCCGTCCGCCCAGAGCGCGGCCACCGTCATGCGGTTCTCGGTCAGGGTTCCGGTCTTGTCGACGCAGAGCACCGTGGCTCCGCCGAGGGTCTCGATCACCGCGCCACGGCGCACCAGCACATTGTGCCGGCCAAGCCGCCATGCGCCCAGGGCCATGAAGACCGCCAGCACCATCGGAAACTCTTCGGGGATCATGGCTATGGCGACGGTGATGCCCGCCAGAGCCGCTTCGAGCCAGTCGCCCCGGATCAGCCCGTAGGCCACCATGACCAGCAGGCAAAACAGGCCGGCGGCGAGACCGAGCCACCTGACCAGCCGCGTGATGGCTTTCTGTAATGGCGCCGCTGAGGTCTCGAGCGTGGCCAGCGCCACGCCGATCTTGCCGATGGCGGTCCGACGGATTCTCCGGTCAGAGCCGCTTCGTCGATCGTCAGAACCTCGCCATCGATGAGCCGGCCGTCGGCCGGGATGCGCTGCCCCTCCCCCACCAGGAAAACATCGCCGGGGACAAGCAGCCGGGCCGAGGTCAGACGCTCTCGCCCGTCGCGCACCAGCCGCACCATCGGCTCGGCCAGGTCGCGCAGAGCCATGAGGGCCCGCTCGCTGCGCGCCTCTTGGAACACCACCTGGACGATGGCCGCCATCGCCGCCAAGGTTAGCAGAAGACCCTCGGCCAGATCGCCCAACGCCAGATAGAGGCCCGAGGCCGCCAGGAGCAGGCCAAACATTGGCTCGCGGATCGTCGTCCAGATGATCTGCGCCACCGTCCGCGTCCGCGGCGGATCAAGCTGGTTGGGGCCGACGAGCGCTAACCGGCGCGCCGCTTCGTTCTCGTCCAGGCCCTGAAGCGGATGGGTCACGCGGTTCTTCGTCTGGTTACAGGTGCGTCGACATCAAACGCGGCTATGCGTCCTCTGTCTGGCGGGTCAGGGCATAGGTGATCAGGCCCGCAGCCACGGCGCCGATCAGAGCCGAGGCGGCGGCGGTGGCGGCCAGGGTCTCACCCGGATGACGCCGCACCTGTCGCTGGGCTGCGCTCTCCAGCTTGGTCAGCTTGGCCTGGACATCACCGACCAGTTCAATGGCCGCGTGGCCCAGAGCCAACGCGCTGACGGACGCTGCGTCGGCGGCGTCCTCGCTGAGATGGCCGACCATGGTCTTGAGGTGATCGGTGACGTTCTCGAAGGCGTCGCGACCGTCTCGGGCGAGCGTCTTGATCTTGCGAGCTGACATTGTCCTGCCTTGCAAAGGGGGGGTGTTGAGGCCCTAAAACGCTTCATCTCGCGATGACGAGCGTTGACCTGAGTCAAGTTCGGGCGAATGGGGCGAGCCTCGCGCTCCGGGTGGCCGAGCAGGGGCGCCGCCAGGCTGACCTTCGACCACCTCACGCAGGCGGCGCAGCAGCGCCTCACGGGCTTTGTCGTCCTCAGCACCCTGCAGGGCCGCGTTGAGGGCCATCTGGAAAGCGACCCGGTGATTGTGCCAGTCGAGCCGGGCTGCCGTGTGTGGCGGCAGTCGGGCAGGCGATGGCTGCCTTGGCGTGACGCGCCCCTCGGTCAGGTCGAAGGCCTCGTCCAGGTCCGGGATCAGGATGGCGTCGGCGTCAAAGCCGGCGGCGACCAGCCGGTCCCGCAGTCCCTGGGCGGCGGCCGGTTCCCCGTGAGCAAGCAGGATCGAACCCGCGACCGGCGCACGATCCCGCGCCCAACGGGTTAGACCCAACGCGTCGGCATGGGCAGAATAGGCCTCGATCTTGCGCACCCGGGCGCGAACCCGCACCTCGTCACCCTGTATGCTGACCCGCGGCGCACCGTCCGCGAGCAACCGGCCCAGCGTGCCGGCGGCCTGGAATCCGCTAAGCAGCACCGTCGCCTCCTTGCGCCACAGAAGCCGCTTGAGGTGCTTGCGCACCCTGCCGGCGTCGCACATGCCGCTGGCCGCCAGGATCACATGCCAGCCAGACAGCCGCTCCAGCCCGTCGCTATCCCAGGGCTTGGCCAGAAAGCGCAGGTTTGCGGACGGCCGGACCGGTTCGAACGGATTGCGCTGAAGCGCGGGGTTCCAGCCCCGCTCCAGGAAGACCTCCGACGCCTCAATGGCCAGGGGCGAGTCCAGAAAAATGTCGCCGCGAGGCGCGCCCCCCTCGTCCATCAACTGTAGCAGATCGACCAGAAGCTCCTGGCTGCGCTGAAGCGCGAAGACGGGGATCAGCAGCGGCCCGCCGGCGGCGTGGGCGGCCTTGAGTTCCTCCGCCAGGGCCACGCGGCGCATGGCGCCGCTGGAGACCGCGCGCTCGCGATCACCATAGGTGGATTCCATGATCAGATGGTCGACGCCCGTTGGGCCCTGCGGGTCGGCGACAAAGTCGCTACCGCCGGAACCCAGATCGCCTGAGAACAGCAGGCGCTTTTCCGCGCCCGCTGGACCTATGGCCACCTCGATGGACGCCGAGCCGAGGATATGTCCCGCCTCCCAATAGACCGCCGAAATCTCGGGAGCGACCTCTACCCGTTCGCCCAGTTTGACTTTCCGGAACTGCTTCATGACCCGCGCTGCGTCAGTCGCGGTATAGATTGGCTCCACAGGGGCCAGGCCCCGTCTCTGGTTGCGGCGGTTGAGCGCCGCAACCTCCGCCTCCTGAATGCCGCCTGCGTCTGCGAGCATCACCGCGCAGAGATCCCGTGTCGCCGCCGTTGCATAGATCGGCCCCTCGAAGCCCGCCAGCATCAGCTTGGGAAGCAGACCGCAGTGGTCGACATGGGCGTGGGTGAGCAGAACCGCGTCGACCTGGCGTGGATCGAACGGGAACTCGCCATAGTTCAGGGCCTTGAGGCTCTTTGATCCCTGGAACATGCCGCAGTCGATCAGGATCATGGCCTGTTGCGTCTGCAACCGCGCGCAGGATCCGGTCACACAGCCAGCGGCGCCATGAAAGGACAGGATCGGGGTCATGCTGTGGCCTTCGACGGCAGGAGACGACCGGGCGCGACGCCACCGTGCAAGGCGGGAGGAGCAGGGGTTCGTCGGCTCACGACGCGTTCAGCCGCAGCGCGCTCAGGGCTTCGCGCAGGGCTTCGGGCCCGGCGTCGACACGGTCGTTATCCTGATCCAGCGCCAGACGTTGGCGCAGGGATCTTGGCAACGCCACGCGCAACATGCCCAGGGCGCGAGGCGGCGCGAAAATGACGAGATGATCAAAGTCCTGTTCATTGACGATGCTGTCGAGCCGCGCGACGAGCCGGACCAGGAAGTCGCGGGCGCTCTTGTCGGCCGCCTTGACGGTGGCCGCGCCGTGGATGGCATAGCCCATCCGATCATGGATCCCTCCCGAACCGGGATCGGGAAAGTCGCGCGGGGCCAGATCAGCCAGCCACTCGGAACGTTCCGTCAGGGGCCCGCCGCGCCGCGGTTCCTCGAAAAGCCGGGCCCGGGCATCATCGGCCGCCACGACCAGGGTTCTTCCTTGCGTAATCATCGCTGCCTCCTGAAGCTCCAAGATCGGCGCGTCTGCCCAAGCCCACCAGCTTCTGCGCGGCCATCGCCAAGACCTGCGTCGAGCACCTGCGCGCCACCGGCCACGCCGTGGTGATGCGGGACCTCTATGGGCTGGATTTCGATCCTCGCCTCAAGGCCGAGGAACTGCCCGGACCGCTGGGCGCGCAGGCCGCCCCGGACATCATCGCCGAGCGACAGGCGCTGGGCGATGTGGACAGCTTCATCTTTGTCTATCCGTTCTGGTTCAACGCACCCCCCGCCATTCTCAAGGGCTATGTGGACCGCGTGTTCAGCATGGGCTTTGGCTATGCGGCCGGAGCCGGCGGCGCGGAGTCGCTGCTCGACGACAAGACCCTGCTGAGCTTTTCGACATCCGGCGCGCCCGAGGACTGGGTGAAGACCACCGGGGCCCTGAAGGCCCTGATGACAGTGTTTGACCTGCACCTCTCGGGAGTCTGCGGCCTACGGGTTCTGGACCACAAACATTTTGGCTCGATTGTTTCCAACACCACCGCCGAGTCCGGCGCCGACGTCATGGAGGAAGTGCGCTCGCGTCTGGACGACCTTTTCGGCTCAGCCCCGGCGTGACGGCTGATCTGGCCGCCTCGGACGGTAGTCAGCAGGCCACCTCCCCGTCCTACCGGCTCGCGGCGCTGGACCAGGCCTTCCTTCTCGGCGACTCCATGCGCGGCGTGCGCTTTCTGCTGGAGTTCGCCAAGGCCGATGAGGCGCTAAGGGCCTGGGGCATACGCTCGACCATCGTCGTCTTCGGCAGCGCTCGGGTGCGCGAGGACACGGCCGGACGTCCGGGAGACTGGTACGCCCAGGCGCGGCTTTTTGGGCGTATCGCCTCCGAGCAAGGCGGCGCGTGCGGGCCAGCCGGCCAGCCCCTCGACAATGTCATCGCAACCGGCGGCGGCCCCGGGATCATGGAAGCGGCCAATCGCGGCGCCTTCGAGACCGGCGCTCCGTCGATCGGCTTCAACATCACCCTGCCCAGGGAGCAGCTTCCCAACCCCTATTCCACGCCGGATCTGACCTTCCGGTTTCACTATTTCGCGATGCGCAAGATGCATCTGGCGATGCGGGCCAACGCTCTGGTGGTGTTTCCCGGGGGGTTCGGCACCCTGGACGAGCTCTTCGAGCTCCTGACCCTGCGTCAGACAAGAAAGGCTCCGGCGATCCCGATCGTCCTGGTCGATGAGACCTACTGGCGTTCGGTGATCAACTTCGAGGCCCTGATCGAACAGGGGATGGTCGACGCCGCCGATCTTTCGCTTTTCGCTTTTGCCGACACCGCTGACGCCGCGTGGACACAGCTCGTCAGCGCCGGCTTGTGCCTGTCTCGACCTGCGGACCAGAGGGTCGGGCCGGACAGTTCTACAAACGCGGCAGAGGCTTCCGCACGGCCGTCGCAGACCGACCAGACAGGAGTCTATCCCACTCGATCGTGCCGGGCGGCTTGGACGTCACGTCGTAAACCACCCGATTGACGCCCCGGACTTCATTGATGATGCGCGTGGCGGTCTTGCCCAGGACATCCCAGGGGAATTCGAAGAAGTCGGCGGTCATGCCGTCGGTCGAGGTCACCGCGCGCAGGGCCAGGACGTTCTCGTAGGTGCGGGCGTCGCCCATCACGCCAACGGTCTTTACAGGCAGGAGCACGGCGAAGGCCTGCCAGATCTTGTCATAGAGACCCGCCTCGCGGATCGCCTCCAGATAGATGGCGTCGGCCTGCTGCAGCACGGCCACCTTCTCGGCCGTGATCTCGCCGGGGATGCGGATGGCCAGCCCAGGACCGGGGAACGGATGGCGGCCGACGAAGGCCGGAGCCAGGCCCAGCTCGACGCCCAGGGCGCGGACCTCGTCCTTGAACAGCTCGCGCAGGGGCTCGACCAGCTTCAGCTTCATGAAGTCCGGCAGACCGCCCACATTGTGATGGCTCTTGATGACCGCCGACGGGCCGCCGCGCGCCGAGACGCTTTCGACCACGTCGGGATAGAGCGTGCCCTGAGCCAGGAAGTCGGCGCCGTCGATCCTGGCGGCTTCCCGGTCGAAGATATCGATGAACTTGCCGCCGATGATCTTGCGCTTGGTCTCGGGATCACTGACCCCGGCCAGGGCGCCCAGGAACTCGGCCCCGGCGTCCACATGCACCAGCGGGATGTTGTAGTGGTCGCGGAACAGGGTCACGACCTGCTCGGCCTCGTTGTGGCGCAGCAGGCCGGTGTCGACGAAGACGCAGGTCAGCTGGTCGCCGATGGCTTCGTGGATCAGCACGGCCGCGACCGAGCTGTCGACGCCGCCCGACAGGCCGCAGATCACCTTGCCGGTTCCGACCTGGGCGCGGATCTTCTCGACCATCTCCTGGCGGAAGGCCGCCATGGTCCAGTCGCCCCGCAGGCCGGCCAGCTTCAGGAAGTTGCGATAGATCTGGGTTCCGTTGACGGTGTGGACCACCTCGGGGTGAAACTGCACCGCATAGATCTTGCGGGCGTCGTCGGCGATGGCCGCGAACGGCGCGCCGGGCGAGGTGGCGATCACCTCGAAGCCATCGGGAATGGCGGTGACGCGATCGCCATGGCTCATCCAGACGGTTTCCAGCTTGCCGACGCCGGCCAGGCCCTCGAACAGTGGATTAGCCTTGCCGATGGTCAGCTCGGCGCGGCCGAACTCGCCGGCGTGACCACCCTCGACCTTGCCGCCCAGCACGTCGCACAGCAGTTGCTGGCCGTAGCAGATGGCCAGAAGCGGCACGCCCAGGTCGAACAGCTTGGCGCCAATGCGGGGGCTGTCGGCTTCCAGCACGCTGGCCGGGCCGCCCGACAGGATGATGGCCGACGGAGCGTAGTCGTCAACGATGGCCTCGGCCTTGTCGAACGGATGGATCTCGCAATAGACGCCCGCCTCGCGCACCCGGCGGGCGATCAGCTGGGTGACCTGGCTGCCGAAATCAACGATCAGAACGCGCTGGTGATGGACGGGGGCGGTCATGGGCGATGGGTCTCCGGCGTTCGAATGTCTTCCTTCTCCCCTTGCGGGAGAAGGTGTCGGCCATGGCCGACGGATGAGGGGTCGCACCAACGTCGGACGGTCGGCCGCTGGTCGAGCGCCGGGAAACCCCTCATCCGACCGCTACGCGGCCACCTTCTCCCGCAAGGGGAGAAGGGTTTCTATTGTCGTTCCAGCACGGCGGCGAAGAAGCCGTCCGTACCAGCGGTGTGAGGTGTCAGGCGCAGGTAGCCTTGGGCGCTGACATGTTCGGCTATGGCGTCCGAGGTGATCGGCTTGACCGCAAAGTCGGGGCGGCGCTCCAGGAAGGCTGTGACCCGATCCTCGTTCTCCTCGACCAGCAGGGAGCAGGTCACATAGACGAGCCGGCCGCCGGGCTTCACGAAATCGGCGGCGTCGATCAGCACGCTGTCCTGCTCGATCTGGCGCTTGGCCAGTTGGTCGGGCGACAAACGCCATTTCGCATCAGGATGGCGGCGCCAGGTGCCCGAGCCGGTGCAGGG
>NCEV01000147.1 GCA_002280875.1 Caulobacter sp. 32-67-35 | reverse complement strand
TGTTCGGCGTCAGCGCCTTTGGCACAGATCTGGGGTTGCGGATAATGGAGGGATTGGGTCTCGTCGCAGTGACGTAAGGAACGCAGATGAGACCCAATCCCTCCAGCCCAAAATTGGCTGCCAAGCCCACCAAGAAGCCCGCCGAGGTGGTGGTGAAAGATATTCGCCGTGCCACACGCCGGCATTTCTCGGCCGAGGATAAAATCCGCATCGTGCTCGAAGGCCTGCGCGGCGAGGAGAGCATCGCTGAACTGTGCCGCCGCGAAGGCATCGCCCAGAGCGTGTATTATTCCTGGTCAAAAGAATTCCTTGAGGCTGGCAAACGCCGTCTGGCCGGGGACACGGCCCGTGCCGCCACCAGTGACGAGGTCAAGGATCTGCGCCGTGAAGCACTGGCTCTCAAGGAATGCGTGGCCGACCTGACGCTCGAGAACCGCCTGCTTAAAAAAAGCATGATCGCGGATGGGGGCGACCAAGAATGAGGTATCCCGCCGCAGAAAAGCTCGAGATCATCCGCCTCGTCGAGCAATCCCATCTGCCCACCCGACAGACGCTGGAGAAACTGGGCATCCCACGCCGCACCTTTGCCCGCTGGTATGCCCGCTACCTTGATGGTGGGCCTGAGGCGCTGGAAGACCGCCCCTCGGCGCCAAGCCGGGTATGGAACCGGCTGCCCGAGAATGTGCGCAAACAGATCATCGACATGGCGCTGGAGGAAAGCGAACTCTCGCCCCGCGAGTTGGCCACCAAATTTACCGATGAGAAGCAGTACTTTGTCTGCGAGGCCACGGTTTATCGCCTGCTCAAGGCACAGGATCTGATCGCCAGCCCAGCCTATATCGTCATCAAGGCCCGCGACGAGTTCCACACCAAGACGATGCGACCAAACGAGATGTGGCAGACCGACTTCACCTATTTCAAGCTGATCGGTTGGGGCTGGGTTTACCTCTCAACCGTGCTCGACGACTATTCCCGCTACATCATCTCGTGGAAGCTGTGCACCACCATGACGGCGGGCGATGTCACCGACACGCTGGACTTGGCGCTGGCCGCATCAGGTTGTGACAGCGCCACCGTGCTGCACATGCCGCGCCTGCTCTCGGACAATGGCCCGAGCTATGTCGCGGGCGAACTGGCCGCCTATATCGAGGCCCAGTCCATGAGCCACGTGCGCGGCGCCCCCTTTCACCCCCAGACACAGGGCAAGATCGAGCGCTGGCACCAGACCTTGAAAAACCGCATCCTACTGGAGAATTATTACCTGCCCGGCGATCTCGAAGCCCAGATCGAAGCCTTCATCGAGCACTACAACCACCAGCGCTATCACGAAAGCCTGGGCAATGTGACGCCCGCAGATGCCTACTTTGGCCGCGATCGGCAGATCCACGCCCAGCGCGCCGCCATCAAGAAACAGACCATCGAACATCGCCGCTTGCAGCACCGCAAGCTCGCCGCCTAAAAGCCAACCCCTGACGAGGCCCGCTCTCCGTTAACGCCACGCCAAACCTGCGCCAAATGTTTCGACGACGGACACTCAAATCCTGAGTCGAGCTGGCGCGGCGCCGGCAACGCAACGCCTGCCATATACCCCATGCGAACACGGGGGTGAGGTATTGCGAACGCATTGTTCCACGCCTTGGGAAGGCGTGAACTCCAACGGGGCTCTGTAAAGAGATAGGCCCAGTCAGGGATTATCTCTCGGAGGCCGTCGAAAGTTTCGGCCCCGGCGTGAGGGTTTCCGCCCAGATAGTAGGCGTCGCCGTTGGCTACGACCGCCACCTGAGGATTGGCTGGGTTGTCTACCCAGACCTCGCCGTCAATCGTACCGTCCAGGGCGGACGCGACAGCGACATGGATCGAAG
>NCEV01000092.1 GCA_002280875.1 Caulobacter sp. 32-67-35 | reverse complement strand
CCGCCCAAAACGCAAAACGGGCGCTGGATCGCTCCAGCGCCCGTTCCGATAGTCAGTCCGAAAGGCTTAGACGATCGACGAGGTGTCGACCTTGAAGCCCGGACCCATCGTCGACGACAGGCCGATACGCTTCACATAGATGCCCTTGGCGCCCGAGGGCTTGGACTTGTTCAGCGCGTCGATCATCGCCTTGACGTTGATCAGCAGGGCTTCATCCGAGAACGAGACCTTGCCGATGCCGGCGTGGATGATACCGGCCTTTTCGACGCGGAACTCGACGGCGCCGCCCTTGGCGTCCTTCACGGCTTGACCGACGTTCGGGGTCACGGTGCCGACCTTCGGGTTCGGCATCAGGCCGCGCGGGCCCAGCACCTTACCGAGGCGACCCACCAGGGCCATCATGTCCGGGGTCGCGATGACGCGATCGAAGTCCATGAAGCCGCCGACGATCTTCTCGTACAGGTCTTCGGCGCCGACGTGTTCAGCGCCAGCTGCGGTGGCTTCGGCCGCCTTGGCGTCCTTGGCGAAGACGGCGACGCGAACGTCGCGGCCGGTGCCCGACGGCAGGTTGACGACGCCGCGGACCTGCTGGTCGGCGTGGCGCGGATCAACGCCGAGGTTCACCGAGATCTCGATGGACTCGTCGAACTTGGCCTTGGCGTTGGCCTTCACCAGGGCGATGGCTTCCGACGCGGTGTGGGTGGCTTCACGATCGCCGGTCCACGCCTGGATGCGCTTTGCTTGCTTAGCCATGACTTAGGCCTCCACGATCTTCAGGCCCATGGCCTTGGCGGAGCCTTCGATGATCTTGGCCGCAGCCTCGATGTCGTTGGCGTTCAGGTCCTTCATCTTCTTTTCGGCGATCTCGCGCAGCTGGGCGCGGGTCACTTCGCCGACGGTTTCGCGACCGGTCAGCTTCGCGCCGGACTTCAGGCCGGTGATCTGCTTCAGATAGTGCGTCGCCGGGGGCGTCTTGGTGATGAAGGTGAACGACTTGTCTTGGTACACGGTGATCACGGTCGGCAGGGGCGTGCCCTTTTCGACGTTCTCGGTGCGCGCGTTGAACTCCTTACAGAAGCCCATGATGTTGACGCCGCGCTGGCCCAGTGCGGGGCCGATGGGGGGCGAAGGCGTGGCCGAGCCAGCCTTCACCTGGAGCTTGATATAGCCCAGGATCTTTTTAGCCATTGTATCCTCTCGTGAGGGCGGTGAGCCCTCGCTGGTGAGCCGTGGTGCGGGCTTGGCGTCCCTTCCACGGATTTGATTTCGCCGCTCTCGAACCGATAACGACGAACGCGCCCGCAGGACGGAGTCCTGGAGCGAGGCGCGGCGTGTAGCAGGTGGAAGGTGGGGAGTCTAGCGGCGGGCGGGGGACGCTGGACAAGATCGGACGTGGCGAGAGTCTGTTGTAGGTGGGAAACAGACGTTGCCCTGCGGTCCTCATTTTCCCACTCTAAGGGATGATCTGGAACATTATCGATCGGCGCGAGCGCCTCTGTGGGTTCAAGTGCTCGCTTTCTCTCGGCTTGGTCATCGCCCTAGTCGGGGGGCTGGCGGCTTGCGAAAAATACGACCCCATCGAGGGTGACCCCGAGAGGGCGCTGCTGGTGGAGGCCGACATCCTCTACGACGGCAAGCCTCTTCGTCTTGCCATGCGGACCGACTGTCAGGTTCCGAAAGCCTACATGTCGAGCGTCCCGATCCAAGCCTATCCAGACGTGGTCGCCGCAAGCTTGCCCGACGGCAGTGTCATCGCCTTCAGCGGTATGACTTACATCTGTCGAGCAGCGCGGATGGAAGCTGGCCGTCAGATCCAGGCCCTTCCCGGAGGGCGTCGCGCCACTGACACCGATACCATTTTGAAGGGCGCGCGAGCGCTTCCTCCGCTGACCGCCACATGGTTTTCCGCAAAGGTCAGGCCCGAAATCTTTGACGAGTATCTGACTCCGACGCCGACCGCGGGTCGCTATCGACCTGTCGCGTTTCGATATCGTCAGGTCACGCCTTCTATTGAAGAGCCAACGCCGCAGCGAGTTCTGGAGGAAACACTTCCCGCATGGAGGGCGATGGGGCCAAACGAAAGGCGCGGGGCCCGTTACTGCGGCGGAAAGGTGGAAAGTTTTCCGTTGACGGGCTTCGCCTCCAAAGCGGGTTTGCTGTCGGCGGGGCGGGGCTTTGCGGCCTATTCATATGACAACAACCCTCACGGTCGTCGGTTCTTCCCCGACATAGGGCCTGAGGGAAGTTTTGAGGAAACCGGAGGGATCGAACGTCCGGGGGCGACAGCCGCAGCTGTGCAGCTGCAGGAGCGCCGGGCGCGGCGTGAGCGGCTGAAAACATTTGTCCGTGGCCCCAACGGCTGGAGCGCCGAGTCCATTCAAGTGATCCGAAACTATAGGTTCGGATTTGGTGAATCTCCCCCTCGCAATGTCGAGATCGACGGCGTGACCGTGCCGGTGGGAAGGCTATTCGTCGTGCTTCAGGAGAAGAATTTCGTAGCGGGCATCGGTTTTGGATGCCTGCGCTGGCCCATCTGACGACGAGAGCGGTGGATGCGACGATAGGGCCCAATGGTCACATCGGTCGGTCATGTAGGGCATTCGCCTAGTATAGCCAGTTCTTCGCCCTACGTTCGCTCAGCGTCGAAAGCGGTCTTTGGCGCATTGCCAACAAGCGGACGCCCCGCGTCCCGCTTATCCTTAAATCTCTTGGAGGCTGCAGCGTGCCGGTCTGTCCAGGTTGGTCAAGGACGACGCCCTCGCGTCGCCGCGACGCGGCCGGTCGCAGACCGGTCCTTGAGCAACCTGGACAGACCGGCTGTGAAACGGTTATCGGATCGAAAAATGCTCTAAACTTTTGATTTAGAGCCCTTTTCGCCCGACCCTGATGAAGCCATCAGGTCGGAAAGGGCTCTAGATACTCCCCCACTAGGGGGAGGATCTTCGCGCTCCATCCTCTGCGTTCAGCGAATCGAAGTGAGCAAAATCCATCACTTCCAACTTTCTCGCCCTTCTGTATCCCCCGCGCCAAATCCTCATGGATACTGCTTCCTGTCCCCGTCGCAGGGGGAGGGCGCTTGGTACCGGCCTGATGCGGCGACGGGAGATGGAGCTGAGCGGGGCCGCGCGGTCACGTGTCGGGGACGATGGTGGTCTGTTCGTTGGATTGATCCGGGACCATCGGAATGCTCGCAGGTGAGACAGCGCGGATCACAGGGCGGGGATCAGAGTCCGCCTATCGCACATCGTCGGCGCTGAGACGGATTGGCCGATCAGCGAGATGCGCGCCCGTCCGGGGGCTAGTCGGGAATCAGAGCTGAAACTCACGCTCGTGTGCCCCGATCCTCACGGTCAAGAACAGCTTCGCGAAGCGGACAGGTCGAGCCGAAACGCAAACACACATCACGGTCATCCGGGTTCGACCCGGCCGCTTCGCGCCTCCCCACCCACTGGCAGCCGATCTGGCGCGAGGCTGAGAACGCATGTCCGACGCCCGGACGCCGCCAGACAGCAAAAACCCCGCGCCGCTGCCGGCACGGGGTTTTCGAAAGATCCGACGATGACGCCGAAATCAGCTGATCTTTTCGACCTGGCTGTATTCCAGTTCCACCGGGGTCGCGCGGCCGAAGATCGAGACGGTGACGCGCAGGCGGGCCCGCTCCTCGTCGACCTGCTCGACCGAGCCGTTGAAGCTGGCGAACGGGCCGTCGGTAACGCGGACGTTCTCGCCGATCTCGAACAGCACGACCGTCTTGGGACGCTCGACGCCCTCTTCGATCGCGCCGACGATGCGCTGGACTTCCTTTTCCGAAACGGGCTGCGGCTTGGAGGCGCTGCCCAGGAAGCCGGTGACCTTCGGGGTGTTCTTGATCAGGTGATAGGCTTCGTCCGAGAGATTCATCTTCACCAGCACGTAGCCGGGGAAGAACTTGCGCTCGGCATTGACCTTGCGGCCGCGACGGATCTCGACGACGTCCTCGGTCGGAACCAGGATTTCGGAGAAGCTGTCTTCCAGACCCTGGCTGCGGGCCTGCTCGCGGATGCTCTCGGCCACCTTCTTCTCGAAGTTCGAGTAGGCGTGGACGATGTACCACTTGTGGTTCGGGTTGGACGCGGTTTCGGTGCTCATCGTCTTTTCTTATCCCGCGGCGAACGACAGGAGCGCCTTGGCTCCGAGGCCCAGCAGTCCATCGACCGCCGAGAAGAACAGGGCCGCCAGAACCACCATCAGAAACACCATCACCGAGGTGATCCAGGTTTCCTTGCGGGTGGTCCAGGTGATCTTGCGAGCTTCGGCGCGCACTTCACGAAAGAATTGCACGGGGCTCGTGCGCTTCTTCTTAGGCGCCGCCGGAGCAGCGGGGCCGCCACCGGCGGGCGCAAGCGCAGCCGCCGTACGGGCGGCGCGGCTCTTGATCGCGGACGGGCTCGAACCCGGTTTCCTGGCCATGCTCTTGAGGCTCACGACTTTCAAATACGAGAGGTCCGGAACCGGATCTCTCGAAAACATAGAATGGCAGGAGTGGGGGGACTCGAACCCACGACTTTCGGTTTTGGAGACCGACGCTCTACCAGCTGAGCTACACTCCTGCAGACCATGGTCCCTTTCGGGCCCCGGTCTCTGGAAATGGACAACACATCGGAAGCCTTCAAGGGCCGTCGACGCGTTGGGTCCAATCGCCAGAGCCGCGCCATTTAGCAGGGTCGTCTCCGCCGGGCAAGCGGCCGCAAGCGGTCATGGCCTTGTTCTGCGCCAGGCGGACGCTGCCGCCGTGCGAAAGCCCTGCCGATTGGCTGCAGGGAGGGATCAAAGCGCGGCGCTTTCGCGTTAGGCAGACATGACCCAGTCAGCCACGACCCAACCCGTCAATGACAACGCCGCCTACGCTGCGGCGCGCCCGTCAGATCGCTCTGCCGAGAACGAGAACCTTCGCCCTCCGTCGCAGGACGGCGAGGCGCCCCGCCCCGCGACAGAGCCGCCTGGCAGCGAAAACAGCACCCAGTCACCCAAGACCCGCACGGATCCAGGCTCAGGCGAGAACTGAACCGTCGGGCGGTCGCTTGCGCGCCGCCCGCAGCGGGATCAGCCTGCCTTCTTGTCAGCCTTGTCGGTCGAGGCCGAGGTCGACGGCGCTGCGCACTGGATCCCCAGATAGGACCACTTTACGTCCGTCAGCTGACGGCCGCATTCGGTGTTCTTTCCGAGATCCTTGCCTTGCAAAGAGATCGCCACACCCTTGGTCGGGTCGGGCGCCGGACTGGCGGAGCTGATATCGTAATATCCGCCCGCACGACCACGAACCACCAGACACGACGTGGTCTCGACCGGCCTTACGCAGCCGGACGCCGTGACAGACTTGGCTTCCAAAACAACCTTCTGGGCCTGCGCGACTTTCGTCGTCGCGCCGCCATCGCTGCAACCGGTCAAACCAAACGCTAACAGACTGGCCGCCGCGGCGGCCCTCACGAACCATACCCGCATACGTTCCTCCGTATCGTTGGCTCCGCGAACGAAGCAAAGTGAAGTTTGCGCTCCGTTTGGATAGCCGGCAATCACATTTTTGACGCGTTTCGAAAAAGCGTTGCCGCACATTTTGACGATTTGGCGAAAGATTTTCCCGGAGCGCCATCAGAGGAGCTGAGTTGACTTCTCCGCCCCGCTCCTCAAATGAAACCAGCGTCGCCTCAGGGCCGTGGCGACGCCACTGAATTGACCTTTTCGCGCGTCTGCGCCCAGGACCGAAACATTGACGATGACGGCCGCCCCAGTCCCCGCAGCCCCCGCCCCGATCAAGGAAGCCGCCCAGTCGGTCGAGACCGTGCTGTGGGTGAAACACTGGACCGACCGCCTGTTCAGCTTCGCCATCACCCGTCCGGCCAGCTTCCGCTTCCGCTCGGGCGAGTTCGTAATGATCGGCCTGCCGCCCCGCGAAGACCTGGGCGAGAAAAAGCCGATCCTGCGCGCCTACTCGATCGGCTCGCCCAGCTTTGCCGAGGAGCTGGAATTCTTTTCGATCAAGGTCCCCGACGGCCCCCTGACCTCGCGCCTGCAGCAGATCCAGCCCGGTGATCAGGTCCTGCTGGGCAAGAAGCCGACCGGCACCCTGGTGCTGGACGCCGTCCGCCCCGGCAAGCGCCTGTTCCTGTTTGGCACCGGCACGGGTCTGGCGCCGTGGCTGTCGGTGGCCCGCGATCCCGACGCCTATAGCCGCTTCGAGCGCGTGATCGTCGCCCATGGCGTGCGTGAAGTGCAGGAGCTGGCCTATCGCGACTTCTTCACCTCGGAGATCTTCGACGATCCGCTGGTCGGCGACGAGGCCAGGGCCCAGCTGACCTATTATCCCACCGTGACCCGCGAGCCGTTCGAGCGGCAGGGCCGCTTTACCGACCTGATCCAGAGCGGCCAGCTGTTCCGCGATCTGGGCCTGGACAGCGACCGCTTCGACCCCGAGCACGACCGCGCCATGCTGTGCGGCTCGATGGCCATGATCAAGGATACCGCCGCCCTGCTGGAGGCGCACGGCCTGAAGGAAGGCTCCAACGCCGAGCCGGGCGACTTCGTCATCGAGCGGGCCTTCGTCGGCTAGGGCATGGCCCAGGCTCCGCTCAAGAACCTCACCGTCGAAGAGGCCCGCGCCCGCATGCTGGCGGACGCCGCGCCGCTGGGCGTCGAGACCGTCGCGATCGGCAAGGCTTTGGGGCGCGTGCTGGCCCAGGCCGTCGATGCCGCCCGCGACCAGCCACCGTTCGCCGCCTCGGCCATGGACGGCTGGGCCATCCTCCGCGCCGACCTGACTGCGGGCGCCGCCTTCAGCGTCGCCGGGGAAAGCGCCGCCGGCAAGGCCTATGCCGGCGTTGTCGGTCCGGGGCAGACCGTACGGATCTTCACCGGCGCGCCGGTTCCGGCAGGGGCCGATCTCGTCGTCATCCAGGAAGAGGCCCAGCGCGACGGCAACACCGTGCGCTTTGCCGCCGGCGAGGATCCCAAGGCCAACATCCGCCCGGCCGGCGGTGACTTCCGCGCCGGCGACCGCCTGCTGGAGGCCGGCGTCCGGCTGGATCCGTGGCGGCTGTCCCTGGCGGCGGCGGCGGGCCGCGCCTCGCTGGAGGTCGCAAGACGGCCCCGCGTCGCCATCCTGGCCACCGGCGACGAACTGGTTCAACCCGGCGGAACGCCCGCCCCCGACCAGATCTTCGAATCTGGCTCCATCGCCCTGGCGGCCTTGGTCGAGACCTGGGGCGGCCTCCCGACACGCCTGACGGCCGCCGCCGACAATGCGCAGGCCATCGCCGCCTCGGTGGCCGACATCGACGCCGACCTGATCGTCACCGTCGGCGGGGCCTCGGTCGGCGACCACGACCTGGTCAAGCCGGCGATGGCGCGCCTGGGCCTTGGCCTGCGAGTCGAGACCATCGCCATTCGCCCCGGCAAGCCGACCTGGTTCGGGACGCTTGCAGACGGCCGACGGGTGCTGGGCCTGCCCGGCAATCCCGCTTCGGCCCTGGTCTGCGCCGAGCTTTTCCTGCGCCCGCTGCTGGCCGCCCTGACCGGACGCGACCCCGAACCGACCATGATCGCCGCCCGCCTGGCCACGCCGTTGCCCCCCAATGGCCCCCGCGAACACTGGATGCGCGCCGCCCTGTCGATCGATCCCCAGGGGCGAGCGATCGTCGCCGCATTCGCCGATCAGGATTCCTCGCTGGTCGGCGTCTTCTCCCGGGCCGATGCTCTCGTCCGGCGCTCCGTGAACGCGGTCGCTGCGTCCGCAGGCGACATCGTCGATGTTCTGCCCCTGGCACGCACCTGACGAAAGCGTGGGGTGACAGGGAGGACGGCGGCGAGCAGGCGTGCTAAGCCCGGACGACTCCGGGTCTCGGCCGGGTGTTTGAAGTAGAGGTTTCGTCTATGGGCCGTGCCGGAAAGATCGCAGCGCACACGCTGCTAGCCTTCCTGGCCTTCCTGGCTGGCAGGGTCCTCGCCGGCGTCACCACGATCGACATGCACGTCCTGCCGCAGGCCGCTCTCTTCGCCGCCTCGGCCCTGCTGGTCGAACTTGTGCTTCGCGTCGAGCGCGTGCCGTGGCGCTTCGTGGCCGCCAGCGACATCCTTCGCCTCGCGCGTTCGGCCTTCGCCACCTGCCTGGTGTTCGCCGCCCTTCTCTGGCTGACCACCCAGCGTTTCGAAGGCCTGCGCGCCCTGATCGGCGCCTTCGTGATCCAGGTGTTTCTGCTGGCCAGCCTGCGCGTCGTCCGCCGGGGCCTGCATGAGCATGTCCTGTTCGAATCGATCCTGGGCCTGCGCCCCGCCGCGGCCCATCCCGCCCAGCCCCGTCTGCTGATCATCGGCGCTGCGGCCGAGGCCGAAGAGTTCCTGCGCGCCCCGACCGGCCTAGGCGAGCGCTACACGCCGGTCGGTGTGGTCTCGCCCCTGGACAAGGAAACCGGCGACGAACTGCGCGGCGTCTGCGTGCTGGGCTCCATCGCGGCGTTCGACGACGTCCTGGCTCAACTGCGCGAAGGCGGCCTGGCGCCGGCCGCCATCCTGTTCCTGGCCGACAGCCCGATGAGCGCCTTTGGCGCCGAGCGTCTGGGCCGGTTGAAAAGCGAAGGCATGCGCCTGCTGCGCCGCCATGGCGTGGTCGAGATGGGCCACACCGCCACCGCCCTGCGCGAAATCAGCCTGGAAGAGCTGCTGAGCCGCCCGCCCGTGCATCTGGATCCCGAACCGGTCCGCACCCTGGTGGCTGGCCGGCGCGTGCTGGTCACCGGAGCCGGCGGCAGCATCGGCTCCGAACTCTGCCGCCAGATCGCCGCCAGCGGCTGCGCCCAACTGACGATGCTGGACGTCTCGGAGGCCAATCTCTTTCACATCGACCGCGAGATCGGCGAGGCCTGGCCCACCCTGTCGCGGCGCGAAATCCTGTGCGACGTCCGCGACGCCGCCCGGCTGGACCGCGTCTTCGCCGCCGAGCGGCCCGAGATCGTCTTCCATGCCGCCGCGCTCAAGCACGTCACCATGGTCGAGAACCATCCCTGCGAAGGAGCCCGCACCAATGTGCTGGGCACCCGCAACGTGGCCATGGCCGCCAAGGCCTTCGGCGCGGCGCACATGGCCCTGATCTCCACCGACAAGGCCGTGGCCCCCACCAGCGTGATGGGCGCCACCAAGCGCGTCGCCGAGGCCCTGGCCCGCCAGTATGGCTCCAGCCATGAGACCCGCGTCAGCATCGTGCGCTTTGGCAATGTGCTGGGCTCGGCAGGTTCCGTGGTGCCGCTGTTCCAGCACCAGATCGCCCGCGGCGGCCCGATCACCCTGACCGACGCCGAGGTCGAACGGTTCTTCATGACCATCCCGGAGGCGGTGCAGCTCGTTTTGCGCGCCGTGGCCCTGTCGGCCAACTCGCCCGAGCCGCCGGCCGGCGTTCTGACCCTGGAAATGGGCGAGCCGGTCAAGATCATCGACCTGGCCCGGCGAATGATCGAGCTGCAGGGCCTGGTCCCCGACCGCGACATCGAGATCCGCATCACCGGCCTGCGTCCCGGCGAAAAGCTCACCGAGTTGCTGGTCGACGTCAATGAAGCCGCCAAGCCCAAGGCCAGCGGTGTCATCGAAGCCGCGCCCCTGACGCCGTGCCCGATGATCGACGCCGATCTGCTGGCCGTTCTGGAAAGCACCGCAATGGCCGGCGACGAATTTGGCGTTCGCACCCAGTTGTTCGCTCTGGTCGACCGCATTCGCGGGACTGAGCCCGTCGCGCCGGCCAAGGCCCGCACCCGCGCCTGATCGTCAATGGAAGTCCCGGCTGCGCTGCAGGCGTCCTGACGTCCGGTGACGGACGCGCGGGGCCGGCGCCTTGGGGTCTTCCTTCAGCCGTCCCAGCTGCGCCGACAGGTCGGTGAAGCGCTCGGCCACCACGTGGATCACGCCCTCGGCCTTCTGAACCCGGCCATGCACGACCAGGAACGAGGCGGTCATCATCAGCGGATCAGCACGATGCCGGCCACCGCCACCCGTCTCCCGTCCTTGATCTCTGGAAGCCGGTCGGCAGTGATCACCCCCATGCCGTCCAGCATCGACCGATAGAAACGGCATGGATGGGCCTTCAGCGACAGGCTGGTGGTGCGATAGTCCTCGGCCACGGCCTGGGGCAGCCCCATGGCCGGCAGGCTGACCGTCGCCTCGAACAAAGGCAGCCCCGCCAGCAGCGGCGCCTGGACCGGCGCCTTGTTCTCGCCCTTCACGCCCTTGACCGCCCACAGGGCTTCGCGCCGGCTGAGGCCCGTGGAGGCGAAGGCGTCGGCCTCGGCCAGCAGCTCCAGCGCCCGCTGGGGGACGCCGGCCTGAGCGAAATCAGCCGGGGTCCGGGCCCCTTCGTCGCGCGCCTTGGCCAGCAGCCGAGCCTCGACCTCCCGAACGCCTTTCACCTGGCGCAGGCCCAAGCGAACGGCCTTCCAATGGGGGCGGGTGTCGGGGTTGAAGAGTTTGTTCCCAGAAACGCTGTCATCCCGGACGAGCGCGGAGCGCGAAGATCCGGGACCGCCGGAAGCGCGGCGCTCTGGATCGGTCCCGGATCTTCGCTTCGCTTCGTCCGGGATGACATTGGCGGTTGGCGGAGCCTTCGGGATGGCCTCCAGCGTGCAGTCCCAGTCGCTGGCCATCACGTCTGGCGGCCGCACCTCGACGCCATGCTCGCGCGCATCCCGCACCAGCTGGGCCGGTTGGTAGAACCCCATGGGCTGGGAGTTGATCAGCACCGCGCAGAAGACGTCGGGCCACGCCCATTTCAGCCAGGCCGAGACATAGACCAGCTTGGCGAAACTGGCCGCGTGGCTTTCCGGAAAACCGTAATGGCCAAAGCCCTCGATCTGCTTGAAGCAGCGCTCGGCGAAGTCGCGCTGGTAGCCGCGCCCCGTCATACCCTCGACGAACTTGTCGCGGTATTCGGCTGGCGTGCCGAGGTTCTTGAAGGTAGCCATGGCCTTGCGCAGACCATCGGCCTCATCGGGCGTGAACTTGGCGGCCTCGATGGCCAGGCTCATCGCCTGTTCCTGAAACAGCGGCACGCCATAGGTGTTGCCCAGGATGCCGTAAAGCTCGTCGGGGGGCCCATGCTCGGGCGACGGGGCGGGCCACTCCACCGGTTCCTGACCGTTACGTCGCCGCAGATAGGGATGGACCATGTCGCCCTGGATCGGCCCGGGCCGGACGATCGCCACCTCGATGACCAGATCATAGAACCGGTTGGGCCTGAGCCTGGGCAGCATCGACATCTGGGCCCGGCTCTCGACCTGGAACACCCCCACGGAATCGGCCTTGGACAGCATGTCGTAGACGCCCTTCACCTCGACCGGAACGTCAGCCAGGTCGTGGATGTCCAGGCCATGCTCGGCGCGCAGCATGCCAAAGCCGCGCTGGATGGCGGTCAGCATGCCCAGGGCCAGGATATCGACCTTCATCAGGCCCAGGCTGTCGATATCGTCCTTGTCCCACTCGATGAAGGTGCGGTCCTTCATGGCCGCGTTGCCGATCGGCACAGTCTCGTCCAGCCGGCGCTTGGTCAGCACGAAACCGCCGACATGCTGTGACAGGTGGCGGGGGAACCCCAGCAGCTCGGTGGCCAGGTTGACAGCGCGGGCGATCTCCGGCGCCTCGGGATCCAGGCCCGCCTTGCGGATATGCTCTTCCGGCAGGCCCGAGCCCCAGCTGCCCCAAACCGTCGCGGCCAACAGGCTGGTGACATCCTCGGTCAGGCCCAGAGCCTTGCCCACATCGCGGATGGCGCTGCGCGGCCGGTAGTGGATCACCGTGCCGCAGATGGCGGCATAGTCGCGGCCATAGCGGCGGTAGACATATTGCATCACCTCCTCGCGCCGCTCGTGCTCGAAGTCGACGTCGATGTCCGGCGGCTCGCCCCGGTTCTCAGAGATGAAACGGGTGAACAGCAACCGGTGCTCGGTGGGGTCGATCGAGGTCACGCCCAGGCAGAAACAGACCGAGGAATTGGCCGCCGAACCTCGTCCCTGGCAGAGAATCCCCATGGCCCGGGCCTCCTGCACGATGTCGTGCACGGTCAGGAAATAGTTGGGATAGTCCATCTTGCCGATCAGCCGCAGCTCCTCGCGCAGCTGGTCGGCGACCTTGTCTGGCACGCCTTTCGGATAGCGCCAGGCGGCCCCGGCCCAGGTCAGGTCGGTCAGGTGCTGTATCGCCGTCTTGCCGGGCGGCACGGGTTCGTCGGGGTACTCTTCCTTCAGCTGGCCCAGGTCGAAGCCGATGCGCGCGACGATCTCCATCGTGTGTTCGACGGCGCGCGGCCAGCGCTCGAACAGGCGGGCCATTTCCTGCGGCGTCTTCAGGTGGCGCTCGGCATTGGCCTCCAGCCGGAAGCCCGCCTCCTGGATGGTGCAATGCTCGCGCACGCAGGTCATGACGTCCTGCAGGGGCCGTCGTTCGGGCGCGTGGTAGAGCACATCATTGGTGGCGACCATCGGCGCGCCGGCCGCGCGGGCCAGTTGGTCCAGTCGCGCCAGCCGCTGCAGGTCGCGGGCCGCATAGGCCCGGCTGGCCGTCAGCCAGACCCGGCCGCGCAGGTCGCTGGTCATGCGATCCAGATCGCGCGTGAAGACGTCGTCCAGCCTGGCCGGCGGCACGATCAGGGCCAGCTGGCCCTCGGCATGCTGCAGGAAATCCTCCCAGTGCAGCTCGCACCCGCCCTTGTCGGCGCGGCGCTGGCCGACCGTGAGCAGGCGGGTCAGGCGGGCGAAGGCCTCACGGTCGGACGGATAGCAGAGCAGGCTGGGCGTCCCGTCGGCGAAATCCAGCCGGCAGCCGGTCAGGGCGCGGACCTTCAGATCCTTGGCCGCCGTCCAGGCGCGCACCACGCCCGACAGGGTGTTGCGGTCGGTGATCCCGACGGCGGCCAGGCCCAGGCCCTGGGCGGTGGGCATCAGCTCGCCGGCGTGGGACGCGCCGCGCAGGAACGAGAAATTGCTGGTGGTCTGCAGCTCGGCATAGGCGGGGATAGTCACAAGATCCTCCCCCTCTGGGGGAGGTGGCCCAGCGGGCCGGAGGGGGCCAGCGCGGCCGACATCCAGCTTGCCCCCTCCGTCGGCTCCGCCGACACCTCCCCCATAGGGGGAGGATCTTTTCGCGCCCTACCCAAACAGGCCATGGATCCACCACTTCGGCTCCTCGCCCGTTCCGAACAGCCCCTGCCGAAAGATCCAGAACCGCCCGCCGGCCTCGTCCTCCACCCGGTAATAGTCGCGGATCCTGCCCGGCCCGGTGTCGTCGAAATCACCACGCCACCATTCCTGGCCGATGCGCTCTGGCCCCTCGGCGCGCCGCACGCGATGGGGTCGACCGCGCCAGTGAAACTGGACGGGCGGATCGTCAGGCAGCTTGGCCATCGCCGTGATCGCCTCGGGCCGCTTGAACAGCCGCACCGGTCTGGGGCGCTCGCGGTCCCAGGTCTGGCCAGGGGGCGAGGCCAGCGGCGCGCGGCGGATCACCGAGCGCTCCGGCACGTGGCTCTCATGCGGATCAGCCCGCCAGACGCGATTATCGCCCAGCCGGTTGATCAGCCGGTCGACCAGTGGGGCCAGGGTCTCGTCCAGCCCTGTTCCCGCTTCGGCATCCAGCCGCGCCTGGACGGCGGTCAGGGGTTCGACATCGCCGGCAAACACCGTGACCACCTCGATGCCGAAACCGGGATCGATCACGTCCAGCTTGGGGAGCAGCAGCCGGGTCAGCCGTTTGGCGTCCCGTCCCGGCCGCGCCAGCCCGGCCCGCACCGGCATGGCCCTGCCGTCCAGGCGGTGGAAGACCACCTCAAAACGCCGCGCGCCCTGGCCCTCGGCCTCCAGCCGTCGGCAGATCAGCGCGGTGACGTCGCCGACCACCCGGGCCAGATCGTCCGGCGCGCTGATCGGCTCGGCGAAGGCCAGGCGGTCGAACCACGGATTGGCCGGACGTCGGAACACCAGAGCCTCGCCCGCCGCGCCCAGGGCCTGATCCAGACGCAGGGTCAGATGCAGGCCAAACCGCCTGGCCAGCTGGGCGCGGGGCAGGCCCAGCAATTGCGCGATCCGGAACAGGCCCAGACGCGGCAACTGGGCGGTCGCCATTTCATCCAGCCGCAGGGCCGCCACGGGCAGGTCCGCCAGCAGCGCGCGCTGGCCGCCCGGCGGGGCGATCTCGCCGTCCTCGCCAAACCGCGCCAACGCCCAGGCCGCGCCAGGCGTGTCGGCGATCGCCGCCCGGGCCGGCACGCCCCAGCGCTTTAGCCGGGCCAGCAGGTCGGCCAGCATCGCCGCCTCGCCGCCCCACAGGTGGTCGGTCCCGGTGATGTCGAGGAACAGACCGTCATCGCCGTCGATGGCCACGGCCGGCGAGAACCGTACGCACCAGTCGCTCAGGGCCTCCAGCGCCGCGCGGTCGGCCTGGGGGTCGTGGTCGGCGGTGACCAGGTCCGGGACCAGCGCCAAGGCGTCGGCGGCCTTCTGGCCGGGGCTGAGACCCAGGGCCTGGGCGGCTTCGTCGATGGCGGCCAGCCGGCGGGTTCCGGATTCGGAGACCAGCAGGGCGAAGGGCGGCTGGGCAAGTCCTCCCCCTGAAGGGGGAGGTGTCGGCGCAGCCGACGGAGGGGGAAGTCTGCGAGCGTCGCGGGTTACTTCCCCCTCCGGCCCTTCGGGCCGCCTCCCCCCCTGGGGGGAGGACCTGTCACCCCGCCCGTCTGAGCCCGGGTTCCGCCGCCGCCAGGTCGTGATCGGCCAGTTGGGACACCAGACGGAAAGGATGCGGGCCATGCTCGGCCTCCGAAGACTCCAAAACCCATGCGCCGGAACGTCCGCCCCGGCAGCGCTCAAGCTCGACCCGCCAGCGCGGCGAACCCAGACCCGGACCATCCGGCGGCGGCTGGCTGGGCGCGCCAGCGATGCGCCAGCGACTGAAGGACGATGAGCCCGACACCGTCTGCGCCCTCCCTGCCGGTCCGCCATAGGGCCGGCGGTGCAGCAGCACGCCGAAACTGCCGCGCTTCTCGCAGGCCAGTTGCAGGCGGCGGCCGGCCTTCAATTCCGGCGCCTCCGCCTCGCCGATGGCGGCGGCGACCCCAACGGTGGAGAGGGCGTCCTCCAGCACCGACAGCACCTCGGCCTCGTCGCGGGCCTTGACCTGGATCAGTCGCCCGGTCGGAAAGCCAAACCCCGCCAGACCTGGCGCGAACAGGTCGGTGCGCCGCATCACCCACACCACCGCCCCGGCCTTCAGCAGCGGCCGGGTCAGCAGGGCCACGAAGGCCGCGGGGGCGGCCGAAGTCTCGTCCTCCAGCCCCGCCCCCATCACCTCGTGCCAGCAGCCGGACGGCAGGCCGCCCCCCGGAAAACAGCCGTCGATCGCCGGATTTCCGAACGCCAGGACCGGACTCGGAGTCCGAGTCCCTGCTTCCAGAGCAGCAATCTGGCCCTTCAATGCCGCCAGGCGCGCCTCGCGCGGTACGGCCATAACCCCACTCCTTTGTTCCTATTTTGTTCTGATCTTATGGGCTTGGAGAGTCAAGCGGGGGCGGCCATGCTGCGTCAAACGGCCGTATGAAGCCCCTCCAGGAAACGCCATGCCCTTCCAGCGCGTACTGATCGCCAATCGCGGCGAGATCGCTGTCCGTATCGCCCGCGCCGCCGCCGAGCTGGGCATCCAGAGCGTCGCGGTCTTCGCCAGCGACGACGCCGCCAGCCCGCATGTCGCCGCCGCCGACCGGGCCGTCGCCCTGCCCGGCGCCGGGGCCCGGGCCTATCTCGACATCGAGGCCATCGTCGCGGCGGCCAGGGGCGCGGGCTGCGACGCCCTGCATCCCGGCTATGGGTTCCTGTCGGAAAATGCCGGCCTGGCCCGCGCCTGCGCGGCGGCGGGGATCACCTTCATCGGCCCTGCGCCTGAGCACCTGGAGACCTTTGGCGACAAGGCCGCCGCCCGGGCGCTGGCCCAGCAGCTGGGCGTCCCCCTGATCCCCGGAACCGGCGCGCTGGACCTGCCCGCCGCAGAGGCCTTCTTCGACCAGCACGGCGCGATCATGCTGAAGGCCCGGGCCGGCGGCGGCGGACGCGGCATGCGGCTGGTGCTCGACCCCGGCGAACTGGGCCCGGCCTTCGCCGCCTGCGCCCGCGAGGCCATGGCCGCGTTCGGCGATGACGGCCTCTATGCCGAAAAGCTGATCGAACGGGCGCGCCATATCGAGGTGCAGATCGTCGGCGACGGCGCCCGCGTCCTGGCGGTCGGCGACCGCGACTGCTCCCTGCAGCGCCGCAACCAGAAGCTGGTCGAGATCGCTCCAGCCCCGAACCTGCCGGGCGCCGCCCGCGCCGCCATGGCCCAGGCGGCGCAGGCCCTGTGCGCCGGCTATCGCGGTCTGGCGACGGTAGAATATCTGCTGGATACGGCCACTGGCGACTTCGCCTTCATCGAGACCAATCCGCGCCTGCAGGTCGAACACACCGTCACCGAAGAGGTCACGGGCCTGGATCTGGTGCGCCTGCAGTTCGAACTGGCAGCCGGCAAGACCCTGGCCGAACTGGACCTGACCACCGCCCCGCCCGCCGTCGGCGCGGCGATCCAGGCGCGGATCAACGCCGAAACCCTGACATCCGACGGTCAGGTCAAGCCCTCGTCCGGAACCCTCAACGCCTATGCGCCGCCGGGCGGTCCCGGCGTGCGGGTGGATGGCGCGGGCGCGGCCGGCCTGACGGTGGGCGGGGCCTATGACAGCCTGCTGGCCAAGGTGATCGCGCGCGGTCGCACCCCGGCCGAGGCCGCCGCCCGTCTGGACCGGGCCCTGGGCGAGTTCACGATCACCGGCGTCGCCACCACCGCGCCGCTGATCCGCGCGATCCTGGCGCAGGCGGACTGGAAAGACGGCGCGGCCACCACCCGGTTCATCGACGACCACGCCGCCGAGCTGGTCGCCAACCTCCCCGTGTCTGTGGAAAGCGCCGCCGAAGCCCACTTCGAGACCCTGGATGGCGCGCTGACCATCGCCGCGCCCCTGGCCGCCACGGTCGGCGCCGTCGAGGTCGCCGAGGGCGATCTGGTCCGCCCCGGACAGCCCCTGGCCGTGCTGGAAGCCATGAAGATGGAGCACCTCGTGCTCGCCCAGACCGGCGGTCGGGTGCTGAAGATCGCTGTCGCGCCGGGCCAGACCGTGGCCGAGGGCCACCCGCTGCTGTTCCTCGAACCGGTGCAGATGGACGCTGCCATCGCCGCCGACGCGGCCGCCGAGGATCTGGATGCGATCCGCCCCGACCTCGCCGAAGTCATCGCCCGCCACCGCTTCACCCTCGACGAGGCTCGCCCCGAAGCCGTCGCCCGGCGTCGCAAGACCGGCCACCGCACGGCGCGGGAAAACATCGACGATCTGGTCGATCCCGGCAGCTTCCTCGAATACGGCGCCCTGGCCATCGCCGCCCAGAAGCGCCGGCGCACCACCGAGGACCTGATCGCCAACACGCCGGCCGATGGCCTGATCACCGGCATCGGCACGGTCAATGGCGGCCTCTTCCCCGCAGACAAGGCGCGCTGCGCGGCCCTGGCCTATGATTTCACCGTGCTGGCCGGTACCCAGGGCGCGATGAACCACCGCAAGACCGACCGGTTGATGGCGGTGATCGCCGACCAGAAGCTGCCCGTCGTCTGGTTCGCCGAAGGCGGCGGCGGACGGCCGGGCGACACCGACACCACGGCCGTGGCGGGGCTGGACGTACCGACCTTCCGCAGCTTCGCAGAGCTTTCCGGCATCGTGCCCAAGATCGCCATCGTCGCGGGCCGCTGCTTCGCCGGCAACGCCGCCATCGCCGGGCTTTCGGAAATCATCGTCGCCACCCGCGACAGCAATCTGGGCATGGGCGGCCCCGCCATGATCGAGGGCGGCGGCCTGGGCGTCTTCAGGCCCGAACAGATCGGCCCTTCGGCGCACCAATGGGTCAATGGCGTCATCGACATCCTGGCCGACGACGAGGCCCACGCCACGCGGCTGGCCAAGCAGGCCCTGTCCTATTTCCAGGGAACGCTCACCGCCTGGACCGCGCCTGACCAGCGGCGGCTGCGGGGCGCGATCCCCGAGAACCGCCTGCGGGTCTATGACGTGCGCGCCCTGATCGCCGGACTGGTCGACGACGCCTCGTTTCTGGAGCTGCGCGGCGGCTTCGCGGCCGGCATGGTCACCGGCCTGATCCGCATCGAGGGCCGCCCCATGGGCCTGATCGCCAATGATCCGCGCCATCTGGGCGGGGCCATCGACTGCGACGGGGCCGAGAAGGCCGCGCGGTTCCTGCAGCTGTGCGACGCCTTCGCCCTGCCGGTGCTCAGCCTGTGCGACACCCCCGGCTTCATGGTGGGGCCGGGCAACGAAGACGCCGCCGCCGTGCGCCGCGTCAGTCGGCAGTTCATCGCCGGGGCCAAGCTGCGCTCGCCGCTGTTCACGGTGGTGACCCGCAAGGGCTACGGCCTGGGCGCCCAGGCCATGGCGGGCGGCAGCTTCCACTCGCCGGCCTTCATCGCCGCCTGGCCGACGGGCGAGTTCGGCGGCATGGGGCT
>NCEV01000146.1 GCA_002280875.1 Caulobacter sp. 32-67-35 | reverse complement strand
CCCCCATGACCGACCCCGACCTGTATCCCGTCCCTGCCGACTGGGCCGAGCGCGCCCATATGGACGCCGCCGCCTACGAGGCCGCGCGGCTCGCGGCGCGCGAGACGCCGGACGCCTTCTGGGCCGAACAGGCCGGGCGGCTGGACTGGATCACGCCGCCGACGATCATCAAGGACGTGTCGTTCGACAGGGACGATTTCCACATCCGCTGGTTCGCCGACGGGGTGCTGAATGTCGCCTGGAACTGCGTCGACCGGCACCTGGCCGAACGCGCCGACCAGACGGCCATCCTGTTCGAGGGCGACGACCCGTCGGTCTCGGGCGCGATCACCTATGCCGAGCTGCACCGACAGGTGTGCCGCATGGCCAATGTGCTGAAAGACCTCGGCGTGGTGAAGGGCGACCGGGTGACCCTCTATCTGCCGATGATCCCGGCGGCGGCAGTGGCCATGCTGGCCTGCGCGCGCATCGGGGCCGTGCATTCGGTGGTGTTCGGCGGCTTCTCGCCCGACAGCATCGCCGGGCGGATCGAGGACTGCGGCTCGAAACTGGTCATCACCGCTGACGAGGGCCTGCGCGCCGGCAAGCGGATCCCGCTCAAGGCCAATGTCGACGAGGCCCTGACCAAGGTGGCGGGCGTCGAGACGGTGCTGGTCATCGCCCACACCGGCGCCGATGTGGCGATCGTCGAGGGCCGCGACGTGCGGTTCGAGGAAGCTGTGGCGGGCGTCTCTGACGACTGCCCGTGCGAGCCGATGAACGCCGAGGATCCGCTGTTCATCCTCTATACCTCGGGCTCGACCGGCAAGCCCAAGGGCGTGCTGCACACCACCGGCGGCTATCTGTTCTGGGTCAGCTATACCCATGAACTGGTGTTCGACTATCGGCCGGGCGAGGTCTTCTGGTGCACGGCCGACGTGGGCTGGGTCACGGGCCACTCCTACGTCGTCTACGGCGCGCTCTCGAACGCAGCCACGACCCTGATGTTCGAGGGGGTGCCCAACTATCCCGACAACCGCCGCTTCTGGCAGGTGGTCGACAGGCACCAGGTCGAGATCTTCTATACCGCCCCCACGGCCCTGCGCGCCCTGATGCGCGACGGCGACGAACCGGTGAAATCGTCCAGCCGCAAGTCCCTGCGCCTGCTCGGCACGGTCGGGGAGCCGATCAATCCCGAGGCCTGGCGCTGGTATCACGAGGTGGTCGGCGAGGGCCGGCTGCCGATCATCGACACCTGGTGGCAGACCGAGACGGGCGGCGCCCTGATCTCTCCCCTGCCCGGCGCGACCGACCTGAAGCCGGGGTCGGCGACCCGGCCCCTGCCCGGGGTGGAGCTGGAGCTGGTCGATGCCGAAGGCGGGGTGCTGGAGGGGGCTGCGTCCGGCAACCTGTGCATCACCGACTCATGGCCGGGACAGATGCGCACCGTCTGGGGCGATCACCAGCGCTTCTTCGACACCTATTTCAGCGCCTATCCCGGCAAATATTTCACCGGCGACGGCTGCCGCCGGGACGAGGACGGCTATTACTGGATCACCGGCCGGGTCGACGACGTCATCAACGTCTCGGGCCACCGGATGGGCACGGCCGAGGTCGAGAGCGCCCTGGTCCTGCACGAAGACGTGGCCGAGGCCGCCGTGGTCGGCTTCCCCCACGACATCAAGGGCCAGGGCATCTACGCCTATGTCACCCTGAACAAGGGGGTCGAGCCGCACGACGACCTGAAGAAGGCCCTGGTCGCCCACGTCCGCAAGGAGATCGGCCCGATCGCCGCCCCCGACGCCATCCAGTGGGCCCCCGGCCTGCCCAAGACCCGCTCAGGCAAGATCATGCGAAGGATCCTGCGCAAGATCGCCGAGAACGATCTGGGGTCATTGGGGGATACGTC
>NCEV01000009.1 GCA_002280875.1 Caulobacter sp. 32-67-35 | reverse complement strand
AACATCATCCGCGCCGAGCGCGACGGCGTGGTCAAGGCCGTCAACGCCAAGGGCGGCGACCCCGTCGCGGCCGATGAAGTGCTGGTGGAGTTCGCCTGATGGCTTTTCAGCAGATCCTCCAGGAGACCTCAGCCACGCGACCGAGCGCGATTTCGGCGCCCCTGCGGTCGCCGACCATGCTGACCCCTATCAATGTGCTGGCTACGCGCCTGGGTGTGACGGCCCGAGCTTTACGTCACTATGAGGCCATCGGCCTGGTGTCGTCGGGACGCGGATCACGCGGCGTGCGATGCTACGATCAGGACACCGTCGCCATTCTCGAAGCCATCACCCTGCTGCGCGGCGTTGATGTGCCGATCGCCGAGATCCGGGCCGTGATGAGCCAACGATCCGACCCCAAGGCTTACATCCGGGCGCTTCGCAACGTCCTGGCCGACGCCCTTCTGGAGCGTCGACGCTGCGTCGCGGCCATCGAAGCCCTGATGGTCGATGTCGGAGCGACATTCACCTCTGTCCGCGCCGAAGACGAATAAACAGCACCAGGGAGGCCGTCGCTCTGGGCGAGCATGGGTTGACCGCCTTCGACCGCAAACCGACTAGGGCACACGAGCTGCGCCGCTCTGGATGCTGAGCGACCTTCGCCCTGGCCGAAACCCAGGCTCGCCAGACTATTGCCCCCGCCTGTATAGACTTCCATCGCGCTTCAGTCGGGCCAATGCTGATCACTAAGATGACCATGACCGCGGGGGCAATCCCGACCCATCGGACGCTGCCCGCACGCCAGGACATCGGGCCAAAGCATGGGGTTGAACGTCATGATCGCCGGCGTCCAGAACGCCTTGCGGATAGCGGGGCTATTGCGGCCCTAAGAAAGCATTGATTGCAGGAGCGCGCCGGTTCCGGTCGAACCGCCTGCGGAGAATCGAACCATGAAGACCCTGACTCATCTGGAACGGCTCGAAGCCGAAGCGATCCACATCATGCGTGAGGTCGTCGCCGAGACCGAGAAGCCAGTGATGCTCTATTCGGTCGGCAAGGACTCGGCCGTGATGCTGCACCTGGCGCGCAAGGCGTTTTATCCATCGCCGCCGCCCTTCCCGCTCCTTCATGTCGATACGACCTGGAAGTTCAAGGAGATGTACAAGCTGCGCGACCGCATGGCGACCGACAGCGGCATGGAGCTGCTGGTCTATCAGAACCCCGAGGCCGCCGAGCGAGGCATCAACCCGTTCGACCATGGCGCTCTGCATACGGATATGTGGAAGACCGAGGGCCTGAAACAGGCCCTCGACAAGTACGGCTTCGATGCGGCCTTTGGCGGCGCCCGGCGCGACGAGGAAAAGAGCCGCGCCAAGGAGCGCATCTTCTCGTTCCGAACCGCGACCCATGGCTGGGACCCGAAGAAGCAGCGCCCTGAACTGTGGAACCTCTACAACGCCCGGAAGAACAAGGGTGAGAGCATCCGCGTCTTTCCGATCAGCAACTGGACCGAACTGGACGTCTGGCAATACATCCAGCTGAACGACGTGCCGATCGTGCCGCTCTATTTTGCCGACAAGCGCCCGACCGTGGAGCGCGACGGCATGCTGCTGATGGTCGATGACGACCGCTTCCCGCTGCGCCCCGGCGAAGTCCCCGTCGAGCGCTCGGTCCGCTTCCGCACGCTGGGCTGCTACCCGCTGACCGGGGCGGTCGAGAGCACGGCCTCGACCCTGTCGGAGATCATCCAGGAGACCTTGTTGACCACGACCTCCGAGCGACAGGGCCGCGCGATCGACAAGGATGCGGGCGGCGCCGGCATGGAAAAGAAGAAGCAGGAAGGGTATTTCTGATGACGACCGGCCCTTCCGGCGCGCGGGACAGCGTCTATCAGACCGACGCGCTGATCGCCGAAGACATCGACGCCTATCTCGAGGCGCACCAGCACAAGACGATGCTGCGGTTCATCACCTGCGGCAGTGTTGATGACGGCAAGTCCACGCTGATCGGGCGACTGCTGTACGACAGCAAGATGATCTTCGAGGACCAACTGGCGGCTCTTGAAGCCGACTCCCGGCGGGTGGGCACCCAGGGTCAGGAGATCGACTTCGCCCTGCTGGTCGACGGTCTGGCCGCCGAGCGCGAGCAGGGCATCACCATCGATGTCGCCTATCGTTTCTTTTCGACCGACAAGCGCAAGTTCATCGTCGCCGACACGCCTGGCCATGAGCAATATACCCGCAACATGGTCACCGGCGCCTCAACCGCTGATCTGGCGGTCATCCTGATCGACGCCCGCAAGGGCGTGCTGACCCAGACCCGTCGCCACTCGTATCTGGCGCACCTGATCGGCATCCGGAACCTGGTGCTGGCCGTCAACAAGATGGATCTGGTCGGCTACGATCAGGCCAGGTACGACGCCATCGTCGCCGACTACGCCGCCTTCGCGCTGAGCCTCGGGATCACCGCCTTCACGCCCATGCCAATTTCCGGCTTCAAGGGCGACAACATCACCGAGCCCAGCGACAACACGCCCTGGTATAGCGGCCCGACGCTGATGCAGCACCTTGAGACCGTCGAGGTGGGCATCGCGACCGATCAGGCCAAGCCGCTGCGCATGGCCGTGCAGTGGGTGAACCGGCCCAATCTGGATTTCCGCGGCTTCTCCGGTCAGATCAGTAGCGGCTCGGTCAAGCCGGGCGACGCGATCCGCGTGCTGCCGGGCGGCAAGACCTCGACCATCAGCCGCATCACCACCCTGGGCGCCGATCTGGACGAGGCGGTGGCGGGCCAGTCGGTCACGCTGACCTTCGCCGACGAGATCGACTGCTCGCGCGGCAGCGTCATCGCAGCCGCCGACGCTCCGCCCGAAGTGTCGGACCAGTTCGAGGCGACCATCGTCTGGATGGATGACGATCCGTTGATTGTCGGGCGGTCCTACTGGTTGAAGTTGGGAACCCAACTCGTCTCCGCCACCGTTCATCAGCCCAAGTACCAGGTGAACGTCAACACGATGGAGCACCTGGCCGCCAAGACGCTGGAGCTGAACGCCATCGGCGTGGCCGAGCTGGCCACCGACCGCCCGATCGTGTTCGAACCCTATGCCGACAATCACACGCTGGGCGGCTTCATCCTGATCGACAAGATCACCAACGCCACGGTGGCCGCCGGCACGCTGCACTTCAGCCTGCGCCGCGCCCAGAACGTGCACTGGCAGGCAACCGACATCAGCCGTGAGGCGCATGCCAGCCTGAAGAACCAGAAGGCCAAGGTGCTCTGGTTCACGGGTCTGTCGGGCTCGGGCAAGTCAACCATCGCCAACGAGGTGGAAAAGCGACTGGCCTTGATGAACCGCCACACCTTCCTGCTCGACGGCGACAATATCCGCCACGGGCTCAACAAGGACCTGGGCTTCACCGAGGCCGACCGGATCGAAAACATCCGCCGAGTTGGTGAAGTCGCCAAGCTGATGGCCGACGCCGGCCTGATCGTGCTTACGGCCTTCATCTCGCCGTTCCGGGCCGAGCGCGACATGGTCCGCGCCATGCTGCCCGAGGGCGAGTTCGTCGAGATCTTCGTCGATACCCCGCTGGAGGTCGCCGAGGCGCGGGACGTCAAGGGCCTCTACAAGAAGGCGCGCGCGGGCGATCTGAAGAACTTCACAGGCATCGACAGCCCCTACGAGCCGCCTTTGCAGCCACAGATTCGGGTCAATACGGTCGAGATGACACCCGCCGAGGCTGCAGACTTCATCATCCGCCAGATCATGCCGCTGAAATGACCCACACCCTGACCGATGTCGACCTCGCCGCCCACCTGGCGGAAACTGCAGGCAAGATCCTGATCCAGGTTCGCGAGTCCGGGCTGTTCTCAGACAAGGCCCTGGGCAAGGCCGGAGACCAGACCGCCAACCAGTTTCTGGTCCATGCGCTGCGCGAGCAACGGCCCGATGACGGGTTGCTGTCCGAAGAGATGAAGTGCGACGGATCCCGCCTGGCGCAGAGCCGGGTATGGATCATCGATCCCGTCGACGGCACGCGCGAGTATGGCGAAGGTCGAACCGACTGGGCGGTGCACGTCGCCCTGGCCATTGACGGGTTGGCCACGGTGGGGGCCGTCGCCCTGCCCGGCCTTGGCCTGACCCTCACCACGGGCAAGCCGCAACCGCTACCTCCGGCGAACAACCCGCCGCGCATGCTGGTCAGCCGCACCCGCCCCGCCGCTGAGGCCGTGGCTGTGGCCGAGGCGCTAGGCGCCGAGCTCGTCCCCATGGGCTCGGCCGGCGCCAAGGCCATGGCCGTCGTGCGCGGCGAGGCCGATATCTATCTCCATACCGGCGGTCAGTATGAGTGGGACAGCTGCGCGCCGGTCGCCGTGGCCCAGGCGGCGGGGCTGCATGTCAGTCGCGTTGATGGTTCGCCGCTGCGCTACAACCGCGAAGACCCCTCTCTGCCCGACCTGCTGATCTGCCGGCCGGAACTAGCCGAACGCTTGCTGGCTCTGGTCAAGGCGATGCCGTAGCGGCCAGTCTAGAGGCCGCCCATGCAGAGATATTTGAGCTCGCTATAGTCCTCCAGACCATGGCGCGAGCCCTCGCGACCCGTGCCGGACTCCTTGATCCCGCCGAACGGCGCGACCTCGGTGGAGATCAGGCCGGTATTGATCCCGACCATGCCGACCTCAAGCGCCTCGGCCACCCGCCAGACCCGGCCGATGTCGCGCGTGTAGAAATAGCCGGCCAGACCCACCTCGGTGTCATTGGCCATGGCCAGGGCCTGGGCTTCGGTCTCGAACTCGAACAGGGCGGCGACGGGACCGAAGGTCTCTTCGTGAGCAATCAGCATCGATGGCGTGCAGCCCCCGATCACCGTGGGCTCGAAGAAGCCATGGCCGAGGTCGTGGCGGCGTCCGCCAGCGACAAGACGCCCGCCTTGGCCCAGCGCGTCGGCGATATGCTCCTCCACCTTGAGAACTGCAGCCTCGTCGATGAGCGGGCCCAGGGCCACGCCCGCGTCACTGCCGGGGCCGACCTTCAGCCTGGCCACGGCCTGGGCCAGCTTGGCCTCGAAGGCTGCAGCAATATCCCGATGGACGAGGATGCGGTTCACGCAGACGCAGGTCTGGCCGTTGTTGCGATACTTCGAGGCGATCGCGCCCTCGACGGCGGCGTCCAGGTCTGCGTCGGCAAAGACGATGAACGGGGCGTTGCCCCCCAGTTCCATGGAGATCTTCTTCATCGTCGGCGCGCACTGCGCCATCAGGGTCTTTCCCACCTCGGTCGAGCCCGTGAAGGTCAGCTTGCGCACCACCGGGCTGGCGGTGAGTTCCCCGCCGATCACCCGGGCCGAGCCCGTGACCACGTTGAGGACGCCAGGCGGGATGCCGGCCTGCTCGGCCAGGCGCACCAGCGCCAGGGCCGTCAGTGGAGTTTGGGACGCCGGCTTGAGGATGAGCGTGCAGCCCGCCGCCAGGGCTGGCGCGATCTTGCGCGTGACCATGGCCGCCGGGAAATTCCAGGGTGTGATGGCCGCGACCACGCCCACAGGCTGGCGGATCACCACCAGCCGGCTGTCGGCCCGGTGGCTGGGGATCACCTCGCCATACAGACGCTTGGCCTCCTCGGCGAACCACTCGATATAGCTGGCGGCATAGGCGATCTCGCCGCGCGCTTCGGCCAGGGGCTTGCCCTGCTCGCGCGTCAGGATCAGCGCCAAGTCTTCCTGCGCCGCTGTCACGGCGTCAAACCACCGGCGCAGGATACGGGCGCGGTCGCCTGCCGTCCTGGCTCGCCACTCAGGCAGCGCCGCTTCGGCGGCGGCGATGGCGGCGCTCACCTGGTCTGCGGCAAGACTGGGAACCTGGCCCAGCGTCTCGCCCGTCGCCGGATCGGTGACGGCAAGGCTGGGGTCGCCAGTCCACACGCCGCCAATCCAGCACTGCTCGCGCAAGAGGGCCGGATCGTTCAACAGATGCCGCATCTCTGGATCACCTTTGGCAAGGCCGCGCTGGTCGACCATGGCCATTCTGACCGGATTCACCGGCCAGAGCCCAGCACGATCTCGCGCCGTAGAGCTCGCCAGCAGACAAGCTCTCCGGCGGCTGCCCTAGGCCTCGATGTCGACGTCCTTGGTTTCCTTGAGGAACAGGATGCCGATCACCGCCGTCACGCCAGCCACCACGATCGGGTACCAAAGGCCGTAGTAGATGTTGCCCGTAGCCGCGACCATCGCGAAGGCCGTGGTCGGCAGGAAGCCGCCGAACCAGCCGTTGCCGATATGGTAGGGCAGGCTCATCGACGTGTAGCGGATATTGGTCGGGAACATCTCGACCAGCATCGCCGCGATCGGGCCGTAAACCATGGTCACATAGATCACCAGCAGGGTCAGGATGCCGACCACCAGCGGCTTGTTGACCAGCGCGCTGTCGGCCTTGGTCGGATAGCCGGCTGTTGTCAGGGCGGCGCCCAGCTCGGCCTCCCAGCTTTTCTTGCGCTCGGCGAACTGTGCCTTGTCGAGTGTATCGCCGGCAAAGGAGGGCAGGATCGTGTCGCCGATCCTCACCTGCGCCACCGCCCCGGCCGCCGCCGGCGCGTTCGTGTAGGTGACGCCCGCCTTGGCCAGGTACGACTTGGCCAGATCGCAGGAGGTGTTGAATACCGTCTTGCCGATCGGATCGAACTGGAACGAGCAGTCGGCCGGGTCGGCGACCACGGTCACCGGCGCGCTGGCAACGGCGGCGGCCAGTTGCGGATTGGCCGCCACGGTCAGGGTCTTGAACAGCGGGAAATAGGTCAGGCAGGCCAGGACGCAGCCGGCCATAATGATCCACTTGCGGCCGATCTTGTCAGAAAGCCAGCCGAAGAACACGAAGAACGGCGTGCCGATCAGCAGCGAGATCGCCACCAGCATGTTGGTCAGGCCGCCATCAACCTTGAGCATCTTCTCCAGGAAGAACAGGGCGTAGAACTGGCCGGTGTACCAGACCACGGCCTGACCGGCGGTCAGACCGACCAGAGCCAGGATGACAATCTTCAGGTTGCCCCACTTGGCGAAGCTGTCGGCCAACGGCTTCTTGGAGCCCTTGCCCTCGTCGATCATCTTCTGGAATGACGGGCTTTCCGACAGTTGCAGGCGAATCCACAGCGACACGCCCAGCAGCAGCACGGAGATCAGGAAGGGAATGCGCCAGCCAAATTCCTTGAAGGCGTCCTCACCGATCAGATTGCGCGTCGCCAGGATGACGATCAGGCTGAGGAACAGGCCGAAGGTCGCGGTGATCTGGATGAAGCTGGTGTAGAGGCCGCGGCGGTTGGCCGGCGCATGTTCGGCCACATAGGTCGCTGCGCCGCCGTACTCGCCGCCCAGGGCCAGGCCCTGCAGCAGTCGCATCAGCACCAGGGCGATAGGCGCGATGATGCCGATCTGGTCGTAGCTGGGCAGCAGGCCGACCACGAAGGTCGATAGCCCCATCAGCAGCATGGTGACCAAGAAGGTGTTCTTGCGGCCCCACAGGTCGCCCAGGCGACCAAAGACCAGCGCTCCGAACGGGCGCACGGCAAAGCCAGCGGCAAACGCCAGCAGGGCGAAGATATAGCCCGTCGTCTCGTTCACGCCGGAGAAGAAATGGTGGGTGATGTAGGTGGCCAGCGAACCGTACAGGTAGAAGTCGTACCACTCGAAAACCGTGCCCACCGAGGCCGCGCCGATGACGAGTCCGTCCTTGCGGCCCACCACAACACCGTCTTTCGCGCCCGAGCTATCGGTCTTCGCCATGGATTCCCCCATTTTTGTTATCGCTACCATGGCATGAGTTGAGCGTCACCACGCTCAGACTCGCCCTCATCGGCATGCTGGCAGAGTTTTTGGCCGCCAGGGAGGTGAACCTTGCCCTTTACGTCGTAGAAACGCCCGTATTTGCTGGGATGACGTGACAAAACCTTCCCGGTTCGTCAGGCTTGGCGTTCCTTGATTCCAACTTTGGATGAGCGAAGAAAATGAACGTTTCCGATCTGGTCGACGCCGCAGTCGCCGCTGACGACAAGCTGACCAAGGCTCAGGCCAAGGCGATCATCGATGGCGTGTTCAAGGCCGTGACCGACGCCGCCGTAAAGGGCGAAGAAGTCTCGATCCCGGGCTTTGGCAAGTTCAAGGTCCAGGCCAAGCCGGCCCGCACCGGCCGTAACCCGGCCACGGGCGCGGCGATCGAAATCGCGGCCTCCAAGAAGGTCGCCTTCACGCCCGCCAAGCAACTCAAGGACGCCGTCAACGGCTAATCCTCTAGGATTTGAAGCGACCGGCGAGCGCAAGCCCGCCGGTCGTTTTCTTTTCCCGCTATCTGCAGGTCAGCGTCCAGGACACCGTCACGGGCTCCGCGACCTCTGGCGCTGCGAGGGCGCATGGGGACGGGCTGGAATATCTCTTGGGTGTTGGCCCGGACGGGATTAAGCCGGACGTCTGACCTCGCCCATCTTGGCCGCCATGACCTCGTTTGCTCCGTCTTCAGCCCTCGTCTTGAGGCGTAAAATCCGACCGCGCCGGCGTAAGTCGATCAGCGCGCTGCGACTGGCCCTGCCGGCCCTAGCCCTGATCGTAGGCGGCGCGATCGCGACCCAGGCTGTCATCCGCGCTGCCCGGGCCAAGGCCTCAATCACGGTGACCAGCGCCCCATTGCGGATGGAAAACCCGCGCTTCACGGGCACGATGAAGGATGGCCGCGAGTTCCTGATCGTCGCCACCGCCGCCATTCGCGACAAGGTCGACCCCAACAAGGTCGCGCTGGAAGCCCCCGAGCTCACGCGTGGCTACGGTTCCGACAATCCAACCCGGGTCGTGGCCAGACAGGGAAACTATGACGAGGCCAAGGGCGCCCTGCTGCTGACAGGCCGAGTGGAGATCGAGAATGGCGACGGCTACGCCTTCAAGACCGAGAAGGCGGTCATCGACACGCGCACCGGCGAGCTGATGGGCGACGCCGGTGTCGAGGGCGCCGCCTCTGGCGCCCAGGTCAAGGCCGATAGCTATTCCGTCACGGACAAGGGCGACCGGGTGATCTTCAAGGGCCGAGTGCGCTCGCGCCTCAATCCCGGCAATTGAACCGGCCGGCGACGCGCTCATGACCCCGGCAAAGACCGCCATATCCAGACCCAAGGTCTGTTTTCTCTACATCGCGCAGACGCACCAGATCCTCCACAGCCTGCCCATCGCCGTCGCCCTGGCCAAGGGCTGGCCGGGCCTTGAGGTCGAGATCGCGGCCACCACCCAGGATCATCTCGACTACGCACGCCAGTTGCTGGACGCGCTGGGCGGCGCCCCCATCGCCTCCCGGCTGCTGCCGCCGGCCTGGCTGCGCAGGGTGCGCCTGAAGGAGGATTCGACCCCGCCCAAGGCCCTGATGCTGGCCGCCAACGCCCTGGCCCTGGGCCGGATGGACGCCATCGTCACGCCGGAACGCACCACAGCCCTGCTGCGCAAGCTGGGCGTTCGCAAGTCGCTGCTGGTCTATACCCAGCACGGGGCCGGCGATCGCGGCGGGGTGTTCGAGCCACGTCTGCGCCAGTTCGATCTGGTGATGGCCGCAGGACCCAAACAGCGCGCCCGCATGGTCGACGGGGGCTGGGTGAAGCCCGAAAACTGCGCCATGGTCGGCTATCCCAAGTTCGACATCATCGACGCCCTGCCCGGCTCGCCGCTACCGAGCTTTCCCGACGCAAAGCCAATCGTGATCTACAACCCGCACTTCCACGCGACCCTGGGCTCGTGGCCGCGTTTTGGCGTCAGCGTGCTGGAGCAGTTCGCGGCGAATGATCGCTTCAACCTGATCTTCGCGCCGCACATCCGGCTGTTCGACGGCGCCACTCCGGCCATGCTGGAGAGCCTGGCCCCGTTCCGCGACCATCCCCGCATCCATATCGATTTGGGCGGCCCCGCCGCCATCGACATGACCTATACCCGCGCCGCCGACATCTATCTGGGCGACGTCTCCAGCCAGGTCTACGAGTTCCTGCGCACGCCCAAGCCCTGCCTGTTCCTCAATCCGTCAAACGCGGACTGGCAGGACGACGAGAGCTTCCACCACTGGCGCTATGGCCCGGTGCTGGCGTCGACCGACCGCCTGATCGACGCTGTCGAGGCGGCCCGCATGGGTCATGGCGACTATCTGCAGGCCCAGAAAACTGGCTTCGCCCAGAGCTTTGACCTGACCGACACCCCGTCCTCGCAGCGCGCAGCCCAGGCGATCGCCGAGCGCGTGTTGGCCAGGGTCCGCCAGGCCGGATGAGCGCCGAGCGCTCCATCCTGGCCCGGGTGCTGGCCAACGCTGGAACCCTGCTGGGTGGCCGGACGGTCAACGCCGTTGTCAGCCTGGGCTATATCGCCCTGACGGCCCGAGGGCTCAGCCCGGCCCAGATGGGCGTTCTGGTGCTGATCAACGCCTTCGCCCAGTTCCTGGGCGACGTGGTCAAGTTCCAGTCCTGGCAGACCGTGCTGCAATATGGCGCCGGGCCGCTGCTGGAGGGCGATCGCCCGCGCTTCCAGCAGGTGGTGCGGCTGTCGCTGTTCCTGGACCTGGTCAGCGGACTGGCAGGGGTTACGCTCGGCGTCGGCGGCGCATTTCTGCTTGGGCCGGTGCTGGGCTGGTCGTCCCAGGTCGCGCCCATCGCGGCGCTCTACGCCCTGACCATCTTCGTGATGACGTCGGCCACCTCGGTGGGCCTGCTGCGTCTGTTCGACAAGTTCCGTTACCTGGCCGGTGAGCAGGCCATCAGCTCCACGGTTCGGCTGATCGGCGCGGCCATCGCCTTATCGACCCACGCCCCCCTATGGGCTTTCCTGCTGGCCTGGGCCCTCGGCCCCCTGGTCTCCTTTCTCTATGTCGGGATCGTCGCCTGGCGCGAAATGGGCCGCCGGAACCTGCTGGAGGGTTTTCGCCTGCGCGGCGCGTTGAGCGAGGGTTTGCCGGGCGTCTGGAAATTTGCCTGGGCGACCAATTTCAGCAGCAGTCTGGACGTGGCCTTCACCCATGTGATCACCCTGATGGTCGGCGCCCTGCTGGGTCCTACCCAGGCTGCGCTTTGGCGGATCGGCCGGCAGGTGGCCGATGGCATGGCCAAGCCCGCCCGGCTGGTTATCCCTGCGCTCTATCCCGAACTGGCCAAGATGCGCGCCATGGGCGGCGACGCGGCAATGCGCAAACTGGCCGGCCAGATCGCCCTGCTGGGCGGCGCGGTGGCCGGCGTGCTGCTGCTGATCACTACCCTGTTTGGCAAACCGCTCCTGATCCTGGTCATGGGCAAGGCTTATGAATCGGCGGCAGGCGTCATGACCTGGCAGGTGGCCGCCGCCGCGATTGGCGTGCTGGCCCTGCCGCTCGAACCCATGCTGGTGTCGATGCGCGCGCCGGGCGACGCCCTGCGTGTCCGCATGGTGGTCTGTGCGGTCTTCCTTCTGGCGCTGACGCCGCTGGTCCAGACCTGGGGCCTGAACGGAGCCGGCACGGCGCTGGTCGGCGCGGCCCTGGCCATGGCGATCGGGATGTTTCTGGCACTGCGCGTGCGACTTGCACGATCGTCGGTGGTCGGAGACAACGAACCCTCTTGCGCCGAAGACGCAAAAGACGCCAAAGGCGGCAGGTGATGATGATGACTCCGACTGGCGCCGCGCGAACGGTTCGTTTCGCCGATTTCCCCACCCTGACCGCCGCGCTCGACTTCGCTGCCACCGGCGAGACGGGCGTGAACCTGTTTTCCCTGCGCGGCGAACTGGTCGAGGCCCTGCCCTATGCCAGGCTCCGCCAGCAGGCGGTCGAGCTGGCTCAGCGCCTGCTGGCAGCCGGCGCCAAGCCCGGCGACAGCGTGGGCCTGATCGCCGAGACCGACGCCGACTTCGTCCGCGCCTTCTTCGCCTGCCAGTATGCCGGCCTGCCACCCGCGCCCCTGCCGCTACCCGCGCCCCTGGGGGGGCGCGAGGCCTATATCGAGCAGATCGCCCGGATGCTGGCCTCGGCCAAGGCTTCGGTGCTGATCGGCCCGGCCTCAATGGCGGCGTGGCTGCCCGAGGTCGTCGCCAGGCAACCCCTGAGCTTCGCCGGAACCCTGGCCGACCTGCCGGCCGCCGACGGCGCGCCGTTGCCTGTCATCGAGCCTGACCGGACGTGCTATCTGCAGTTCTCGTCGGGCAGCACGCGCTTTCCGACCGGCGTCGTGGTCACGCATCGCGCCTTGATGGCCAATGCCCAGGCGATCACCCGCGATGGCCTGCAAGTGCGGCCTGAAGACCGCGCGATCTCGTGGCTGCCGCTCTATCACGACATGGGCCTGATCGGCTTCCTGCTCAGCCCCATGACCAGCCAGATGACGGTCGACCTGCTGCCCACCGGGGCCTTCGTGCGCCGGCCGCTGATGTGGCTGGACCTGATGACGAAGAATGGCGGCACGATCAGCTATAGCCCGACCTTCGGCTATGAGCTGTGCGCCCGCCGGGCCGAGGCCGCCTCGATCGAGCATCTGGACCTTTCGGGCTGGCGCAGCGCCGGCCTGGGCGGCGACATGATCCGAACCGGCCCCCTGCGGGCCTTCGCAGAACGCTTCAAGACCGTAGGCTTCTCCGACAGCGCCTTTGTCGCCAGCTATGGCATGGCCGAGGCCACCCTGGCCTTGTCGATGTCACCGCTGGGCGAGGGCTTGAAGGTCGAGACCCTGGACGTCGAACAGCTGGAACAGGGCCTGGCGGTGATCACCACCGACACCGACCGCGCGCGCGACTTCGCCCGCAATGGCCCTGTCCTCCCGCACCACGAACTGGAAGTGCGCGGAGATGACGGCGCGGTTCTGCCCGAGCGCGGCGTTGGCAGGATCTATGCGCGCGGCCCAAGCCTGATGCGGGAATATTTCGAGCAGCCCGAAGAGACCGCCCGCGTGCTGTCGGCCGACGGCTGGCTGGACACCGGTGACCTTGGCTATCTGATCGACGGCGAGATCGTCATCACCGGGCGTGGCAAGGACCTGATCATCCTCAACGGCCGCAACATCTGGCCGCAGGACCTGGAATGGACCGCCGAGGCCGAGATCGAGTCCTTGCGCAGCGGCGACGTCGCCGCCTTCTCGACGCCCGGCGCGGGCGAAGAGGTGGTGGTCGTGCTGGTCCAGGCGCGCGGCGGCGATCCCGAGACCCGCAAGGCCCTCGCCGAGAACGTCGCCACCGTGCTGAGGCTGCGCCACAGCGTCGAGGTGCAGGTGCACCTCGTCGGCGCCCACGCCCTGCCCCAGACCTCCTCAGGCAAGCTGAGCCGCTCCAAGGCCAAGGCCGCTTTCCTGGCCGGCGCCTATACCGAGCGCGCCTGAGCATGAGCCGGGGTGTCGTCGCCGTTACCGGCGCCACCGGTTTTCTGGGCCGGCGACTCGTCACCGCCCTGTTTGCCGACGGCTGGACCGTCCGCATCCTGGCTCGCCGCGACATCATCGATCCGGACTGGGCGGGGCTGGAGCCCCAGGTCGTGATCGGCGGGCTGTCGGATCCCGCAGCCTTGGAGAGGCTTTGCAGCGGCGCCGCCGTGATCATCCATGTCGCGGGCCTGATCAAGGCGCGCTCGCGGGCGGAATTTGACCGTACAAATGTCCACGGCGCCCGTGACGTCGCCAGCGCGGCCAAAGCAGCGGGCGGACGGCTGATCCTGGTTTCCAGCCTGGCGGCGCGGGAGCCGGGTCTGTCTGACTATGCGGCCAGCAAGCGCGGCGGCGAGGATGCGGCCCGTGACGCCTTCGGAGAGCGTCTGACAATCGTGCGGCCGCCCGCGATCTATGGCCCAGGCGACATGGAGACCCTGGGTCTGTTCAAGGCTGCCCAGAGCGCGCCGTTTCTGCCCGTGCTCGATCCGGCGGCCAGGATCGCTATGATCCACGTTGACGATGCGGTCGCCGCAATCACCGGACTGGCCGGCGATCCCAGATCAGGCCTTTTCGCCCTGTCGGACAGCCGCACCGACGGTTACAGCTGGACCGAAGTGATGACGGCCGCCGCTGGCGCAGTGGGCAAAAAGCCACATATCGGGCGCGTGCCAACCTGGCTAATCAAAGCCTTGGCGCGATTGTCCGAAGGCGTCTCACTCGCCATTGGGAAGATTTCCATTTTCACGACTGGAAAAGCGCGCGAAATGCTCCATCTGGATTGGAGCGTTTCGGACAGCGAGATGCTGCCGCGGGCTATCGCTCCACGGTACGGGATAGAGTCAGGGTTCGCCCAAAGCGTGCAATGGTATCGCGCCAAGGGGTTTTTAGTTGCGTTGAGAGAACTATAGCAGCCTATTTTGACAGGATTCCGACAACAGGGCTGTTACAATTCGAGTCAGTTAGGCCCGCTCACGGGGGCGTCAGCGAGTCGGCATGAAAGCGGTTACAGATCTTACCTTGCGTGAAATTGGCCTTGCGGCGTCCTCAGTGCTGGGGCGCAGCGTGGAGGTTTCGGACGAGACTCACATCGGCCGAGACCTGCAGGTCGATTCCCTGGCCCTGATGAACATCATCATGGAACTGGAAGACGCATTCGACATCTCGATCCCGCTTGATCGTCTGGCCTCGGTCGAGACGGCGGGCGACTTGTCCAATTTGATAAAAGAACTTCGGAACAAGGGATAACTATGGGGCTGTTCGACAAACACCTAGCCTACCGCGACGCCTATCAGGCGATCCGGCAAGCCGGGGCCGATCCCTTCAACGTTCGACTCGACGCGGTGGTTTCACCGACCGAGGGCGTTATTGACGGGCGCCCAACGATCCTGCTCGGCACCAACAACTATCTTGGCCTGACCTTCGACGCTGAGAGCATCGCCGCGTCGGTCAAGGCTGTGCAGGAGCGAGGCACCGGGACGACCGGTTCGCGGATCGCGAACGGCAGTTTCGAGGCGCATGTCGAGCTTGAACACGCCCTGGCCAAGTTCTATCGCCGCAAGCACGCCATGGTCTTCACCACCGGCTATCAGGCCAATCTGGGCGTCCTGTCGACCCTGGTGGGTCGCGGAGACCACCTGATCCTGGACGCCGACAGCCACGCCAGCATCTATGACGGCTCCCGTCTGGGCCACGCCGAGGTTATCCGCTTCCGCCACAACGATCCCGAAGACCTCTACAAGCGCCTCAAGCGCATGAAGGACATGCCCGGCGAGCGCCTGATCGTGGTCGAAGGCATCTATTCGATGATCGGCGACACCGCGCCGCTCAAGGAAATCGCCGCCGTGAAGCGCGAGCTGGGCGGCTATCTGCTGGTCGACGAAGCCCACTCGATGGGCGTGCTGGGCGAGAACGGTCGCGGCCTGGCCGAGCAGGAAGGCGTCGAGGACGACGTCGACTTCGTGGTCGGCACCTTCTCCAAGAGCCTGGGCGCCATCGGCGGCTTCTGCGTCAGCAATATGGACGACTTCGACGTCATGCGCGTGGTCTGCCGCCCCTACATGTTCACCGCCTCGCTGCCGCCGGCTGTCGTCAGCTCGACCCTGGTCGCCCTCAAGCGCCTGGAGGAAAGCCCGCAGCTGCGTCATCGCCTGATGGCCAACGCCCGCCGCCTGTATGACGGCCTGAGCGAACTGGGCTTCCAGACCGGCCCCACCGCCAGCCCGATCGTTGCCGTCACCATGCCCGATCAGGAGAGCGCCATCGGCATGTGGAATGCTCTGCTGCAGAACGGGGTCTATCTGAACCTTGCCTTGCCGCCCGCCACGCCGGATAGCCGACCGCTGCTGCGGACCAGTGTCAGCGCAGCCCATACTGACGAGCAGATCGACAAGGTCTTGTCGGTCTTCGCGCAGCTCGGCCAGGCCCTGGGCCTGATCGACAACCAGCGCCAGCGCGTTTCGGCCTGACGCAATCAGGACGACGCGCCAGAGGGCCGAGACCTCAGGTCTCGGCCCTTCGCGCTCTCTGGGCGCGCCATAGTCTCCACAAGACCCCGGGGGCCGCCAGCACCGGATGTTTCTCGCGCCAAGGCGTCAGGGGCACCGCGACGCCGGTGTGGCGCTCGATCTTCCACGCGGCATAGCGCGCTGCACCTTCGAAGGTAAAGGCGGCCTTGATAAGCCGCGCGACGTTCAAGGATTTGCCCAGCCGCCGCCGCACCCGCCAGGCGCGCCCGAAACGATCCCGCGCTTCTTCCGTGAGATTGGGCTGAACCGATCCAGGGGCCAGGATGTCAAGAAGGCCCTGCTCGCGCCAACAGGCGATCAGCAGTCGATCATAGCGCGCAGCGTCGAAGGCCAGGATCGATTGCTCGCGACCGCTGCGCTCGACGCGGAACTCGGCCTTGTAGGTTTGCTGAAACAGGGCCGACCAGTAGGCTTCTGATGGCCCTTCAGCGGGTCCCAGCGCCGCCGCGAAGCGCGCAGCCGAATGGGCAGCCTCTGCGACGGCGTTGATGACGACGGGCTCAATCTCCGCGCTGGAGGACCACACCAGAGCAGACGGCTGGACGAAACGGGTCCAGATCGTGGTGTCGATCTCACGCCCCCGCGCCGCCAAGGTGAACTGGGCCAGGGTCATGGAAGCGACCTTGGCGCGCAGGGTTCGCCCGCCGTGCTCGATCTCGTGATAGCTGACGTCCGGCCAGAGCTTGCGGCCAACGACGCCTCGCCAGCCACGGCGGGCCCGGCCAGTGAGCACATAGAAGTCCATGACCCCGTCAAGGTCGCCGGTGCGCAGGACGGACCCGTAGAACAGAACAGCCACAGGGTCTTCGAAGGCGGAGACCAGCTGTCTGGCGAAGGCCACGGCGTGCGGCGGCGCAGGGGCGCGCAACTCTGCCTCGACCATCGCCAGCACCTGGCTGGTCATGACGCCAGAAACCTCAGGGTCGAGCCCAGAGCAACAGTCAGACCGCCCGCTGCGTCATACACCTCGCCATCCAGCACAAAGGCCTCGGCCGTCTGGACGCGCAGAATCCGTGCGTCACCTCGTCTGTAACCGAGCCTGGGCAACCAGCCAGCGTCGCCGCCGCTCAACAGAACAGCCAGCGCCGCCAGCAGTCGCTTGGGAGGCGCGTCCACGTCGAGGATCTTCAACCCCTCGCGCGGCGGTCCGAAGGGCTTCAGCCCCAGCGGCAGGCGCTTCAGCGTCGTGGCCATCAGCAGGAACCGGCGCGCATCCGGCGTGGGTTGATCATCGATGGAAAGGCTCAAAGGCACGCCGGCCCGCCAGTGGTCGCGCGCGCCGCCCATCAGCGCCCCGGCCGCCGCCCCCGCCACGGTCAGGGCCACCGACAGGCCATGGAAGGCGCCCATACGATTGACGCTCTTGGACATGTTGGTGGCGCGCACAAAGGCGCCCAGGCCGAATACAAAGCCGCACATCGTCGGGCGGCCATCATCCCAGGCGACCTCCAGCGGCGCCCGGTGCTTGACCACGGCCCTGGGCGAGCGGGCCGCAATCAGAGCTTCCTGCAGGGTTCGGCCTGGCGGAACGCCAAGGTCGATCGCCAGGACATTGGTCTTGCCAGACGGCAACAGAGCGATCAGCGGCGGCGCATCGCCAAAGGCGCGCGGCAGCAGGCTCAGCACATCGCGGATCGTGCCGTCGCCGCCGTCGATGACCAGCAACTCCACGCCCCGGGCGGCGAAGGCCACCAGATCGACCTCCAGCGCCTCGCGCGTGGCCGGCCGCACCAGCATCACGTCGTCGGGCGCCCACGAGTCGGCGCTACGCCCCATATTGGCGTGGCTGCGCGGATTGTGGACGACGCCGACCTTCATCAGCGCGACAGCCAGGACGTGACGCCGCCGCGGGGCGTCAGCAGGCCCTGAACGATCTGGCTGGCGTGAACGACGAAGCAGATCGCGGTCCAGGCCGCCACAAGGACAAACCCCACGTCTGGACGGCCAACTGCGGTCGAGGCGGTCAAGAACAGCAGGTTGGGATTGCGGCGCGCGGTGATCAGCCGGAAGAAACTGTCGAACGGCCGCCAGGCATGCATCTCGACCTTGAAAAGGGAGAGAAAGATCCCCTCCTCCACCCGCTGGGCCACATAGCCGCCCACCACAATGGCCAGCAGCAGTCCGCCATGCGGCACGGCGAAGCCCAGCGCGCCCAGGCCGACGAACCAGGCCCACCACCAGAAGGGCGGATGGATCAGGTCGATACCGTGGTCGAAGACATTGCCCCATTTGGACGAGGTCAGGGTCACCCGGGCCAGCTTGCCATCCACGGTGTCGAGGAAGGTCATGATCCAGGCGCAGACCAGGCCCAAGCCATATTGGCCCGTCCAGAACAGCCAGAACGCGGCCAGCACCATCAGGAAGCTGGCGAAGGTCACCATGTTGGGCGTCAGCTTGGCCAGGGCGCACCAGCGGGTGACAACCCGGGCCGGCGCGGGCCAGACATACTTGGTCACAAGATCGGTGACGCCCTTGTAGGAGCCCTTGAACAATCGCTTCTCGACCGCGTCGACCGTTTCCGGCGTCAAGCGCTCCAGCACCGGCGGCTCGCGCTTGCGCAGTTCGCTGTTATAGGCCGAGCCCAGCTCCATGGCCGTCAGGCGCGGAACGTCAGCGGCGATGGCGGAAAGGTCCTCGCCCGCGCTAGACGGCAGGTGAGCGGCCACGATGCGTCCGGTCTCGTCCACCAGGGCCACGCCGGGCCGCCCGGCCAGGGCGCGGATCAGCGCCTCATCGAACACCCAGCCGGCGTCGACGACGACCACGTCGCCGATGGCAGGCGCCGTCTCGCGCGTGACTTCGCTCAGCCCCACGCGCGCATAGATCCGCGACAGCCGCTGAGCCGAGGTCATACCCCAGATGCGCGTAGAGGCCTGGCCAACTGTTACGGCCACAGGCTTGGCGCAGGCGCCTTGATTACTTCCGCCGGTCAATGTGCGAGAACCCCTGGAAACCCGTGGCGAGTGATAAGCAGCTTTGCCTCGTTTATGGCGAAAAAGCGCGATTCTGACTTGTCGATATTCCGCATTGCCCACCTTTCCGACCCGCATCTGCCGCCGCCCCCGGGCGCTTTTGGCTGGCGGGATATCGTTTCCAAGCGCCTGCTGAGCCGCATTGCGTGGCGCCGCAAGCAAAAGGAACATCAGCCCTGGGTGCTGGCGGCCCTCATCGCCGATATCAAGGCCTATGCGCCCGACCATATCGCCATCACGGGCGACCTGACCAATTTCGCGTCGGCTGTCGAGATCGAGGCCGCACGCCAGTGGCTGAGCGGACTTGGCGCTACAGATAGCGTCACTCTCAGCCCCGGCAACCACGACGCGCTCGTGGGCGCCAGAACTCCCGATCGCTTCGCGGTGTGGTCCGCCTGGCTGGGCGACGGCGACGACATCGCTTTTCCCAGGCTCCGGATCCGCGACGGCGTGGCGATCATCAACCTGTGTTCCGCCATTCCCACCGCGCCGCACCTCGCCACCGGCCGGCTGGGCGACGCGCAACTGGCCCGACTGGAGGCCCTGCTCGCTGATCCGGCCCATCGTGACCTCTTTCGCGTTGTCCTGATCCATCATCCGCCGCTCCAGGGCGCCGTCTCCAGGCGCAAGTCCCTGGAGGACCTGGACGCCCTGCGCGCGATCCTGACCCGCCAGAGCGCCGATCTGGTGCTGCATGGCCATGCCCACGAGAGTCTCGTTGCGGCCCTGCCTGGCCCAAGCGGCTTGGCGATCCCAGTGCTGGGCGTTCCCTCGGCCTCGGCGCTCGGTAAGGGCAACCATCCTGCGGCGCGCTGGCACGCGATCGAAATCACGCGCACCGGGTCGGCTCCTGTTTCTGTCCGCGTGGTCGCACGGGGCCTGGATCCGGAAACGGGCCAGCCTGCGGAGCTGGGGCGCTACGTTCTGGCCTAGGCCTGCAAGGCCCGCTTCGCCGAAGAGAGCGGAACGCTCTCTGGTTCAGCGCTGATAGCGCATCCCAACCCGCAGGGTATTGTCGCCGGGCTGGGCCACAAAGCGTGCGGACTCAAACGAGGGCAGGCCAAACTGCGTGGGAGCGTCATTGGAGAAGCCGAACCCCTCGGTGGGCATGCCCAGGCGGTTGCGGTCGAAATCCTCATTGGCGTTTGCATCATGATAGACCGCCACGGCGTAGACGTCCGGCCCCGGCAGATTGAAACAGGCTCTCGTCATTGGCGTGACGGCCTTGACCCGCAGCCGTAGCAGCTTGCCGCGCGGGGCCAGAAAGCGGCGTGGGTTGGACGGATAGAGGGTAACCACGACCTTACCGACGGCCGAGGATAGCTGGGAAACCTGCACCGTGAGCCTTGTGGCGCTTGCGCGACCGGCGCAGTCCGGCTCAGCCATCGCCGGCGCGGCCGTGATGAGCACGGCCAGCCAGGGCCGAGACAAACAACGCTGATCGCACTTCCATGAAAAAGGCCGGGTCCCTATTGTGAATCGGCGGCGGTCAACGCCACGAGGCGAGCCTGCACATGACCAATTCCACCGCCGTAAACTTTGGCTATCCTGAGACCAAGGTGGCCGAGACCGACTATTGGCTTGTGCTTGTGCGCCCAAAACAGCCGACATTTGGGGCCTTGGTCCTCATATGCAAGGAAAAGGCAGACGCGTTCTCCCAGCTAAGTCCCGCCGCCTTCGCCGATCTGAAGGTCGCGGTCGACGGGATCGAGCGATTGCTGAACAAGGTCGTGGCCTATGAGAAGATCAACTACCTGATGCTGATGATGGTCGACCACGATGTGCATTTTCACGTGATTCCCCGCTACGAGGGCCTACGCAGCTACGCGGGTCGCGAGTTTCCCGACGCGGGTTGGCCCGCTGCGCCCGCACTCGCCACGGCAGTCGATCTGGGCGAGGCCGCCAAGGACCTGGCGGCGATGCTGGCCCGGGAATGGTCCAAGGCGTGAGCGCTTCGTTGCCCAACCTGCGCCTGATCGATCGCTACATGCTCAAGCTGGTGGCGTGGCCCATCGTCGGCTGCCTGGGTGTCACCGTTGTGGCCCTGCTGCTGGAACGTATCCTGCGCCTGCTCGACGCGCTGTCGCAGAGCAGCGCCCGCTTTGGCTATGTCACTGAACTGGCCGCCAATCTGGTGCCGCACTATCTGGGCCTGGCCCTGCCCGTGGCCTTCTTTGTCGCCCTGTTCATCGTGATTACGAAGCTGTCGGACGGCTCCGAGATCGACGCCCTGCTGGCCAGCGGTCAGTCTCTGAGCCGGGTGGCGATCCCGTTCGTCTGCGTCGGCCTGTTCCTCAGCCTCTTCAGCGTGGCCCTGTTCGGCTACAGCCAGCCCTACAGCCGCTACGCCTATCGCTCGGTGATGCACGCCGCCGTCAATGCAGGCTGGAATGGCCGGCTGTCTGGCGGCGCCTTTATCGACGAGAACAACCTGCTGATGACGGCCGACGACGCCGATCCGGCTGGCCAGAGCCTCACGCGTGTCTTCATCCGCCGCCTTGACGACAAGGGGCGCGAAGAGGTGATCACCGCCGCTACGGCCAGTCTCAGCGCCGATCCTGCCGGCGAGAAGGTTATCCTTCTGCTGCGTCGCGGCCAGCGGGTCGGCGTAGACGCGGCCGGCGGCTATCGCACCCTGGCCTTCGACCAGCTGACCACCGAAATGCCCCTGGCCGGCGCCGCCACCCTGCTGCGCGAGCGTGGCGGCGACGAGCGCGAACTGACCTTGGGCGAGCTGGCCCGCCAGGCCGAATCGGGAACCTCGGTCCTGCCCAGGTCCACCCTGTTGGCGGAGTTGTACGGCCGCTTGGCGCGCGCCGCGTTCCTCCCGTTCCTGCCCCTGCTGGCCTTTCCTCTCGGTCTGGCCGCAAAGCGCGGCGACCGCACCCCGGGTCTGGTCGTGGCCGGCATCCTGCTGCTGGCCTTCCAGCACTCGTTGCTGATGGGCCAGAGCCTCGCCGAGGCCGGCAAGGCCAATCCCCTGCTGGCGATCTGGGGGCCGTTCCTGATCTTCACCAGCTTCAGCGTGTGGATGTTCATGGGCAGCCGCAAGCGGCCCGGCGACACCCCTGTCAGCCGCCTCCTGCGCCGGATCGGCGAAACTATCGACAGAGCGGTGCGCATGGTCGCTCCGAAACGACAGGCCGCATCATGAGGCTGCAATCCTACGTCCTGAGCGTCGCCGCGATCCGCATCGTCGGCGCCGCCGCCATTCTGATGGGCATCCTGCAGATCCTCGACCTGCTGGAGGTGACCACCGACATCCTCGACCGGGGCCTGGGCCTGGGCGGAGTGGTCTATTACGCCGTCCTGCGCATGCCTCGCCTGTTCGAGCAGGTCGCCCCGATCGCCGTGCTGGCCGGCGGCCTGTTCGCCTTTTCGCAGCTGGCCCGCGAGAGCGCCGTGATCGCCATGCGGGCGGCCGGCATCTCGGCCTATCGCATCGTGGCCATGGCCGCCCCGGCGGCGTTGGCAGTAATGCTGCTGGACTTCGCCTGCGCACAGGTGATCGCCCCGCGGACCGATCCAATCCTCGACGCCTGGTGGAAGGCCCACACTCCCGCCGCCGACCGCAAGGCCCCCGGCCCCGTCAGTTTCAGGGTCGGCGACGATCTGGTGATCGCCGCCAGCAGCAGCCCGGACGGCCGCACCCTTGAGGCGGTGAAGATCTATCGACGCGACAACACCGGCCGCTTGATCGAGCGGATCGAGGCGCCTTCGGCCACCGCCGACACCAGGGGCTGGCGCCTGTCGAAGGCTGTGACCACCCGCTTCGCTGGCGAGCGAGCCGATACCGTGACCACCAGCCAGATGACCTGGGCTTCGTCCCTGCGCCCCGAGGATATCCAAGCTCTGTTTTCCGAAAACCCCGCCCCTTCAGCCGGTTCAGCCCGTCGCGCGCTGCTGAATGGCGGCACCGACCGACCGCCCAGCTACTATGAGACCCGTCTCTGGAGCGCCTATGCCGGACCCTTTGGGGCGTTGATCATGCTGCTGTTGAGCGCGCCGGTCGCCCTGGCCAATTTCCGCAGCAGCCAGGGCGCGACGCTACTCGCAGCAGGACTGGCGGCTGGCCTGGTGTTTCTGGTGATCGACGGTCTGCTGACGGCGCTGGGCGAAAGCGGCGCGGTCTCGCCCATCCTGGCGGTCTGGGGCGGTCCGGTGATCTTCGGGGCCCTGGCCATCAACGCCCTGATCAATCTGGAGGGCTGATGCCGTTCGACTCTCATGGCGCTGACATCACCATCGTGCCGGTTCGCACCCGCGCCGAGCTGACGCGCTTCATCAAGCTGCCCATCCGCCTGAACGCCGGTGATCCCAACTGGATCACGCCGCTGATGATGGAGCGGGCCGAGGCCCTGTCGCCCAAGACCAACCCGTTCTTCGAGCACGCCGAGGTGCAGCTGTGGCTGGCTGTGCGCGGGGGCCGCGATGTGGGCCGGATCAGCGCCCAGATCGACGCCCTGGCGCCGCAGACGCCCGGCCTGAAGACCGGCAATTTCGGCCTGATCGCGGCCGAAGACGATGCGGTCATCTTCAGCCTGCTGTTCCGCGCCGCCGAGGACTGGCTGCGGGCGCGCGGCTGCGTCCGAGCGCTGGGGCCCTTCAACCTGTCGGTCAATGAAGAGGTCGGCCTGCTGGTCGACGGCTTCGACACCCCGCCCATGGTGATGATGGGCCACGACCCGGCCTATACCGGCGGCCGTGTCGAGGAGCAGGGCTACGCCAAGGCCAAGGACGTCTATGCCTATCTGTGCGACCCGACCGCCGACCTGCCGGCCGTGGTGGTGCGCCGGGTCAGGCGCGGCCTGCCCGACGGCGTGACGCTGCGAGAGCTGGACATGAGCCGCTACGACGAAGAGGTCGTCTCGCTGACCGAAATCCTCAACGACGCCTGGTCGGGTAACTGGGGCTTTGTGCCGACTACCGAGGCCGAGACGCGGCAACTGGCCAAGGCCCTGAAACCCGTCATCGAGAAGAAGATGACCCTGTTCGCCGAGATCGACGGCGAGCCGGCGGGCTTCATCGTGCTGCTGCCCAACGTCAACGAGGCGATCGCCGACCTGAAGGGTAAGCTGCTGCCGTTCGGCTGGGCCAAGCTGCTGTGGCGGCTGAAGGTGAGCGGCGTGAAGTCGGCGCGGGTGCCGCTGATGGGCGTGAAACGCAAGTTCGCCGACACCATGCGCGGCCAGCTGTTGCCGTTCCACCTGATGAACGCCGGCCGTAACGCTTCGCTGGCGCTGGGCTACACCCAGTTCGAGTTCTCGTGGGTGCTGGAGGAGAACATGCCGATGCGGCGGATCTCCGAGGCCATGGGCGCGACGATCTACAAGACCTATCGGATTTACGAGAAAACGCTGTGAGCTTCCAGGCACTGGTTCTGGCGGGCTCGCGTGGTGGCGTCGACCCGGTCGCCGACTATGCCGGCGTCAGTCACAAGGGCCTGATCGTCCTGGGCGGCCAGACCCTGCTGACCCGGGTGCTGCGCGCGCTGGATCAGGCCGGCGCAACGCGGATCGGGGTCTCGACCTCAGACATCGCGGTCGTTTCGGCGCTCGAAGGGCAGGACAGGGTCAGCCCCTTCCCTGCTGCCGGCGGTCCCAGCCAGAGCGTGCACGATGGCGCCAGCCTGATGGGGACGCCGCTACTGGTCACCACGGTGGACCATGCCCTGCTGCAGCCCGAATGGATGACTGAATTCCTGACCAAGGCCCCGGCCGACTGCGACATCGCCATCCTGCTGGCCCCCGAGGCGGTGGTCCGCGCGGCCGCGCCAGAGACCAAGCGGACCTATCTGAAGTTCAAGGACGGCCGGTTTTCGGGCTGCAACCTGTTCCTGCTGCGCAACGAGACAGCCCTGAACGCCGTGGTCTTCTGGCAAACGGTCGAGGGACTGCGCAAACAGCCCTGGCGCATCGCGGCGATGATCGGCCCGATGATGCTGCTGCGCTACGCCCTGGGGCTGATGACCCTGGACGAGACCCTGGAACGGCTGGGCCGAGCGGCCGGGGTTAGGGCGGCGGCGGTGCGGTCTTCGTACGGGCTGGCGGCGGTGGATGTCGACAAGCCGGCGGATCTGGATCTGGTACGGATGATCGTCGAACGCTGAGCCAATCCATTGCCCGCTTTCCCCGGCGAAGGCCGGGAAGAGCGGATTTATAAGAGGAGCCTTACGCCCCGACCAGCTCCGCCACCCAAGACGCCGCCAGCTCGCGGTTGCGCGGCAGGTCTTCGGGGAAATCCATCTCGGCCCAGTCGAGGCCCTGGATCGACTGCACGCGGACCACGTCGTGTTCCTGGGCGATCTGGTTGATGACGCTGAGATACCAGCGCTTCAGGCCCTCGGGCGTGCGCAGGGCCGCCTCGACGATCGCCGTGAACAACGCCGCGCCCTCGGGATCGAAGCGCAGAAAGCCGATCGACTCGGCGTCATAGGTCTCGATGGTCTTGCCGATGGCGCGCAAGCTGAGGCCATCGGTCAACACCTTCATGTCGTCGGCGTCGTAGCCACCCTTGCGGTCGATGGTGACAGTAATCCGTGCCGGCGGGGCGGCGATCAGGCGTTCGGCGATGGCCGGCTCGAACAGGGTGTCGCCGTTCAGCAGCAGGAAGTCGCCGACCATCTCGCCGCGCGCCAGCCAGCAGGTAGCCAGGTTGTCGGTCAGGCCGAAGAACGGGTTGAACAGGGTGCGCACCGTCATGCCAGGCAAGTCGAGACCCCCGATCTCGGCCTCGACCGTCTCCGCAGCGAAGCCGGTGACGACCACGGCCTCGGTGATCCCGGCCTGACGCAGATGGCGCAGCTGCCAGTGCAGCACGGTGCGGCCCGACAGCTCGACCAGGCACTTGGGGCGCGTGTCGGTCAGGGGCGACAGACGTTTGCCCTGGCCCGCGCTCAGGATGATGGCTTTGGTCGGGTGGCCCACAGGGACTCGTCTCACTTCTGGCCGCACGCGTCGGCGTCTGATTCAGGGCGGGAAGCTACAGGATACAGCGGCCTCCATATAGGGGCCCCGCGGCGGCCCGGTGGGAGGCGGAAGGTCGCAGTCACGCGCCTCGCGCGACAGCGGCGGCGGGCGCGTTCAGGGGCGCGGCATCGCCGCTGGCCTTTCGCTCACTGTAGCGGTCGACCAGATAGTCGGCGTGGCCCCGCGTCAGCAGGGTGAACTTGACCAGTTCCTCCATGACGTCGACTACGCGGTCGTAATAGGACGAGGGCTTCATCCGGTCGTTGTCGTCGAACTCCTTCCAGGCCATGGCCACTGACGACTGGTTGGGGATGGTGATCATCCGCATCCAGCGGCCCAGCAGGCGCAGGGTGTTGACGGCGTTGAACGACTGCGAGCCGCCGCTGACCTGCATCACCGCCAGGGTCCGGCCTTGCGTGGGCCGCACGCTGCCCATCTCCAGCGGGATCCAGTCGATCTGGCTCTTGATCACGCCGGTGATGGCGCCATGCCGTTCAGGACTGCACCACACCTGCCCTTCCGACCACAGCGACAGAGCGCGAAGCTCCTGCACCTTGGGATGGCTGGCGTCGACCGAGTCGGGCGCCGGCAGGTCGCGCGGGTCGAAGATCTTTGTCTCCGCGCCCAGGCGCTGAAGGATGCGCGCCGCCTCCTCGACCAGCAGCCGGCTGAACGAGCGCTCCCGCAGCGAGCCGTACAGCAGCAGGATGCGCGGCGGGTGATCGGGAGCCCCCGCCAGAAGCCTGGCGGTGGCAGGCGCATCCAGATAGCGGGCGTCGAGGGCGGGGAAATCGGTCATGGGCGCTCCGGGAGACATCTTCACAATGTCATACATTTCGATTATCGTCGAAATATGGAAATGACTAGCGCCGTCGCAAGCCTTTCAGCCCTCGCCCATGGCGGCCGCCTTTCGGCGTTCCGGATGCTGGTCCAGGCCGGCGCAGCCGGACTGCCGGCCGGTGAGATCGCACGGTGCCTGAAAATGCTGCCCAACAGCCTGTCGAGCCATCTGGCCATTCTCGACAAAGCCGGTCTGATCCACGCCCGGCGCGAGGGCCGCTCGATCATCTATACCGCCGACTATGGCGCGATGCAGGAGCTGCTGGGCTTCCTGCTGGAAGACTGCTGCGGCGGCGCGCCAGAGATCTGCGCGCCCCTCGGCGAGATCTTCGCCAGAGCCGTCGCCTGCCATGGGACCTGCCTGCCCGAACTGGAAACCGCGTGACCGACCGCCATGTCCGTCTTTGAACGCTACCTAACCCTGTGGGTGGCGCTGTGCATCGTCGCCGGCGTGGCCCTGGGCCATTTTTTCGCGCCCGCCTTCCATCTGATCGCCTCGGCCGAGATCGCCAATGTCAACCTGCCCATGGCGGGGCTGATATGGCTGATGATCGTTCCCATGCTCGTCAAGGTGGATTTCGCCGCACTGGGCGAGGTGCGCAACCACTGGCGCGGCATCGGCGTGACCCTGTTCATCAACTGGGTGGTCAAGCCGTTCGGCATGGCGGCCCTGGGCTGGATCTTCATCGCCAACCTTTTTCGCCCCTGGCTGCCCGCCGACCAGATCGAGAGCTATATCGCCGGCCTGATCCTGCTGGCGGCCGCGCCCTGCACGGCCATGGTGTTCGTCTGGAGCAACCTGACAAAGGGCGAACCCAATTTCACACTCAGCCAGGTGGCGCTGAACGACACCATCATGGTCGTGGCCTTCGCCCCGATTGTCGGCCTGCTGTTGGGTCTGTCGGCGATCACCGTGCCGTGGTCGACCCTGACCCTGTCGGTGGGGCTCTATATCGTGGTTCCCGTGCTGGCGGCCCAGTTGATCCGCAAGGCCCTGCTGAACGCAGGCGGCCAGCCAGCTCTGGACGCCCTGATGGCCAGACTGCAACCGCTGTCGATGATCGCCCTGCTGGCGACGCTGGTGCTGCTGTTTGGCTTCCAGGGCGAGCAGATCCTGCGCCAGCCCCTGGTCATCGCCATCCTGGCCGTGCCGATCCTGATCCAGGTCTATTTCAACTCGGGCCTGGCCTATCTGCTCAACCGCATGACCGGCGAGGCCCACTGCGTGGCCGGGCCCTCGGCCCTGATCGGGGCCAGCAACTTCTTTGAACTGGCCGTCGCCGCCGCCATCAGCATCTTCGGTTTCCAGTCCGGCGCCGCCCTGGCGACCGTGGTCGGAGTGCTGATCGAGGTGCCCGTGATGCTGTCGGTCGTCGCCATCGTGAACGCCAGCAAGGCGTGGTACGAGCGCGGCCCCGCCGTGCGCAAGGTCGCGGCGGCCCGTGAACCCTCCCCTCAACCCCAGACCGGTGACGTATGAGCAACGCTGATTTCCCCGTCGTGATCTTCCACAACCCCGCCTGCGGAACCTCGCGCAACGTGGTAGCGATGGTCGAGGCCGCCGGCTACGCGCCCCAGGTGGTCGAATATCTGAAAGCGGGGTGGACCCGCGAGCAGCTCCGCGAACTGGCCGGAGAAGCCGGCCTGAGCCTGCGCGCGCTGATGCGCGAGAAGGGTACGCCCGCCGCCGAGCTGGGCCTTCTGGATCCGGCCGCGACCGACGAGGCGATCCTGGACGCCATGGTCGAGCATCCGATCCTGGTGAACCGGCCCATCGTGGTGACACCCAAGGGCGTGGCCCTGTGCCGGCCGTCGGAAGCGGTGTTTCCGCTATTGGAAAAGGCTCCCGATAGCTTCACCAAGGAAGACGGCGAAGTCGTATCACGGGTCTGAACGGTGACACCTCCTCGCGCCGTGCGGATGTCGCAAAGCCGTCATTAAAGCGTGACAAAAGCCCGCTGACCTAAGAGTTTACTGCGCTCTTCGACGACACGGAAACAAAGTCATGAACAAGCTTCTGGGAGCCACTGCGGCCCTCGCGCTGCTGGCCGCCGCCGACACCGCCTATGCCGCGCGCGACTATGTGTGGGCCGCCGGCTCCTCCACCGTGTTCCCGTTCACGACGCGCGTGGCCGAGAACTACGCCAAGAAGACCGGCAACAAGTCGCCGAAGGTCGAAAGCCTGGGAACGGGCGGCGGATTCAAGATGTTCTGCGGCGGCACGGGCGAGAAGTACCCCGATATCGCCAATGCCTCACGCCCGATGAAGAAGTCCGAGTTCGAGGCCTGCCAGAAGGCCGGCGTCAAGGACATCATCGAGCTGAAGATCGGCTTCGATGGCATCGTCGTGGCCATGGACAAGAAGGCTCCTGACTACAATTTCAAGCTTGAGCACCTTTACCTTGGCCTGGCCGACCAGACCTTGCGCGGCGGCCAGTTGGTCGAGAACCCCTACAAGAGCTGGAACGAAATCGGTCCCGGCCTGCCCAACACCCGCATCCTGGCCTATGGCCCGCCGCCCACCTCGGGCACGCGCGACGCCTGGATTGAACTGGGCATCGAGGGCGGCGCCGCAAAGCTTTCCACCCTGGCCAAGCTGAAAGCCAGCGACGACAAGACCTTCAAGGCGAAGGTCGCGCCGATGCGCACCGATGGCGGCTGGGTCGACGCCGGCGAGAATGACAACGCCATCATCGGCACTATCCAGAAGACTCCCAACGCCATCGGCGTGTTCGGCTATTCGTTCCTTGAGCAGAACGCCAACAACATCAAGGCCGCCACCATTGAAGGCGTTGAGCCATCTGTCCAAACGATCACCAGCGGGGCCTACCCGATCTCGCGTTCGCTCTTCATCTACGTGAAGAAGAGCCAGATCGGCGTGACGCCGGGCCTGCGCGAGTTCGTCAGCGAGTTCGTGTCCGACGCCGCTACCGGCCGCGGGGGCTATCTGCAATCGCGCGGCCTGATCCCTCTGCCGCCCGTTCAGCACGAGGCCAACAAGGCCAAGTCCAAGGCGCTCCCCGCCATGCCCGCACCGGAGTCCTGATCTTGCGCGTCATCCCGGACCTGATCCGGGATGACGCCGTTTGCCGGCTTCACAATCGTGCAACCACACCCAAAGACCTTGACCGCGCGCAGCCTTGAGCGCCCCATGACACGAGCGCCGATTTCGGAGAGCTTTCATGGCTGAACGTGTCGAAGAACGCCTGCAGGACCTCGAACGACTTGTCATCAAACAAGCCGAACGGATCGAGGATCTGGAGCAGCAGTTGGAGGCCCTGATGCGCATGGCGCGTCACGGCGCCCTGAACACCCAGCCGCTGGAAAGCGAAGCGGCCTGATCCAAACTTCTAGTTGGTCGCCTGATCCGGCGTTGCGCGCGAGGTCATGCCAGCAGCTGCGGCGTCGTCGGCCATCTGCGAGTCGACCTGCGGCGTCTGGCGAACCGGCACATCAACGGCTGGCGGTGGAACAGTCGCGACCGGCGCTTCAACCTTGCGAGCGGCCGGCGCCAAGGGCGCCGTGACCATGGCTTCAGCGGCCGCGTCATCGGCGGCGGTGCGCATTTCGTCGGAGCCCTCGTCATACCCCCCCAAGCCGGCGGTCAGGAACAGAATGGCGCCGAACGTCGCGATGACGCCCACGACAAAGCCCAGGAAGATCCATCCGAACGGATTGCTACGACGCTCAGCGCTCATTCCCGACTCCCTGCCCCTGAGGGCCTAGCTTCCCTGCCAGCGTCGGAACGGCCCGACGTCGACGTGTACAAATTTGCTGTCGGGATAGTAGCCGACGCCGCCCCGTTTCAGATCCAGCGCCGCAGCGCGAAGCCGGTCGAGGGCCACGTCTTCCAGATAGATGTCCATGGCCTTGCCGTCCATGTGCAGGCTGCGCTTGGCGACCTCGCCACTACGGGCCGACAGAAGGCGGTTGCTGGCGGGTGAGCGATAGCCGGAAATGATCTGGAATGCCGTTCTTGTTTCGGTCTTGTGGTGGATGTCCGCCAGCAGATCGAACAACTGGACGTTCATCGGATAGGCGCCCTTTTCCCAGTACACGGCCTGCAACTTTTCGGCCGTGTGAAGATTGTGCAGGGAGAGCCATTTGGGGGCGGCCTCGAGGGCGGGTTGCGCCACGGCAACCGTGGTGACGGGCGCCGGGGGCTGTGCCTCAAGAAGCGCGCCAATGATATCGTCCTGCGCATGAGCCGACGGACCAATCGCAGCCGCGCCTAGCGCGCTGAAACCCAGCTGAAAAAGCCTACGTCGTGCGATCATAACGCTATCCCCGGCACCGAACTGCCGGCAGGACACCCCAAGGCAGCCCGAAGGTCAAGCAGAGCCAGGGAGGGATGCGGCGATCCGCTGCACCAGGAGCTTGTCCCAGCCATAGGGGTCATCGCGGAAATTGACCTGGCCATCGGGTGTCACATATGCCGTCCAATACAGCAGGAAGACCGCGATCTGCTGCGGCAGCTGGGCTCGGACGGTCTTGCCGCTGGCGATGGTGTCGTCAATCACCTGGGGGGTCCAGGTAGCGTCCCCTTCCATCACGGCGCGGGCCAGATCGACGGGCTTTTCGACACGCACGCAGCCATGGCTGGCCAGACGGCTATAGCTGGCGAAGCGCGCGCGGCTGGGCGTGTCGTGCAGATAGACCCCGTAGCTGTTGACGAAGTCGAACTTGATCAGGCCCAGAGCGGCCTTTGGCCCGGCCTTCTGCTGCAGTCGCGAACCACCGCCCTCGGTCGGAATGACGATGAAGTCATTGCGTCGGAAGTAACCCGGATTCGCGCGCTCCTTGGGCCAGAGTTCCTTGGCGGCGATCGACGACGGCACGTTCCAGGGCGGGTTGAGTACAATGCTATGGATATTCGACTGCAGCATCGGCGTCTCGTCGCCGGGCCGGCCAGTAACGGCGCGCATGGTCAGGGTCGGCTTGTCGTGGTGGAACACCGAAAGTACGGCGGCAGCGATATTGACCTGGATACGGTCGGCCGGCAGCACCTGGGGCAACCACCGCCAGCGTTCCATATTGGCCACGATCTGATCCAATCGCAGCCCGACCGGGATATTGAGCGCAGCCAGGGTTTTCTTGTCGAGCACACCGTTCGGATTCAAGCCAAAGCGCTTCTGCGCCCGCATCAGCGCTTGGGCCAGGCCTTCATCAAACAGGGACACGCCATCGACGGCCACGGTCGGGTCTTCGACAGCGAGGCGGGCTTCCAGCGCGATGACGCGCGGATCGGTAGAGCCCAGCTTCAGATCAGGTCCAGCCGGCAGAAGAGCCCAGCCACCGCGCGTGGCGATGTCGCGATAGGTCACCAGGCCCCGGCGCAGGGTCTGGTAGCCCGTATAGGGTGGCGGTAGCGTATCAAGCCACGAGCCAAGGCGATCCTGGGTCACGGCCTGGACGAACTCGAGGCTGGGATCGTAGGCCGCCGGACGGAGGCCCCAATCGGTTCGGAAGCTCGTCAGCGGCAGCCGTCCCGAGCGCACGGCCTTGGCGTAAGCCAGGGTCAGGCCGATCAGCTGGCCATGCCCCGCCTGACGCGCAACCGCGTCGCGAGAGGCCAGCAAGGTCAGGGCCTGATCAGGTGAGTAGGCCCCCACCTCGAAGCCATGAGTGTGAGCCTCGGACAGCGCACGTCCCAGAAGTTCGATCTGATCAACGCGCAGGCTTACCGAATAGGGACTGGTGGGGAACGCAAGGGGCTGCTGCAGCCCGGACTGAGGCGGTCGGACACCAGCCAGGGAGGGCCGTTGGGACTGGGCATGCCCGATCCCGCCCGCCGCAAGCCATAGCGCTCCGGCGGCCAGCGCGCAGGTTAGTCTCGACAAACTGCTCACCGCCAATGAATCTCGCCGCACACCGTGCGCGATGTGTCCGCGCCGCCTCAAATGGCTGGTGGAAGCAGCGTCCGTCAACGCGAGTATCGTGAAACGCGAACCCTCACTGGTCCACAGCGTTCTTTTCTGCCAGCAGGAACCGGGAAGCCACACAAGCGGTTTCCCTTGTGTCGTCAGGCCGACCTTAGGTCTCGCCACAATCCGGAGACCGCGTGCCCCAAACTCTCGACCTCTTCCCCATCGGCAACTGCGCCGTGAGCGCGCTCATCGACCGTGCTGGGCGCTTCGTCTGGGCTTGCGCCCCTCGCGTCGACTCTGATCCCGTGTTCAGCGCGCTGCTCAGTGATGTAGAGCCGCAGGGCAGCGGGGCGACCGGCGTCTGGGATGTCGATGTCGAGGACTCGGTGTCAACAACCCAGGCCTATCTTCGCAACACGCCGATCCTGCGCACCGAAATCACCGATGCCGACGGCGCCAGGATCGAGATCATCGATTTCGCGCCACGCTACCAGCAGTTTGGCCGGATCTTTCGACCCACGGCCTTTATCCGCCTCATCCGGCCTGTGGCTGGCACGGCGCGGATCACGATACGCCTGCGCCCGACCGCCCAGTGGGGGGCGCGGCTGGCCGAGCGGACCTCGGGGTCCAACCACATCCGCTACCTGTGCTCGGACCTCACGATGCGGCTGACCACGGACTGCCCGGTGTCGCACATCCTCGAAGAACGCACCTTCCGCCTGGAGCAGCCCATCGCCCTGTTCCTTGGTCCCGACGAAGGTTTTGACGCCGACATCGGGTCGACCTGCGAGCGCATGCTGCGCGAAACCACCGCCTACTGGATGACCTGGGTCCGGGGTCTGGCCATTCCGCTGGAGTGGCAGTCAGCTGTCATCCGTGCGGCGATCACCCTCAAGCTCTGTGTCCACGAAGAGACGGGCGCCATCGTCGCGGCGCTGACCACCTCAATTCCCGAGCATTCCGACAGCGGTCGCAACTGGGACTACCGCTACTGCTGGATGCGCGACGCCTACTACGTGGTCCAGGCCCTGAACCGGCTGGGCGCGGTGGATATTCTGGAGAACTATCTGGGCTACCTGCGAAACATCGTCGACCGAGCCGCCGGAGGTCATATCCAGCCGCTGTTCGGCGTCGGGTTCGAGCCGCAGTTGACCGAACGTTTCGCACCCGCCCTCTCCGGCTATCGCGGCATGGGACCGGTGCGCATTGGCAACCAGGCCTTCGAGCACCAGCAGCACGACGTGTACGGCCAGATCGTGCTGTCCAGCACCCAGGCCTTCTTTGACGAGCGGCTGCTGCGCCAAGCTACGGTCGCCGACTTCGAGGCCCTGGAGCCGGTGGGCGAACGCGCCTTCCAGCTGCACGACCAGCCCGACGCCAGTCTGTGGGAGTTCCGGGGGCGGGCCAATGTGCACACCTATTCGTCGGTCATGTGCTGGGCTGCCTGCGACCGGCTGGGCAACGCAGCTGAGAAGCTGGGCCTGACTGACCGCGCCGCCTTCTGGAACGACCGCGCCGCCCAGGTGCGCGCCACGATCGACGACGCTGCCTGGAACCCCGAGCTTGGCCGCTTTGCCGCAACCTTTGGCGGCGACGAGTTGGATGCAAGCCTGCTTCAACTGGTCGACCTGCGCTTCATCAGCGCCAATGATCCACGCAACATAGCCACCGTCGCAGCGGTTGAGAGCGGCCTGCGCAAGGGCTCTTACCTGCTGCGCTACGCTATCCCGGACGACTTCGGCGAGCCCGAGACGGCCTTCAACATCTGCACTTTCTGGCTGATCGAGGCCATGCATCTGGCCGGCCGGGCCGAAGAGGCCCGCGCCCTGTTTGAGGACATGCTGGCCCGCCGCACCGCAGCCGGTCTCCTGTCGGAGGACATCGGATTCTCAGACGGCGAACTGTGGGGGAATTACCCGCAGACCTATTCGCTGGTCGGCCTGATCAACTGCGCAGTCCTGCTCAGTCGGCCCTGGACCTCGGTGCGCTAGTCGCCAACTTCACCGTGGCGTGGCGGATCGAAAGCCGGACTTTGGCGTTTGTATGGTCATGTATCGCTTTGAAGAGGGGCGTCTGGTGATGGGCTCGGCCGGATCAACCACGACACAACAGCCCCATGACCTTCCACCGCCACCGGCTTTTCCGCCGACTTCGGCAGCGCTCTTTCTGGACCTCGATGGCACGCTTGCGCCCATCATGCCCCGCCCGGAGCAGGTGGGTCCTGACCGCCGTCGCGCGGTGCTGATGCAACGACTTGCCACAACCTTGAGCGGTCGCGTCGCCATCGTGAGCGGCCGCTCTCTTGAGGATCTGGATCGCATTCTTGAGCGTGGCGTGACGCCCGTCGCGGCCGTGCATGGCTTGGTCCGTCGCGACGCCGCCGGGCAGATATCCAGGACCCCACCGCATCCGGGCGTGGCGGACGCACGCGTGCTACTGCGTGAGCTGGCGCGATGCGACAAGGACCTTCAGTTTGAGGACAAGGGCGTCAGCGTCACCCTGCACTATCGAAACGCGCCGGCCGCTGGCGAAGCCGTGATCGAAGCTGCCGAGCGTATCGCGCGCACCACAGGGCTGGTGCTTCAGCTGGGCGACATGGTCGTTGAGCTGCGAACGCCAGGCCAGGACAAGGGCCAGTCCGTCGCCGCCTTTCTGCGCGAGCGCCCCTTTACCGGATCCACCCCAATCTTCGTCGGCGACGACCTGACCGACGAAGATGGCTTTGCCGCCGCTCTGCAACTGGGCGGCTACGGCGTTCTGGTCGGCGAGATGCGCGCGACCTCCGCTGCCTACCGTTTGAAGGACACGGCCGCCGTTTCGGCCTGGCTGGAGGGCGTGGCGACGCTGATGCCCGCATGAGCCGGCTGATCGTCGTCTCCAATCGGGTCAACCCGCCTCCAAGTCCAGAAAAGGGCGATGGCGACGGCAGCGTCGGCGGACTGGCAATGGCTCTGGCTGCGGCGTTGCGCGAGTATTCCGGGATCTGGTTTGGCTGGAGCGGAAAGACGACGCCGCAGTTCACGGGCCAGCTTGCGATGCAGCGGGTCGATGGCGTGACCACAGCAACGGTGGATCTCGAGGACGGCGACTATCAGGAATATTACAACGGCTACGCCAACAAGACCCTGTGGCCGCTCTTTCACTACCGTGTCGACCTGACCGCCTATGATCGCTCGTTCGGCGAGGGCTATGATCGGGTCAACAAGCGTTTCGCCGAGACCCTGAGGCCCTTGATCGAACCCGATGACATCATCTGGGTCCACGACTACCACCTGATCCCGATGGCGCGGGAGCTGCGCCGGATGGGCGTGACCAACCGTATCGGCTTCTTCCTGCACATCCCGTGGCCCGCTCACCAGCTGGTGGTCACCCTGCCCCGCCACCGGCCGCTGGTGGAGGCGATGTTCGACTACGACCTGATAGGCTTCCAGACCGAGGAATCGCGTCACGCCTTCGAGGGCTATGTCACCTCCGAGGTCGACGGCTCGGTCGCGCCGAACGGCGAGTTGACGGCGTTTGGCAAGACCACGCGCGCGGCCACCTTCCCGATCGGCATCGACGCCGAGGACTTCGCCCGGATCATCGAAAGCCCCCGCGCCCGCAAGGTCTATGACCGCATGCTGGCCAACAGCGTGTTCCGCAAGATGGTCGTGGGCGTCGATCGCCTGGACTATTCCAAGGGTCTGGAAGAGCGGCTGATCGGCTTCGAGCGCTTCCTGCACGACAATCCCGACATGCGCCGCGAGGTCATGCTGCTGCAGATCGCACCCCTGTCGCGCGATGAGGTCGAGGCCTATCAGGACCTGCGGTCGCGACTGGACGGTTTGATCGGCCGGATCAACGGCGCCTACGCCGAGATGGACTTCACGCCGATCCGCTACGTGAACAAGTCCTACCGTAGGGACGAGCTTGCGGGGATCTATCGCGCGGCCAAGGTCGGCCTGGTGACGCCCCTGCGCGATGGCATGAACCTGGTGGCCAAGGAGTATGTCGCCTCACAGGACCCTGAGGATCCCGGTGTCCTGATCCTGTCGCGCTTCGCCGGCGCGGCGCGACAGCTGTCGGACGCCCTGATCGTCAATCCCAACAGTCCTGAAGAAATCTCTGACGCCCTGAGCCGGGCCCTGGCGATGGGGCTGCCCGAGCGCAAACGGCGCTGGGAGACTCTGTTCGACAATGTGCAACGCAAGGATGTCACGGCCTGGCGCGATGATTTCGTCGGCGCTCTCACCGCGTCGACCCAAGAAATTCAGCCCGTTACCCCACCCATGTCCCTGCAGGAGGCCTCTACTTCGGCCTATGTCGAGGCAAGGGCGGCTAAGATCCTGCCTGCGACGGCAACGGAAAACCGGCGACAATCCTAGCCTCGCGCCTGCTGAAGCACGCCGCTGCGGATGATCGGCACAAGGAAGGTGGTCAGCAGGACCAGGTTCGGAATGGCGTTGTTCCCGTAGCCAGTAAGGATCGACATCGCAGTGTCGATCACAAACCAGACCATCACGCCTCCCAGCAGAAGGCGCCAGATGGGCGTACCGCGTTCACCCAGCAGGATCGCTGCCCGGATCGTGGCCGCCGCGGTTATGGCCCAGCCGAGAGTCACCGCACCCATCACTGCCAGGCTGAAGCGAATCTGGGCATTCAGATCCAGCTCCATCGGGCCATTCAGAATATCGAAGATCAGCCGGGTCGGACCGCTGGTGACCTCCAGACCGCCCCCGACCAGTACGGCGCCAAACACGCCGACCGCCCCGCACCAAACCGCCAACCAATTGCGCCAGAAGCCTGACATGGCCTTCTCCCAAATTGTGATGACAGAGCCTTGGTCGACGGGGCAAGCGCGCGCAATTACCCGTCAGGTTATGGCCTTTGGAACAGGCGGGCAGGCCAGCGCTCCCTGACGCCGACCTCAGTCGCCCTGTTCGAGCTCCTCAATCAGGCGCTTTAGTCGGGCGATCTCCTCAGCCTTCAGCTCACGATGCTGGGCAAAATGGCTGATCATGGGGGCCAACTGGCCTTCGAACAGGCGATCCAGAAGCCCCTGGCTCTCGGCCTGGACATAGACGCTTCGCGCGATAAGCGGACGGTAGCCATGCTTGCCATCGGCGCGCTCGGACTTGATGGCCTTTTTCTTCAGCAGCCGATTGATCAGCGTTTTGACCGTGGCTTCGCCCCAGGTCTGGCTGGCGCCGACTTCAGCCACCAACTCGTCGGCTGTCAGGGGCTCACGCCGCCACAGCGCCTCCATGACATGACTTTCAGCCGAAGTGATATGCATAGCTCATTACATCCGTAATACCACACGACGCTATACCCGTGCTGCAGCCTGTCAAGCGATGGCGACGATCAAGCCCAAACAGGCGTTCTGCATCCGCGCGCCAGCAGCAGCGGCTCAGGGTCAATCGATTGCCCATTGAACCCAGAGACAAGCCGCCGTGCGGGCGATCTGGCGAGCATGATCTTCAGTGACGTCGCGAACTACCCCGATCAAGGTTAGCGGCGCGCCTGTCGGATCAATCTCTCCCGCCCTTTTGGACGGCAGGGCGCCCCCAAACGGGGCGATCGCAACAAGGTGTCGAACGTAGCGACCACAACCGCCCGGCCTCATTGTCAATGACACCGGTTTCCATTAGAGACGACGCAGACCCGCAAAACGGGCTATCGGGTTAGTGTAGGGAGGATTAGCGGCGTGACCGTTTCTGCGGCCGAGAGCGATGTGTTCGCACCGGCGTCAATAGCCCCCCAATTCGTGCAGGCGCGCCTGACTGGCGTCTCCGTTCCCGGCTATCCGGGCGGCGTGCTCCCCGAGACCATGGCCGACGGCTACGCCGTTCAGGACATCGCCATCGATTCTTGGCCCGACGAACTGGTCGGCTGGAAGGTCGGCTATGTGCCGCCTCAGCATCAGGCCCGCCTGGGCGCCGAGCGTCTGGCCGGTTGCATCTTCAAGAAGAACCTATGGGAAGCCGGGGCCGCGCCGACGCCGTTCCGCGCCATTGAGGGCGGCTTCACCGCTGTTGAGGCCGAGTTCATCATCCGCCTGGGCAAGGACGCGCCCGAGGGCAAGACGCAATGGACCGCCGAGGAAGCCGCCGAGTATGTGGGCGAGCTGATCCTCGGCGTCGAGATCGCCGGCAGCCCGCTGAAGACCATCAATGTGCTGGGACCGCCCATCGTGGCCTCGGACTTTGGCAACAATGACGGCCAGATCCTGGGTCCGGTGCTGGAAAACTGGCGCGACATCGCCTGGGAAGACATGGCCGTCGAGACCACGATCAACGGCGTCGTCGTCGGCAAGGGCACGGCGGCCTCGATCCCCGGTTCCCCGCTGGCGGCCCTGGCCTTCCTGCTGGGTCACGTCGCCTCGCGCGGCCGTCCGCTGAAGAAGGAGATGCTGGTCACCACCGGCGCCAGCACCGGCATCCACGATGTGGTTGCGGGCGACGCGGCAACGGTTAGCTTCGGCGCCTTGGGACAGGTGGAGTGCGTCGCCGTCCCGGCAAAATAAGAAACGACAATCCAGGGTAAGGAAGACGAGTCCATGGTCATTCCCAAAGCCCCCGAACCCTCCGAAAAGATCGGTCGGTATCGGTGGGTGATCGTCAGCCTGCTGTTTGCAGCGATGGTCATCAACTATGTTGATCGGCAGACGATCGGCATTCTGAAGTCCGATCTCTCCAAGGAATTTGGCTGGAGCGAGGGCGACTATGCTGACCTCGTGTTCTATTTCCAGCTGTCCTATGCCGTGGCCTATCTGGCCTGGGGCAAGATCATGGACAAGATCGGGGCCCGCTGGGGCTTCGGTATCGCCTTCGCCATCTGGCAGATCGCCCACATCGCCCACGCCGGCGCGCGGGGCCTGAACGGCTTCATTTTCGCCCGCATGGGCCTGGGCATTGGTGAGGCCGGCGGCTTCCCGGGCGGCATCAAGGCGGTGGCCGAGTGGTTCCCCAAGAAGGAACGCGCCCTCGCCACCGGCATCTTCAACGCCGGCACCAATATCGGCGCGATCGTCACCCCGCTGGTGGTGCCGGGCATCGTGCTGGCCTGGGGCTGGCAGATGGCCTTCATCGTCACCGGCGTGGCCGGCCTGATCTGGCTGCCCATCTGGCTGATCATGTACCGCACGCCCCGCCAGCATAAGAAGATCGGCGCCGCCGAGCTGGCGCACATCGAGCAGGACGAGGCCGATCCGGTGGAGAAAATCCCCTGGATCAAGCTGCTGACCAAGCGCGAAACTTGGGCCTATTCGCTGGGCAAGTTCCTGATCGACCCGATCTGGTGGATGTTCCTGTTCTGGTTGCCCGACTTCCTGGGCAAGCGCTATGGCATGGACCTCAAGACCTTCGGCCCGCCGCTGATCGCCATCTATCTGCTCAGCGACGTCGGCAGCGTGGGCGGCGGCTGGATGTCGTCCAAGTTCATGAAGATGGGCTGGAGCATCAACAAGGCCCGCAAGATGACCATGCTGGTCTGCGCCCTGCTGGCCGTGCCGGTCATGTTCGCCTCTTATGCTGACAGCGTCTGGCTGGCCGTGCTGATCATCGGTGTCGCCACCGCGGCCCACCAGGGCTTCTCGGCCAACCTCTATACCCTGCCGTCGGACGTCTTCCCGCGCGGCGCGGTCGGATCGGTGGTCGGCATCGGCGGGATGCTGGGCGCCGTCGGCGGCATGGTGTTCTCGAAGTATATCGGCCAGGTGCTGGAGCAGATCGGCACCTACACCCCGATCTTCATCGTGGCTGGCAGCGCCTATCTGGTGGCCCTGCTGGTGGTGCACCTGTTGATGCCCAAGATGGAACCGGTGAGGATCTAGGTCTTCATCCCGCCTCGACGAACAAGGCCCCCGGCGCGCTGTGCGTCGGGGGCTTTTTTCTGGCCCATCGCCAGGTCAGGGCCTATCTGCAGGGCCGCAGTATCGAGGACCCGCCATGTCGTCCCCCTCCCCCATCAAGGTCGCCCTGGTCGGCTATGGCTATGCCGGCAAAACGTTCCACGCGCCCCTGATCGCCGCCACGCCGGGCCTGGACCTGCACACCGTGATTTCCAGCGATCCGGCCAAGGTGCGTGCCGACTTTCCCGAGGTCGCGGTTGTCGCCGCCGATCTGGTGCGGGCCCTGGCCGATCCCGACATCAACCTGGTGGTGATCGCTACCCCCGACGCTCTGCACGCCAGCCAGGCCCACGCCGCCCTCGACGCCGGCAAGCATGTGGCCTGCAGGCCCTGATCGCGCGCGGCCATCTGGGCGAGATCATCCAGTACGAAAGCCATTTCGACCGCTTCCGCCCGCTGGTCCGCGACCGCTGGCGGGAAAAGCCGGGGGCCGGGGTGTTGCTGGACCTGGGTCCGCACCTGATCGACCAGGCCCTGGTGCTGTTTGGGAGGCCGCTGGCGGTCTATGCCGACGTCGCGGTCCAGAAGGATGGCGGCGTGGCCGGCGACTATTTCCACCTGCTGCTGCGCTATCCGCGCCTTCGGGTGCTGCTGCACGCCAGTCAGATGACCCAGGCCACCAATCTGCGCCTGGCCGTGCACGGAACCGCCGGCAGCTTTATCAAGAGCGGCCTCGACACCCAGGAGGACCATCTGAAGGCGGGGCTAAGGCCCGGCGCGCCCGGCTATGGCGACGATCCCCGCCTGGGCGTCCTGATCCAGATGGAGGACGGCGAACCGGTCAGCACGCCCGTGCAGCCCCTGCCCGCCGACTATCGCGCCTATTATGCCGGCATCCGCGAGGCGATCACGATGGGCGCGCCCAGCCCCGTGCCGGTGGAAGAAGCCCTGCTGGTCATGGAAGTGATCGACGCCGCCCAGCGCAGCGCCGTGGAGCGTCGCGAGATCACCCTGTGAGCCTGCCCCCCGACCTCGCCCTGATCGCCGAGCAGGAGCGTATGCTGGTCTTCCCGCGCTTCACGCTCGACACCGCCTGGAGCCTGGGAACCGCCTTGCGCGACGCCGCCCTGGCCCGCGCGGCGCCCGTGGCCATCGACATCAGCCTGCCCGAGCGCCCGCTGTTTCACGCCGCCCTGCCCGGTGCGGGCCCGGACAACGCTGACTGGGTCCGTCGCAAGCGCAACACGGTTCTGAGACTGGGAACCAGCACCCTGGGCATAGGCCTGAAACTGACCGCTTCGGGCGAGACGCTGGAAGGTCGCTATGGCCTGTCGCTGCGCGACCACGCGGCCCATGGGGGCGGGTTTCCGCTGATCCTTGAAGGCCTGGGCTGCATCGGCGCGATCACGGTCTCGGGCCTGCCGCAGGTGGAAGACCATGGCCTGATCGTCCAGACGCTAGAGGCGCTGCTTCAGACCTAGTGGGTCAGGCCCTTGGCTTCGCGCCGGCCTGACAAGGCCATGCCGGCGTCCAGGCCACGTCGCCACGCCAGCTCGGCGTCGTAGAGCACCATGCCCTCGACCAGGGTCAGGCGAAGCAGAAGGCGCGTCGGCAGCAGCAAGGTCCGCCGCATCGCCACCCGCGCGCCAAAGGCCGTCAGGTCCAGCACCGCCACCGGCTCGGCGCGCCCGCCGCCGATGATCAGATCGCCGCGCAACAGACAGGCCCGCCGACTCTCGGCGCGCCGCTCGACGGGTTGTTGAAAGAGGACTTCAGCGTTCGACATGCAGCCAAGCTATACCGCCAGATGTCTAGGAACGGTTGTCGAAGGTAGTGAGCGAATGGTGAAGCTGGGCTTAGCCTTGTTGGCGAGGCGCGATGGCCTCGCACTCATTTCACTCGCCCCGGAGATCCTTCTTGGTCGTTCGGTAGGCTTTCTGGAGCGATAGCTGCCGACGGCGTTCAGCCTCCTTGGCGATCCGATCAGCCTTGTTTTCCACGGCAGCCAGCTCCAGGCCCAGCTTCTGAAACGACGCCCAGCGACCGGGGTCCAGAGCGCCGCTCTGCAGAGCGGCGCGCACCGCGCAGCCTGGCTCATTGGCATGACCGCAGTCACGGAACCGGCAATCATGGGCCAGGCGCTCGATATCATCGAACACCACACTCAAACCCTCTTCGGCGTCGATCAGGCCCACTTCCCGAATGCCTGGCGTGTCGAGTATCAGCCCGCCGCCAGGCAACAGAAACAGCTGCCGATGACTGGTTGTGTGCCGCCCCCGAGCGTCTGCCGCACGGATCTCCTGGGTCGCCATCCGCTCCTCGCCTGACAGGACATTGACGAGTGTTGACTTGCCGACGCCGGACGACCCGATCAGCACGCAGGTCTCGCCCGGCGCGATATGGTCGCGGACAGCGTCCAGGCCAACACCCTGACGCGCCGAAACCGCGATCACCGGGCAGCGCGCGGCAAGGCCAGCAGCCTGTTGGGCGAGGGTCTCCGGCTGATCTGCGAGGTCGGACTTGGTCAGCAGCACGACCGGCCGCGCCCCGCTTTGCCAGGCCGCAGCCAGATAGCGCTCAAGTCGACGCGGATTGAAGTCGGCATTCATCGAGGTGACGACGAAGGCGACGTCAATGTTTGCGGCGATGACCTGCAGGGTCTGAACACTGTCGGCAGCACGGCGCATGAAGGCGGTGCGGCGCGGCAGGATGGCGTGGATTGTGGCCGTACGCTGGGCCTTGTTGACGGTGAGCGCGACCCAGTCGCCAACGACCGGGTGCTCCGCCTCCCCAGCATCGTGAAGCAGGCGGCCGGCAGGCTTGGCGCGAAGCTCGCCCTCGTCGGTGGCCACCAGATAGGCGCCACGTCGCTGGACGACCACGCGCCCGGGGGTCTGGCCGGCGCGGGCATGCGGCTCGAAGTCCTGCGCCAGGGGGCCGGACCAGCCATACTGCTGGATCAATGGAATGGTCTTTCCTAACGGATGGCCAGTCTAGCACCCCGCGGGCGTCGCGGCTTCACTCCACGCAGCGCGCCGCACGGATCGGAAGGCATGACGTCCGGCCCAGGCAGGCGCACAGCGGGTCAGCGATACGGGTCGTCTGTATTCAGATAGCCCGCCACGTAGTCGCCCACGCCGTCTTCAAGCGACGTCATCGGCGCGGTGAAACCTGCAGCCCGCAGCCGTTCCATCTTCGCTTCGGTAAAGTACTGGTACTTGCCGCGCAGCACTTCGGGCATGTCGACATAGGCGATGTCAGGCTGGCGTCCGATGGCGTGGAAAGTCGCTTCGGCAAGAGCCCTGAAGGTGCGCGCCTGGCCCGAACCCAGGTTGTAGACGCCATTGACCTGCGGGTTTTCGGCCAGCCAGGCGACGATGTCGGCCACGTCGCGCACATAGACGAAATCGCGCAGCTGCCCGCCGTCTGCGTAGTCCGGGTGGTGCGACTTGAAGAGCTTGACCCCCTCGCCCGCCGCAATCTTGGGCCAGATCTGGGCGACTACCGACTTCATGCCGTCCTTGTGGTCCTCGTTGGGGCCATAGACGTTGAAGAACTTCAGTCCGACCCATTGCAGGGGCTTCCTGCCGCGAGACGCCTCGCGGACGGCATAGATGTCGAACAGGGCCTTGGACCAGCCATAGGCGTTCAGCGGTCGCAGGGCCTTCAGCGAGTCCAGATCATCGAGGCCATCAAAACCCTGCGAACCGTCGCCATAGGTCGCCGCCGACGAGGCATAGATCAGCCGCTTGTCATGCTCGGCGCACCAGTCCCACAGGTCCCGCGGCAGGACGAAGTTGGACTGGATGATCTTGTCGGCATCCGGCTCGGTGGTCGACGAGACCGCGCCCATGTGGATCACCAGCTCGACGTCGCCGCCGCGCCTGGCCAACCAGGCCATCAGGTCGTCCGGCGCAACGAAGTCGGCAATGGCGTGCTTGGAGAGGTTGCGCCACTTGCCGCCCGCCGCCTCGCGCAGGCGGTCGCAGACCACCACGTCGATGGTGGGATCCTCGCAAAGCCTGGCGACGATATTGGAGCCGATGAAACCGGCGCCGCCGGTGACGAGAACGGTCTTCCGGGTCATGCGGCCCGCTTGGTCAGGGCGTCGTATTCCAGGAGATTGGCGATCAGGGCCTCGAACTGGCTCATCGGCACCATGTTGGGGCCGTCGGACGGGGCGTTGTCGGGGTCGGGGTGGGTTTCCATGAACACGCAGGCCACGCCGATCGACACGGCGGCGCGGGCCAGCACCGGCACGAACTCGCGCTGGCCGCCCGAGGAGCCGCCCAGTCCGCCAGGCTGCTGCACGCTGTGGGTGGCGTCGAAGACGACCGGACAGCCGATCTCCTTCATGATCGGCAGGGAGCGCATGTCGCTGACCAGGGTGTTGTAGCCGAACGACACGCCGCGCTCGCAGGCCATGACGTTGGGATTGCCCGCGCCCGTCACCTTGGCGATGACGTTCTTCATGTCCCACGGGGCCAGGAACTGGCCCTTCTTGATGTTGATCGCCCGGCCCGTGTTGGCGGCGGCGACCAGCAGATCAGTCTGGCGGCACAGGAAGGCCGGGATCTGGATCACGTCGACCGCCTCGGCCACCGGGGCGCAGTGGCTGATCTCATGCACGTCGGTCAGCGTCGGCAGGCCGGTGACCTCGCGGATCTCCTGAAAGATCGCCAGACTGTCGTGCAGTCCGATACCGCGCTGGGCGTTGGCCGAGGTGCGGTTGGCCTTGTCGTAGGAGGTCTTGTAGATCAGGCCGACGTCCAAACGGGCGGCCATCTCTTTCAGGGCGAGGGCCGTCTCCAGCGCGTGCTGGCGGCTTTCCATCTGGCAGGGGCCGGCGATAATCGACAACTTCTCGCCATTGCCGATGCGAACGGGCGCGCCGGTCGCGGTCTTGACCTCGACAACAGCGTTTGGGGCTACGGCTTGGGGCTGACTCACGGCAAGACTTCCGGCGACTAGATGTTTTCAGGCCCCAGACAGGTGGCCTCAGAAGCGAGATGGTGCAAGTGCGGATCGACACGGCAGGCGACGGACCCATCCTGGTGTGGCTTCGCAGGGACCTGCGCCTCACTGACAATCCGGCCCTGGATGCAGCGGTTTCGACCGGACGATCGGTGATCCCGCTCTATATCCTCGACGAAACCGAGGGTGTTCGGCCCATGGGCGCGGCGTCACTGTGGTGGCTGGACAAGTCGCTGGCGGCCTTGGGCGCTGATATCGAGCAGCGCGGCGGGCGACTGATCCTGCGACGCGGCAAGGCTGCTGAAATCCTGAACCAACTGGTCGCCGAGACCGGCGCAGCGGGCGTGGTCTGGAACCGGCTCTACGACAAGGCCAGCATCGACCGCGACGCGGCTATCAAGGCTGACCTGCGCGGCCAGGGCCTGACCTGCGAGAGCTTCAACGCCAGCCTGCTCAATGAGCCCTGGACGGTGAAGAACGGCTCGGGCGAAGGCTACAAGGTCTTCACGCCCTACTGGCGGGCGGCTCGTGAGCATATCGGCGAGGTGCATGTGTCGCCTGCGCCGGCAGCCTTGCCGGCTCCAGCCAAACAGCCCGCCAGCGACGGCCTGGGCGACTGGAATTTGCATCCAACGAAGCCGGACTGGTCGAAAGGCTTTTCAAGCTGGACGCCCGGCGAGGCGGGCGCCGCCGAGCGCCTGCAGGCCTTCCTTGCCTCGCAGGTCCAGAACTATGACAAGCGCGACATTCCCGGCGTGGAGGTGACCTCCCGCCTGTCGCCGCACCTGCATTTTGGCGAGATCGGGCCACGTCAGGTCTGGGCCGCGACGCGTAGCGCCATCGCCGCTGGCGACGTGCCGGCGGGCCAGGGCGAGAAGTTCCTGTCGGAGGTGGGCTGGCGGGAATTCAACCACTCGATCCTCTTCCACCGTCCCGACATCACCACCGCCAATTTCCGCCCCGAGTTCGACGCCTTTCCGTGGAACCGTGACGATGCGGCGTTCAAGGCCTGGACCCGGGGCCAGACCGGCTATCCCATCGTCGACGCCGGGATGCGCGAGCTGTGGACGACCGGCTTCATGCACAACCGTGTACGGATGATCGTCGCTTCATTCCTGATCAAGCACCTGCTGATCGACTGGCGACAGGGCGAAGCCTGGTTCTGGGACACGCTGCTGGACGCCGACCTGCCCAACAATGTGGGCAACTGGCAGTGGGTGGCGGGCAGCGGCGCCGACGCCGCCCCCTATTTCCGGATCTTCAATCCGATCAGCCAGGGCGAGAAGTTCGACCCCAACGGCGTCTATGTTCGCCGCTGGGTTCCGGAGCTGTCCAATCTGCCCGACAAGCTTATCCACAGCCCGTGGACGGCGGCCCCGCATCTGACGCCGGCCGCCAAGCGTACATACTTGCGACCGATCGTTGATCACAGCCAGGCGCGGGAACGCGCGCTGGCTGCCTATCAAAGCCTCAAGGGAGGTTGAGGAGGGTTTGCGGGGACGGTCCCGAGAGCGTTTAATGCCAGGAGATTTCATGCGAACCGCCATGACCTGTTCGGACACCGCGCTCTGGAATGATCCTGACATCCGCAGCGCACCTGGTGCGTTTCGGACGGCTCTGCGCGTGGCGGCCGAAAACTGGGCGGTCGGCTCCCTCAGCTTCATTCTGCCGTCGGGCAAGCGTTTCGACATTCATGGCAAGACGCCCGGCCCCAGCGCCGTGATCCAGGTACGCGACTATCGCTTCGTGCGGCGGGCCCTGGCCTCGGGCGACATCGGCTTTGCTGAAGGCTTCATTGCCGGTGAGTGGGACACGCCCGACCTGTCGACGGTGCTGGAAGCCTTCTCACTGAACTTCGACCGCCTGCACGATCTGGTCGAGGGCAATGTCGTCATGCGGACGATCAACGCTCTCTATCACCTGTTCAACCGCAACGATCGGCGGGGATCGAAGAAGAATATCCACGCCCACTACGACCTGGGCAACGCCTTCTATTCGCGCTGGCTGGACCCCGGCATGACTTACTCGTCAGCCCTGTATCAGACGCCAGACCAGCCGCTGGAGCAGGCCCAGACGGCCAAATATGCGGCCCTGGCCCGGACCATCGATCTGCAAGCCGACCAGACCGTTCTGGAGATCGGCTGCGGCTGGGGCGGCTTTGCCGAGTTCGCCGCAAAGGAGGTGGGGGCGAGGGTCACTGGCATCACCATCTCGCAGGCCCAGCACGACTTTGCCCGCAAGCGCCTGTTCGAGATGGGTCTGGCCGACAAGGCCGATATCCAGCTGATCGACTATCGCGACGTGCAAGGCCGCTTTGACCGCGTCGCCTCCATCGAGATGTTCGAGGCGGTGGGCGAGGAGTACTGGCCCACCTATTTTGGCAAGATCCATGAGGTGCTGACCCCCGGGGGCCGCGCCGGCCTGCAGATCATCACCATCCGCGACGAGCTGTTCGAGCACTATCGGACCCATACCGACTTCATCCAGCGCTACATCTTCCCGGGCGGCATGTTGCCCAGCGAGACGCGCCTGAAGGCCGAGACCACCCGGGCCGGGCTGGAATGGCGGGATATCAGCCATTTCGGCCAGAGCTATGCTGACACCCTGGCCGAGTGGGGCCGGCGCTTCGAGGCGGCATGGGACGATATCGCCACGCTGAAATTCGACGAACGCTTCCGCCGGCTTTGGCGGTTCTATCTCAGCTATTGCGAAGCCGGCTTCCGCACCGAGCGGACCAATGTGATCCAGCTTGGGCTGAGCCAGGCCTAGCAAGTTCGCCTTCGCGTCGCGACCTTGGGTGTGCGTAGATAGTCGAAAGCACATCGAGGTCGCGTCCCATGAACCTCTACACCATGGTCCTGGATTTCCACGGGGGGACCTACATCACCCAGTTCGACGCATCGACGGCCGTCGATGCGGTCACGGCCTGGTGCAACGAACTTCAGGAAGAACAGCTGCTGGGCGAGGTGTCGTCCGACGTCGCCGAGGGTATCATGATCGACGCCGTCGAGAACCGCCTGGTCGAGGTGGAGGGCCTGCACAATGTCTGGTGCGCCGCCACCACCGCCGGTGGCCCGCTGGCGCTGCTGAACATCATCGAGACCCATATCGCCGCAGGCTAGACGCCCATCGCCTTGCGCGTCGCCGCCGCCTTGGCGCGGAAGGCCGCCCGTTCGGCATCGGGCATCCGGGACAGGGTTTTCAACGGCATCATCAGACGCCCCTGCCCCGCCAGCCGCGTCTCGTGGCGATCCATGAAGTCCCAGTACAGGGCGTTAAAGGGGCAGGCGTTGTCGCCGAGCCGATCCTTGACGTCGTAGCGACAGCCTTTGCAGTAGTCGCTCATCCGGTCGATATAGGCGCCGCTGGCCGCATAGGGCTTAGAGCCCACGATGCCGCCATCGGCAAAGGTGGCCATGCCGCGCGTATTGGGCATCTCGACCCATTCATAGGCGTCGGCGAACACCACCATGTACCAGTCGTCGACCGCGTCGGGATGCACGCCCAGCAGCATGGCCAGATTGCCGGTGACCATCAGCCGCTGGATGTGGTGGGCATAGGCGTGATCGCGGGCGGCGGTGACGGCGTCGGCGACGCAGGCCATGTCGGTCTCGCCGGTCCAGTAGAACCACGGCAGCTTGCCCTCGGCGTCCAGGGCGTTGCGCTTGGCGTATTCCGGCATCTTCAGCCAGTAGACCCCGCGCACGAACTCGCGCCACCCCAGGATCTGGCGGATGAAGCCCTCGACGGCGTTGAGCGGCGCCTTGCCTGCCCGATAGGCCGCCTCGGCGCGGCGGCAGATGTCCAGCGGGTCCAGCAGGCCGATGTTCAGGGCCGGCGAGATCAGGCTGTGCCAGAGGAACGGCCGCCCCCAGCTCATGGCGTCCTGCCAGTCGCCAAAGCCGGCCAGCATGTCGTCGAAGAAGTGATCAAGGATCGCTTCGGCTTCCTCGGGATGGGTTGGCCAGGCAAAGGTGTCGACCCGGCCGAAATGGTCGTCAAAGCCTGACCCGACCATCGCCATCACTTCACGCGTGGTGGCGTTGGGCGGCGTGCGTAGACGGGCCGGCGGCCGCACGCCGGCGGGCAGCTTCTTGCGGTTCTCGGCGTCGTAGTTCCATTGCCCGCCGACCGGCTTGTCGCCGTCCATCAGTAGGCCCGTGGAGCGGCGCATCTCGCGGTAGAAATATTCCATCCGCAGTTCCTTTCGCCCCTCGGCCCAGGCGGCGAACTGCCGGCGCGAGCACAGAAAGCGGTCGTCCTCGCGGGTCTCCATGGGAACCGGCAGGGTCTTGGCCAGGGTCAGCAGGTGATCTTCCAGCCCCCACTTCCCGCAGGCCGTACGAATCACGCGGCCCAGCGGCTCCTCGGCCAGGGCGCGGGAAATCTCGCCGCCGATCGAGCGGGTGTTGGCGGGATCGTCCAGCGTCACATAGCGAACCCGCACGCCCCGTGCCCTCAGACGCTCGGCAAACTGGCGCATGGCCGACCAGACCAGGACCAGCTTCTGCTTGTGATGCTTCCAGGCTGTGGCCTCGGCCACGGACTCGGTCATCAGAACCAGGTCGCAGTCGGGATCCAGCCCCTCCAGAGCCGAGAGATTGTCGCTCAACTGGTCGCCCAGCACCAGCCGCAGCGCGCCCTGTGCCTGATCCGTCATGGTTTGCTCACGGCCTGGTCCGCTCTTTAAGGAAAACTGGGCTTGCGTCGGGTCGCCGCGACACGATCTACCATGCTCGCTTCGCACCGCAGCCCTTCAGCTTCACCGATCCGCGCACATGACCATACAAAGCAGCGTCCTGGACGCCATCGGCGACACCCCGCTCATCCGCCTGAACCGCGCCAGCGAGGCGACGGGCTGTGAGATCCTGGGCAAGGCCGAGTTCATGAACCCCGGCCAGTCGGTGAAGGATCGCGCCGCCCTGGGCATCATCCGCGACGCCGAAGCGCGCGGCCTGCTGAAACCGGGCGGCCGGATCGTGGAAGGCACGGCAGGCAACACCGGCATCGGCCTGGCCATGGTCGCCTCGGCGCTGGGCTACAAGACCACGATCGTCATTCCCCGCACCCAGAGCCAGGAAAAGAAGGACGCCATCCGCCTGCTCGGCGCGCAACTCGTCGAGGTGGACGCCGTCCCCTATTCCAACCCCGACAACTATGTCCGCTATTCCGGCCGCCTGGCCGAAGAGCTGGCGAAGACCGAGCCCAACGGCGTCATCTGGGCAAACCAGTTCGACAATCTCGCCAACCGCGAAGCCCACTACCGCACCACCGGTCCCGAAATCTTCGAGCAGACCGACGGCAAGGTCGATGGCTTCATCTGCGCCGTCGGCTCGGGCGGCACCCTGGCCGGCGTCGCTGCGGCGCTGCGCGAGCGCAAGCCCTCGGTGAAGATCGGCCTGGCCGACCCCCACGGCGCGGCCCTCTACAGTTGGTACAAGAACGGCGCGCTGAAGTCGGAGGGAACCTCGATCAGCGAGGGCATCGGCCAGGGCCGCGTCACCGCCAATCTGGAAGGCCTGGTGGTCGATCATCCCTTCCGGATCAGCGACGAGGACATGCTGAAGGTCGTCTTCGATCTGGTCGAGCACGAAGGCCTGTGCCTGGGCGGCTCGGCCGGGATCAACGTCGCCGGCGCCGTTGAACTGGCCAGGGCGATGGGCCCCGGCCATACCATCGTGACCATCCTGTGCGACCACGGCTCGCGCTACCAGAGCAAGCTGTTCAATCCCGTGTTCCTGGCCGAGAAGGGCCTTCCGACGCCGGGCTGGATGTAGGCCTGGGCGCTTAAGGGCGCTGAACCGCTTGCCCCGCAAGGCCGATGCCGCGATCCTGCGCTTCTCAACAGGGGCGAGTCAGACCCCGAAAGGCGCAGCACATGACCCCCTCTCGCGAACAAGAGCCCCTCGTCTCGACCACTTGGCTGCGTGACCATCTCGACGCGCCGGATGTACGCCTTGTCGACGCTTCGTGGTTCATGCCCGGCACGCCGCGCGATCCCAAGGAAGAGTTCCTGCTGGCCCACATCCCCGGCGCGGTATTTTTCGACATCGACGAGATCTCGGACGAGACCTCCGATCTGCCGCACATGCTGCCCAGCCCGATCAAGTTCGCCTCGCGCGTCCGCAAGCTGGGCCTCGGCGATGGCTCACGCATTGTCATCTATGACAGCCTGGGCATCCTGCCCGCCGCACGGGTCTGGTGGACCTTCCGGGCCATGGGCCACGAGGATGTGGTGGTGCTGGATGGCGGTTTGCCCAAGTGGATCGCTGAGGGTCATCCCGTCGAGGACGGTCCCGCCATGCCGCAGGAACGTCACTTCACCCCCCGCTATCAGGCCGACATCGTCCGTTCGGTGGAGCAGATGAAGCGCAACCTCGAGACCGGCCGCGAGCAGGTGGTCGACGCCCGCCCCGCCGGCCGGTTCACAGGCGAAGCACCCGAACCCCGCGCAGGCCTGCGTGGCGGCCACATACCGGGCTCGCGCAACATTCCGCTGAGCGACATGCTGGCGCCGGACGGCACGATGTTGACCGCCGACAAGCTGCGCGTGGTCTTTGCCGCTGCCGGCGTGGATCTCGCCAAGCCGGTCGCCGCCACCTGTGGCTCGGGCATCACCGCCTCGGTCGTCGCCCTGGCCCTGGCCCGCCTCGGCCATCCCCGCGCCGCCGTCTATGATGGCTCATGGACCGAATGGGGCGGTCTTGAGGACACCCCGGTCGTCACGGGACCCGCCTGACGCTTGGCGCATCGGGCGAGCCGGCCTAAACCACGACTTCGCCACGACGCCGAGAGCACCTTATGGATGAAGAAACCCGCCTGATCCGAACGGGCGCATCGTGGCCCCTGCCGGCCAAGACGGTCAATCCGCCGATCCAGCGCGGCTCGACGGTGCTGATGCCAAGTGCGGCGTCGCTCTATGACGATGACCAGATCAGCTACGGCATCACTGGCCTCGCGTCGCCTGGCGCCTTGCAGGCGGCCCTGGCCGTGCTGGAAGGCGCAACGAACGTGACCCTCTATCCGTCAGGCCTGGCCGCCATCACCGGCGCCCTGCTTGCGGTGCTGAAGGCCGGCGACGAGATCCTGGTGGTTGATAGCGCCTACAGGCCTACACGCCGGTTCTGCGACCAGGTGCTGGCCCGCTTCGGCGTGGCAACGACCTACTATGACCCGGCCCTATCGCCAGACGACCTGATGGCCCTGACCAACGCCAGGACCCGGCTGATCCTGCTGGAGGCGCCCGGCTCACTCACCTTCGAGATGCAGGACGTCCCGGCCATCGCCGCAGCGGCCAAGGCGCGCGGCATCCTCACCCTGATCGACAATACCTGGGCAGCGGGCCTCTATTTCAAGCCGTTGGCCCATGGCGTGACGATCAGCATCCAGGCCCTGACCAAATATGTCGGGGGGCATTCGGACTGTTTCATGGGGTCAGTCGCCACGCTGGACGCAGCGATCGGCAAGCAGCTGGACGACGCCATGTGGGACATCGGCTGGTCGGTGTCGCCGGACGACGCCTACACCATGCTTCGCGGCTTGCGCACGATGGCGACGCGCCTGCCCAGACATCACGAGAATGGCCTGACTATCGCCCGCTGGCTGCAGGAGCGGCCCGAGGTGGCGCGGGTGCTGCACCCCGCACTGCCTGACGATCCGGGTTACGCCCTTTGGGAGCGCGACTTCACCGGCGCCTGCGGTCTGTTCGGCGTGGTGCTGAAGCCCGCGCGCGAGAAGGCCGTGCACGCCTTCCTCGACGCCCTGCAGCTGTTTGGCCTGGGTTTTTCCTGGGGCGGCTATGAGAGCCTGGCGATCCACTGCGATCCGCAGTTGAACAGCCGCACTTTCCCTGTCGACCTGGAAGGCCCATTGCTGCGCCTGCACATCGGCCTGGAAACCCCGGCCGACCTCATCATCGATCTGGAGCGCGGGTTCGCCGCTCTGAACAGTCAGGCTTAAACCCATGACCACTCACATCGCCCTGCTGCGCGGCGTCAGCGTCGGCGGCCAGAAGCCGATTGCGGCAGAGACCTTCGTCGACCTGCTGACCGAGTTGGGTTTCGCCAACGCCCGCACGGTGGGAGGGCCCAGCAACCTGGTGTTCGACAGCCCCGAGCGCACCGGCGCCGACCTGCAGACCTTTCTCGAGACCGAGATCCACACCCGCCTTGGCCTGCGCACCGACATCTATGTTCGCACCGCCCAGGCCTGGGCGGCAATCATCGCCGCCAATCCCTATGCCGAGTTCGCGGAAACCGATCCCGGCCTGCTGATGACCCTGTTTCTGAAGGATCCGCCCGACAAGAAGGTCATCGGCGCCCTGCGCACCAAGTTGACCGAAGGCGAGCAGCTGCGCGTCGAAAGCCGCCAGTTCTACGTCACCTACCCCAATGGGCTAGGTGCGTCGAAGTTCAGCAACAACGTCGTCGAGAAGGCCCTGGCGACCCGCATCACGAGCCGCTCCTGGACCATCGTCCAGGCCATCGGCGAGGCGACGGCCGAAACCGACGCCCCGGCTTTGGAAGACTAGGTTGACCCGGCCGCGCAGTAGCGATCCACGAAGGCTTGATGGCTGGGCATGCCCTCGACGGCCCGGGCGATATTGCCCTTGAGCGAGTCCAGAGCCTGACGCAGTTGGTCGGGCGGCATCATGCGGCCCATGTGGTGGTGGCTGCGCGGCTCGACCCTTTGGCCCAGCAGCACCTGTAGCCAGGAATCCACCTGGAACAGCTCGCCCGGCGCCTGGAATACCTGGGCGTTTTCGCGGAACAGGTCGATGCGCTGGGCCAGGCTGTCGGGGATGTCCATCGTCCGGCAATAGTCCCAGAACGGGCTGTCGCTCCGCTCGGTGGCCTTGTAGTGCAGGATGATGAAGTCGCGGATCTTCTCCAGTTCATCCTCGGCCAGACGATTGTAGCGCTCGATCAGGGCATCGTTGACGCCGCCGAACGGAAACAGCTGCATCAGCCGTGTGACGCCGATCATGATCATGTGGATCGAGGTGGATTCCAGAGGCTCCACAAAGCCGCTGGCCAATCCCAGGGCGACACAGTTCTTGCTCCAGGTCTTGCGGCGACGCCCGGCGCCATAGCGGATCACACGGGGCTCGATCAGGGGCTCGCCGTCGATCTCGCGCAGCAGCAGGGCGCGGGCCTCGTCGTCCGACATGTGGTCGCTGCAATAGACCAGGCCGTTGCCGACGCGGTGCTGCAGCGGGATTTTCCAGCGCCACCCGGCCTTGTGCGCGATGGCCCGGGTGTAGGGCACGGCGGGCTCTGTCGAGGTGGTTTGCACGGCCAGGGCGCTGTTGGTCGGCAACCAATGGCTCCAGTCCTCCCAGCCGGCCTTCAGGGTCTGTTCGATCAGCAGGCCGCGAAAGCCGGTGCAGTCGATGAAGAGATCACCCTCGACGATCTCGCCCGATTCCATGACCAGGGCCTCGATGAAACCGTCTTCAGCGCGCTGCTGAACCCGTGCGATCTTGCCCTCAAGCCGCCGTACGCCCTTGCCTTCGCTCATCTTGCGAAGGAAGCGGCCATAGAGCGTGGCGTCCAGATGATAGGCGTAGTTGGTCGTGGCGTTCTCGTCGGTGAAGAACCTGTCGGCCTCGGCCGCCTTCAGCTCGAAGCAATAGTCGCCCAGCTCGCCGCCAAAACCCTGGGCCCTGGCCTGGAGCCAGAAATGATGAAAGCCGCCCATCCAGGTGGATTTGCCGACCTGGCCGAATGAGTGGATATACCGGTCGCCGATCTGGCCCCAGTTCTCGAACGAGATGCCCAGCTTGAAGGTCGACTGGGTCTCACGCATGAACGTGGCTTCGTCGATGCCGAGCAGGGCGTTGAAGGTGCGGGCAGTCGGGATCGTCGACTCCCCCACCCCCACCGTGCCGATGTCATCGGACTCGACCAGGGTAATGTCCAGAAGCGGACCCAGCTGCTTGGAGAGCGCCGCGGCGGCCATCCAGCCGGCGGTGCCGCCCCCGGCCACGACCACCTTCTTCACGATCTGACCGCTCACGTGGTTCTCTCCCGTTGTCATCGGTTCAGCCGGTCCAGCAGAGCAGCCCGCAGGCGGCGCGCCTTGGGCAGGTCCATCGGCCCCAGCGCGCCGCGCGCGGCCTCGGGCAAATGGGCGCCGGCCTGATCGGCGGGACCAAACAGGTAGTAGTCGAACAGGGCCTTCCAGCCCTGCTTCTCGAAGTCGGGACGGTCGCGCAGGCTCAACAGCCCGTGCAGCAAGGTGTTCATGGGGGTGTCCATGAAGGCCGGCGCGGCGTTCCACCAGTAATTGACCAGCACATTGAAGGGATCGAGCGCCTCGACCTGATGCCACCACAGGGCCGGATAGACCAGCACGTCACCGGGCTCCAGATCGGCCACCTGGGCGGCGGCAAGAGCATCCCTGAAACGCGGATGACGGTCGAAGTCGGGCGCGTCGAAATCGACCAGACTGACCACCTGTCCGCCCGGCGTCGGCTCCAGCGGACCGGGATAGAGGTTGGCGACCTGATCCGGCGGAAACAGCGTGAAACGCCGGTGGCCCACCGCGCAGACGGCGATGTTGTTGGACATGTCGTAGTGGGCCGCCGCCACCGTACGGTTGCCGATCCAGATGCTCGCAAGAGGCGGCTGGGGACCGAAAGTCTCGACGTCCAGCCCAAGATCGTTCTCAGCGGCCAAGCCAGGGAAGCAGGCATCCAGATCGGTTGAGCCGATATAGAGCGACGGCGCGTCGGCCTGGTCGAACCCGGCCTCGATCCGCTGAAGGATGTCGCTCAGCGCGGCCCGTTCGGCCCGGAAGTTCATCGCCGTCCGGCTGTCGTCGTAGAAGAAGCGGCCCTTGATCTCCGGCTGGCCGACATAGGCCAGCAGCCGCCCGCCCCCGTCGTTGGCCTGCAGATAGTCCATGGCCGCCCTGGGCGATTCCAGGCCCGCCCGCACCAGAGGCCAGGCGCGCGCCAGTCCCTTGAAGATCATCGGCGTCTGGCCCTGCAGCACCGCCTCGAACGGAATGCTCCGCGCCGAGGGGATCGTGGTCTCCAGAACCTTTCGCGCGGGCGTGGTCATGCGGTTGCCAACCGCCGGTTCTTCAGCTCGACCAGATGCTGAATATTGCCAAGCGACGAGATGATCCATTGAGCCGCGCGAAGAAGGCCCGCGCGATGCATGCGTTCCAGGTCGATGCCAGACAAGGCCGCCAACCGGTCGGCGTCGATGGTGTGGAAATCGGGCAGATCGTACGACGCTCCGCCGTCCAGCGCGATATTGATCTCGACCGGGGCGATCAGGTCCAGGGCGGCAAAGGCAGCGTACATCTGGGGCGCCACGTCCAGCCCGTCATAGATCGTTCCCAGCACACGCATCACCTGCTGCAGATAGGGCGCATTACCCCCCGCCGGCAGAAACACAGGCTGGCCCTCGCCAGAACCGATACGCGGGTGATCCAGATCGACATGGATCATCGGCGCTGGCTCGGAGCCATCGCCCGGATCCTGTAGCGCGATGGAAAAGGCGCCCCGTTGCTGAACCGCCGGCACATAGCGCGCGCGCCAGGTTTCCCCATCGAGGAACAGGTTCTCATCGCGATCGAGCCCCAGCAGGGCCACGGCTTGATAGTCGCCGTTCTGGTCCTTGCGCAGCAGGATGGGGTACTCGCGCTGGACCTCCTCGAACTCGGTGGGCAGCACCAAGGCCAGATTGATGTTGTCGCCAAACCTCGGGCCATAGCCCGGGATCACCCGCAGATCGGCGTGATCGACGTTGTTAAGCAGCACCCTGTTGATCATACGCACCTTTCGAGCCGGATCAGGCCTGACTTCAGACAGTCCAAGTCAGACCCGATCCTAAGCCGTTGTCGAAGAAAAAGGCCGCTGCGAACAGCGACCTTTCCCCTCGCCCTCCAGACGTTCGGTCTAGAAGCGGTAGCGAGCGCCGAGGAGGAAGCGCCTGTCCAGCTCCTGGGCGAACCAGAGTTGGTTCACATCACGTCCGTAGGTACGCAGGCTTTCGCGCGTCAGGTTGAGACCTTCCAGCGAAACCGCCAGCTTTTCAGTGACATCGTAGCTGATGTTGAAGTCCAGCTGGCCGAAGGGCTCGACGAACACCGGGTTGCGCGAACCACCACGGTTGGTCTGTTGCAGGAACCGGTCGCGCCAGTTGTAGGCCAGGCGAGCCGAGAGCCCGTTCTTGTCGTAGATCAGGGTGGCGTTGGCCGTGTCGCTGAGACCCAGCAGGGCGAACTGGTCCTGGCCAGGATCCGACGCGATGTCGAAGTCGACGTCGCCGCGAACCATGGTATAGGCGCCCGCCACACCGAAGCCGGTGTCGCCGAAGAAGTGCTGAGCAGCGACTTCAAAGCCGTGGATCTTGCCGGTCCGGTTGTTGATCGGACGCGCCACGTTGAAGTTGAACAGCGGATCCTGAGCGTTCGGCTCGATATCAAAGGCCGCCAGGATCTGATCGGCATAGGCCTGGTTCAGGTCGCCGCTCGGACCGCGATTGGCCTGGAACGCCGCCGTCGCCGCCGCCACCGATCCGGTCTGCTGGATCAGGGCCGTCATCGTGAAGAGGTTCACGTCGGTCTGGTTGGCGCCGATCGCGGTCAGGCTGGCCCGGGCGTCGCCCGAACGGGTGCCTGCCGCGCCGGAGCTAGGGTCACGCAGGTCAAAGAGGGTCTGAGTGACGGTGCCCGTACCGATGAAGTTGTTCACGCGCTTTTCGAAGAAGCCCGCCGAAACATAGCTGCTGGGCTTGTAGTACCACTCCACGGACACGTCGAAGTTGTCGGAGATCAGCGGTTCCAGGTCGGGGTTGCCGCTGGTGCCGAGCGGGATGGCGCCGTTGGCGACCGGGCGGTTGGGCGCGCCGGCCGTCTGGGCGGCGAACAGGTTGCCGTAGTCCGGACGCGCGATCGTGCGGCTGAAGGAGAAGCGACCGACCACGTTTTCGGTCAGATCCACCTGGAAGTCCAAGGACGGCAACATGTTGCTGTACTTGCCCTTGCCGGAAACCGGCACGTAGGTGGCCGTCGTGTCGACGCGGAAGTCGTTATCCGCGGTCCAGACGATGGCGCGCGGCGAACGGATCAGCGAGGTGGAGTCGACCTTGGTCTGCTCGTAGCGCACGCCGGTGACCAGGGTCGCGTCGCGGCCGGCCAGTTGGGCCTTCCAGGTCACCTGGGCGTAGGCCGCCGTGATGTCCTCGTCGACGCGGTTGTTGCCCTGACCCGTGACGCCGACAGCGTTTCCGCGGGCCGTGTAGACCGGCGACAGCGCGTTGTAGAGGTCGATCGCGTCGGCGCGGAACGAGGTCAGGCCGGCCCCCGACTGGTTGGGCTCATAGGTGTTGAACTGGCAGGCCAGGCAAAAGCTGGTGACCAGGCTGCCCGCATACTGCGAGACGTCGCGGGGGTTGGAGATACCCCAGCTGCCCAGGTCCTGCTGGGTGTTGATGTTCGACTGGACCATCTTGGACGTACGGTAGTCGACACCGAAGTCGAAGCGGCTGCCGTTGTCATCGAGATCCCAGGTGGCGTCGGCCCGGAATTCCTTGATGTCATGCTGCTGGCGCTGCGCCGAGGTGCGGGCCACCTGGCTGCCCAGATCGCCGACATCCAGCGTGCCGTTGGCGTTGCCGCGCGGCGCGGCGTCGTTGATCGTGAAGGTCTGAACCGGGACCTTGCCGCTGTAGTCCACCGAGTGCGACGAAACGATGGGCGCGCCGATGCTGACCGAGGTCATGCTGGTGCCGTTGGGAGCATCAGGCGAGCTGTCGGTCTTCGAGACATGGCCGTCGAAGTTCACCCGGAAGGTATCGCTGAGGGCCCACTCGGCGTTCAGGCCATAGGATTCCAGCGTGTCCTTATTGGCGCGGTACTGTTGCTCGAAGCCCATGTCCTTTGTGCCGCTGAGCGTTTCCTGCAGCAGCACGGCCGTGGCGACCACGGGGTTGCTGTCGAAGGTGACGCGGTCGAACGGACGGTTGAACCAGTTGGTGCTGTCGTTACGGCGCTCATAGGCCTTGTTCTGCGCGTACAGCACATCGCCGGTCAGGGTCAGGTTATCGGTCGGACGGAATTGCACCGACAGCTGGCCATTGATGCGCTCGCGCTCGCCTTCGGCGAAGTGGTAGCGGCTGTCGTTGGGGATGGCGACCAGGACGTTGCCATTGGCCGGCGCGTTGGTGATCTGGGTCGTACCGTTATTGCGGACGAAGCCGTTGGCCGGGTTGATGAACTCCGAGTAGCGGCGGATATTCCAGTCATTGGACGTGGCGCTGCGGCCCGTGAAGTTGCGCTTCTGATAACTGCCGAACAGGCCGATGCCGAACTTCTCGGAGTCGTCGAGCCAGTTGAGCAGACCCGAGATTTCCGGCGTGATCTTGTCGGCGCCTTCCTGGCTTTTGTCGACGCCCTCGTCATAGACGCCCTTGATACCCAGGCTGCCGCTCAGGCCGGACTTGCCGTCCAGCGGACGACGGGTCTTGACGTTGATCGTGGCGCCGATGCCGCCCGACGGGATGGCCGCACGGCCGGTCTTGTAGACTTCAAGCGTCGTCACGCCTTCCGAGGCGAGATTGGAGAAGTCGAACGAACGGCTGGTGCCGCCAGCGAAGTCCGCCGACTGGTCGCCGCCGACGGTGGCGACGTTGGCGGTCGGCATGGTGCGACCGTTGACCGTCACCAGATTGAAGCCGCCACCGAAGCCGCGAACCGTAACTTGCGAGCCTTCGCCGTTGGTGCGGTCGATGGAGACGCCCGTGATGCGCTGGAGCGATTCCGCCAGATTGGTGTCGGGGAACTTGCCGATGTCTTCGGCCGAGATCGCATCGACAACGCCGCTGTTGGTCCGCTTGATCTGAATGGCGCGTTCAAGCGAAGCGCGAATGCCGGTGACCACCACCTCGTCAACGGTCTGGTTGTCCGTCGACTGTCGCGCATAGGCTTGACCCGCTGTAAGCATGGCTGACAGCGCTATCAAAGATACAGATGTGGTGAGGCGTCGTTGCCGCTTCATGATCGTTTCCCCGCAAGAGACCCCGATGTTGGGGCACATTTGTTTTTTTCAGCGCCGTCAAAAAAGCCCGCAGCAGCGTTTTTTAGCCCTGCTCACGAACAACCTAGCAGCGAAGATGACGGTAGCGGTAACATTGGTCTGCGAGAGGGTCAAGGGCAAGATAGACCCAAAATTCAAAAATGACAGCGCTGTTTATGGGAAAACTTGACCAAACGAACAGTCGTTTGAACAGATTGTTGCGGCATTAGGAATTTCGACGATATGTCAGTTTCCGAAGATCGGGATGTGCAACCCGCTGGGCGACCTGTCCGCCGCAGGTCCCGCGGGGCTTACAACCAGCGCCCGGGCGCGTTCCGCGGCCGTCAGCCGCCGCCAGGTGAGACGCTGTACAGCGCCGAAGTTCCAGATCGCGCCAAGCAAGGCGCCGACTGCGCCGGCGGCGAACCAAGGGACAGTCAACGCATGCAACCCGGCGGCGGCGGCCTCGCTCACCATCGCACCGCCCAGACAAGCGACGTAGAAGCCCAGAAGTCCTTGCCACATAGCCGTTCCCCGCAGCCGCTGATCGCGGAAGGTCAGGACGTTGTGGAGCATAAAATTCCAGCTCATCGCGGTCAGCGTGGCGCCCCCCTGGCTCAACCAGAACGGCGCGCCAAGCTCTCGACTTGTCGCCACGATCATGAGGTGTATCAGGAGGCCCGTCAGACTGACCACCAGAAACAGGGCCATGCGCGCCGCCAGCGCGCCGCCGATATCGATCAGGATCTTTGAGCCTACGCCCGCCAGCCAGGGTCGCACCCCCGCATACCAGCTACGGCTCATCACAAAGCAGCCGCCCATCGGGTCGGTCAGGCGCAGGCCGAGCAACAGGCCCGAAACGGCAGAGCCTGCGCGGCAGGGCCCGGTATTGTGGCCCAGCAACCCCGAGCCGCCGCCCGCAGGGTGGCGGCTGGCGACTGCAATATCGACGGACGCGCCGTCCAGGCGGCTCACCATCCGAGCGATGAGGCGCGGATCATACTCACGCCTACTGTCCACGATGGCCAGGACATCACCCCTTGCAAGGTCCCCGCCAGCGATCGCAGCCGGGACAAGCCCGCAGACGCCTTCGCGGCGCACCAGCCGGATAGCGGGATTGGACCAAGAGCGAGAAAGAACGACCTGCGCCGTCAGATCATCAACAGAACCGTCAACGACGATGACCTCATGCGGAAGGTGCGCCAAGTCAGCGACAACTTCGTCGAGCACCTCGCCGATCGTCCCATGAGCGTCCAATGCGCAAATGACTATAGACACCCGAGGCCGGCGATCCGGGGCCGCGTTTGAGCCGTCCATGCGGGGCCTTGGGCGCAATCTGGATTCGCTGTGCAGGCTCATGGCGTCCAAGGCTGGCGCAAAACGCGCTGATGCTGATGCGCCGCAGGCTACGATAATCACCAATATCAAGTCTAGTTTTTACTGCACAAGCACCGGCGCCCGGCCGTTGGGGAGTGGCTTCAGCCGAAGATACCAGTCCAGTCCGGCGAAGAGCCCATCAGCACCCCACCGTCACCCTGCATGACGACATCGGGCGAGGCCTGGGCGAGCAGTACATAGCCATCGGCGCGGCCGTCCCCATCGAGATCAACCTCGACCCGCTGACCACCGTCCGGCGTTGAGGCAAAGCCAAGATCGCTTGGTTCGCCGCCGGGACGCCCGACGAAGACAAGCTCACCCTCCGCAGTCGTCAGCCGATCGCCCTCGCTGGCGTTGAAGTCGAAAATCGTACCCAGCAGCGTATCCGGTTGATTCAGGACCCTGGGCGCAATGATCACGAACGTGTCGCCGCCCCGCCCCCCATGCGCCACGGAGTCGGAGTTCAGGACGATCCGATCATTGCCAAGGCCGCCATCCAGGGTGTCGCGCCCGCCGCCGCCAACAAGGAGATCGTTCCCTGGACCGCCCACAAGCCGCTCTGCACGGGGAGACCCGATCAGCCTGTCATCGCCATCGCCGCCGCGCAGTTCCGGCGGCGTATCTTTGGGTGGACTCGCCTGACTCTCGGATTTGACCGGGTCTGCGGGAGGCGCAAGCGTAGCGCTTCCGGCGGACTGAGCCGCCGAAGTCGCTCGATCCTCGCCAGCCTCGATCAGCGCCGACGCCGTTGCGGCGTCACTACCGTCGCTATCCGATGACGGATCTTCCGCTGAGGGTCCTGCCCCGCCCTTCGCCTCGTCTGTGGCGCCAGGCTCTGACGGGGTCGCGGTTTCGGCATCAGACAGACCCACGGCAGGCGCCGCACCGCCATCCGCCAAATGGGGTGCAACAAGGCGCAACTGGTCTTCCAGAAAGGTGGCGACCGCGAGCAGGACCAGTACGCCGGCGCCGCTGTGCGCCCGGCTGAAGGGCACGACCACTCCACCACGCTCGGGCTCCGGGCTCAACCACTGGCCCAAGGCCTCACGCAGGTTTGCGCCGCTGGCCATGACGTCTTCCGCCACGAAATGGACCAGAAATTGATCAGCGAGACGGGCGACGTGCACCACCACCTCGTCATCCTCGTTGGTTAGCGCGCACCAGGGCGCGCCGTCATCGGTTGCGCCAAAGACGACCTGGATGTTTTCGGAGGGACCAAAGAACCGCTCTGTCAGCGCCTCAAGGCGGCTTCTCTCCGACGCGGTCCATTGGCCGTTGCCCAGGGTGCGATTGGCGAACGAAAGAACGGTACCCACGGCGAGACGGCTCGGCGAGCGCTAGGCGATTGCTCGGCTGGGAGAGGCGTCGCTCTCGAACAGCAGCCGATGCAGCTCGGGTTCATAATAGGCCAGCAATGTCTTGGCAAATTCGGCTTCGTCCAGGTGAAGAGCCTTGGCCCACGCCCCCTGGGTCTCGATGGGCAAGCGCCCTACGCCGCTCTCGACCTGGGAAACAAAGGTGTAGTAACGCAGGCCCACCTGCTCTGAGAGCTGGGCCTGGGTTAGGCCAGCGGCCTCACGGGCGGCTTTCAACCATCGGCCGGCCTCCTGCCGCAGGGCCTTGGTGTGCGCGGCCTTGGCGGCATCAGGGGTGGCTCGGGGCATTTGGACTCGTGATCAACGGGCGACGCGGATGTCGTCAAATGTTCCGCCACATCCAGTCATTATGCAACGTTTTATTGGGTCACAGGCGAGAACTCGTCATGGACATAATATTGCACCCTGCCTTGGGTGGGCGCCATAGGGCGCCGCAGACACGACGGCCAAACCCGCGCGCCGAACGCTGCTTGACCTACAGTTATAACTAGACGTATTGTTATTTTCTCGTCGCCTGGTCGCGGGCTGGAGACTCCCTGCGATTGGTAACCCCACCCCCCACTGATCGCGAGCGATCCAGGCGACGAGACCTTCAAGCCGCCAGCCCCCGGCGGTAGGATTGAGGTCTGGTAAACACGCCTTGCGACCAGCGCGTGCGCCTCTCATGGTGCGCGCTATCGCCGATACGGCAGCTCCGGGGGACAAATGCGGAATTCTTTGATCAGCCTGGCGAGCCTCACTCTGCTCTTCGCCAGCGAAGCCATGGCGCAGGATCCCGGCGCGAGCGCGCCCGTGCAGTACGAAGTGGCGTTCGACAATGCGAGCCACCACGAAGCGCAGATCTCCGCGAGCTACGCCAACGTTCCGGCCGGACCTTTGAGGGTGCAAATGTCACGCTCGTCGCCGGGGCGCTACGCCATTCATGAATTCGCCAAGAATGTCTATCGGGTGAGCGCCACCGACAGCGCCGGCCGTCCCCTGGCCGTTGAGCGGACTGATCCGTACAGCTGGACCATCGCCGGCCACGACGGAACTGTACGCGTCACCTACATCCTCTACGCCGACCGCGGGGATGGCACCTATTCGCAGATCGACACGACGCATGCTCACCTGAACATGCCGGCCACCTTCCTGTGGGCCAGCGGATATGACGACAAGCCGATCCGCGTGAAGTTCAGACGCCCGGACACGACCTGGAAGGTGGCGACGCAGCTGCCGGCCTCAAGCGAGGCGGATACCTACTGGGCGCCCAACCTCCAGTACTTCATGGACAGCCCCACCGAGATCAGCAACTTCGCCCTGCGCGAATGGCAGGTCACAGACGCTGGCCAGACCTACACGTTCCGTCTGGCCCTGCATCATCAAGGCACGGATGCAGATGCGGACGCCTTCGCCGACAAGCTGAAGAAGATCCTCCCCGAACATATCAAGGTCTTTGGCGAACTGCCGAAGTTCGACTACGGGACCTACACGTTCATCGCTGACTACTTGCCTCAGATCACCGGCGACGGGATGGAACACCGCAACTCCACCGTCATCAGCAATACCCAATCCCTGTTTCGCGCCAACTTCGCCCAGCTGGGCACCGCGAGCCACGAGTTGTTTCATGCCTGGAACGTAGAGCGCATACGTCCAGCGGAACTGGAGCCTTTCGACTTCACGAAAGCCAATCCGACCCCTTCCCTGTGGTTGGCCGAGGGCTTCACCCAGTATTATGGGCCTCTGCTGATCCGCCGCTCGGGCCAGTCGACCGTCGATGAGTATCTGAAGGCCCTGAGTTCGACCGTGAATGGCGTGGTCAATGGTCCAGGGCGGGGCTATGGCTCGCCCCAGGACATGAGCTTGCGGGCGCCGTTTGTCGATGCAGCAGCCGCTCTCGACCCGACCAACGCAAACATCTTCACCTCCTACTACCCCTATGGTGCGGTGATTGGGCTGGCGCTGGACCTGCAGCTGAGAAGCCGCCCCGCCCCCCTGACTCTGGACAACTACATGCGCCGGCTCTGGCTGACCCACGGGGTTCCGGAGACGCCATACAAACCTGCTGATCTGCGCCTTGCATTGACGGCCGTAACGGGAGATGCGGCCTTCTCGGAGCGCTTCTTCAAGACCACCATCAAGGGGGCAGAACTGCCTGACTTCGAGCCGCTACTGGCCCGTGCTGGACTGAAACTTCGCCGAAAAGCACCCAAGCGCGCCTGGCTGGGCGCTCTCCGGATCCGCGTGAACGGCGGCGAAGTCCTACTGGCGGAACCGCCTGCGCCGAACACCCCCCTCTATGTGGCTGGCGTTGAGTCCGGCGATCGCATTGTCGGGATTGGCCGGTTCGAGTTCGCTAGCGAGGCAGACTGGCTGGATGCGCTGGAAAGGCTAAAGCCGGATGAAGCGACCTCTGTGCGGTTTATTCAGCGGGGGCAAGTCCGTGAAGCGCCGCTGAAAGTCGCAGCCGACCCGTCCTTAGAGATCATCCGGTATGAGACCGCCAACCTAAAGCCCACCAAGGCCCAACTGACATTTCGCGATCAATGGCTGGGAGCCGATGAGCTCCCGGCTAAGTAGGCAGGGGTTGGGAGTGGCGGGCGGCGGAGGCGAACAGCGCCTCTCAGCCTGGTCATTTAAGCAGTCGGCGCGGCATCCATCCCTGCGTCTATTGCGTTCAGAACGACACCGACCAAATCTCTGAGCCAATACGGCGGTTAGACTTGACCCCCTGGGCCAGATCACGAACTTGACGCGCGACGGCGCGTGCCTCCGGTCGGGGCGGCGCTCTCCCCTCCTGCGTCAGCGCGACGCCCGTTAGAAAGATGTGACCTGCATGACGCCAACCGCATCCCGGTCCCGCCCCCTCTCGGCCCTTCGCGCCTTCCTGTATCACGAGGCCTCGGGCGGCTACGTGTTGATGGTGGCTGCGGCGCTCGCCCTGGTGATCGCCAACTCTCCGTTGGCTGCCGCCTACTTCGCGGCGCTGAAGACAGAGTTCGGCTTTACGATTGGCGCCTTCCATCTGCGCGAGAGTGTGATCCACTGGATCAATGACGGCCTGATGGCGGTGTTCTTCCTGCTCGTCGGTCTGGAGATCAAACGCGAGGTCCTCGACGGCCAGCTCTCCAAGCCGTCGCGCGTCATTCTACCGGGCGTCGCGGCCCTGGGCGGCGTGGTCGTCCCGGCGCTGATTTATCTGGCCTTCAATGCCGGCTCCCCGGCCAGTCGCGACGGCTGGGCCATCCCTTCGGCTACGGACATCGCTTTCGCCCTGGGCGTCCTGGCGCTACTGGGACCCCGGGTTCCCGGATCCCTGAAGATCTTCCTGACGGCGATCGCCATCATGGACGACCTTGCCGCGATCGTGATCATCGCACTGTTCTACACCGCGCAACTTCACGTGGCCTATCTGGCGGGCGCGGGCTGCGTGCTGATCGGCCTGTTCGTCCTCAATCGGATGAAGGTGATGACGCTGTGGCCCTATCTGCTGGGCGGTCTCGTCCTGTGGTGGCTTGTTCTGGAGTCGGGCGTCCACGCGACCCTGGCGGGCGTAGCCCTGGCCATGTTGATCCCGCTGCGCAAGAGCCCTGCAGCGCCCGATCACGTCGCATCGCCGCTGCACCGTCTCGAACATTCCCTGCACAAGCCAGTCGCCTTCCTGATCGTGCCCCTGTTCGGTTTCGCCAATGCCGGCCTGTCCTTCGTCGGCGTTTCGCCAGCCGCCCTGGTCGATCCCGTGCCCCTCGGCGTGGCGCTGGGCCTCTTTGTCGGCAAGCAGGTCGGCGTCTTCCTGACGGCCATAGCCATCGTGCGCCTGGGCTGGGCCGACATGCCCAGAGACGCCACAGCGACACAGCTCTACGGCGTGTCCGTGCTCTGCGGCATTGGCTTCACCATGAGCCTGTTCATCGGCAACCTGGCGTTCAGCGATCCGCTCCTGATCGACGAGACCAAGATTGGCGTGCTGGTGGGCTCACTCGCCTCGGCTCTCTTGGGCATGATCGTTCTTCGGCTTTGCAAGCCTTGCCCGCCAGCAGCCGTCGAGCGGGACGAGGACTTTGTCTAGACCAAGCCCAATCATCAGCGCCTGGCGGCGGCTACCCGAAGCGCGCTGCCAGGCCGGCGAGAGGTGAGCCGGATGGCGCGCCCTGCTGGATTCGAACCAGCGACCGCTCGCTTAGAAGGCGAGTGCTCTATCCAGCTGAGCTAAGGGCGCGGATCTCCGAGATCCTGGAACCGGACGCTAGTGCGTCCAGGGCTGTCTACGGCCGGCCGCGAAGTTATCGGCATAGGCCTTGATGATCCGCTTTGGCGTCTTGGGCTCAAAAAGCTGGAAAGCCAAACCGTTGTGCTGGGCGTAGGCGACCGCTTCTTCGCGAGTGTCAAAGGTCAGGCGAACCTGGCCGTTCATGTCGCTCGACTGGGTCCAGCCCATCAGCGGGTCCGAACGGCGGGCCGAGGCGGGTTCGAACTCGAGCACCCAATCCTTGGTCTTGGCCTTGCCGGACTGCATGGCGGTCTTGGCGGGGCGATAGATGCGGGCCAGCATGAACCTCTCCAATCTTTTGCCGATGGTCGGAGCGGCAGGATTCGAACCTGCGACCCTCTGGTCCCAAACCAGATGCGCTACCAGGCTGCGCTACGCTCCGACACATCGGCAGGCGCGTGCTCTACAGGGGTTCGGCGGCCGGATCAAACACGAACGGTAACAATCGTCGAACGATCAGCCTTTCGGAAAGATCCGGTGCAGCACCTTGTCCCCTGGCAGGATGCCCAGTTGCGCGGCGCGGCCGCCGGCGATCTCGAGAACCCCGAGAACTGGACCGCCCGAAGGCATGGGCATTTCGTTGTGGGGTTGGGCGTTTCGAACAATCGACAGCACCCGGCCATTTGGCGCGATATAGACAATGTCGAGCGGTATCAGGGTGTTCTTCATCCAGAACGCGGCCGGCTGTGGCTTGGCGTAGGTGAAAAGCATACCGCGGTCGGGCGCCAGCGACTTGCGGAACATCAGGCCGCGCTGCTGTTCGGCGCGAGTCGCGGCGATCTCGACCTGAAAGCGCGCGCGGCCCTTGGCGGTAATGAGCTCGACAGTCTCCAGTTTGCCCGCCGGCTTGGCGATGGCGATACCGCCCACGAAGAGCGCGCCGGCAAGCACGGCCGACAGAACCGCTCGCCTTCCCAGTTGACCGATCATCGCCACGCCATGTCCTCACTCGCCATACGACCAGACGCGCAGCCAGGCGCAGCGGTCCAGTAAATGGAATGGCAGGGCGAGATGGCGAAAGTCAGGCGTCGCCCGGAGTGATCTCGGCGACCACCAGACCCTTGGGCCCCTTGGCGAAACGCACCAGGACGTCATCGCCCGGCTGGAGATCTTCCAGGCCACCTCGGCGCAGGGTCTCGATATGGACGAAGATATCGCCTGGCTCGGCATCCCGGACCACGAAGCCGTAGCCCTTGGTGCGATTGAACCACTTGACCTTGGCATGCTCGGCCGGCCCCTCTGGCGTCAGAGTCTGTCGCCCGCCGGCGCTGTCCAGACCAGAGCGGAAACCATTACCAAGTCCGTCGCGCTCTCGACGTTGTCCCGGATCGACTAAGGTGCGGCGGGGCCGTTCCAGTGGCGAGGGCGCGGATGTCTCGTCCAGATCAACGACTTCGCTGACCTGCCAGCCCTTGGGGCGGCGCACGACATCACAGACGATCACAGCCCCCTCAGGCGCTGTTTCCCGCCCGCAATTGCGTAGCGAGGTCACGTGGAGAAGCACGTCCTTCAGGCCGGTTTGTCCAGGATCATCCGGAACGATGAACCCATACCCCTTGCCGACATCGAACCATTTAACGCGTCCGCTGATCCGCACGAAATCTTCATGCGCCCCCGCGGCCTCGAAATCGTAACCAGACATTCCGCCCCTCTGGCCCGCCCAATCAGCCCAATGGGACGAGCGCCACAAGAATAACACTGTTCTCGCGTTAGGAGAGCCGTCAATGGTGAATTCGCGTCAAGCACACGCTCGCGAGCACACCGCGACATTTCGTCGCAGATATTTTTCGGAAATAATTCTGAAATACAGCCGCAGGCGCCAAAAGTGCAGCCGAGGGTGGTAGTCCCTAGGGGAGTCGAACCCCTCTCTCCAGAATGAAAATCTGGCGTCCTAACCGATAGACGAAGGGACCACATCGCCACCCTGGGGTGGAAACGGTGTCAGGCAGACCAAGTTGAAAGCCTCGCGGGTGGTAGTCCCTAGGGGAGTCGAACCCCTCTCTCCAGAATGAAAATCTGGCGTCCTAACCGATAGACGAAGGGACCACGGCCCCGCGAGGAAGCGGGTGTATAGCCGCGCCGTTTGGGGTGCGCAACCCGCAGCCAAGCATTTTTTCCGTTCGCCCACAGACCGGGCCAACACCCTGCGAAAAGCCGTTCCAGATCAACAGGCGCGCGGGTCGGCGGCGTCCTCGATCTCCAGCTGAACGCCGTTGCGGCCGTTATAGTCGTCAGGCTTCAACTTGCCGGCGACGTGCAGCGCGCCGCCCCCAGAAAGCAGCCGGCGGCCCAGGTCGGTTTCGGCGCTGCGCCAGGAAATCGCCTTCAGGCGCTCGCCCGTCGGACCCACCAGATCCAGCTTCACGTGGCCGCCCTTCAGGGCCATCACGCGGTCAGCGCGAACGCCGGTCAGGGCGAACATTGGCTCGGGGTTGCCAGGACCGAACGGCGCCAGGCGCTGGAAGTCTTCATAGAGCGCGCGATCGACGCCGCGCGGCTGAACCAGGGCGTCGATCTCGACGGCCTCGGGACCTACCGCCTCCATCTCGCCGGCCAGACGCTCTTCCAGGAAGGCGCGCAGCTCGGGGATCGAGTCGGGGCGAATAGACAGACCTGCCGCCATGGCGTGGCCACCGCCGGACATCAGCAGGCCCTGCTCGAAGGCCGCCTGGATGGCCGCGCCCAGATTGACGCCGGGCTGGGAACGCCCCGAGCCCTTGCCGACATTGGCGGCGCGGTCGATGCCGACCACCACCACGGGCTTGCGATAGCGCTCGCGCAGGCGGCCGGCGACAATGCCGATCACGCCAGGGTGCCATCCCTCCCCCGCCACCACGATCACCGGGGCGTCGGGATTGAAGTTGCTGCCACGCTCCAGCACGGCCGCAGCCTCCTCGACCACGCCGGCCTCCACGGCCTTGCGCTCGGTATTGAGGGCGTCGAGTTCCTCGGCCAGCATCCGGGCTTCTTCGGGATCGTCCGTGGACAGAAGACGCGCGCCAAGGTCGGAGCGACCGATGCGCCCTCCCGCGTTGATGCGCGGCCCCAGGATGAAGCCGGCATGGAACACGGAAGCCGGACCAGAGCCCTTGCCGACCTCGAACAGAGCCTTGAGGCCCGGGTTGCCCCACTGGGACATGGTGCGCAGGCCCAACATCGTCAGGGCTCGGTTAAAGCCGACCAGCTGGGTGACGTCGCAGACCTCGCCCATGGCCACCAGATCCAGCCACTGGCGCGGATCCGGTTGCGGGCGGTCGTCGGTGAACAGGCCGCGCTTGCGGGCCTCCCTGTTGAGGGCGGTAAGCAGCACGAAGGTGACGCCGGCGGCGGCCAGAACCCCCTGCCCGCTCCGGCAGCCCGGACGGTTGGGATTGACCACGGCGGCGGCAGCCGGCGGGTCCTCGCGCATCAGGTGGTGATCAATCACCACGACCTCCAGGCCGATCGTAGCGGCGCTGGCGATGGCGTCATAGGCCGCCGCGCCGCAGTCCAGAGTCACCACCAGTTCGGCGCCGGTGTCGCGGATGGTCTTGAAGGCCGCAGGGCTGGGCCCATAGCCCTCGGTCAGGCGGTCGGGGATATAGATCGGCAGCTCGACGCCCATATGGCGGAACCAGCGGACCAGCTGGGCGGCGCTGGTGGCGCCGTCGACGTCATAGTCGGCGAACACCATGGTCGGACGGCCGGCTTCCAGCGCGTCGATCAGGATCTCCGCAGCCCGGTCCATGTCAGTGAAGCTGGAAGGATCGGGGAACAGCGCCTTCAGGGTGGGGCGCAGATAGTCCTCGGCCCCGTCGACGCCCACGCCTCGAGCGGCCAGGGCCCGGGCCAGAGGCTCCGACAGGCCATGCACCTGCTGATGGCTACGCGCCGCCGCTGAGTCGCCCGGCCGCTCGCGCCAGGCCCGGCCGCTCAACGAACGCGAGACGCCCAGGAAGTGATCCTGATCGATGGGCGCTTGACCGTCGGCCATGGCTAGACGGTCCTGAGCTTGGGAGCGGTGAGCATCGGGCGAGCCTATCCGTTTCCGGGGATTCGCTCCATGCGCCCTAGCGACGTCAGTCTCGGTCGCCTAACCCGCCGAGACCAAATCGACCTCGTTGGCCGAGCCCAGCACCACCGGCACCCGCTGATGCAGCTTGGCCGGCTGCAGGTCGAGGATCGCCGTCTTGCCATCGGTCGCCTTGCCACCCGCGCGCTCAACGATCAGGGCCATCGGGTTAGCTTCATAGAGCAGGCGAAGCTTGCCGGGCTTGTCCGGCTCGCGGGCGTCCCACGGGTACATGAAGATGCCGCCGCGCATCAGGATGCGGTGGACATCGGCCACCATCGAGGCGACCCAGCGCATGTTGAAGTTTTTGCCGCGCGGACCGTCCTTGCCTTGCAGGCACCCATCGATGTAGCGGCGCACCGGCTCGGCCCAGTGGCGCTGGTTGGACATGTTGATCGCGAACTCGGCCGTGTCGGCGCTGATGGACACGCTCTCGTGGGTGAGCAGCCAGTCACCCTCGGCGCTCATCGTGAAGCCAAACACGCCCTTGGACAGGGTCAGCACCAGCATGGTCTGCGGACCGTAGACGACATAACCAGCGGCGACCTGCTGGCGCCCCGGCAACAGGAAGTCGGCTTCGGTCGTTTCGCGCCCATCCGGCGCCGGCAGAATCGAGAAGATCGTCCCGACCGAGACGTTGACGTCGATATTGCTGGAGCCATCCAGCGGATCGAAGGTCACGAGGAAGCCGCCCGCGCGGCCGGTGGTCTCGATCTCTTCCAGCTCTTCCGACGCCAGGCCGGCCACGGCGGGGCAAGCCTTCAGCGCGTCGCGCAGGATGTCGTTGGTGATGATATCGAGCTTCTTCTGCTCTTCGTCCTGGACATTGACCTGCCCAGCCGCGCCCAGGCTGCCGGAGATCGCGCCCGAGGCAACCACCCGGCTGATCTGGACGCAGGCCTGGGCGATCACCGCGACCACGTCCTTGACCGCCTCATGGGCGGTCTGCTCGGCGGCCAAGTGGTCGGCGAGGGTCTTCAGCGTGGTCATTCAAAGGTCTCGAGAAGTTTGATGGATTCGCCGCGACTTTAGCCGCTGGGTCGTGACGATCCTACACCCGGCGCTTCATTCGGACTTCGCGGACCGTGCCCGTCGAAGAATTCATCACCAGGGTGTGGGTGTGCACGAAGCCGTCCTTGTAGGTGACGCCATCCAGCAGATTGCCCCAGGTCACGCCGGTGGCGGCGAAGATGGCGTCGGCGCGGACGATCTCGTGCAGGTCATACTTCTTGTCGAGCTCGGTGATGCCCCATTTGGCGGCCCGGGCGCGCTCGTCGGCATTGCGAAACAACAGGCGACCCTGGAACTGCCCACCGACGCACTTGAGCGCCGCGCAGGCCAGCACGCCCTCAGGCGCGCCGCCGGAGCCGACATAGAGATCGATGCCTGTCGAAGGATCGGTCGTGTTGATCACGCCCGCGACATCACCGTCCGTGATCAGATAGACCCGCGCGCCAACCGAGCGGACGCTGGCGATGATTTCGGCATGGCGCGGGCGATCCAGCACACAGACAGTGATCTGCGAGGCCGGCACGCCCTTTGCGGCCGCGATGGCCTGAACGTTCTCGGCAGGCGACTTGTCCAGATCGATCACGCCGGCCGGCAGGCCAGGCCCGCAGGCGATCTTGTCCATATAGGTGTCGGGGGCGTTCAGCAGCGTACCCTTGGGCGCCCAGGCCATCACGGTCAGGGCGTTGGGCATGGCCTTGGCGGCCAGGGTCGTGCCCTCGAGCGGATCCAGGGCGATGTCGATGGCCGGGCCTTTGCCCGTGCCGACCTTCTCGCCGATATAAAGCATGGGAGCTTCGTCGCGCTCGCCTTCGCCGATGACAATCTCGCCATTGATGGCCAGTTCATTGAGCGCGTTGCGCATGGCGTCGACGGCGGCCTGATCGGCGGCGATCTCGTCGCCGCGACCGACCATGGTCCAGGACGCAATGGCGGCGGCTTCGGTAACGCGGACCGCGTCCAGGACCAGCGAGCGGTCCAGGGTCTTCGAACTCATCAACGTCTCCCAGCCTTGTAAGGCTAAATCTCGGCCGCTTTTCGCGGTTCTCAGATGCGCGCAACGCGCAAAAGGCGGGGACGCTCTAGCACGGCGCGAAGTTTTTCGATGCGTGTAATCGCATCCAGGAGATTGGATTCCGGCGTCGCATGGGTAACGAGCACAATCGGCACCCCGCCCGCGCCTTCGACAGGCTTTTGCAGGAAGCTATCGATCGAGACACCACACTCCGCCAGGGTCTCAGAGATGGCGGCGATGGCGCCGGGTTCGTCGCGCACCATGATCCTCAGATAGGCCTTGCCCACCGTGCGACTGGGATCGACAGCGATGAAAGGCTTGAGGTTGCCTGAGGGCGCCTGGAAAACCGGGCGCACGGCGCCGGTCATCACATCGGCGATATCAGCCGCCACGGCGGCGGCGGTCGGCCCCGCGCCAGCCCCCGGCCCCTGCACAAAAATCCGGCCGACGCGGCGGCCTTCGATGAACAGGGCGTTGAGGGCGCCGCCAGCCTGGGCCAGCGGATGCTCCAGCGGAGCCAGCGACGGATGCACCTTGACCGCCACGCCGTCCTCGGTGCGAGCGGCCGAGGCGACCAGCTTGATCCGGTAGCCAAGATCCTTGGCCAGCTTGATATCCAGCAGCTCGACGGCCTCGATACCCTCGATCTCGGCGGCCGCGAAATTGGGCGCGCAGCCGAAGGCCAGGGCCGCCAGGATCGTGATCTTGTGGCCGGCGTCGAAGCCTCCGACGTCCATGGTCGGATCGGCCTCGGCATAGCCCAGGGCCTGGGCCTCGCGCAGCACGTCGGCGAACGAGCGACCGGTCTTCTCCATCTCGCTGAGAATGAAGTTGCAGGTGCCGTTGAGGATGCCAGCCACGGAGTCGATGTCGTCGCCGACCATCGCCTCGCGCATCATCTTAACGGCTGGCACGCCGCCCATGACGGCCGCTTCGAACAGCAGCGGCACGCCTTGAGCCTCCGCCAGGGCCGCCAGTTCGGCGCCGTGCTCGGCGATCAGGGCCTTGTTGGCGGTGACCACCGGCTTGCCGGCCTTCAGGGCCGTCTCGACGGCGGCCTTGGCCGGGCCGTCGCTGCCGCCGACCAGCTCGACGAACAGATCGATGTCCGGCGAACCGGCCAGGGCGACAGGATCGTCGAACCAGGTCAGGCCCGAGATGTCGATGGTGCGCGGCCGCGACTTCGAACGAGCCGAAACAGCGGTAACGACGGCGCTGTCGCCGGCCGGCGCGAAGTCGGGGCGATCGGCCAGGAACTGCAGCAGACCACCACCAACCGTGCCAAGGCCGGCGACGCCGACGCGCCAGGTTTTGTTCGTCATCTTCGAATCCTAAGCGTGGAACCCGTCCTTAGACCGGCTCCACCGAATTGTGGTGTTTGGCCAGGATGGCGTCGGCGTTGGTGATGAATTTCTTCACGTTGCGCGCGGCCTGACGGATGCGGTGCTCGTTTTCGACCAGACCAATGCGGACATAGCCCTCGCCGTACTCACCGAAGCCGACACCCGGAGCCACGGCGACGCCGGCCTCCTCGATCAGCAGCTTGGAAAACACCATCGATCCCGCCTCCCGATAGGCCTCCGGGATCTTGGCCCAGGCGAACATCGAGGCCGGCGGGTTGGGAATGTCCCAGCCGGCGCGGGCCATGGACGACACCAGGGTGTCACGGCGGCCCTTGTAGATGGCGCGGATCTCGTCGACGCAATCCTGCGGACCGTTCAGCGCAGCGGCGGCCGCCACCTGCACGGGCGTATAGGCGCCGTAGTCGAGATACGACTTCACGCGGGCCAAGGCCGCGCAGATCCGGGCGTTGCCGACCACCATGCCCACGCGCCAGCCGGCCATGGCGTAGGTCTTGGACAGCGAGTTGACCTCCACGGCGATGTCCTTGGCGCCGTCGACCTGCAGGATCGACGGCGGCGGATTGTTCTCGAAATAGATCTCGCCATAGGCCACGTCGCTGATCACCAGCAGGTCGTGTTTCTTGGCCAGCGCCACGGCGTCCTTGTAGAAGTCCAGATCCACCGACTGAGCGGTCGGGTTGGAGGGATAGGACAGGATCAGCACACTAGGCGGCGGCACCGAGTGCTTCACCGCGCGGCTGATGTTCGACAGATAGTCCTCGGGCGTCAGGGCCGGCACGTGGCGAATGACGCCGCCAGCCATAATGAAGCCGAAGGCGTGGATCGGATAGGCGGGGTTGGGGCAGATGATCACGTCGCCGGGAGCCGTCAGGGCCTGGGCCAGGTTGGCGAAGCCTTCCTTGGACCCCAGGGTCGAGATGACCTCGGTGTCGGGGTTCAGCTTCACACCGAAGCGGCGCTCGTAATAGCCGGCCATGGCGCGACGCAGACCGGGAATGCCCTTGGAGGCGGAGTAGCGGCCGGCCTTGGGATCGCGGGCGGTCTCGATCAGCTTGTCGACGATGTGCTTGGGCGTCGGCATGTCGGGATTGCCCATGCCGAAGTCGATGATGTCGGTTCCTTCGGCGCGCAAGCGCGCCTTGATCTTGTTGACCTCTTCGAAGACGTAAGGCGGCAGGCGACGGATACGATGAAAATCGCTGGTCATTTGGGGCTCTATGCGCCGCTCCGGCGCGTCGGGAGCGAAAGTCGGGCATGGATAGACCCCAAGCGGGGTGCAGCCAAGCCAGTTCAAGGAAGATTATGCCTTCGTCGGCCTATTTAGGCTGCGACGAAGGCGCGCTAGCTCGGCCACGCGCCGCCGCGGCGAAGGCTTCGGTGTCCGCACGATCAGCGTCGGTGGGCGCGCCGAAGTCCGGAGCCTTGGCGGCCGCGCGCGCACGGGCGGCATAGCCTTCCGTGTCTGTCAGCGTAAAGGTTTCCGGGGCCGCATCGCGACGCAGCTTGGCGGCGGCCCGCTGTTCAGCTTCCACGAGAGCCTTGATTCGGGCCGGACCGCGCACGTCCGTCGGAATGGCGGGAATATCGGCAAAGGTCGGACGACGGCCCTTTTGGCGGGCTGCGGCGCGGGTCTGTTCGGCGATCGGCGAGGACGGATCAACCTTCGCCGTCCTGAACGGCGAGGCGCAACCCGTCACGGCCACCGCCGTAAGAGTGATAACCACGCCGAGACGTGCGATTTTGCCTGTTGCGCCGTTCATCTTGTCTCCGGTCTTATGCGATGATCGCGACGAACAAAAGGCCGAGCGCGGCAGGTAGCTGCCGAGACGGCAAGAAAAGAAGCGGGAAGAACCAGCATGGCTAAGGCGAAAACACCCCCAAAGCCGCGCAAGGCTGCAGCTCCAAAAGTGAAATCAAGCGCGAGCGAGCCAAAAGCTGCTGCAAAGCCAAAGCCCGCCCCCGCCGAGCCATCCCTCAAGTCCGCCGCCCCGCCCCGCTCCGAATCGCCTGCTACGGCCGATCGGGTGGCGCCGATAGGGACCAAGATGCCCGGTCTTGAGGCCATGATGTCGCCGGAACAGCGCCAGATGCTGGAAGCCCTGTCGGCCAATCTCGCGCGCGCCGCCGTCACCGCCCAGGGCGCCATCGCCGAAGCCGCCTTGCGCCAGGCTGATCGCCCCGCGGCTCTCAACGCCGACCCGTTCCACGTGGCCCCGGCCATGAACGAGGTGATGTCCCGCCTCGCCGCCCAGCCCGAACGGATGCTGCGCGCCCAGGCCGACCTCTTCAGCCGCTATATGGACCTCTGGCAGTCCGCCGCCCGCCGCGCCGCCGGCGAAGAGACCAAGCCGGTCGTGACGCCCGCCAGCGGCGACAAGCGCTTCAACGATCCGGACTGGGCGTCCAACCCCATGTTCGACATGATGAAGCAGTCCTACCTGCTGACCTCGAACTGGCTGAACGGCCTGGTGTCCGAGGTCGATGGTGTGGATCCCGGCTCCAAACGACGGGTCGAGTTCTTCACCAAGATGCTGACCGACGCCTTCTCGCCATCGAACTTTCTGATCTCCAACCCCGCGGCGCTGCGCGAAGTGATGCAGACCAACGGCGAGAGCCTGGTGCGCGGCATGGAAAACTTCGCCGCTGACCTGGATCGCGGCGGCGGCCAGCTGGCGATCAGCCAGACCGATCTGGAAAAGTTCAAGGTCGGCGAGAACGTCGCCACCGCCCCGGGCAAGGTCGTCTACCAGAACGACATACTGCAGCTGCTGCAGTTCGATCCGACCACCGAGCAGGTCCACGAGATTCCGCTGCTGATCTTCCCGCCGTGGATCAACAAGTTCTACATCATGGACCTGCGGCCCGAAAACTCGATGATCCGCTGGCTGACCGGCCAGGGCTTCACGGTGTTTGTGACCTCGTGGGTCAATCCCGACGCCAAGCTCGCCGCCAAGACCTTCGAGGACTACATGCTGGAGGGCGTCTATGACGCCACACAGCAGGTCATGACCCAGACTGGCGTGGATAAGGTCAACACGGTCGGCTACTGCATAGGCGGCACCCTTCTGTCCTGCGCCCTGGCCCACATGGCGGCCAAGGGCGACAAGCGGATCAATTCAACCACCTTCTTCGCCGCCCAGCAGGACTTCTCCGAGGCCGGCGATCTTCTGCTCTTCACCAACGAGGAATGGCTGCAGTCGATCGAGCAGCAGATGGACGCGACGGGCGGCTTCCTGCCCAGCCAGTCAATGGCCGACACCTTCAACAGCCTGCGCGGCAACGACCTGATCTGGTCGTTCTTCATCAGCAACTATCTGATGGGCAAGGAGCCCCGCCCCTTCGACCTGCTGTTCTGGAACGCCGACCAGACCCGCATGCCCAAGTCGCTGCACATGTTCTACCTGCGCAATTTCTACAAGGACAACGCCCTGACTACCGGCGCCCTCACCCTGGGCGGCGAGAAGCTGGACCTCTCGAAGGTCAAGATTCCGATCTATGTCCAGTCCTCTCGGGACGACCACATCGCCCCCTATCGCAGCGTCTATCGCGGCGCACGCGCCTTTGGCGGTCCTGTGACCTTCACCATGGCCGGCTCGGGCCATATCGCGGGAGTCATCAACCATCCGGACGCCAAGAAGTACCAGCACTGGACCAATGGGGCCCTGCCCGGCTCGGTCGAGGACTGGATCTCCGGCGCGCAGGAGCATCCGGGGTCGTGGTGGCCGCACTGGGCCGAGTGGCTGCGGGCCAGGTCCGGCCCCCTGGTCCCGGCCCGCGATCCGGCCAAAGGCAAGCTGAAGCCGATCGAGGACGCGCCGGGCAGCTATGTACGAGTCAGATCCGACGCCTGATCGTCAAAAAGAGTCTTCAGCGCACCCTGTTCGCCCAAAACTCGCCCGGATCATGCTTGAGCTTGGCGACATGCCCGCGATCAGTCGTCGAACCGTCCTTGGAATGATTCTGGCCGCGCCGGCGTTCGGCGCGGCGGCGCCCGCCCGAGACGGCATGGGTCTGGCTCGGGCGGCGCGGGCGCAGATCGGCGTGACGAAGGCCTATGACGCCAGCTATCGCGCTATCGCCTATCCGCAGGGCGACGTTTTGCGCACCACCGGCGTATGCGCCGACGTACTGGTCCGGGCAGCACGCGACGCCTGGAAGATCGACCTGCAACAGCGCATCCACGAGGACATGGTTCGTGACTTCGATGCCTATCCTTCCCGCCGGACCTGGGGCCTCAAACGCCCCGACGCCAATATCGATCATCGGCGTGTGCTGAACCTGGAAACCTATCTGACCCGGCAAGGCGCCTTGCTGAAGCGCAACGCCAAGCGCGTCGCCGGCGACCGCTTTGACGATCCGCTGCCCGGCGACATCCTGACCTGGCGCGTCTGGGGCGAGCGCCCTCACCTGGGCATCGTCGCGCGCGGGCCTGAGGGCGTGCGCGTGGTCCACAATATCGGCTTCGGGACCAAGGAAGAGCCGCTGTGGATGTTCAAGCTGCACGGCGCTGTCGCGCACTACCGCTGGCGGGTGTGAGCTTGCGGTAAGGCACATGATGCCTTACTTTCAGAACCCAAGCTTCCAGCGAGGACGCTATGGCCGCCGAACTGTCGATCACCGCCAAGGGGCAGATCACCCTTAAAAAATCCGTACTCGATCACCTCGGGGTTAGCCCGGGGCAGAAGGTGGATGTCAGGCTGTTGCCCAATGGGCGAGTTGAATTGCGGCCTACCAGCAGCAAACGCGACCTCTCAAGCGTGTTCGGCATTCTGAAAAGGGAGGGTCAGCGTACGGTCTCGATCGAGGAAATGCAGGACGCGATCGAAGCTGGCGCCTGCGGCGAGCCGTGAGGGTCGCGCTCGACACGAATGTCATCGTTCGATTTCTGGTAGTCGATGATGAGCCGCAAGCACTGGCCGCTCGAGCTCTCCTTCACACTGCGGACCAGATTCTGATATCCACGCTCGTTTTGTGTGAAACGGTCTGGGTTCTGTCGCGGGCTTACCGATATCCCGCCGCTTCCTTGGCCGACGCCTTGCGCCAACTGACAGACATACAGGGCGTGGAAATCGATCGCCCGATCTTTGAGGCCGGCCTCGCCATGCTCGAACGCGGCGGTGATTTCGCCGATGGCTGTATCCTGTTCGAGGCGGGGCGCGCTAAATGCGATAGACTGGCAACCTTCGACGCAGGCCTCATCGCCCTCAGCCAGGGCCGCGCCTCTCTTCCCTAAACCACCTTAGGTCGCGGGGGATCACAGACCCGCCGCCTCCTCCAGGCCCAGCACCAGATTAAGGTTCTGCACCGCCGCGCCCGAGGCGCCCTTGCCCAGATTGTCGAGCAGGGCCACCAGACGCGCCTGACCACTGGTGTCGGAACCGAACACGAAGACCTTCAGGCGATTGGTTCCGTTAACTGTTCGCCCTTGTAGTGGGCGGCATAGGCGGCATGGATGTCGTGCAGGCAGCGGCCATCTTCCAGCATCGCCAGGTGCAGGGGCAGCTCCACCAGCATGCCCTGAGCATAGCGACCTACGGCGGGGGTAAAGATCGGTCGGGTCAGCAGGCCGCCATGCTTCTGGATCTCCGGCACATGCTTGTGCGACAGGCCCATGGCGTAGATCCGGTAAGGGGCACGGGTGTAGTTCGGCGCAGCTTCGTCCTCGAACTCGGCGATCATCGCCTTGCCGCCGCCGGTATAGCCGGACACGGCATTGAACGAGAGCGGCAGCTCGGCGGGCAGGATGCCGGCCGAGACCAGCGGCCGGGTCAGGGCGATGGCGCCCGTCGAGTAGCAGCCCGGATTGGAGATGCGCCTGGACGCGGCGATCTTGCCGCGCTGCTCGGCGTCGAGTTCGGGGAAACCGAACGCCCAGCCCGGATCGATGCGATAGGCCGTCGAGGCGTCGATCACCTTGACGTCGGGATTGGTGATTAGGCCGACGGCCTCCTTCGAGGCCTCATCGGGCAGGCACAGGATGACCGCGTCGGCGCCGTTCAGCATGGCGGCGCGGGCGGCCGGGTCCTTGCGCTTGTCGGGATCGATCGAGATCAGCTGCAGATCGGTGCGGCCGACCAGGCGCTCGCGGATCTGCAGACCCGTGGTGCCGACTTCGCCATCGATGAAGACCTTGGGAGCCATGCTGACGTCCAATCAATCCAGACAATAGACAAAGAAAAGGGCGCTCCGGTTTCCCGAAGCGCCCTTTTCCAAACACGGTGAACCGCGTTTAGCGCTTCGAGAACTGGAAGCTACGACGGGCCTTGGCCTTGCCGTACTTCTTGCGCTCAACCACGCGGCTGTCGCGCGTCAGGAAGCCGTGCGGCTTCAGGACGGGACGCAGCGAGGGCTCATAGTAGGTCAGGGCCTTGGACAGGCCGTGGCGCACCGCGCCGGCCTGGCCCGACAGGCCCGAGCCTTCAACGGTGACGACGACATCAAACTGACCCAGGCGGTCAGTGACCTGCAGGGGCTGAGCGATCATCATGCGCAGCACCGGACGCGCGAAGTAAACTTCCTGGTCGCGGCCGTTGATGGTGATGGTGCCCTTGCCGGGCTTGATCCAGACGCGAGCGATCGCGTTCTTGCGCTTGCCGGTCGCATAGGCGCGGCCTTGGGCGTCGATCTTCTGGACGGCCGGAGCGGCCGCTTCGGGGTTGCTGGACAGGCTGGCCAGCGCGTCAAAGCCTTGAGCTTCGGACATGACTTAGGCGCTCCGGGTGTTTTTGGCGTTGCGCGCAGCGAAATCGATCGCTTCCGGGCTCTGCGCTTGGTGCGGGTGCTCACCGTTGTTGTAGATGAGCAGGTGCGTCAGCTGCTTGCGAGCCAGAGGGCTCTCCTTGGGCAGCATACGCTCGACGGCCTTTTCAAGGACGCGTTCCGGGAAGCGGCCTTCCAGCAGCTTGCGCGGGGTGGTCGACTTGACGCCGCCCGGGTGACCGGTGTGGCGATAGTAAACCTTGTCGTCCATCTTCTTGCCGGTGAACTTCACCTTGTCGGCGTTGATCACGACGACAAAGTCGCCGCAGTCAACGTTGGGGGTGTAGTCGGGACGATGCTTGCCGCGAAGACGCATGGCGATGAACGTCGCCAGACGACCGACAACGGCGTCTTGGGCGTCGACCACGATCCACTTCTTCTCGACCTCGGCGGGCTTCAGGGAAGCCGTGGTCTTTTGCATGGGATTGATCCGTATTCCTTGTGCGTCGGGAGCCAAAGGAACGGCTCCGTCTGCGTGAGGGGCGGCAGGTACAGGAGGGTTCGCCGCCTGTCAACAATGCGAACGCAGGAAACACGACAAACCCTTGTATCATAAGGGTTTGCGAGATACGGTATCATAATACCTCATATCGGCTCGTCATCTTTGCGTCACGCATGGCGGGCATGACGACCAGCATTGTTCGGAGCGCCTTTGCCATGACCTTTTCCCGTCGCGCCTTCATCTCCTCAGCCGCCACAAGCCTGGCCTTCGCCGGCTTCCAAGCCCGCGCCCAGGACAACGCCAGCACCGGCTCCTATCTCAACCAGGTCGAGGGCTATGGGCCGTTGCGTCCCGATCCCAAAGGCATGATGGAGCTGCCTGACGGCTTCTCCTACCGGGTGATCAGCCAAGCGGGCGAGACCATGTCCGACGGTTTCGTGGTGCCGGGAGCCTTCGATGGCATGGGCTGCTTCGACCTGGGCGGCGACCGTGTCGCCCTCGTCCGCAACCACGAGCTGGACCACGACGATATCGACACGGGTCCCTACGGCATGGGTTCACGCCTGGCGCCGAACATAGCCCGGCAAAGCGTCTACGACTTTACCGAGGGCGGCCTGCCACTGCCGGGCGGAACGACTACGGTGGTCTATGACCTGAAGAGCGGTCAGACCATCAGCCAGCATCTCAGCCTGGCGGGTACGGCGGTGAACTGCGCGGGCGGGATCACCCCGTGGGGATCATGGTTGACGTGCGAGGAGACGGTCCGGAAGGCGGGCAAGTCAGTCAACAAAGACCACGGCTATGTCTTCGAGGTGCCCAGCACCGCCAAGGGGTTGGTCGAGCCGGTTCCGCTGAAAGCCATGGGCCGCTTCAAGCACGAGGCCGCCTGCATCGATCCGAGCACCGGCGTGGTCTACATGACCGAAGACGTCGGCGACGGTCTGTTTTACCGTTTCCTGCCCAACGACCGACGCAACCTGGCGGCGGGCGGACGGCTTCAGGCGCTCGGCTTCGTCGGGGTCGCGAGCGGCGCTGACAGCCGCAACCAGACCAGCCGCACGATCGAGCCCGCGGCTTGGCTGGATGCGCGCTGGATCGATCTGGACGGCGTTGACAGCCCTGATGACGACCTCCGGCGGCGCGGCCATGCGGTCGGCGCGGCCGTATTTGCCCGAGGCGAAGGGCTGTGGTGGGGCCGGGGCGAGCTCTATTTCACCGCGACCTCGGGCGGTCCAAAGGCCGCGGGGCAGATCTTCCGCTACGTGCCGAGCGCCGATGAGGGTCAGGTCGGCGAGCGCGATAATCCAGGCCGCCTGCAGCTGTTCGTCGAGAGCGATAATACGCGCGTTCTGGACTATGCCGACAACATCACGATCTCGCCCCAGGGCTACATCGTGGTCTGCGAGGATCGCTATTCCCTGATCAAGCCGAACCACATCAAGATGGTGACCCCGCAGGGCAAGGTCTTCACTCTGGGTCGCAACGTTTTCAAGGGCAATGCCGAGTTCGCCGGCGCCTGCTTCTCGCCGGATGGCCAGACCCTGTTCGTCAACATCCAGTGGCCAGGCATGACCCTAGCGATCACCGGTCCCTGGGCGACGATGAAGGTTTAGGGCCCTTTCCGACCTGATGGCTTCGTCAGGGTCGGGCTAGGGCCGGCGCACGCGCCAGGCAAAGGCGGCGGCGGCGGCTAGCAGCACCGCCGCCCCAGCCTGGTGCAACACGCCGAGGGATAGGGGCACCTGGGCCATCAGGGTCCAGACGCCCAGCGCCGCCTGAAGGGTGACGATGATCGCGACCGCTATGCCGGCCATCCGGGCCTCAAGCGGCAGATGACGCGATCGCAAGGCCAGCACCCCCACCACGATCCCCGCTGCGAACAGAACATAGGCGCCGAGCCTGTGGTGCAATTGCACCGCGCCGTGACTGTGCGCCAGCGTGCCCCAAAGGCTTTTCCCGAAATACTGGTCAGGAAGCAGCGCGCCGTTCATCAGAGGCCAGTCGTTATAGACCAGCCCCGCATCGTTCCCTGCGACGAGCGCGCCCAGCAGGCTTTGGAAGTAGATGGCGCCCAGCAGGGCCAGGGCCCAGCCGCGCCAGGGCGAGCGCTCTTCGATGCGCGGCGAGCCGGCCCAGGCGTCCAGCGCCGTCCAGATCAGCATGACGAACAGCGCCAGTGCGAGGCCCAGATGGGTCATCAGCCGCTCGGGCGCCACAGACACCCGCTCGGACAGGCCGCTGGACACCATCCACCAACCGATCAGGCCCTGCAGTCCGCCCAGCATCAGCATCACCGCACAACGCCAGATCAGGCGGCGCGGGATCATTCGGCGGATCAGGAAGAACGCGAATGGAATCGCGAACGCTGCGCCGACGACACGGCCAAGTAACCGATGGCCCCACTCCCACCAGAAGATCGTCTTGAAGGCCTCAAGCGTCATGCCGGCATTGACCAGCTTGTATTGCGGGATCTGCTTGTAGAGCTCGAAATCGGCCTGCCAGGCGGCCTCAGACATGGGCGGCAGGGCGCCCATAATGGGCTTCCACTCCGTGATCGAAAGACCGGAGTCCGTCAGGCGTGTAGCCCCGCCGACGACGACCATGGCAAACACCAGGGCCGCCACGATGAACAGCCAGATGGCGACGGGACGGGAACGGTCAGAGCGCAGGAAAGACGTCATGCTACCGGACAAAGCGACAATTCTGGGCCGAAATGCGACCGGCCGACCCGTACTCCCGGCGCGCGCCGCCGTCCATCGCCTATGACGCTTAAGGGATTTTCGTGCGAAGATGCCGGCGCCGACAATCTGCTCGGCGGGAGGACCTGATGAGTGGTGTTGGAGTGTTCGCCACGGCGCTGATCGGCATCTTTGCCGGCTGGTTCGCCGACCTTGTGCTGGGGCGCCGTCACTCCCTGTTCTTCAAGCTGTTGATTGGCGTGATCGGAGCCTTTATCGGCGTCTTCATCGCCCAGCGCCTGGAATTGCCGCTAGCCGGCTTTTGGGGCGGCCTGATCGTCGCCAGTATCGGCGCCACGCTTTTCCTGGCCGTGCTTGGCCTGATCCGGAGACCCGCTTGAGCCCTTCCCCGACTGCGGCCCGCCTGTTGATTCCCGCCCGGCTGCGCAAGCTGATCGGGGGCCTGGGCATCATGGTCTTCCTGACCGCCTATGTGGTGATCGCCACCACGCTCTATGACTATCTGCCCGACAACCGCGCGGTGCATCTGCTGTACTTCGCCATCGTCGGCCTGGCCTGGGGCCTGCCGCTGATGCCGCTGATGTCGTGGATGGGCAAGGCCGACAAGCCCGTCATCCGCTAGCAGGGAGAAACCGAAAAAGGCCGCCCCGTAGGGCGGCCTTTCCGTTCTTCCGTTTATTCCCTTGCGGAAATGGTCGGAGCGACAGGATTTGAACCTGCGACCCCTTGACCCCCAGTCAAGTGCGCTACCAGGCTGCGCCACGCTCCGACGGAAGAGGCGCTCTTATAGGCGCCGGCCCTGACCTCCGCAACCGGTATTCCAGGGGAATTTCCAAGCGCCCTACTGGCGCTTCAGAAGCCCGTCCAGACGCGCCTTGACGACCTCGAGATTGTCCAGGACGAAGGCCAGCCGATCGCGGGCCGCCTCCGCCAGTTCATGACCTGAAGCAGCCTCGATCGCGCCGACGGCGCCAGCATCCAGCATGGCCGAGCCATTGGAGCCCAGACCCGCCGCGATGACATGAGACAAGCCCTGGTCGCGATGCAGCTTCTGAACGCCCTTGATGGTCAGGCCTTCGCCGTGCAGCAGCACGCGCACGCCGTTCAGGACGGCGATGTCCTGCGGGCGATAGAATCGCCGGCCGCCGGCCCGCTTCATGGGCCGTATGAAGGAGAACTTGGTTTCCCAGAACCGCAGGACATGCTGCGGCACGCCCAGCTCTTCAGCGGCTTCGGAGATCGTGCGGAAGGCGTTGGGCCCCTTCGCCACCGCGTGTGTGCCTAGCCGCCCAGGGCGCGGTCGATGCGCGCCTTCATGACCTGCGAGGCGCGGAAACCGATCACCCGGCGGGGTTCGATCTCGGCCGGCTCGCCGGTCTTGGGATTACGGCCCATCCGCGCCCGCTTGTCGCGGACCTGAAAGACGCCAAAGCCCGACAGCTTGACCGTTTCGCCGCCCTCAAGCGCCTCGGCCACCAGATCGAGCGTACGCTCGACCAGACCCGCGCAATCCTGCCGGGTCAAACCGACCTCTTCGTGGACCGCCTCGCAGAGGTCAGCCCGGGTCAATGTCGCGCCCTTCATGACGCCCCCTACGCGCTTTGGCGGGTCCACGAGGGGCCGCGCCAGATTGACAACACTTGGTCCACTCAAACGAAGGTCGTCGCCTTCACTCAGCGAACGCTGACGTTTAGCCCAGACTGCATGCCGCGATTATCGCATGAAGTCAAAGCCTCAAGGGCGAGACCTCACACCCTCCCGCAAGCCGGGCGCGGCTGCGCGTCACAGGCGCAGAAGGCAGGCGCCCCAGGTCAGCCCGCCACCCATGGCTTCCAGCAGCAGAAGCTGACCGGGCTTGATGCGGCCGTCGGCGACGCCGTGAGCGAAGGCCAGCGGGATCGAGGCGGCCGAGGTGTTGGCATGGATGGCGACAGTCGAGATGACCTTGTTCTCGTCCAGTCCGACACGATGAGCCACGCCCGCAAGGATCCGTTGGTTGGCCTGGTGCGGGATGAACCAGTCGACATCGGCGATGGCGACGCCCGCCGAATCGGCGGCCGCATGGATCGCCTCGGAAATGTTGATCACGGCGTGCTTGAACACCTGGTTGCCCAGCATCCGCAGCTTTCCGACCGTGCCGGTGCTCGACGGGCCGCCATCGACATAGAGCAGGTCCTGTTTGGTCCCGTCGGCGCGCAGGGCAAAGCTCAGCAGGCCCTGATCGTCGGTCGTCCCCTGCCCTTCTCGTGGTTCCAGCACCACGGCCCCTGCGCCGTCGCCAAACAGCACGCACGTCCCGCGATCGGACCAGTCCATCAGACGGGTCATGGTCTCAGCCCCGATCACCAGGGCGCACTTGGCATGGCCGCGCGCCACGAAGCCATCGGCGACGCTGAGCGCATAGACGAAGCCGGAGCAGACCGCCTGGATGTCGAAGGCGATGCCAACCGGCGCGCCCAGCTTGCGCTGCACGATGGTGGCCGTCGCCGGGAAGGTCAGGTCGGGCGTCGTGGTCGCGACGATGATCAGGTCAACGTCCATGGCGGTTTTGCCGGCGGCCTGAAGCGCCGACCTGGCGGCCTCCACGGCCAGATCCGACACAGCCTGGTCCTCGGCCGCCTGGTGGCGCTGACGGATGCCCGTACGCTCGGCGATCCACTCATCGCTGGTGTCGACGAACTTGGCCAGGTCATTATTGGTGACGATCAGCGGCGGCAGATAGGCGCCGACACCCGTGACCACGCTGCGGATTACGCTCACTCGCTTGCTCCATCGCGCTCGACGCAGGCGGAGGCAGCCCCGTCGCTGGCGCCGCCCGGGGCCGCCGGAGCGGTCAGGCGCTTCAGATTTCGATCTATTTCGGCCGTGAAGTCGCTCCGCGCCAGATCTGCGGCGACCCGTAACGCCGAGGCGAAGCCCTTGGCGTCCGCGCCGCCGTGACTTTTGACCACGATACCATTCAAACCCAAGAGCGGCCCGCCATTGACCCTGCCCGGGTCGAGCCGCTCACGCATCTGCTTCAGCGCGCCCGACGCGATCAAGGCGCCCAGCATGGCCAAGGGTCCGGAGGTCAGGGTCGACTTGATCTCGTTGGAGAAAAACCTCGCCAGCCCCTCGGCGGTCTTCAACGCCACATTGCCGGTGAAACCGTCCGTAACGACAACATCAACAGTGCCATAGGCAATGTCATTGCCCTCGACGAAGCCGCGATAGTCGAAATCGAGCTGGGTTTCCTTGAGAATAGCGTGCGCCTCACGCACCTCTTCGTGGCCCTTTTGGTCTTCCGAACCGACGTTGAGCAGGCCGACCGTCGGGCGCATGGAGCCGTGCACCGCGTGGTGAAAGGCCGCGCCCATGATCGCAAATTCGACCAGTTGGGCTGCGTCACTCTCGACATTGGCGCCGACATCGAGAACCGCCGTGATGCCCTTCATGGTCGGCCAGCTGGCGACGATGGCGGGACGCTCCAGATCCGCGCCCATGCGCAGGATCAGCTTGGAGATGGCCATTAGGGCCCCGGTATTGCCGGCCGAAACGCAAGCTTGCGCCTCACCCTCCCGTAGCGACTCCACAGCGTTCCAGAGACTTGAGCCCTTGCCCCTGCGCATCGCCTGGGCGGGCTTCTCGTCCATGGCGATATGCTTGTCGGTGTGCCGGACCTCGCTTACCGCCCTGGCCGCCGGAGCCTTCGCAAGCTCGGCATTCAGCCTGATTTCGTCGCCATGAAGCAGAAAGCGCACACCCGGCAGCATTTGGGCGGCCTTGGCCACGCCCGGCACAACGACTGACGGGCCGTGATCGCCGCCCATGGCGTCGATCGAAATGACTATGTTCTTGGACACTTTGGCGCTTTGAGCTCCTGAGGCGCCTGCATGAGTATCACGCAAGCGCGGCGAGTCGGACCCGTTTAGTCCGAATCGCCCTTGGGTTTGAGCGCCTTGAGCGCGGCGAAGGGCGAGATTTCCGCTGTCGGCAGAGGATTCTCGAACACTGCGCCCGGCTTACGAGGAAATGGATCCAGCTCAAGCGCCAGATGTTCCAGGACATAGCCCGAGACATCGATGACATCACCCTCCAGCACGTCCGGTGGATCATCAGCCTCGGGATCGAGGCCCAGCTCGCCGCCCTCTTCGGCCGGCGCGTGCTCGCTATTGGCCGGAATCACATGGACCGTGAACCGCGCCTCGATGGAGTCCTCGAAGTCGTCCGCCGACACGCTGCAAAGCTGGATCACCCGCGCGCGTAGACGGCCCGCCACCTCGGCGCCGTCCATCCACGAGCTGAGATAAACCTCGGCCGAAAACTCCTCCAGACGCACCAGGCCCAACTGCTTGGCGATAGCCTTGCGCTGATCGGCGTCGGGTTCGAGCTTCAGGCTGACGTCGCCGCGATCAACGCGGGCCAGCGGGACTTCGCAGGGCCAGGGCGTGTTTACGGGTTCGGCCATTGCGCTTCTCCTTCCAGCAGGGCGTCCAGCGACTGGTCGGCCAGATGTTCGCGCACGGCGATTATATAGGTCGTCAGCGCTTCAGGATCGCCCTCGCCGCGCTCTTCCAAAACCGTGCGGCCGATCATCTGGCCGAGGGCGGTGCGGTCCGGCAACGTGGCCGCAGCCTCGTCGAACGCCTTCAGGCGGCCGTAGAAGGCGCCGGCCAGCTTCTTCATCTTCTTGCCCACGGCCGTGTCTGACACGCCGATCTCGCGGAAAGCATCATCCAGTCCGCGCACATAGGCGTCGAAAACGGCCTGCGATGTTTCAGCGGCAAGATCGCCCTGCCCCTTCAACCGTTCCAGCAGAAGCACGACGTGGAGGGTGAAAAGCTCGAACCGGCCCTCCAGTGAGTCGCGAACGCCCATCGCCGCGTAAAGCGGGGCGGAACGCGCCTGGGCAACGGCAGAAGCGTAGAGCTTGGCCCCCGCCGCCTTGGCTGGCCTGGGTTTGAGCAATCGATCCAGAATCATTCAACGCCTCTATTTCGCCGCGACCCGGAACTAGATGAGCTGCCGGTCCACGCGGGCCATTGAACTAAGCCCCTGCGGGCGATAGGTCAAAGTCCAGCATTTTTCCGGTTCCGGAGCCTACATGTTTCGTCCCGCCGTTTTTGTCGCCGCCGCCCTCGGCCTGTCTGCCGTAGTGTCCGGCTGCACGCCGTTGACGAGCTATTCCGGTTTCCAGGCGATCGAGGCCCGCCCGGCTGACATGAAGGTAGGCGAGGACAGCAAGTCCACCTTGATGGAGAAGCTGGGTTCGCCCTCGACCATTTCAACCTTCGACCCCAACACCTGGTACTATGTGTCCCAGACCACTGACCGGGTGGCGTTCTACAAGCCGCGCGTGATCAAGCGCGATGTCATCGCCATCAAGTTCAATCCGGCCGACGAGAAGGTCGCTTCGGTCGACACCTTCACCCTGAAGGACGGCAAGGTCATCGCCTACAACGGTCGCGAAACGCCGACCCGCGGTCGTGAAATGACCATTCTCGAACAGTTGCTCGGCAACGTCGGTCGCGGCGGCATGCTGCCCAACGACGACGACAACGTGCCCGGAAGCCGTCCCGGCGATCGCCGCTAGGCCGTAACGCACCACCAAGCTGCAAAAAGGCCGTGCTCTCGCCGAGCGCGGCCTTTTTCGCGCCTCGCGACAGTCGGAAATTTCACGCCTACTGTAACGAGAGAGACATACCCGACATAGCCCATAGTTAAGGTTCAGTCATGACGATTCCATGGGTCCATATCTAGCCAGAAACACTTCATAAACCAGCGGCAAGGCAAGTTCTCAGCAAGGGGCGCAAGGTTCCCAAGACTTCTGCATTGTCGACATCTGGAGGCGGGGAAAGTGAGCGGGATGGACCTGAAGTCGCTGTCCGTGCTCGTCGTCGACGACAACATGAACATGCGCAAGATCCTGGGCGCGATCCTGAAGTCTTTTGGCATTCGCGACATCCAGGAAGCCGACGACGGCCTGCAGGCGCTGCGCACCCTGAACGGCCGGGAAGTCGACATCGTCTTCACCGACCTGATGATGCAGCCCGTAGACGGCCTTGCCTTCATCAAGTGGATCCGCACCTCCACAGCCAGTCCTTGCCCCTATGTGCCGATCATCATGATCACCGGCCACGCCACCAAGCGCAGCCTGGACGAGGCGCGCATGGCGGGCGTCACCGAATTCCTGGCCAAGCCGCTCAACGCGCGCGGCGTCATGCACCGCCTCAATGAGGTGATCAGCAATCCCCGTCCGTTCGTACGGGTGGGCGACTATTTCGGGCCCTGCCGTCGCCGACGGATCGACCACGAGTTCTCGGGCCAGGAACGACGCGGTACCGAGCAGAACACCTTGTCCGACATGCAGTTCGACCCCGAAGACGTCTACTAGGCCGCCTGCCCCCCCGCGAAGGGCCAGAACAACGTGATCAGTAACGGAGCGACCGCAAGAATCAGTACCGTCAAAGGTGCGCCAAGCCTCGCATAGTCGCTGAACTTGTATCCCCCGGGGCCCAGGACCAGCGTATTGCACTGGTGACCGATCGGGGTGAGGAAGTCACACCCCGCGCCCACCGCGACTGCCATCAGGAACGGATCGGGGCTCAAGCCAAGGCGCTGGGCCAGGCTCAGGCCAATCGGCGCGACGATCAGCACCGTTGCGGCGTTGTTCAGGAACGGCGTCGCGGCCATGGCGACCGCCATCATCGCGGTGAGCGTCAACAGAGGCGGCATCCCCTGGAACGCGCCCGAAAGCCAGCCGGCGATCAGGTCCGTGCCGCCGCTGGCCTGGACCGTATCGCTGACCGGGATCAGGGCTGCGACCAGGATCAGGACCGGCCCTTCCAACGACGTGTAGGCCTCGCGCATGCGCAACGCCCCCGTCGCAATCACCAGCACCGCCGCGCCAAAAAAACCCGCGGCAACGGGGATCAAGCCGAACGCCACCAGCAGCATCGCCGCCGCCAGTATCCCGGTTGGCAAGAGCGCGTGTCTAACGCCGCCGAGCCGCACCTCGCGTTCGGCGAGCGGGAGGCAGCCGAGCGCCTGAAGGGCCAGGGGCAGTTGCTGCTCAGATCCCTGCAGAACCAGGATGTCACCGGCCCGCAGGCGCACCGTCGCCAGCCTGCCGGCCATCCGATAGCCGCTCCGGCTGACACCGAGGATGTTCACGCCCTGGGTTTGGTTGAGCTTGAGGCCCTTGGCCGTCTGGCCGATGAGATCGGACTCAGCGCCGACAACCGCCTCGACCACCCGCACCTCGTCGGTAGGCTGCTCCATGACGATCGGTCGATCGGCGTCATTGAACTTGAACTTCGCCCGCACGATCAGTTCGTTGAGCAACTGATGCTCGCCTTCCAGAAGCAGGACGTCTCCCGGGAGGATCTTGCGGTTGGGGTGGGGCGAGTTCAGACGTTCACGACCGCGCAGGATCGTCACGATGCTCACCCCACCGCCTGCGGCGGCGACAAGGTCTCGAACAGTCGAGGTCTCGAACGCCCAACCCTCCGGAACCTCGACCTCGGTCACATAGGCGTTGGCGGCCAGGGCGGCGTCCACATCGATCGTCGCCACCCGACCCTTGGGCAACAGGCGATAGGCAAAGGACAGATAGATCACGGCCAAAATCGCCAGGGTTCCGCCCACCGGCAGGAAGTCGAACATCAGGAATGGCTTGCCCAACGCCTTGTCCCGCACCTCGGAGACGATGATGTTCGGCGAGGTGCCAACCAACACGGCCAGTCCTCCGACAAGGGACCCAAAGGACATCGGCATCAGCAGCCGGCCTGCCGAAACTCCACTACGCTTGGCTATCTGGAGAGCCGAAGGCATCATCAGCGCCAGGGTGCCGACATTCTTGGTCGCCATCGAAAGAATGGTGGTCACTCCCGCCAGTACCGGCACCTGGGAGCGCTCGTCCTTCAAATGGGGCAGTAGCGGCGCCATCAACATGTCGACCAGCCCGGATCGGGCGATGGCTGCGCTCAGCACCAGGGCGCTGGCGATGATGATGACGATATCATTGGAAAAGCCCGAGAAGGCAGCTTCGATCGGAATCAGCCCCGTGGCAATGCCCGCCGCCAGCGCCCCCAGCGCGATGAGGTCATAGCGCCAACGCCCCCAGATGAAACACAGCACCGTCGCGCCGATCAGGCCGAAGGACAGCCCTTGCTGCAATGTCACGTGTACGCCCCGTCAACTCTAGATGCCGAGAAGCTCGGCTTCGGGGCTCAACGATCCTGGAGGGGTTCCGTTCACTCACCCGGTGGTCCTCATGAACCCAACATAACAAGGGGGTCCGGGAACGTTCAGATGAGGAGTGGTCTATGGGCTCATCAGATCGCACTCCCCAGCGATCGCAAGTTTCGAAAAAAGGTTCTCGCCATGAAGCGCCTCCTCCTCTCGCTCTCCGCCTTGGCCATCGTTTCAGCTGCTCCCCTCGCCGCCCAAGCCGCCCCCTGGCAGTCCGTCAATCAGCGTCAGGCCAATCTGGATCGCCGTATCGATCAGGGCGTCCGCAGCGGCGAGATCACCCGCTCGGAAGCCCGCCGCCTGCGCGACGAGTTCCGCAGCCTGGGGCGCCTTGAAGTCCAGTACCGTCGCAGTGGCGGCGGCCTGTCGATGCAGGAACGCCGTGACCTGGACCTGCGCTTCGACCGCCTGAGCCAGCGCATCTACGTCCAGAAGCACGACCGCCAGGATCGTGACCGCCACGACCGGGATGGTCGCGATGGCCGTCATGACGGTCGCCACGATGGCCGCCATAACTAAGCCTGTCAGCCGAGGCTGAAATGGAAACGCCCCGGAGATCACTCTCCGGGGCGTCGTCGTTTCTACGGCGCGTCTGGATCAGACGCCGTGGGCCAGGACCGCCAGCAGCAGCAGAGCCACGATGTTGGTGATCTTGATCATCGGGTTCACGGCGGGACCCGAGGTGTCCTTGTAGGGGTCGCCGACGGTGTCGCCGGTGACGGCGGCCTTGTGAGCCTCCGAACCCTTGGTGTGCAGGACGCCGTCCTTGTCGGTGAAGCCTTCCTCGATCACCTTCTTGGCGTTGTCCCAGGCGCCGCCGCCGCTGGTCATCGAGATGGCGACGAACAGGCCGGTGACGATCACGCCCATCAGCATGGCGCCCAGCGAAGCAAAGGCGTCGACCTTGCCGGCGATGGCGTTGATCACGAAGAACAGCACGATCGGCGACACGACCGGCAGCAGGCTGGGCACGATCATTTCGCGGATCGCGGCCTTGGTCAGGATGTCGACCGCCTTGCCGTACTCGGGCTTGACCTCATAGGTCATGATGCCCGGGTTCTCGCGGAACTGGCGACGAACCTCGGCCACGACGGCCTCGGCGGCCCGCCCAACGGCGGTCATCGACATGCCGCCAAACAGGAAGGGCAGCAGCCCCCCGAACAGCAGGCCGACCACCACATAGGGATTGGACAGGTCAAAGGTCACCGGACCCATGCCCTCGAAGAAGCTGCCCGGCGCCGCATTGGCCGAGAAGAACTTCAGGTCTTCGGTATAGGCGGCGAACAGCACCAAAGCCCCCAGGCCGGCCGAACCGATGGCGTAGCCCTTAGTGACAGCCTTGGTGGTGTTGCCCACGGCGTCCAGGGCGTCGGTGGTGACACGAACTTCCGGTGGAAGGCCGGCCATCTCGGCAATGCCGCCGGCGTTGTCAGTAACCGGGCCGAAGGCGTCCAGGGCGACGATGAAGCCGGCCAGGGACAGCATGGTGGTCGTAGCGATGGCGATGCCGAACAGGCCCGCCAGATTGTAGGTCACCACGATGCCGACGATGATGGTCAGGGCCGGCAGGGCCGTGGATTCCAGCGACATGGCCAGACCCTGGATCACGTTCGTGCCGTGACCCGAGACCGAGGCCTGAGCCACCGACTTCACCGGACGGAAGTTGGTGCCGGTATAGTACTCGGTGATCATCACGATCAGGGCGGTGACGCCCAGGCCAGCCAGGCCGCAATAGAACAGGCTGTTGGCGTCGAAGGTCTGGTCGCCAACGGTGACGGCGGCCGGGACCAGTTGATGGATCACGTACCAGACAGCCGGGATCGACAGCAGGCCGGTGACGATGAGGCCCTTGTAGAGGGCGCCCATGATATTCTGGCTCTTGCCCAGGCGGACGAAGAACACGCCGATGATCGAGGTGACGATGCAGACCGCGCAGATGGCCAGCGGCAGCAGCATCATTGCCGTCACAGCTTCGGTGCCGCGGAAGAAGATCGCCGCCAGCACCATGGTGGCGACCGTGGTCACCGCATAGGTTTCGAACAGGTCGGCGGCCATGCCGGCGCAGTCGCCGACATTGTCGCCGACGTTGTCGGCGATGGTCGCGGCGTTGCGGGGGTCATCTTCCGGGATGCCGGCTTCCACCTTGCCCACCAGATCGCCGCCCACGTCGGCGCCCTTGGTGAAGATGCCGCCGCCCAGACGGGCGAAGATCGAGATCAGGCTGGCGCCGAAGCCCAGCGAGACCAGCGAATCAACCACCACGCGGTCGGTGCCGGCATAGCCTCCAGGACCGGTCAGCAGGGCGAAATAGCCCGCCACGCCGATCAGGGCGAAGCCGGCCACCAGCATGCCGGTTACGGCGCCGGAGGTGAAGGCCATCGACAGGCCCTTGGCCAGGCTCTCGGACGAGGCCTGGGCCGTGCGCACATTGGCGCGGACCGAGATCAGCATGCCGGCAAAGCCTGCGGCTCCCGACAGGATCGCGCCCAAGGCGAAGCCGACGGGCTGCTCCCAGGACTTAAAGAAAAACGCCAGAAGCGCGATGACCACGACGCCGACCAGGGCGATGGTGGTGTACTGGCGGTTCAGATAGGCCTGAGCGCCTTCCTGGATCGCCGCGGCGATCTCCTGCATCTTCGCATTGCCGGGCGAGGCCCGCATCAAGCTGGCCGTCTGCACGGCGCCATACAGCACCGCCAGCAGCCCGGCCGCTATGGCCAGTATAAGCCAAGAACTCATCCGTAAATTGCCCCTTCGCGCTTCCAATCACGAGGGGGACGCCGTCCGGTCGCGACACACGCGACCGATCAAGTGATCAGATCGCGAGATCGTCCGGATCGACGGGCGGGCCTTATGGCCTCATGCCCCCTCGATGCTCCCTGAATTGGCGCGCACCACGCGCCAAGGCGTGGACAGTGCCAAATGGGACAGGGGTGCGCAACCCGTGGGCGTGCAGGCCGCCGGGCGCCATGAAACGATTGTTCGAAGCGAGCCTAGTGGTGCGCGGCAGCGGCGGCGGCATGGCCGCCGGACGCGGCAGCCGCGGCGCGCTTCGGGCCGGACGGATGCGGGATCTGCTTGCGGGCGATCTGCTTGGTGATCTCCACCGAGACGACCTTGCCCTTGCCCACAAGGGTGGCGGCCTCGCGCATCACAACGGCCTTGAGCTTGACGGCGTCAACCTCGCTATAGGTGTCGGATGCCGTGAAAGGCGTACGATGGGCCGCCTTGACGATGGCGTCACGGAGCAACGGCTCCTGCCCATCCATCACGGTCACCGGGACGGCGGCCGCCATTTTCAGCGTCATGTTGACGAAGACGTAGTTCAGCAGCTTGCCACCAACAATGATCGGCACGGCGATGGGCTGGAGCTTGACCGTCGGATCAGGCGCAGCGGCCTCGCCTTCTTTTTTCTTGGGCGGTCCGCTCGCCAAGGCGGGACCGGCCACGGCCAGCAAGGCGGCGGTGACCAGGAAGCGGCGCGTGAAGGCTAATGGAGCGGTCATGCGCCCTTCCATACCAGCCAAGCCTTGAAGTTTTGCTACCGCCTAGCCGTGGAGCCAGCCGAGACGCTCCGGCGTGATGTCCTTGCCCTTGAACAGGGCGCAGACACCCTCGCCTTCCACAAACTCGCCGATGTCGCGGACGGGCACGCCCGAGGCCATGGCGGCGGCCTGGAAGGCGGCCACATCGGTAGGATCGACGGCGCAAACGATCTCGTAGTCGTCGCCGCCCGAAGCCAGAGACATCCGCGCCTCGCCGGCTTCCGGCTGGGCGCTGAGCCAGTTGCGGGCTCCGGGGGACAGCGGCAAGCGGTCAAGGTCGACCAGCACGCGCAGACCGCTGGCCTTGGCCACGTGGGCGGCGTCGGCCAGCAGGCCGTCTGAGACGTCGGCGGCGGCGCGGGCATAGGCTCGCAGGGCGTCGCGGATGCTCAGGCGCGGCGGCGGCAGCCGATAGCTGCTCACCAGGCTGCCATCCGGATCCTCCACTTCGCCCCAGTGGGCCAGCAGGCCCAGCCAGCCGTCGCCGATAGTCCCGCTGACCATCAGGCGGTCGCCGACCCTGGCGCCGCGCCGAAGCACCGCGTCGCCGACGGGGACCCAGCCCAGGAAAGTCGCCGAAACGACTAGGGCGCCGGAGGTGCTGACGGTGTCGCCGCCCAGCAGGTTGATGTCATAAAGCTCGCCGTCCTCGGCCAGCCCACGCGCAAAGGTCTCGCGATCCTCGATGGTGGTGCCCGAGGGCCAGCCCACCGCCAGGAAGTAGCCGTAGGGTTCGGCCGCCTTGGCCGCCAAGTCTGACAGATTGGTGCGCAGCAACCGCTTGGCGACAAGGTCCAGGTCTTCGCCAGCCAGGAAATGCACCCCGGCGACCATAGCGTCCTTGGTGATCACCAAGTCATGGTCGATGCGCGAGGGGAGCACCGCCGCGTCATCCAGCAGGTCCAGCGCGACCGGATCGCCGCGCGTCAACGGCCGAAGCAGGCGCGCTATGTGGTCGAACTCATTGGCAGCCGGCCGCTCCGCCGTTTCGGACGGCGGCTCGTCGGCGAACCAGTCGTCGTCGGCGTCAGGTTCGTGCATCGCGGGCGATCGCGTCGAGGGCGCCATTGATGAAACCAGCCTCCGGTCCTTCGAAGAACGACTTGGCGATCTCGACATACTCGTCGATGACGACCTCGGTCGGCACGTCCGGTCGATGCATCAGCTCGAACGCGCCGGCTCGCAGCACAGCGCGGGCGGTTGCGTCCAGACGATCCAGGCGCCAGCCCGAGGCCAGGCGCTTGACGATGGCTTGATCGACCTCGCCCTGCTTGTCCACAACGCCCTTGGCAAGCTCGGCGAAGAAGGTCTCGTCGGCGGCGGCCAGCTGGTCGCCGTCGGGGCCGTCCACGTCACGATCGAAGCGGTGTTCGGAGAACTCGCGAACCACAGCGTCGACGCCCACGCCCGAGACTTCCATCTGGTACAGGGCCTGGACGGCGGCCAGACGGGCCACCGAGCGGGGCTGGATGCGGTTGTTCTTGCTCATCGGGTCTGCCCCAGCAATTGACGCTTCAGGGCGACGGTTTCCAGGCAGGCCTTGGCCGCAGCGCCGCCGCGATCGCCTTCACTGACCTTGGCGCGGGTCCAGGCCTGGTCTTCCTCATCGACGGTCAGCACGCCAAAGCCGATCGCCAGACGCTTGCCAATGCACAGATCCTGCAGGCCACGCGCGGTTTCGTTGGCGACGATCTCGAAATGATAGGTCTCGCCGCGAATCACACAGCCCAAAGCGACATAACCGTCATACTGAATGCCAACCGGACGATGACCGGCCTCTTCGGCCATCGCCACCGCGCCGGGGATTTGCAGGGCGCTGGAAACGGTGATGATGTCATAGTCGGCGCCGTAGGCCTCAATCGCCTGCACGGCTCCGCGCAGCAGTTCGTCGGAGATGCCCGAATAGCTTCGGCCCTCCACGATCAGCAGGCGGATCTTCTCTTCAACCATCTAACTCGAACTCCAGGGCCGGCGCTGGCGCGTCGCCAACAGACTCAGCCGCAATCGATACAGAATGCGCCTATACCTCTTCGTCCGCGACGTCGCTCAGGCCTTCTTCGCCCAGAAACTTTGCGAAATCGCTAGTTTCCTTGAAATCGCGATAGACCGAGGCGTAGCGGACATAGGCCACGTCATCGAGCGCCTTCAACGCCTTCATGACCATTTCGCCCACCGTCGAGGACGGAAGCTCGGTCTCGCCCATGCTTTCCAGCTGTCGAACGATGCCGTTGATCATGCGATCCACACGCTCTGCGTCCACGGGGCGCTTCTGGGTGGCCAGGGCAATCGAGCGCACCAGCTTCTCACGATCGAACGGCGAGCGACGCCCCGATCGCTTGAGAATCGTCAGTTCCCGCAACTGGACCCGTTCGAAGGTGGTGAAACGTCCGCCGCACTCCGGGCAGGCGCGACGACGCCGGATGGCCGCGCCGTCTTCCGACGGGCGGCTGTCCTTTACTTGGCTTTCGGCGTGTCCACAGAACGGGCAGCGCATGATCTAGCCCCCTGCGGCTTTGTTCGGCCTATTAGTTGTAGATCGGGAAGCGGCCCGTCAAGGCCAGGACTTCCTCGCGAACCTTGGCCTCGACCGCGGCATTGCCGTCAGCGCCGTGAGCGGCCAGACCGTTGATGACCTCGCCGATCAGCTCGCCAACCCGGGTAAACTCGGCTTCCATGAAGCCCCGCGTCGTGCCCGCCGGCGTACCCAGGCGAATGCCCGAGGTGACCGTGAACGGCGCCGTGTCGAAGGGCACACCGTTCTTGTTGCAGGTCATGTAGGCGCGCTCGAGGCTGTGCTCCGCATCGCGGCCGGTCACGCCCTTGGGACGCAGGTCCACAAGCATGAGGTGGCTGTCGGTGCCGCCAGACACGATGTTGACGCCCGACTTGCCCAGAGCCTCGGCCAAGGCCCGGGCATTGGCGATCACTTGCCGCGCATAAGCCTTGAAATCAGGGCGCAGGGCTTCACCGAACGCCACGGCCTTGGCGGCGATGACGTGTTCCAGCGGACCACCCTGCAGGCCGGGGAACACCGCCGAATTGACCTTCTTGATGATCGCCTCGTCATTGGTCAGCACCAACCCTCCACGCGGACCGCGCAGGGTTTTGTGCGTGGTGGTCGTCACGATGTGGGCGTGCGGAATCGGGCTGGGATAGGCGCCACCGGCCACGAGACCCGCGAAGTGGGCCATGTCGACCATCAGATAGGCCCCGACGCTGTCGGCAATTTCCCGGAAGCGGGCGAAGTCGATCTCGCGGCTGTAGGCGCTGCCGCCGGCGATGATCAGCTTGGGCTTCTCGCGCTCCGCCACCTCGGCGACGTTATCATAATCGATCAGCTGGTCCTGCTGGCGCACGGTGTAATTCACCGGCTTGAACCACTTGCCAGACTGGTTGGCGGGGCTGCCGTGCGTCAAATGGCCGCCGGCGGCCAGGTCCATGCCCAGGAAGCAGTCTCCCGGCTGCAGGAGGGCCATGAACACCGCCTGGTTGGCCTGCGAACCCGAATGCGGCTGGACGTTGGCGAAGCCGGCGCCAAACAACTGCTTGGCGCGCTCAATGGCGATGATCTCGATCTCGTCGACATATTCGCAGCCGCCATAGTAGCGCTTGCCGGGATAACCCTCGGCGTACTTGTTGGTCAGGATCGAACCCTGAGCCTCCAGTACCGCCCGCGAGACGATGTTCTCCGACGCGATCAGCTCGATCTGGTTTTGCTGACGCCCCAACTCCAGCCCGATCCGGTCGAAGATGTCACGGTCCGCCGTGGCGAGGTCAGCGCCGAAGAAGGCGGTCAGGGTGGAAGCTGGTGCGGTCATGGGCGGTCTCCAGACGCTGCGGGGGAGTCGATGGCGCTCTCTTTAACGGGCTCTGCGCCGCGATCAATCTCGGAACCTCGGAGAAAGTTACGCGTTCGTCGCCTGCCAGGCGATGATTCCGCCCGGCCAAGGCAGTGTAGCAACAAAGAGGGCGATTACCGATGACGGCGCAAAACGGGGATGCAGACATCAACGGCGGAAAATCTCCCGACCTTCTGGCGCTGAGCGCCGATATTGTTGCCGCCTATGTGGGGCAGAACACTGTCTCCCAGTCAGTCATTCCCGAATTGATCCGCACCGTGCACGGAGCGCTATCGACCCTGAATGGCGCTGAAGAACCGCGCATCGCCGAGAAGGCTAAGCCCGCCGTTCCGGTTTCCCGCTCGATCCAGCACGACTACATTGTCTGCCTGGAGGATGGAAAACGCCTGAAAATGCTGAAGCGCTATCTGCGCTCGCACTACGATATGAGCCCCGAGGACTATCGGCGCAAATGGGGCCTGCAAGCCGATTATCCGATGGTTGCGCCCGCCTATGCAGCGCGTCGATCGGACTTCGCCAAGCAGATCGGCCTGGGCAAGGGCGTGCGACGGGGGCGTTAGCCCCCTCGCCCCGCCTCAGGCGGCGTGGCCGCCCATACGGGCGACGTTGCAATGAGCCCAGAGCTTTTCCATCGCCCCGACGAGCTTGCGCATCATATCGTCGGTGTGGAAAGGCGTCGGGGTGAAGCGTAGCCGTTCGGTGCCGCGCGGCACGGTCGGATAGTTGATCGGCTGAACGTATACGCCGTGATCGGCCAGCAGCATGTCGCTGATCAGCTTGGTGTGCGTCGGGTCGCCCACCATCACCGGCACGATGTGGCTTTCGTTTTCCATGACCGGGAGGCCTGCGGCCTGGAACATGGCCTTCAGAGTCTGAGCGCGTTCCTGGTGAATCTCGCGCACCTCGGGGTGCTGCTTGAGCCACTTGACGCTGGCCAGGGCGCCAGCAGTCAAGGCAGGCGGCAGCGAGGTCGTGAAGATAAAGCCCGACGCCATCAGGCGGATGGCGTCAATCACCTCGGTATTGCCGGTGATGTACCCGCCCATGACGCCGAACGCCTTGGCCAGGGTGCCCTCAATGATGTCGATCTGGTCCATGACGCCGTCGCGCTCGGCGACGCCGCCGCCGCGCGGACCGTACATGCCTACGGCGTGTACTTCGTCCAGATAGGTCAGGGCGCCGTATTTCTTGGCCAGGGCCGCCGTCGCGCCGACATCAGCGATGTCGCCGTCCATCGAATAGACGCTCTCGAACGCCACCAGCTTGGGCGCGTCGGCCGGAGCCGCCGCCAGCAGCTCTTCCAGATGCGCCAGATCGTTGTGGCGGAACACCTTGCGCGGGCCGCCGCCATTACGGATGCCCGCGATCATCGAGGCGTGGTTCTGTTCGTCAGAAAAGATGATCAGGCCCGGCAGAATCTTCTGCACGACCGACAGGCTGGCCTCGTTGGAGACATAGCCCGAAGTGAACAGCAGGGCCGCTTCCTTGCCATGCAGGTCAGCCAGTTCGGATTCAAGCTCAACATGGTGGTGGTTGGTGCCGGAGATGTTGCGCGTGCCCCCAGACCCCGAGCCGTGATCATCGATCGCCGTGTGCATGGCGTCCAGCACGACGGGGTTCTGACCCTGGCCAAGATAGTCGTTGCTGCACCAGACGACGACATCGCTTTCGCCGCCGTCAGGACGCGTCCAGGTCGCATGCGGAAAGGCGCCACGACGACGCTTCAGGTCGGCAAAGACCCGGTAACGGCCTTCGTCACGGATCTGGCCGATCGCGGCCTGGAACGCGGCTTTGTAATCCATGGTTTTCGCTGCTCGATCGCCGGGCGGAGTTTCCCGTCAGACTGTCGGTCCCTATTCGATAATCGCGTTTCGCACGCACGGCCGGCCCTTGTCCACCTAGGGCCATTACTTAGACATTGGCGTCAGGTAGGCTCTCGCCAGGTCTTCGGCATGCTGGCTGAGACAATTGGCCTCTTTCGGCAGAGTTGGCCGGATCAATGACGATGCGGCGTCACGGCCGCCCTTCGAAAACGCGAGCCGCGCCTCACCGGCGCGGCTCTTGTCTTGAACGGCGCTAGCGGGCGCTGGCGGGCTTGCGGAACTTGTAGACGAATTGGTCGGTCTTTCCGCGAATCGCGGGGTCAAAGACACTGGCGGCGCGTCTGTCGGCCGGGTCACGCAAGACCCGGCTTTCGCCCTCGAAGATGAAGCCGGCGGCCGTCACTTCGGATCTGACCGTCGCGCCGTCGATGCGGTGCAGGGTTTCGGTGTCGCGCAGGCCCGAGCCCGGCTCGGCCGAGTGGTCGATGACCAGATAGACGCCGCCCGGCTTCAGCGAGCGGAAGACAGCCCGGTTCACAGCGCCCAGGTTGGCCGGGCCCATGAACTTGTTGTGCATGTCGTGATAGTTTTGAGCCGTGAACACCAGGTCCAGTTTCTCGGGCGTCGAGAAGTTCGGGAGGGTGTTGAGGATCACCGACACGTTCCTGTAGGCCGGATCGCGGGCTATCGCGTTCACTGCCGGCTCGCGATTGGCCAGCTTGGTCAGTTCATCGGGAACATACGCATAGACCTTGCCCCGGGGACCGACGGCCTTGGAGAAGATACGCGTGAAATAGCCACCGCCCGGGATCAGGTCGGCAACCTTGGATCCCGTCCTGACGCCGGCGAAAGTCAGTATGTCGCCCGGCAGCCGGTCCGCGTCGCGGACCATGTCCGCAGCCGGACGGGTCGGATCGGAGACGGCGGCGGCGATATTGGACGGGATCGCGACCGCGACAGGGCCCGAGGGCGGCGGAGGCGGCGGTGGCGGTCCCATGGGCGCCGTGGCGCACGCGGCGAGCCCGAGCACGGCGACGAGACTGAGAAGCGGCTTACGCATGGCATTCCTTCCGACCGGCAGTGTTCTTCTTGCGCCTAGGTTAGCCTACGACATCCCTTACGTCAGCGGCGTCCATTCATCTTCGGCCGCCAGCGGCGCGAAAATCTCGTCGAGCATCGCTTCGGTCACACCTTCGAGAGTCGGCGGCGACCATTTGGGCGCATTGTCCTTGTCGACGATCACCGCGCGGACGCCCTCAATGAAGTCGTGCTTCTGAACCACGCGGGCGCCGATCCGGTACTCCATGGCCATGTGCTCGGCGAAGTCCTCGGCCGCTGCGCCAAGCTCCAGTTGCCGGAAGGCCACTTTCAGGGTCTGGGGCGACTTGGTCTTCAGGGCGGCCAGCTGGGTCTTGCCCCAGTCGCTGGAATCCATTTCCAGGAACTCGAAGATCTGCTCGACGCTGTCGCCGACGAACAGGCGGTTGAGATCCTGCTCGATACTGGCCAGCGGGGCCTTGCCGGCGTCGGCGCGGAACATCTTCAACGTCTCGTCGATGCGACGGTGATCGGCGACGATCGCCTTCTTCAGGCCCTCGACAGCGCCGAACTCGACAAAATGGGTGGCGATGCCCAGGCGCAGGCAGTCGGCGCCCTTGATCCGCGCCCCGGTCAGGGCCAGCCACAGCCCCGCCTTGCCCGGCAGGCGCGGCAGGTACCAGCCGCCGCCCACATCGGGGAAAAGGCCGATGCCGGTTTCCGGCATGGCGAAGGTCGTGCGCTCGGTGGCGATCCGGTAGTGGGCCGGCATCGAGATCCCGACGCCGCCGCCCATCACCACCCCGTCCATGATCGCCACGATGGGGCGGTCGTAGTGGAACATCAGGTGGTTGAGCCGGTATTCGGTGTGAAAGAACCGGCGCGCCGCGACGCCGTCGCCCGCCCCGCTCTCGGCCAGCATGCGGATGTCGCCGCCGGCGCAGAAGCCGCGCTCGCCGGTGTGGTCGATCATCACCAGATCGATCTCGGGATCGGCCTGCCAGTCCAGCAGGGTCTGGATCATGATCTCGCACATGCCCAGGGTCAGGGCATGCAGCGCCTTGGGCCTGTTGAGCGTGATCCGGCCGACGTTTTTATGAACGCGGACAATGATTTCGGCCGTATCGTTCAGCATGCCGGTTCCTCGACGGGTTCGCAGTCCAGGCGATCAATCTGACCGCAATGCAATCGATAGAGCGCGTCCTGGGGCACGTCCTGAGCCAGGGTCTCTTCGCGCGACAGACCAGCATAGGCGCCGCGCAGCAGCCGGCCGGCGATGCCATGGCTGACCACGATCAGCCGGCGCCCGGGCTCGGCGGCCTGCTCGGCCAGCCAGTCGGAGACACGCGCCATAACCTGCTCGTAGGTCTCGCCGCCCGGCGCGGTGAAGAACCATTCGGGACTGTCGAAGGCCTCGGGATTTTCGCGCTGCACATCGGCATAGAGACGCCCCTCCCATTCGCCGACCGTCAGCTCCATGAGTCGATCGTCGAACTCGATCTTCCGGCCAAGCCGGTCAGCGATGGCCTGAGCCGTATCGCGCGCCCGACGCAGCGGGCTGGCGACGATCCGCCAGTCGGCCGAAGGTTCGCGCGCGGTCAGATCAAGCAGCAGGTCGGCCATGGCCGCGGCCTGCAAGCGCCCCAGAGGCGTCAGGTCGGCTTCGGTCTGCCCCTGCAGGCGGCGTTCGCGGTTCCACTCGGTCTGGCCGTGGCGGCAGAGATAGATCACGTCTGGTCCTGGGTTCGGCGGAGGCTGGCCGTGGCTCTACTGCCGAAACATCTCGCGCGCTATGATCACGCGCATGATCTCGTTGGTGCCTTCCAGGATCTGGTGCACCCGCAGGTCGCGGACGATGCGCTCCAGCGGGTAGTCCTGCAGATAGCCGTACCCTCCATGCAACTGAAGGGCGTCATTGGCCACCTGGAAGCCGGCGTCGGTGGCGAAGCGTTTGGCCATGGCGCACAGCTTGGTGGCCTGCGGGTCCAGCGGCTTGCCGAACTGGTTACGGGTCTCGAGATAGGCCTTGGCGGTATCGAGGGCGAGCTGCGCCCCGCCCAGTGAGCACGAGGCGATGTTCAGGCGGCCGCCATCCAGCCCCATCATGGCGAAGCGAAAGCCCTCCCCCTCCTGGCCGATGCGGTTGGCGACGGGCACACGGCAATCGTCGAAATTGACCTGGGCGGTCGGCTGGCTGTTCCAGCCCATCTTGCGCTCATTGGCCCCGAAGGTGAGGCCGGGCGTCCCCTTCTCGACGACGAAGGCCGAGACGCCCTTGGCCCCGTCGCCTCCGGTGCGGGCCATCACCACATAGACGTCCGAAACACCGCCGCCCGAGATGAAGGCCTTGCCGCCGTTCAGGACGTAGTGATCGCCGTCCAGCCGGGCTGAAGTGCGCATATTGGCCGCGTCTGAACCTGAGCCCGGCTCGGTCAGACAATAGCTGGCGATCAGCTCCATGGTGGTCAGGCGCGGCAGATAGCGCCGGCGCAGATCCTCGGAACCAAAGCGGTCGATCATCCACGCAGCCATGTTGTGAATGGTCAAATATGCGGCAGTCGGCACATCGCCGTAGGACAGGGCCTCGAAAATGATCGAGGCGTCCAGGCGGCTCAGACCTGTGCCGCCGACGTCTTCCTGCACATAGATTCCAGCGAAGCCGAGCTCGGCGGCCTGGCGGAGCACGTCGACCGGGAAGTGCTTCTTCTCGTCCCATTCCGCCGAATGCGGGGCAAGCTGTCCTTCGGCGAAGGCGCGCGCGGCGTCCTGGATGGCGATCTGATCGTCGCTGAGCGCGAAATCCATGCGCGAAATCCTCCCGTGAAGGGCAGAACCGCCCTTGCCTCTCGTTGCTGCAGGACGTGCCGTGCGGCTACCAGGATGTCAACGGCGCCGCGCCTGACTTTGCCCAATCGTCGCGCTCGGCGCCCGCGACCACCGTGAGCGGCCCTGTAACCTGAAATCCACTGTTACACCTTGTGTAGCGCCTTGAATGCCACACCCCCTTGATAACCATCCGCTTTGACCTCAGATCACGCTCCCTGGAGGCGTCACTGTTTCGTCATGCGTAAGCTCAAGCTTTTCTTTGTCGCGCTCGCCGCGCTCGTTGGTTTCGCATCCGCTCCCGCCCATGCCGGCGGCGAGGGTCATGGCGTGTGGCGCAACCCCAAGGACAACGTCCGGGTCGAGATCAAGAGCTGCGGCGCCAGCACCTGTGGCGTGGTTGTCTATGCAAGCCCGAAGGCCCAGGCCGACGCTCGCAAGAGCGGCTATGACACCCTGATCGGTCAACAGTTGCTGCGCGAGTTCGAGCCCATCGGCAACGGCGCGATGCGCGGCAAGGTTTTTGTGCCGACCCTGAAGGTCACCCTGTCGGGCACCGCCGAATTCATTGACGCCCGCACCATGCGCGCGAAGGGCTGCGTCTTGGGTAAGGTGCTGTGCAAGTCGCAGATCTGGACCCGTGTCGACACCGTCACCGCCGGAACCAGCCGGGTCTCCAGCTAAGCTTCTGCGCCGGCTGAAGGTCCGGCGGCGACAAGGCCCTCGCGCGCCTGTCGAAAACAAGTCGCTTGATCCCTATCAAACCTCGCGGCAGCGTGTAGGTTTACAGTGTTTAGTTAGGCGCCCGCAGAGGCGTCGACTTTGGCGAGGACACGCGGCGGGTCTCTGACGGTCCTCCGCTCAGGGAAGACGCGCATGACGGACACCTCCATGCTCGAAAGAGCGCCGCAACAGCAATCTATCGAACATTTCGACGTCATCATCGTCGGCGCTGGCATATCCGGAGTCGGCGGAGCCTATCATCTGACCCAGCAACGCCCGGGCGCGCGGTTCGTCGTACTCGAAGCCCTGGGCGATTTCGGGGGAACCTGGCGCAGCCATACCTATCCCGGCATCCGCTCCGACAGCGACCTCTATACTTTCGGCTACCGCTTCAAGCCGTGGGTCGGGCCGCCCATCGCCAGCGCGGCCGAAATCCTCAAATACATGGGCGAGGTGATCGAGGACAATGATCTGGCCCGCCACATCCGCTATGGCCACAAGATCACCCACGCCAGCTGGTCCAGTCAGGACAAGCTGTGGACCCTGGACGTCACCCGCAGCGACGGCGCGGTCCAGCGCTTCACCACCAATTTCCTGTGGATGTGCCAGGGTTACTACCGACAGCAGCAGGGCTACACACCGCAATGGCCTGGCATGAGCGATTATAAGGGCCAGATCATCCACCCGCAGTAATGGCCCGAAAACCTTGACTACAAGGGCAAGAAGGTCGTGGTCATCGGCTCAGGAGCCACGGCGGCCACCCTGGTGCCGGCCATCGCCGGCGACTGCGGTCACGTCACCCTGCTGCAGCGTTCGCCCACCTATTTTGTGCCCGGCCGCAATGAGAACGACCTAGCCAACACCCTGCGCGAACTGCAGATCGACGAAACCTGGATCCACGAGATCGTTCGTCGCAAGGCCCTGTTCGACCAGGAGATGTTCACCCATCGCGCCGTCGCGGAGCCCGAGGTGGTCAAGGCCGAACTGCTGGAGGGTGTGAAGGCCTTCCTGGGCGAGGACTTCGATATCGCCAAGCATTTCACGCCGCGCTATCGCCCCTGGCGTCAGCGGATCGCTTTCGTGCCCGACGGCGACCTGTTCCAGGGCATCGCCTCGGGCAAGGCCTCGGTAGTGACCGATGAGATCGAGCGGTTCACCCCGACCGGTCTGCTGCTGAAATCGGGTGAGACCCTCGACGCCGACATCATCATCACAGCCACGGGCTTCAACCTGAACGTCCTGGGCGACATCGACTTCGTCGTCGACGGCAAGCCGCTGAACTTCGCCGACACCGTCACCTATCGCGGCATGATGTTCACCGGCGTGCCCAACATGGTCTGGGTCTTCGGCTATTTCCGCGCCAGCTGGACCCTGCGGGCCGATCTGATCGCCGACTTCGTCTGCCGGCTGCTGGCCCACATGGACGAGAAGGGCGTCAGACAGGTCGAAGTCGCCCTGCGTCCAGAGGACAGGGATATGCCGCTGTCCGGCTGGATCGATCCCGAAAACTTCAATCCGGGCTACCTGATGCGCGGCATGCATCTGTTGCCCAAGGCCGGCGACAAGCCCGAATGGCGTCACACCCAGGACTACTGGCTGGAGAAAGACGAGCTTCCCGCCATTGATCTTGATGAGGCCAGCTTCGTCTATTCCTGAGGCCCACCGGAGTTTGAGCGGTCGGATTTTCGCGATCCGGCCGCTCCAGCGAATGCCCCGTGACATGTCAGGAGATCGCGTCAGACGCGCGGCCTCTTGCTAATCTTCCGGGTCGCCCCCAATTCTGCGGGTCCCTGGAGGCGCCGATTTTGATGCGTATCGTGAAACTCGCCGTGATCGCGGTCTCGGCGACCCTTGGCATGGCCTCGGTTTCCGCTCACGCGGCCAGCGCGGCCGACACCGCGCGCACCTATGGTGTTTGGCGCAATCCAAAGGACAGCGTCCATCTTGAAATCAAGGACTGCGGCGAAACCGCTTGCGGCGTCGTTATCTGGGCCAGCGACCGCGCCAAGGCCGACGCCCGCAAAGGCGGCTCGCCCAACCTGGTCGGCCTGAGGCTTCTGAGGGACTTCGCCCCCGACAAGAACGGCGCCTGGCGCGGCAAGGTCTTTGTGCCGGACCTGAACATGACCTTCTCGGGCGCCGCCGAGGTGCTGGACACCAATACCCTGCGCGCCAAGGGCTGTGTGCTGGGCGGCATTATCTGCAAGTCGCAGATCTGGACGCGCGTCGATGCAGCTTCGATCATCGCGTCAACGGCGACTCGCTAGGACGCTCACTTAAGGGCGGGGGCGCCTTGCCTCGCGGCCCCGACCGCGCGAAACCCTAGAGATGACCACGCCTCCGCTCGCCCCCTACCCCGCCACCCGTCTGCGCCGCGTTCGCCAGGCCGACTGGACCCGCCGCCTCGTCCGTGAGACCGAAGTGCGCCCGTCCGACCTCATCTGGTCGATGGTGGTGCACGAAGGCGAAGGCGTGATCCCCGTAGCCTCCATGCCCGGCGTCGAACGCCTGAGCGTCAAGGAAGCGGCCAAGGCTGCCATACGCGCCCGCGACCTGGGCATCCCCGCCATCGCGATCTTCCCGCACATCGACGGGGCCCGGAAGGACGCGACCGGCTCGATCGCCGCCGATCCCGACGGCGTCATCCCGCGCGCCGTCAAGGCCATGAAGGACGCCGCCCCCGAGGTCGGGATCATGTGCGACGTGGCGCTGGACCCCTTTACCGACCACGGCCACGACGGCGTGGTCGAGGGCGGCAGGATTCTCAACGATCCGACCATCGAGCGCCTGATCGAGCAGGGCCTGATGCAGGCGCAGGCCGGCGCCGATATCCTGGCCCCGTCCGACATGATGGACGGCCGCATCGGCGCCCTGCGCGCGGCCCTGGAAGGCGCCAATTTCCAGGACACGATGATCATGTCCTACGCCGCCAAGTACGCCTCAGCCTTCTATGGCCCGTACCGCGACGCCATCGGCTCGGCCAAGCTCTCCGCCGGCCAGGGCGACAAGAAGACCTACCAGATGGATCCGGCCAACACCGAGGAAGCCCTCCGCGAGGTCGCGCTCGACATCGCTGAAGGGGCCGACATGGTCATGGTCAAGCCGGGCATGCCGTATCTGGATATCCTGCGCCGCCTGGTCGACGAGTTCCGCATGCCCACCTACGCCTTCCAGGTGTCGGGCGAGTACGCGATGATCAAGGCCGCCGGCCTGAACGGCTGGATCGACGAGGAACGCGCCATCCTCGAAAGCCTGACCGCCTTCAAGCGCGCCGGCGCGGCCGGGATCATCACCTATTTCGCGCCATGGGCGGCTGAGAAGCTGGGTTAGTGACCCACCCCGGAAGCGCCTTCCGCCCGGGCCGGTTCTACGGCGCGGTCGCGGTGGAGCACCATCTGGCCGACGCCCGCGTCGCCCATCTGGCCGCCACAACGCCGCCCGAAGAGGTGGCCGAGCACAGTCACGACGACGCCCATTTCGTGCTGGCCACGCGCGGCCGCTATGTCACCACCGCCCACGGCGACGAGGCGGAAGGCCCGGTGCTGGTCTTCAACCCACCCGGCGTCGTCCATCGCGACCGCTTCGAGGGCGTGGACGGCTGGTTCATGGCGGTCAGCGTTGAAGCTGACGCGTGGCGCGACCTGACCAGCCAGTCGGGGGCGGCTGTCGACGCCCTGCGCCTGCGATCGCCCCGGGCGGTCGGCGCCGCCCTGCGCCTGACCCGCGCAGCCCTGTCCCGGGATGTCGAACAGATCGATCTGGAAACCCACGCCCTGGCGTTGGCCGCCGAGGCCATGGCCCCGATGCAGCGCGAAAGCCAGAAGCGTCCCGCCTGGCTGGACACCGCCGAGACCTATCTGGCTGACGGCTTCGACCAGCCGATCAGCATCGCCGATATCGCCCGCGCCGCCGGCGTCCACCGCGTGCATCTGGCGCGGGGCTATCAGCGCTGGATCGGCGCCGCCCCGGGCGAGCGGCTGCGGGCCCGCCGGCTGGAGCGGGCCGCCGACCTGCTGATGCACGGCCGCATGGGCATCAGCGAGATCGCCCTTCAGGCCGGCTTCTGCGACCAGAGCCACCTGAACCGCCAGTTCCGTGCCGCCTATGGCCTGACGCCCGGCGAGTTCGCGCGGCTGTGCGGCCGTCGCCGTCCGGATGTTTCAGCTGTCCAAGACGAGGCGCACGAAGCGCGCTAACCGGAAGCTCAAGCGTAGGAGTAACCGTCTTGAAGCCCTTGTTGATCGCCGCCGCCCTTTTGCTGGCCGCGCCCCTTCCCGCCCTCGCCGCCGACAAGGACTGGCCGGCCGCCACGCCGGCCGCCGAGGGGCTTTCCGCCGACAGGCTGGAGGCCATGTCGGCCGCGATCAAGAAAGGCGATTTCCAGCAGATCACCAGTGTCCTGATCGCCCGCCACGGCAAGCTGGCCTTCGAGGGCTACTACGATGAGGCCGGCGCCGAGGCCCGTCGCAACACACGCTCGGCCACCAAGACGGTGACCGGCATGCTGGCGGGGGCCGCCATCGCCCGCGGCAAGATACCCGGCGTGACCGCCCCCATCCTGCCCTATCTGAAAGACCGGCTGCCGCTCGAGAACCCCGATCCGCGTAAGGCGAAGATCACGGTCGAGGATCTGCTGACCATGAGCTCCCTGCTCGAATGCGACGACGAGAACCAGTTCTCGCGCGGCAACGAGGAGCGGATGTACCTGATCGAGGACTGGCCAAAATTCTACCTCGACCTGCCGATCCGCGGCTTTCCGGCCTGGATGCCAAAGCCCGCCGACGCCCCCTATGGCCGCAGCTTCAGCTATTGCACCGCCGGCGTCACCACACTGGGCGCCGTCGTTCAGAGCGCCGTGAGGACGCCGCTACCCGCCTTTGCCGACGAGGCGCTGTTTGGCCCGCTGGGCATCGAGAAGCCGCAATGGCAGTTCTCGCCCACGGGCCTGGCCCAGGGCGGCGGCGGCCTGAGCCTGACCAGCCGAGACCTGCTGAAACTGGGCCAGCTCTACGCCAATGGCGGGCGCTGGAACGGCCAGCAAATCCTGCCCGAAGCCTGGGTGAAGGCGTCCGTCACCCCGCACGCCGAGGCGCGCACCGGAACCGACTATGGCTATCTGTGGTGGCTGCAGACCTTTGCCGGCCACAAGGCCTGGCTGATGAACGGCAGCGGCGGCAACAAGGTGATCGTGATCCCCGACCTCGACCTGGTGGTGGTGATCACCACCACCAACTACAACGTCCGCAATTCGCACGGGATCTCGGACAAGCTGCTGGTTGAGCACGTGCTGGCGGCGATCGGCGGCTGAGGCGAATCCTTCCGCCTGCTAAGGCTGGGTCCATGACCCAGCCGACCATCAACATCGTCACCGCCGTCATCCGCGACGACGCCGGCCGGATGCTGGTGGTCCGCAAGCGCGGCACGGCGATCTTCATGAAGCCTGGCGGCAAGCGCGAACCGGGCGAGGACGACGTCACCGCCCTCGCCCGCGAACTCGATGAGGAACTGGGCTGCCGGCTGGTCGAGGCCAAGCTGTTGGGCCGGTTCGAGGCTCCGGCCGCCAATGAGCCGGGACACACCGTGCGCGCGGCGACCTACCTCGCCAAGGTCGAGGGCGAGGTCGCTGTCCGCGCGGAGATCGAGGAAATGGTCTGGATCGACATCGCCGCGCCGGGCGATATCCGCTTGGCGCCGCTGATGCGCGTAGTTCTGGCGGCCCTCTAGGCGGCGCCGCCCACAGCCGCGTCCAGCCGCGCCTGCAGGATGCCCAGCGCCACCTCGCGGGCGCGGCCGGGCGGCTTGCCCATCAGCTCGCCCAGCGGCGCGCCGAACAGGCCGACCCCCAGGGCATAAGTCACGCAGCCCAGGATGAAGTCGCCCATCACCTCGACCGAGACGCCTTTGACCTGGCTGATCCGCGCGTTGATCACTTCCTCAACTGCACCGCGCACGCTCGTCATGCGGGTCGCTTCGCCGGTCAGGGTCAGCCAGGCGGCCAGCCGCGCCGCGCCGCGCGACTCAAACGCGTCGAACAGCGCTCTCATGCCGTCTTCAGCGAAGGCCATACCCTGACCTCCGGTGACGGTGATGGCCAGCACATCGTCAACGAGTTGCCGGATCATCCTCTCCATCAAGGCGGTCTGTACGCCGTCGATGGAGCCAAAGTGGTGCAGCACCGTGGCGTTAGCCACACCGGCGGCCTTGGCCACCTCGACCAGCTTGAGGTCCTGGGGACCTGAGGCCAGCAGGATCGCCTCGGCGGCCGCCAGGATGTTGTCGCGGGACGCCTCAGGCGAACGGCGATGCCGGGTACGGCAGTCGGAATGTTCTATTGACATTTTTGTCGGTAAGGCCAAACTGCAACCAAGTCCACAGTGACAAGCCCTATCCCGAGGCAGGATCGAACACCATGGCCACGCCGCGCACCACACCTGAAGACGTCACAGTCACCCCGCGCGACCTGCATTTCGACACCCAGGCCGCCGGCAAGGGCGCATGGCTGGGCGGCGACGTGGTGGGCACGGCCGTGTTCAACGCCCTGTCGCTGACCTTCCCTGACGGCGAGCGGCTGTTCATGGACGCAGTGCGCCACTACCGCCCCAAGCTGTCGGGCAAGCTGCTGGACGACGCCAAGGCCTTCATCACCCAGGAAGCCATCCATTCGCGCGAGCATGTGGCGATGAACGGCGGCCTGGACCGTAACCGCTATCCGGTCGCCGCCATCGAGGCCCAGGTCCGCGAGCGCACCGCGATGGTGCGCGGCAGGGGCCCGATGGCCATGCTGGGCGCAACCATCGCACTGGAACACTTTACGTCGATGATGGCCGACTCGTTCATGCGCGAGGACGACCTGTTCGAGAACACCGATCCCGAGATGAAGCGCCTGTGGCAATGGCACGCCCTGGAAGAGACCGAGCACAAGGCCGTGGCCTTCGACGTGTTCCAGGAAGTCACCAAGGACTGGACGCCGGCGCGCCGCTACAAGCTGCGCGTGCGGGTGATGATCCTGATCAGTATCATGTTCACCCGCAACATCACCCGCTACGCCACCAGCCTGCTGGTCGCCGACGGCATGAAGCCGGGCGTCGCTCGCGCCAGGGTGCTGTGGTTCCTGTTCGGAACGCCCGGCCTGTTCCGTCGCTGCGCCAATGAATACTGGGCCTGGTATCGCCCCAGCTTCCACCCGTGGGACCACGACAACCGCGAGCGGCTGACCAGCCTGCGCGACCAGTTCACGCCGGCGATGGCCGCAGAGTAGTCGGCAGCGCCGGCTACTTCTCCAACCGCGCCACGAGGCTGGACGTATCCCAGCGATGGCCGCCCATGGCCTGCACCTCGGCATAGAACTGGTCGATCAGGGCGGTGCTTTCCAGCTTGGCGCCATTGCGGCGGGCCTCGGCCAGGGCGATGCCCAGGTCCTTGCGCATCCAGTCAACCGCAAAGCCGAACTCGAACTCGCCGCGCGCCATGGTGGGCCAGCGGTTCTCCATCTGCCATGACTGGGCGCTGCCCTTGGAGATCGCGGCCAGGACATCATCAGTAGGCAGGCCCGCCTGCTTGGCGAAATGCAGGGCTTCGGCCACGCCCTGGACAACGCCGGCAATCGCGATCTGATTGCACATCTTGGTCAGCTGGCCAGTGCCCACCTCGCCCATACGCCGCACGGCCTTGGCGTAGGCGGAAATGGTCAGTTCTATCCGGGCATAGGCCTCGGCGTCGCCACCAGCCATGATGGTCAGCTGACCAGTCTCGGCGCCAGCCTGACCGCCCGAGACCGGCGCATCGATAAAGAAACAGCCCTGCTCGGCGGCCAGACCCGCCATTTCACGCGCCACCACGGCCGAGGTCGTGGTGTGGTCGACGATCACCGCCCCCTTGGTCATCGCCGGAAGCGCCCGCGCCACAACGCCGCGCACGTCGTCGTCATTGCCGACGCACAGAGCGACCAGCTCGCAGCCCGCGACAGCTTCTTCAATCGTCTCGAAGGCTGCGCCGCCGTGCTGCGCCGCCCAGCGCTGCGCTTTGTCTGGGCTGCGATTGAAGACGGAAACCTCGTGACCAGCGGCCTTCAGGTGGCCCGCCATCGGGTAGCCCATCACGCCCAGGCCGATAAACGCCGTCTTCATGTCGCCAACTCCTCAAGGAGCCAGCGATTTCGCCCGCCCGCGCCCACTTCGCAACCCCATCTTAACGTCCGCAGGGCAACTTCCAGCGAACAGGGTTAAGCAGGCTTAAGCACGATGGCCGTCAGCGGCGAACAGCCGATCATCATCAAGAAGGTCAAGAAGGTGGTCGGCGGCGGCCACCATGGCGGCGCGTGGAAAGTCGCCTATGCCGACTTCGTGACCGCGATGATGGCCTTCTTCCTGCTGATGTGGCTGCTGAATTCCACCAGCCCCGAGCAAAAGCAGGGCATTGCGGACTATTTCGCGCCCGCCAGCATCTCGTCGACGACCAGCGGTTCGGGCGGCATCCTGGGCGGCACCTCTCTGGGCGACGACGGGGCCAAGGCCGACGGCAAGCTGTCGGTGATCCAGCAGATGGCGCCCGAGGCCCCCGAACAGACCGACAAGGAAGGCCAGAGCTCAACGACTGCTAGCCTCGACTCAGCCAGCGAAGAGGCGCTGCAAGACGCCATGGCCAAGAAGCAGCAGGACAGCTTCGCCTCGGCGGCCCAGTCCCTTCGCCAGTCGCTACAGGAAATGCCGGAGTTGGCCGAGCTTTCCAAACAGATCATGATCGACCAGACCCCGGAGGGGCTCCGGATTCAGCTGATCGATCAGGAAGGCCGTTCGATGTTCAAGGAGAACTCGAAGGAGCCCAATGATCGCGCCAAGATCCTGTTGCGCGCGGTGGCCAAGATCATCAACCAACTGCCAAACCGGGTTACCGTCTCGGGTCACACCAGCGCCAACGCCCTGGGTCGCAAGAGCGACAGTGACTGGGCGCTGTCGGCCACGCGAGCCGACGCCGCGCGCCTGGTGCTGCGCAATGCAGGCGTCAATGACGACCGCATCTATCAGGTTTCGGGCAAGGCCAATTCCGAGCCACTCTATGCCGACGACCCCACTCTGGCGGGTAACCGACGGATCTCGATCGTTCTGCTGCGTGAAAAGCCGGTCTTGCCCGACGGTCTGTGACCGTATGCCGCGCCAGGCTTCAGCGCCGCTTGCGCAAATGACCGGCATGCCGCCTAATCACGTGATGGCGAGAGGCCGATAAGAAGGGGACGGGCGCTTCCGTGACGCAGCATTTTCCGACGCGACAGCTTCGGTTCTTCCTCACGGCGCCGACCCCTTGCCCCTATTTGCCGGGCCGGGAGGAGCGAAAGGTCTTTGCTCATCTTCCATTGTCCGACGGTCCCACGGTCAATGACAGCCTGACCCAGGTCGGGTTCCGTCGCTCCCAGAACATCGCCTATCGGCCCGCCTGCGAAACCTGCCGCGCCTGCCAGTCGGCCCGCGCGCCGGCGGGCGACTACATCTTTTCGCGCTCTGAACGCAAGGTGCTGTCCCGTAATGGTGACCTGGAGCGGCACCTGGTCGAGTCCGAGGCCACGCTCGAGCAGTTCGAGTTACTGCGCCGCTATCTGCTGACCCGTCACGCCGACGGCGGCATGGCCGAAATGACCTGGCCCGACTATGTGGCCATGGTCGAGGACACGGCGGTCCGCACCCATCTGATCGAATATCGCAGCCGCTCACAGGATCGCGGCCCCGGCGACCTGATCGCCTGCGTGCTGGTCGACGTGCTCGCTGACGGCCTGTCGCTGGTCTACAGCTTCTATGACCCTAGTCTGGTGAAGCGCAGCCTGGGCTCGTTCATCATCCTGGACCATATGGTTCAGGCTCAGCAGACCGGCCTGCCCTATGTCTATCTGGGCTATTGGGTGCCAGGCAGCGAGAAGATGGCCTACAAGGCCCGCTTTTCGCCGCTGGAAATCCTCAAGCCCGGCGGCTGGGCCCTGATGTCAGCCCGTGAGCGCGGCGCTCGTACGCCCCGCGCCCTGGCCACCCCACGCGAGGCCGACGACGGCGAGCTGGACATGAGCGACGCCCAGCCCGCCATCCTGCAGGACCTATAGCGCTACCGCGCGAAACTGACCCCGCCGTCCACGGTGACGGCGCCGCCCATGACATAGTCTCCGGCGCGCGAGGCCAGATAGATAGCCGCGCCGGCCATGTCTTCTTCCGAGCCGATACGGCCGGCGGGAATGGCCTTGGCCACCGCGTCGGCATGGTCGCGGGCCACCTTGTTCATGTCCGAGGCGAAGGCGCCGGGCGCGATGGCGCTGACCGCGATATTGTCGGCCGCCAGTCGCAGGGCCATCCGCTTGGTCATGTGCAGCAGGCCGGCCTTGGACGCGCCATAGGGATAGGTCTCGTCTCTGGTCACCGACTGGCCGTCGATCGAACAGATGTTGATCACCTTGGCGACGCGATCCTGGGCCGCCGCGCGCAGCGGCGCAATCAGGGCCTGGGTCAGGAAGAACGGGGTCTTCATTCACGTTCCTTGATCCGCGAGGCAAGGCCCTCAATGCCCTCCATGGTCGAGATGTCGCCCGGCAGCGAGACGCATTCGCCATATTGCGACAGCTCTTCAGCGGCTGCGTCGCAGGCGCCGGCCTTGCGGGCGGTGATGTAGACGCGCTTGGCGCCATAGGTGAGGAAGCCCTTGGCGATCATGGCGCCGATACCGCGCGAGCCGCCGGTGACGACCGCGACGCGACCTTCGAGCGAAAACAGATTTTGCATGGTCTTGATCCTTTAGAAGCCGCGCGTGGCGGCCAGGGCGCCTAGGCGCCCGGTGATGTCGTGGAACTGGGCGACGGTCTCGTCGATGATCTGCTGGGCCGTCTTGACCTCGTCGATCAGACCGACGGTCTGGCCGGCCAGGGCCGGAGCCGCCTCCATGTCACCGCCGAAATAGACGCCGAGGATGCCCTTCAGAGCGTCGGGCGGCATCAGGCCCTCATCATAGATGGCCTTGGTGCGCTCGGACTTCAGGGCGCGGATGCAGGGGCTGGCCTTCTTGTTGAGGATCCAGGTGCCGGTTTCCTTGCCGCCTGTGATCGCGGCCTTGTAGTTGTCGTGCACCGGGCTCTCGACCGAGCTGACGAAGCGGGTGCCCATCTGGATCGCCTCGGCCCCCAGGGCGAAGGCGGCGGCCATGCCGCGCCCGTCGCAGATACCGCCGGCCGCGATCAGCGGTACGTCGACCCGGGCGCGGATGGCCTGCAGCAGGACAAGCGTCGAGACCTCTTCCGGGTTCTTGAAGCCGCCACCCTCGGCGCCCTCCACCACCAGGCCGTCGATGCCGGCCTCGGCGCATTTGACCGCCGCATCGACGGTGGGCACGGCGTGATAGACCACGATGCCGGCGTCCTTCAGCGGACCGATGAACTTGGCCGGGCTGCCGGCCGAGGTGGTGACGAACTTGACCCCGCTCTCGCAGACGAACTTCAGCATGGAGTCGTCGCGCAGGAACAGGATCGGCAGGTTCACGCCGAACGGCAGGCCCGTCTCCGCCATCTTGCGGATCTCGGCCTTGCAGTTTTCGGTCTCGCCCGACGAGGTCTCGATGATGCCCAGACCGCCGGCCCGCGACACCGCCGAGGCCAGCGGATAGCGGGCGATCCAGCCCATCGGGGCCTGGACGATGGGGTACTTGGCGCCCGTATGGGCCAGAACGCGGTTCATGATCATCTCGCTCATGGGATCAGCAGCACGCGGCCAACGGCCTGGCGGCTTTCGATATAGGCGTGGGCGGCGGCGGCTTCCGACAGCGGGAAGGTCCGGTCGATGAGCACGGTCAGCTCGCCGCGCGCGGCTTCCTCGATCAGGGTCTGGATCAGGTCATGCACCCGGTCGGTCATGATCTCGGCGCCCAGGAACACGCCCGACAGCCGCCGGTTGCCGCCCATCAGCGACGAGACATCGACCATCATCGGCTCGCGCCCGGCATTGCCGACCAGCGAGACGCGGCCACGATAGCCCAGAGAGCCCTCGCGGCCGTAATTGATCCCGTGATCGAGACCGAACACCTTCAGGCGCTCCAGCCGCTCGTCGCTGGAGGCGGTGGCCAGCACGGTGGCCCCTGCCCGCCTGGCCAGCTGGATGGCGGCGATGCCGAGGGCGCTGGCCCCGGCCTGGATCAGCACGGTCTCGCCGGACTTCAATTGGCCGTGGCCGAACAGGCACTCATGCGCCGTGCCGAACGGCACCGGGATGGCCGAGGCCTTGAGGATGTCGAAGCCGTCCGGGATCGGCCATGCATTACGGGCCGGTACGCTGCGTAGCTCGGCGTGCGAGCCGAAGGCGTTCACGGTGACGACCTTTTGGCCGACCTTCAGGTGGGTGACGTCCGCCCCGACCTCGATGATCTCGCCCGCCGCCTGATAGCCCACGATATGCGGGCTGCCGGCCATCTGGCCGCCGCCGCGATTGAGCGTGTCGCCGCCCTCGATGCTGACGGCCTCGACCCGGATCACCACGCCCGAGGCGTGACAGACCGGATCGGCGACATCCTCATAGCGCAGCACATCCGGCGAACCGGTTTCGTAATAGACGGCGGCCTTCATGGCGCTCACTCCCTGGTCTTTTCTTGTTGTTTTAATTGATTATTTGGAAGGATCGACCAGCGCCTCCCAGGAAGAACAGGTCGTTCTTCGGGTCGATCCAGAACCAGGTGCCGGCCGCGCCGCCCCAGCTGATCGTGCCCTCGCCGGCCAGGACGCCGGCCTTGGCCGGATCGGTGATGACCATGAAGTCCAGGCCAAAGCCCTGACCGCGGCCATTGCGGAACGAGCCATCCTTGCCGGTCATGATGTCATCGGACAGGTGATTGGCGCCCATCAGGCTGATCGTGCCCGGCGACAGGATCCGCGCGCCGTCCAGTTCGCCGCCGTTCAGAAGCATCTGGGCGAAGCGGGCATAGTCGGCATTGGTCGAAACGAGGCCGCCGCCGCCCGAGGCGACCACCGGCGGCTTGGTAACGTCCAGCACCATGAAGCCCTCGGCCGGGACCAGCTTCTGCACCTTGGGCCCCCAGACATACATCGAGGCCAGGCGATCGGCCTTGGCGGCTGGCAGGTAAAAACCCGTATCGACCATCTTCAACGGCTCGAAGATGCGGGTGCGCATGAAGTCGGCCAGCGACATCCCCGACAGCTTCTCGACGATGAACCCCTGGATATCGACCGAGGCGCTATACTTCCACTGCGCGCCCGGTTGGCCCACCAGCGGCAGGGCGGCGACCTTGTCGATGAACTCCTGGCCAGTCTTCGCGCTCAGCACACCGGTCGAGACATAGGCCTTGTCGACGGGGTTATCCGGAACCAGGCCATAGGCGAAGCCAGCCGAGTGGTTCATCACTTCGCGCATGGTCGGCGGGCGATTGGCGGCCTCGGTGATGAAGCTGCCGTCCGGGTTTTGGCCCTTGTAGACGCGCAGATTGGCAAACTCCGGGATATACTTGCTGACCGGATCATCGAGGCGCCACTTGCCCTCCTCGAACAGGATCATCATCGCCACGCCGGTGACGGGCTTGGTCTGGCTGTAGATCCGAAAGACCGTATCCCGCGTCATGAGCGGGCCATCGAAGCCCTTCTTGCCATGGACCTGGAAGCTGACAATCTTGCCATGGCGCACCAGCATGGTGGTGACCCCGGGCAGGTGTCCCTGCTCGACCAGCGCCTGCATGGCGCCGTCCAGTCGCCTAAGCCGCTCAGCCGAAAAGCCGACCGTCTCGGGCGCACCGGGAGACAGGCTGACAGAGGGACCGCTACGGGGCGCCGCATATGAGGGCGCGGACGCCAGAAGTCCGACCGCAACCGCAGCCCCGAGCCAACGCCGCCAACCCATCTCGCCCTCCAACGTATCCGAACACTTGTTTAAGGGACCTTAGGGTCAATCGCATCGGTTGCGCAGCTAGTTTTTCTGCGTCCTCACGACCATGCGCAGGAAAGGCCGCCATTGGCTCGCCTCCAATGACCTGTTGGCCCTGACTGCAAGAATCCTGAGGCTTGGACCGGATCGCGCGACCTTGTCAGGCCCTCAGGCTTGCGGCCTGAACGCTGACCTCTTCGATCCACTGCCGCGCATCAGCGCGCGCCGCGACTTCGCCGATGATGATCAGGACCGGGCCACCCCCGGTTTCCGCCAGCCGGGCTGGAAGTGTTTCGAGGGTCCCGTGGTAGAGCCGCGCGTCGACGCCGCCAGCCTGTTCCACCGCCAGGGCCGGCGTCGTCGGACATCGCCCGGCCGCGATCATCCGTCGGCTCAGTTCAGCCACCACCTCACCCCCCATATAGATGGCCATGGTCGCCTCAGGATCGGCGGCGGCGCTCCAGTCCCCGGTCAGGGCGCCAGCTTCCAGGCGCGCGGTGGTGAACACCACGCGGCGTGCTTCGCCACGGTGGGTGAGCGGGAAGTTGAATTGGGCGGCCGCGGCGCAGGCGGCAGTGACACCGGGCACGACCTCGATCGGCACGCCATAGCCCTTGAGAAAGTCAGACTCCTCGCCCACCCGGCCAAACACCGACGGATCGCCGCCCTTGAGGCGCACCACCCGAAGACCGCGCCGGGCCAGACGCAGCATCAGGCGGTTGATCGTCTCCTGCTTCATGCTGGTCCGCCCCGAGCGCTTGCCCGTCTGGATGCGGATACAGCCGGGCGGGGCCAGGGCGATGGCCTCTTCCGAAGTCAGCGCGTCATAGAGAAGAGCCTGCGCGCCCTCGACAGCGCGGACCGCGCGCATGGTCATCAGGTCCACCGGGCCAGGCCCCGCGCCCACCAGCAGGACGCGACCGACGTTTAGGTCATGCGACATCGACAGTCTCCTTGACGGGCGAGGCTAGAGAGGCGGTGGCGATCATTCGCGCGATCTCCGGCCGGCAGGATCCGCAATTGGTCCCCGCCCCCGTGACTGCGCCGACGGCGTCAGGATCAAGGGCGCCAGCGACGATGGCGGCCTGCACGGCCTTGGCGCCGACCTTCAGGCACACGCAGACCAGCGGTCCCTTGTCGACCGGCGCGCCTGGGGGGCGGCCAAACAGCAGGGCCGAGCGGGCGTCGCGGCTCAGCACCGGCATAGAGAACAGGTCAGCCAGCCAGTCGCGCGGCGGCAGGCGGCCGGTGGTGGTCATGAACAGGACGGCGACCAACCGGCCGTCGCGGACCCAGGCCTCGCGGCGCGATCCCGAGCCGGGGTCCTCGTAGGCGACGACCTCGCCGATCAGCCCCCTGGACAGAACCTTGCGCACCGCGTCGCGCTGGTCGGTGTCGCCCCGGCCGGCGAACTCGTGCTGCTGACACGCGTCCTGCGGAATGCGGCGCCAGACCAGGTCCTGCCCGGTTGGCGCACCAAGGATATCCCGCGACAGGAAGAAGCCCTTCCAGGTCTCGCGATAGGCCCGGATGCGGGCGGGCGTGTGTTTGAACTCTGGCTGGCCGGAGGTGGGGTCAACATTGGGCGCGATCAGCGCATTGGAGCGGCCCGACGGCGCGAAGGCGTCGGTCCAGTGCATGGGCATGAAGACGCCGCCAGGACGCTGACGGTCCGTGATCCTGGCCAGGGCAACCGCTTCGCCGCGCCGCGTGACCACGCGGGTCAGGGCCCCTTCCCGGATCCCGGCGGCTTCGGCGTCGACTTGGTGCATCTCCACGAAGGGCTCGGGCGCATGGCGGCACAGGTCGGCGGCCAGGCCCGTGCGGGTCATGGTGTGCCACTGGTCGCGGATGCGGCCGGTATTGAGCGACAGCGGATAGACCGCGTCCACCGCGTCGGCGGGGCCGCGCGGTCGGGTCGGAATCATGCGGGCGCGCCCGTCGGGGGTCTGGAAGCGGCCTTCGACAAACAGGCGCGCCGTTCCTGTTCCGTCGGCGGCGACCGGCCACTGCACCGGCCGCAGGGTCGCGTATCCGTCCGGACCAAGAGCGGTAAGGCCCGACAGGTTCAGAAGCCGGCCTTCGTTCTCATAGGCCGTCAGGCGCGCCCATTCGCGGAACACACTGGCCTGGGTTCCCCAGCCGAAACCATCAAAACCCATCGCCTTGGCGACGTCGGCAATGATCCGCCAGTCGGGGCGCGCCTGCCCCGGCGCCGCGAACAGGGCGCGCTGGCGCGAGATCCGGCGCTCGGAATTGGTGACCGTGCCGTCCTTCTCGCCCCAGGCCAGGGCCGGCAGCTTCACGTCGGCGAAGGCGGTCGTGTCGGTGTCGGCGATGCAGTCGGAGACCACCACGAAGGGGCACTTGGCCAGAGCCTCGCGCACCCGGCTGGCGTCGGGCATTGAGACGGCCGGGTTGGTGGCCATCACCCAGATCGCCTTGATGCGTCCGTCATGCACGGCCTCGAACATGTCGACGGCCTTCAGGCCCGGCTTGCGCGTGGTGTTGGGCGCGCCCCAGAAGCGGGCGACGCGGTCGCGATCGGCGGGGTCGAAGTCCATGTGGCCGGCCAGGGTGTTAGCCATGCCGCCGGTCTCGCGCCCGCCCATGGCGTTGGGCTGGCCGGTGATCGAAAACGGACAGGCGCCCGGCTTGCCGATGCGGCCGGTGGCGAGGTGGGCGTTGAGGATCGACAGCCCCTTGGCCACGCCCTGGGCCGACTGGTTGGCGCCCATCGAGAACAGGCTGACCGTCTTGGGGTTGGCCGTGAACAGGTCGAAGAAGGTCAGCAGATCTGCTAGCGCCACGCCGCAGTCGACGGCCACGGCGGCGGGCGATTGGTCGATCTCGGCCAGGGCGGCCTCGACGGCGTCGAAGCCGTTGACGTGAGCATCGATGTAGTCGCGATCGATCCCGCCGCGCCGGATCAGGTCGGCCAGTAGGCCGTTCCACAGCCGAACGTCCGATTGCGGAGCAATGGCCAGATGCAGGTCAGCGCCCTCGGCGGTGTCGGTGCGGCGGGGGTCAATGACCACGTGCTTCTGACCGCGCGCCCTGGCGGCCTCCATGCGGCGGAACAGGACCGGATGGGTCCAGGCGGCGTTGTGGCCGCCGAACACGACGAGGTCGGCGAGATCGAGGTCTTCGTAGCAGCCCGGCACCAGGTCGGCGCCGAAGGCCTGCTTGTGGGCGGCGACCGCCGAGGCCATGCAGAGGCGCGAATTGGTGTCGATATTGCCCGAGCCGATGAAGCCCTTCATCAGCTTGTTGGCGACGTAGTAGTCCTCGGTCAGAATCTGGCCAGAGACATAGAAGGCGACGCTGTCGGGGCCGTGCTTGGCGATGGTCTCGCGAAAGCGCTTGGCGACCAGGGCGGTCGCCTCGGTCCAGCCGGCGACGCGGCCGCCGATGGTCGGCTCCAGCAGGCGGCCTTCAAGGCCGACCGTCGCGCCCAGCGCCGTGCCCTTGGAACACAGTCGGCCCAGATTGGCCGGATGGCTCGGATCGCCGGCCACCGATACGGCCCGGCCCTCGCCCCCGTCGCGGGTGACCACGGCGGCGACGCCGCAGCCGACGCCGCAATAGGGGCAAGCGGTCTTGACCGAAAGGGCGGCCGCGCCGTCAGCCATCGGCCTCGACCAAGGCCAGGCTCAGCAGCAGACGGCCATCGCGAACCTCCAGCGGCACGACCGGCGTGCAGCCCTTGCCCTTGTCGGCGCCCATCGGCTCGCCGCTGGCCAGGTCGATCGACCAGTTGTGCAGCGGGCAGGCCACCGCCCGACCATGGACGATGCCTTGGCTCAGCGGCCCGCCCTTGTGCGGACAGGCGTCCATCAGGGCAAAGACCTCGCCATCGCCGGTGCGGAAGATGGCGATGTCGCCGCGCGGGCTGGTCACCCGGCGGGCGCCGCGCCGGGGCACGTCGGTGACGGCGCCGACGTCGATCCAGACAGGCTGTTTGACGGGGGCGTTCATGCGGGAGCGAACTCCATCCGACGGCTCATGGGAGTGAATTCCTCGTTATGGCGACCGGCCACGCGCTCGGCCCACGGGTCGAGGCGAGCGAAGCGCTGGGAGTAGACAAAGCGGCCGTAGAGCGCCTTGCGCGCTTCAGGATCGGTGACCTGGGCCTGGATGGCCTCCAGCCCCACACGCGACATCCACTTGTAGACGCGCTCGAGGTACCAGCCCTCTTCGCGATAGAGCTGCATGGCGGCGGCGATCACCCAGACGGCCTCGTCCTCGGACGCGACATGGGTCAGCACCTTGGTGCCCTGGATGTGCAGGCCGGCCGCGCCGCCGATGTGGATCTCAAACCCGCTGTCAACGCAGACGACGCCGAAGTCTTTGCAGGTGGCCTCGGCGCAATTGCGCGGACAGCCCGATACGGCCAGCTTGACCTTGGCCGGCGCCCACGAGCCCCACAGGAACTTCTCCAGACGGATGCCCAGACCGGTGGAGTCCTGGGTGCCGAACCGGCACCAGTCGCTGCCGACACAGGTTTTCACCGTGCGCAGGCCCTTGGCGTAGGCGTGGCCGCTGACCATGCCGGCGGCGTTCAGGTCGGCCCAGACGGCCGGCAGATCGTCCTTCTTCACACCCAGCAAGTCGATGCGCTGGCCGCCCGTCACTTTGACGGCCGGGATGGCGAACTTGTCAGCGACGTCGGCGATGGCCCGCAGTTCGTCGGGGGTGGTCATGCCGCCCCACATGCGTGGCACGACGCTGTATGTGCCGTCCTTCTGGATGTTGGCATGGACCCGCTCGTTGATGTAGCGCGACTGCTTGTCGTCGCGGTACTCCGCCGGCCAGGCGCACAGCAGATAGTAGTTCAGGGCCGGACGGCACGACGAGCAGCCGTCGGGCGTGGTCCATTCCATGGCCTGCATCACCGCAGGCATGGACTTCAGATCCTGAGCCAGGATCGCCTCGCGCACCGCCGAATGAGGGTGGTGGGTGCACTTGCACATCGGCTTGGGACCGACCTGCGCCTTGAAGTCGTCGCCCAGGGTCAGCTTCAGCACCTGCTCGACCAGCGGGGTGCACGAGCCGCACGAGGCCGAGGCCTTGGTGACCGCCTTCACGTCGTCCAGGGTCGTCAGACCCTGGCTGGTGATGGCCGAGACGATAGAACCCTTGCAGACACCGTTGCAGCCGCAGATTTCCTGCGTATCGGGCATGGCCGCAACGGCCGCATTAGGGTCCAGGCCAGACAAGCCCTCCGTGATGGCCTGGCCGAAAATCAGGGTGTCGCGGATGTCGGCGACCGTGGTCCCGGCCCGCATCAGGTCGAAATACCAATTGCCGTCGACCGCGTCGCCGAACAGCACCGCGCCGGCAACCTTGCCGTCCTCGATGACCACCCGCTTGTAGACGCCGCGGCCGGCGTCGCGGAACACGATGTCCTCGCAGCCCTCGCCGCCCGAGAACTTGCCGGCCGAGAAGACGTCGACGCCCGAGACTTTCAGGCGGGTCGAAAGCACCGAGCCTTCGTAGGCCCCTTCCCCGTCGGTCAACGACAGGGCCAGCGAGCGGCACATGTCCCAGATGGGAGCGACGAGGCCGTAGCAATTGCCCCGGTGCTCAGCACATTCGCCCACCGCGAATACAGCCGGGTCGGAGGTTCGCATGGCGTCGTCGACGACCACGCCGCGATTGACCGTCAGGCCTGCCTCGCGCGCCAGGGCCGCATTAGGCTTGATGCCCACGGCCATGACCAACAGGCCGCACGGCAGAGTGCGGCCGTCCTTGAGTTTCAGGCCGGTGACCTGGCCGTTCTCGCCGATGATCTCCTCGGAATGGGCACCCATCACCGTCTCGACGCCGCGCTCCAGCAGAGCCTCGCGCAGCAGGAAGCCGGCGCTTTCGTCCAGCTGGCGCTCCATCAACACGTCCATCAGGTGGACCACCGTCGCGCCCATGCCGCGTCGCGCCAGACCGTAGGCGGCTTCCAGGCCCAGCAGACCGCCGCCGATGATCACAGCGCGGGCGCCCGGCTTGGCCGAGGCAGCGACCATCACCTCGACATCGTCCAGATCGCGGAAGGTGACCACGCCCTTCAGGTCGGAGCCTGGCAGAGGCAGGCGGAACGGATCCGAACCCGTGGCCAGGATCAGCTTGTCGTAGGCGAGCGCCAGACCGCCCTCGGCCAGCACCGTCTTGCCTTCCAGATCGACCCCGATGACCGCACGACCCACGTGCAGGGCGATGCCGTTGTCGCGATACCAGGCCTCGTCATTGATGACGATGTCGTCGAACGTCTTCTCGCCCGCCAGCACCGGCGACAGCATGATGCGGTTGTAGTTGACGCGGGGCTCGGTCCCGAAGATCGCGATCTCGTAGCGGTCAGGATCGCGCTTGAGGATTTCCTCGACCGCCCGGCATCCGGCCATGCCGTTGCCGATAACGATCAGTCTTTCCCGCGTTGGGGCTTTGCTCATGGCGTTGCTCATTTTCAAGAGGCCAGGATCAGACGCGCACGGGGCGGGCGTCGGCATGCAGGGTCGGCCAGACGGCGCGCCAGCGGGCCTTCAGGCTATGCAGGGCGAAGAGCGCGAAGACGGCCAGGGCGGCGAAGCCCAGAAAGCCAAGCTGGTAGGAACCGGTCGCCTTCTTGGCCATGCCCAGGGTCGAGGCCAGATAGAAGCCGCCGATCCCGCCGGTCATGCCGATCAGGCCGGTCATGACGCCGATCTCCTTTCGAAAACGCTGCGGCGCCAGTTGGAACACCGCGCCATTACCGGCGCCCAGGGCCAGCATCGAGAACATCAGCACCGCCAAAGCCAGCCAGGCGGAAGGCAACTGGAAACTGGCCACGGCCATGCCGATGGCGGCCAGGGCGTAGACCACGGTCAGGGTGCGTACGCCGCCATGGCGGTCGGCCAGGGCCCCGCCGACGGGACGGATGAACGATCCGGCGAATACGCAGGCGGCGGTGAAGAAGCCGGCGATGACCGGGTCCAGGCCATATTCGGAGTTGAAGTACATGGTCAGCGACGAGGCCAGACCCACGAACCCGCCGAAGGTTACGGCGTACAGCAGCATCAGCCACCAGGCGTCGGGCGCCTTCAATACGTCGAGATACTCGGTCAGCTTCTTGGGCTGCGGCTGCTCGGGCGCGTCCTTGGCCATCAGCATGTAGACGACGAAGGCGACGGCCAGCGGGATGGCGGCCAGGCCAATGACGTTCTGCCAGCCATAGGCCTTGGCGAGCGCGGGAGCGAACAGGGCCGCGAGCGCCGTGCCGGAATTGCCCGCGCCGGCGATACCCAGGGCCAGGCCCTGATGCTCCTGCGGATACCAGCGTGAGGCCAGCGGCAAAGCGACAGCGAAGGATGAACCGGCCACGCCGAGGATCAGGCCCAGGGCCAGGACCTGATTGTAGCTGTGCACCCCCACCGCCCAGGTCAGGACCAGGCCGGTCAGCACGATCAGCTGGCCGATCATGCCGGTCTTCTTGGGGCCGATGCGATCGACCAGCACGCCATTGACCAGTCTCAGCACCGCGCCGGCCAGAACGGGGATCGCGACCATCAGGCCCTTCTGGGCGGGATCGAGGTTGAAGTCCTTGGCGATGGCCACGCCCAGCGGGCCCAGGATCACCCAGACCATGAAGCTGAGGTCGAAATAGAGGAAGGCGGCGAACAGGGTTGGAGCGTGTCCAACCTTGGCGAACTCACGGAGATTCATGGCTGTGCCTCGGAATGCGGTCTGCGAGAGGGGCGCCTGCGCCCGGGGGTGACCGCATCCGAGCGGTCGTCTCTGGCAGCCACGAACGCCGTTGTCCGAAGGCCTGACCGCAGTGAGGATTAAGAGGGCCGTCCCGTCACCCCGTCTTCGCACCCGCAACGCCACCACTGGTGGCTCCGCACAATGGCTCAGCAAATAGGCGCCGCTGTCGCTCGCTTATTGAGCAGCCACTGGGAGCGAGGCGCGCTAAAACGCGGTCAGAACGACGCCTTGCGACGAGCGATGCGACGGCCGCACTACCTCGTCGCCATCATGTGCGACCGCAAGCCCATGGGCTCAAGGCTGCAGGCGGCTGATCTCGAAGCCCGCAGCATAGTCCAATGGCCGGTCGGGATCGAACGCGAGGCCATCGAACAGGGCGGCGTGATCGGCCCCGGCTGCATTGGTCACCGCTGGGCCAACGACCGGTCCCAGCGACGCCGAGGCGCTCTGGAACAGATCGGGCCGGTAGACGGCGTCGGCTACGGCGCCGAGGTCCCGAGCATGCGCAATCTGCCCCCAGCGCGCCATTTGAGACAGGAACCACAAGGCGTGCTCACGGCGCGGCAAGCCAGCCGCACCAGCATGGAAGATGATTTCACTTCCCAGGGCCAAGGCTATGGCTGCAGGGGGCGCGCCAATATGCTCTGGACGGGCCAGGAGATCGACCAGGGCCTCGCGGTTGGCGGGCTCGTCGGCCCAGGCCGACGCCCGGATCAGAGCACGAAGCGCGGCCCGCAGTTCGCCAGGGTAGGTCTGCGCCCACTCGACCTTCACGCCAAACACCTTGTCGGGTGAGCCGGGCCAGAACTCCGAAGCGCGGATCAGGACCTCGCCGAGTCCTTCCTGGACAGCCACCGCGTTCCAGGGCGCACCGACGCAAAATCCGTCGATGCCGCCCAGTCGCATTTGCTCGACCATGCGTGGCGGCGGCGTGACCACGAGGCGAATGTCGCGATCTGGATCGATCCCGGCCTGAGCCATCCAGTAGCGCAGCTCGTAGGCATGCATGGAATAGGTAAAGACGACGGCGAAGGTCAGGGGCGGCTCACCGCGGGCCTTTCGCTGCTGAACCAACCGCGCCAGAGGCCGCGCGGTGATTGGATGCCGGGCCATGCCTTCGGGGTCGATCTCACGGAGCGCAGCGGCCAGCGGCGCCGAAACCGTGATCGCGCTGCCGTTCAGGTTCAGGGCCAGAGGCGCGATCATCGGAACGACATCGCCTGCCCCGCCCGCGCCCAGGGTCGAGGCGAGCGCCATGGGGGCCAGCATATGCGCGCCGTCCAGCGCCCCCACTGTCACCTTGTCGCGAACGGTCGCCCAGGAAACCTCGCGGCTGAGCTCGACATCCAGCCCCTCCTCAGCGAAGAAGCCCCGCGCCTTGGCCACAATCAAAGGGGCGCAATCGGTGAGTGGAATAAAGCCCAGGCGCAGATCGGCCAGCCCGCTCAAGAGGCGTCTCCCCTGAGAATCCCCGCAAAGGCCAAAAGATCGGCCGCAATGACGCCGATAGGCTTGCCCCGATCCATGGCGAGCTTGCGCAGCAGCCGATAGGCCCCGTCCTCGTCGAGACCCCGCTCCTTCATCAGCAGACCCTTGGCGCGGTCCACGACCTTCCGGGACTCCAGATCAGCCTTGGCCTTGGCCAGATCGCCACGCAGTTGCTGCGTCAAGGCAAAGCGGCTTATGGCCACATCGAGGATAGAGCGGACGCGACTGGGGGCCAGTCCATCGACAATGTAGGCCGCAACACCGGCCCGCACCGCCTGCTCGGCCAAGCCCGGTTCGGACCGGTCGACAAACATCACCACTGGACGGGTATTGCTGTGACCAGCCTCGCGCAGGCTCTCCAGCGTGTCTCGGTCTGGACTGTCGGAAGCGATGACAACAACGTCCGGCGAAAATCGCGCGACTTCGGCCTCATCGAAAAGCGCCGCCTGCCGCACCTCAAGGGGATGCACGCCGACAAGACCTTCGGCCACCAGGGCGGCTCTCGCGAGATCGGGGTCAATGACAAGCACGCGCATGAACTTTCGGTATGACCGATCGCGACTGGCTGGGAGCGTGAGTTCGGCCAAGACCGCGGCCAACCGTCGCCAACGCCTTCAAATTGCGCAAAACGAGCTGTAAAATCAGGCATTCAACGCCTGCTTGCGCGGCAGGTTAGCGCTGCTCAAGCCGAAATCCGTGGGGGCTCATCCGGGAGCTCGTCGACGCTTCCCGACAAGACCAGGCCAGGCGCGACGCCTGTTGAGCGCGCTTTACCTCGCCGGTCCGGGCAGCAGAAAGCCGGCCTGCGCATGCGGAAGTGACTTTCCAGGAAGTCCCTCGACCGGGCAGAGATCCAGTCTTCCATATTGAAAAGATTGATGGTGCGGGCGGTCGGGGTCGAACCGACACTCCTTTCGGAACCGGATTTTGAGTCCGGCGCGTCTACCAGTTTCACCACGCCCGCGTGCTTCGCCTCGCGCGAAGGGCCGTCTCTCTAGCAGGCGTCGTATTTGAATTCCAGTACCGAGAGAGCGGCGGGCGCGATCTGCGCGCCCTACAGGCAACGGAGCCTTCAGGGGACCATGGTCTCGCCGCCCGCCAACTGCGTCGCGGTGACTTCGAGGCGTCCCAACAGGCGCTTCAGCGTGACCACTTCGCTAGGCGCGAGGCCGGACAGCAACGCCGCCTCATAGGCAAGGGCCATTGGCGCGATCTCGGCGAACAGCCGTCGACCAGCTGCCGTCAGTTCCAGCCGATGGGAGCGACGGTCTGCCCGAACAGTCGTGCGGTTGACCAATCGTCGCTCGACCAGATCCTGGGCAGCGCGACTGACGCGGACCTTGTCCATCGCCGTGCGGGCCACGGCGGCGTGGGGCGTCAGCCCGCCCTCGGCCAGCACCGACATCAGCCGCCATTGCGGGATGGTCAATCCGAACTTGTCCTCATAGGCGCGCGCGATCAGCCGACTGACCGCTGCTGCGGCCGTGACCAGTCGATACGGCACATAGTCGGCCAGGCTGAGCGCCTCTTCTGGCGGTTCGGGCGTCGCCGTCGTCAAAGGGGAGACCGTTGCGATCATGACCCGTTCCTTTCGTCCTCCCGGGCGCGGTCGCCATTTGGAAGACAACCTTCGCCGATCCTAAGCGACGTTACGTAGGCCGACCATGGATCGGCTCGCTTCGCGCCAGTCGATGTGGCGCCTAGCGCCCTGTCGCCTCAATCGTCCAGCCGCAACCACAGCAGAAACGCCTGCATTCGCGTGGTGGTTGTGCATTCTTTAAATCCCGCGCACGCCCCGTGGGCGCCGGGACCTTCTTAGTGATGCGATTGTGCTTTCAGTTTTAACGCCTTCACGTCCGGAAAAGGCGCTGTGCTCGTCAGCATGGCCTGGCAGCGCTCAAGCTCCAGAAGACAATCGCCCCGGCTCCAGAAATCAGAGAACTCCACCACCGCCATACGCACCTGTTTCGAAAAGTCCTTGTGATCCAGGACCTTGGCGTCGTGCTGTGCGTGGTGATCGTCGGCTGGCTTGGCGGGACTAGCGGGATTGGAGATGACGACGGTCTGGCCGCCGATCCGGGGCCCGAGAATCGTCACGTTCGGCACGGCCGCCTCGACCACCGCCACGACGCAACGGTCGCACTGGCAGCTGGGATCGTGGCCGCCATGGCCACCGTGTCCGCCGACGCCGTGACCACCATGGTCGCCCGGACCGGGACCGTGACCACCGCCCTGCGCATGACCATGACCATGGGCATCCTTGCCCTTGTCCTTTTCTTCGGCGGGCTCGCCCTTCAGGGCCTCGGTCAGCCCTTTCATCGCCTTGGCGCAAGGGCCGCCAAACTTGATGATCGCGCCAATGCGTCGGTCAACTTCCTCGATCAGCTCCTGGGTCTTCGACACCAGTTCGCCCGACGGCGCGCTGGTGGCGGCGACGCATTTTGCCTTGATGGCCTCGTGAATGGTCTTGGCGACGCCGCGATAACCTTCGCTATTATCCTTGCGGCCCAAGAGGCGGCCAGCGGCAAAGGCCAGGGCGGCGATCACAACCGCCGCCAGGATCAGACCCATCAGCAGGGTCGGATCAAAAATCGGCACGGGCTGATCGACCGGAAACTCTGACTGGTACACCGACCCCTCCCCGCGCTGTGACTTGGCCATGATGGCGCGGCCCATGGTTAACGCAACCAGAGACCACTTGCACGGCTTAGGTTGTCACCCTTTGCGGGAAATCACGCCTCGGGCTCGCGCGCCCTGATCATATCGTGACGCGCCGCCATAGACGGCCACCTCGCACAGGATGTCGCCCCCCGGGTCCGTCGCCCATAGATAGTTGCGCTCCACCTCCACATCGCGACCGCCGGGCGAGATGCCCTCGAACGTGTCGCCCCAGGGAATCACCTTGGACAGGTCGCGCCAGGTCAGGGTCATGGCGCGCGACAGTTCATCGGCCGCCATGGCTTCAAGATCGGGATCGCTCATCGGTGCGGGCGCTTCATGGTTTCGGATCATTGGAACAAAGGTGAGCTTTGGGCGTCGCCTCGACAACGGCCAGAGCGCAGGATAGGTCGCGGACGGACGCAGGAGATGATCATGGGCATTCCCAAGGGCAAGCGCGACTTTCGCGACGAAGACCGGCTCGACCCCCGCGAGCGCCACCAGGTCGAATACTGGATGAAGCGCTGGGGCGTGACCAAGGACCAGCTGATCGCGGCCCACCGATCAGCCGGCAATTCCATCAAGGATATCGCCACCGAACTGGGGAAGAAGCGCTAACGCTTGTCGCGCTGGAACGCCTTGGCTTCCGCAGCCAGGGATGATGTCGTGTGTTCCGTCTCCTCCGGTTCTGGAAAAAACGGCAGCTTGCCGGCTACGCCGCGCAGGGCCAGCCACAGGGGATGGCTGAAATGGCCCAGAATGCGCAGCGGCCGACGCTTGTCGTCGGTCACGTCCCAGCCTTCCAGCTCGAACTGATCGGCCTGCTCGCGCATCGATCTGATATCGATTCCGTCCCAGCCTTCCGGATCAGGAATGACGGCGGCCTCGTCAGCCGTGAGACCGAAGGTGTCACGCGCCAGCTGATCGATCTCTGGAAACTCAGCCCGCGCCTCCGGATCGGCGAAGGCCGGCTTCATCAGCGCCCGGCTTTCCAGGTCGGCGAAGCCTGGCAGATCGATAAGGCGACGCAGCGCCACGATCAGGACTCAGCGTCGTGGATGTCGCGGAAGTAGGGAACCACCTCGCCCTGCAGCTTGATGGTCATCGGGTTGCCCTTGCGATCCATCGTCTTGCCGGCGGTCACCCGCACCCAGCCTTCGCTGACGCAGTATTCGTCGACATTGGTCTTCTCGACACCCTTGAAGCGGATGCCGACGCCGCGTTCGAGAAGCTCGGCGTTATAGAAGGGGCTGTCGGGATTGGTGGCCAGGCGGTCGGGAGGGGTGTCGCTCATCGGATCGGCTTTCGAATTTCGGTGGGCGGGAGCCCTTGGACGGGGTGATAGCCATCCGTCGCGGGAAAACCAAGCGCCGCGACGTCGCGTTCCCTCGCCGGCAGCCGAGGGTGAAGGCAAAACGCGTGAAGGCGCGGACTGGAAACGGCGCCGCCGATCATCGCCGGGGACAAGTTCCGCTTCGCCTGCTAGCAACGCGCATCAACTAGCCTGGAGCTCGCATGCTGCGTCGCCTGTACGACTGGGTCATGGGATTGGCCGCCTCGCGCCACGCCCCCAAGAGCCTTTTCGCCATCTCGTTCGCCGAGAGCTCCTTCTTCCCCATTCCCCCGGATGTGATGCTGGCGCCCATGGTGCTCGCGCGGCCGGACCGAGCCTGGCACTACGCCACGATCTGTACGATCGCCTCCGTGCTGGGCGGCATACTGGGCTATGCGATCGGCTTCTTCCTGCAGGACCTGGGCATGTGGATGATGGCCGCCACCGGCCATGCCGGGGGCTTGGCCGAGTTCCAGTGCTGGTATGGCAAGTACGGCGTCTGGGTGATCCTGGCCAAGGGCCTGACCCCCATCCCCTACAAGCTGGTGACCATCGCCTCGGGTCTGGCCGCCTTCAGCTTTCCGATGTTCATCGTCGCTTCAGTGATTACACGCGGCGCGCGGTTCTTCCTGGTCGCCTGGGTGGTCAAGAAGTTTGGTCCCGCACTGCTGCCCGTGATCGAGCGGCGCCTCGCCCTGTTCGCCGGCGGCCTCTTCGTGCTCCTTGTACTTGGCCTCATGGCGAGCCATTTCCTGGGTGGAAGCAGCGGAGGCGCTTGCGCGGTATGATGAGCGGTATCGACGATCCCCAGGCGACCCAGGCGGGCTTGGCTCAGGCTGAAACGCCGGTCGTCGAGCCCGTACGCGGTCCGGCTCCTGCTGTGACCGTCGCTCCGGCCAAGACCGGGATCGTCTCCCTCGGCCTGGAGTGGTGGCCGGTCGTCGCTTTTGTCGCCAGCGCCGCCATGCTGGCTACGGCCCACGCCTTCGAGACCTTCGGAAAGCTCTATCCCTGCCCGCTCTGCCTGAGACAGCGCGAGGTATTTTGGGTCGCCGGGACCGTCGCCGTGATCGCGATCGCCGCGCGCTACAGCCCTTGGGCCCTGCGGGCGCGCCGTCCCTTCGATCTGTTGCTGGGCGCGGTCTTTCTCTATGGCGCGGGCCTTGCGGCCTATCACGCGGGCGTTGAATTGAAGTGGTGGCCAGGCCCGACCACCTGCAGCGGCGGCGCAACAGCGGCGGCCAGTGACCTGGTCGCCATGCTGAAGGGCGACACGATCAAGCCACCCGCTTGCGACAAGGCAGCCTGGATCTTCCTGGGTATCTCCATGGCCGGCTGGAACGCCTTGATCTCACTTGGTCTGGCAACAACCGCACTGGCCGCTGGCTTTCGCAAGACGGAGACCGTGCGATGAACGCTCCAATGCCCCGTCGCCCAGGCGCCGGCGCCGCGAAGGCGCGGCTGGCCGAAATCCTGCGCGTCGACCAGGCCGGCGAACTGGCCGCGGTGCACATTTATCGCGGCCAGGCGGCCGTGATGCGCGCCAGCCCCGGTCGCGAACGTCTTGCCGATCAACTCAAGGAGATGGAGGGCCACGAACAGGTCCACCTGAGCCGGTTCGACCAGCTCCTCACTGAACATGGCGTTCGCCCGACCCTGATGTCGCCGGTCTGGCGCGCAGCGGCGTTTGCGCTGGGCGCCGGCACCGCCCTGCTGGGTGACAAGGCTGCTCACGCCTGCACCGAAGCGGTCGAAAACGTTATCGAACAGCACTATGCCGGCCAGATCGCCGAGCTGCGCGACCGCGATCCTGAACTCGCCGCCGAACTTTCACAGTTCCGCGACGATGAACTGGCCCACCGCGATCTCGCTGTGGACGAGGGCGCACACGAGGCTCCGGCCTATGGCTTGCTCAATGCCGTGATCCAGGCGGGCTGTCGCGCCGCGATCAAGATCAGCGAGAAAATCTGACCCTCTTGGCGTTCGCGCCGCCCGGGCCTACGCATGGCGCAAAGAACCGCCGCCCTGGGGAGTCCCGTTTGCCTCGTTCCACCCTCGCCGCCGCCAGTGCGGTTTGCCTGCTGGCGCTCGGCGCCGGCCAGGCCCTTGCCCAAACCAAGGCCCCGGCCAAAAAGACCACCGCCCTGACCCTGAGCACAGGCGGCGTGGCCCCCGCCGAACAACGCGACATGTCGCTGGAGCATGTCGATCTGCGCATCAAGGTGATCCCGGAGCGCAAGGCTATCGAGGGCGACGCGACCCTGACCATTCTGGCCCGGGCCCCGCTGACCAGGCTGATTTTGGACCTTGATCGGGATCTCCCCATCAGCTTGCTGACGATCGATGGCGCGCCGCTCGCCGCCAGCGCCTGGAGCAATCCCGAAGGTCGCCTGTCGATCACCCTGCCCATGCCGCTGGCCAAGGGTGAGCAGGTCAAGGTTCGCATTCAGTATGCCGGCGTACCGCATGAAGCCAAACGCCCCCCCTGGGACGGCGGCTTCGTCTGGAAGAAGACCAAGACCGGCGAGCCGTGGATCGCCACCGCCGTGCAAGGCGACGGTTGCGACCTTTTCTGGCCCTGTATCGATCAGCCCACCGGCGAGCCCAAGCTGGTCGACCTGCACATCGTCGTCCCAGCCCCGCTGGTCGCGCCGGCTAACGGGGTGTTCGTCGGCATGGAGGAGAAGGATGGCTGGCGGACCTACAGCTGGCGCGCCAAGAACCCCAACACCTATGCCATCGCTCTCGACATCGGCCCCTATGTCGAGCTGAGTGACACCTACAATAGCCGTTATGGCGACAGCTTCCCGATCAGGTTCTGGCACCTGAAGGGCCGCGAGACCGAGGCCAAGGCGCTGTTCGCCGAGTTCGGGCCGATGCTCGACTTCTACGAGGCCATGATCGGCCCCTACCCGTTCCGCGACGAGAAGATGGGCGTGGTCGAGACCCCGCATCTGGGCATGGAGCACCAGACCATCAACGCCTATGGCAACGAGTACGCCAAGGACGTCTACGGCTATGACTGGCTGCTGCACCACGAACTGGCGCACGAGTGGTTCGGCAACCAGCTGACCAATGTCGACTGGGACGACATGTGGCTGCACGAGGGCCTGGGCACCTACATGCAGCCGCTCTATTCGCAGTGGCTGCACGGCGACATGGAATACATGGCCCGCCTCAACACCCAGCGCGCCACCTTGCAGAACAAGTTCCCGGTGGTGGCCGGCAAGTCGATGGCCGAGGATCAGGTCTATGATCCCAAGGTCGGCCCCGGCAACGACATCTACTACAAGGGCTCGAACGCCCTGCACACGCTGCGGAGCCTGATCGGCGACGAGGCCTTCTTCAAGGCGATCCGCCTTGTGGTCTATGGTCGAACGGATCCCAAGCCAGGCAATTTCGCGCCGCGCTACGCCAACACCCGGGATTTCATTCGCGCGGTGAATGATGTGACCGGCCAGGACTATGGCTGGTTCTTCGACGTCTATCTGTACGAAGCCAGCCCGCCGGAACTGATGGAAAGCCGCGAAGGCGACGATCTGATGCTTCGCTGGAAAACGCCGAAGGACAAGCCTTTCCCCATGCCCGTCGAGGTCAAGGTCGGCGGCAGGATGGTCGCCCTGCCGATGGCAGACGGTTCCGGCCGCGTGCGGATTGGAACGGCTGCTCCGGTGATCGTCGACCCGGCCTCGAAGATCCTGCGCCGCCAGCCTCATATCGAAGCCTATCAGGTCTGGAAAAAGGCCAAGGACGACGCTGCCAAGGCGGAAGCTGACGCCAAGAAGAAGGCAGAGGAGGCCGCCAGGGCCAAGGCGAAAGCCAAGGCCCGGAAGCGCTAGAGGTCCGCGGCAGTCGACCGAGGATGACCTGATTCATCCTCGGTTGATCTTGTTCGTTCACTAGATGGCGGCGAGGCGCTCGTTATGGAAAGGCCTCACCGAGAGCCTGCCCCATGCTTACGCCCAATCACATCGTGATCACCGCCCGCGCCGTGCTTCTGCTGGGCGCCCTGACGGCCGCGATCTTGATGCTGGGTCCGTTTCAAGGCGCGGAGGCGGCCTTCGGCCTGAATGACAAGAGCGCGCACGCCATCGCTTTCGGCGGGCTCACGGCGGTTTCGTTCGCGGCCTTCCCGCGCATGCGGCGCTGGGACCTGGCGCGCGCAGCTCTGCTTCTCGGGGGGGGCGCCGAACTCGTCCAGATGCTGGGAGATCGCAGCGCCAGCCTGGGCGACTGGGCCGCTGACGCTGTGGGTGTCTTCACCGTTTACGGCTCAAGCCTGATCGAAAGCGCGCGGAAAATGGCGCGTGAACACGGCGCCGTGCCTTTCTCGACCATTGCCGAGATGGATCGTCGGCGGCCACGCGCGGCCAAACCCGTGCTGACGCCGGTAGCCTCGCACGGGGAGGAACGCCTGGCGCGCTTTGCGGACCGCGCCGCCAAGCGCTATCCGCCGCGCGCTTCAGCCCCCTAAGACGCCGCTGCCAGAGCCTCAAGCCCCTCAGGCGTGATCTTCCAGCCCACCCGATCGCGCTGGGCAAAGCCCAGGTCGGTCAGAGCGCGGGCGTCGCTGATATTGATCCAGTCGACATCATCGCCCGCCTGCTTGCGAGCCAGGTTCTTCAGAGCCGTCAGCTGACCGTCGGACAGCGCCATCTATTGCGCGTCCAGCACCGGCTCGACCACTGCGGCCTCTTCCGGCCTGGCGGTCTCGCAAAGCTTACGAAGCTGCTTCAGCATGGACGGGCCGCTGATCTGGCTTGGCGCATCGGAAAAGCCTTCGATCTTCAACTGCCGCCGGATGTCGGAGATCGTTGAATATTCGCCGGACCGCGCCAGCTGGAAGGCGCGTTCGAGAGTCGTTGGTCTATTGGTCATGCCTCACAGTACAGGAGACGGACCTCAACGGCGAGATGTTGTTCTGTCGGGCCCTTCGGAACAAGCGGAGCTGCGAAACGTTAGCCCTCCTCATCAGAGGACCTGATCATGACCGACACCAAGCAGACACAAGACGCGTCAGCGCCCGGCGTACTCGGCGACTGGTCACAGGCTCAGGACCTGGGCCAAACCGGCCATCCCGAAGACCGCGTCAGCGAGGCCGACGTCAAGGAGGCCTTCCAGAAGGAAGACACCCCTGCCAGCCGCGTGGTTGAACCTTTGCCCGAAGGTGAAAAGCACGACCAGCTGACTGACCATGTCGATCTGGCTGAAGACCGCCAGGAAGCCCTGCTAGACGAAGGCCTGGAAGAAAGCTTCCCGGCCAGCGACCCTGTCAGCGTCAAGCACATCACCTGACACTAGAGCCGCCTCACGCCTCCAGCTCGATATCCCAGTAGAGGATATTGAACTGGCGATCTTAAGGTCCATTTTGTCTATATTTTTCAAGCAACTACGCACTAGATCCATAGGCTATTGCGGTACAAGGTCATCACATGGTCACCACCTGCCGGCACTTTCGGCGGCCGGCAGGTGGTGTGTGGCGGACCGACCGATCGGTCTTGAGATGGGCGCCGCATCGCTTTCGGTCGAAGGCTGGCCGTTCAACAGTCGGGTCTTTTCTACGTAGGCCGGCCGATGGACTTCGCTTCTCGGTGAGGGATACAGCGATCCCGTTAAGTTAAGGACGTCGCATAGCGCCTCGCCCCTCTTGCCAAGGTCGCGCTGAACGGTGACGATCAACCATCAAGCGAAGGCTGGTTGGGGAGCGATCATGTTTGGGGGCAAGAAGGCACCAGTGGTCGCAGAGCAAGACTCGCGCGATGGCCAATACACCCACCGGTTCGAATATAAGACCCTCGCCATCCTCGGGGCGGCCCAGTTCGACAAGACGCTGAACGAGCACGCCGCCAAGGGCTGGGACCTGGTCAGCGGCTGCATGGCGGGAACAGTGCATTATGGCTACCTGCGCCGCCCCCTTAACCCAGCGTAACAATCAGAGAGGGAGGCCGGTATGGTTCGCGCGGCGGCTATAGCTTTCACGCTCTGCCTTCTGTCCTCGTCCGCGCTAGCCGTCGGCGCGAGTGTGCCGTTGCGACTCCACGAGCGAAGCTTTCCAGCCGTTGGCGAGGAAGTCGAAGCTGAGATCGGCCAACCCGTGATGATCCTGGAGCGGTACTACGCAGGTCAGTCGCTGCGACTGCTCGAGCCGATCAAGTCTGGATCCGCACTTGGCAACAAGATCGTCTTGGCACCGGGCCTCTATGCTCTCGCTGTCGAAAACGACAAGGGCAGGTACTACGAGGCGGTCGGCGGGGTTACGCTGAACGCGCTAGGCATGAACATGCCCTGGCCGAAGGGCGGAATCTTGGTCCCTTCCGACGCGCCCGATACCCCCCGGGCCTACTGGGAAAACGATCTCGGTATGCGCGCGAGCGGCTCGCTGTCACAGCCGAAAATCACAGACGCTGGAATTGCCGAAGTGTCCGCCGATGGTTTCCGCGTCACCCTCTCCTATACCGGCGTGTCCAAAGGCACGGTCAGCCTTTCCTACCGCGAGTTCATTCGCGACATGGCGCGCCCGGCTTTCTCGCAAGAGCTTACCTATGACCTGGGCGAGGGCGATGAGATCGGATTCCGCGGCGCCCGGCTCAAGGTGCTGAAGGCCACCAACACGAGCATCCACTATCAGGTCGTCAAGCCGCTCGCTGCGCCCGGCCCTCAGTGACCGCCCGGCCCTTGGAGGTGTGAATGTCAGACGACCGGGTAAGCCTCTACTTTCAACTGAAGGCGGGCGAGAAGGCCGACCTTGAGGTTGTTGCTCGTGCTTCATTGGCGTGGGTCGAGGGCATGCGAGCATCTGCGCGCGCCTTGGACCCTGAAGCCCAGATCAAGGTCCAGATCGTCGATGCTGACGAGTCCAGCCTCATCCTCAACGCCGTTATGGAGTGGGTTGAGAATAACATCGAAGCTCGCTTGGAGCGTCTTGAGCGGGGTGGATCGAAACTTCCCAGGACGAAAAAACTCGCCATAGCTATCGCCGGCTTTTTGATCTTCACAGGCCCACCAACCTACGATTTCTATTTCGGCGACCCAGACTTCACCGACGAAGATCGCGCCGTGCTGAATAAACTCGCCGAACAGGCGAGGAGCGATCCCGATGTCATAGTCGCTAGGAAGAAATTCTACCGGACGATTGAGGCCGACCCTTCGATCACGGCTGTAGGGATCAAGGAACTTCCCGGTGGTGAGCCGATAGCCATGGTGCCCAGCTCGCAGAGGCTGGCGGTCTTTGGGAGATTGAGCCAGCGAAGGTCGAACCGCGCATCACCAATCCGATCGTTGACGTTGTGCTAGTCCGCCCCACCCTTACGCATACGCAGCGTCCGTGGACCTTCAAGGTTGAGGGTCTGCCGGAATTTGAGGCCATCATGCGCGACCCAGTCGTCCTGGAGGCAATCGGCTCTGGGAACTATATGGAGATGCGGGAAGGCATCCCGATGCGCTTACGCCTCGAAGTCAAAGAGGAACTGGTCGACGGTGAATGGAAGGTCCAGCGCGGAGGCAGGTCCGTCGTGCGCGTGCTAGCGCCCGGTACCGACTAGTTCTCTTCCTTACCTGCGATCCATAGAGCGGCAACGAGCCCAATCAGCGCCACCAGCGCCACGATGAAGGTGACGCCTGGCGATAAGCGCCAAAAGCCGAACAGACAGATCAGGCACGTAATCGGAATGGCGATGCGTGAGGCCCACTTCATGGCTGCGTCGTTTCGCATACCCTTCACCTTGCGCCCACCCCTACGTTCAGCACTCTATCACGCCATCGATCTCCGACCCAGACCGCCCTAACCGGCAGGCTTTTTAGTTGCCCGGGCTTCCGGCTTGCGCACTGCTGGGCGCTTCACCAGGCATGCTTCAGCCGGCAATTACCCAACGCGCGTCGAGCGCTGTCAGACAGGACGCGGCTTCAGCTTGTTGCGCTCGGCGAGGTCGGCACACTTCATGAGGCGACCGGCAAAGTCGCGGATCGCCTCCGGCGTGGCGTTTACGTAGAGCGACTTGGAATGGTCTTTGCCAGCGCCGGGCTTTCTGGATGTCGTCTTCACCCGCACCTCAACACGGCCCAGCAGAACTGGCCGCACGTCGATCTCCACCGCTGACCGGCCGCGCTCGTTGTTCGACGAGCTGACGCTGATGCCGGCCCAGCCATCCATCACCTGGCCGCTGGGATCGACCCTGCCGTAGACCTCAGACAGATCGACTTGCTCGACCTCCTCGCGCCTCTCCATAGCCCAGCGCTCAAGATCCCGATTTCGCCGCATGGTAGCGCCTCCGCCCATCGACGGCATGTTCGCCAGCAAACCGCGATCTGACAAGGCGAGGTGACGGAGGCCTGCGCTACAGGCCTCGGCAAGGTTTTCCTGACGTCACCACGCGGGACGGTCTGCCGAGCCAAGGTTCGCGAGGAATTTGCGGACCAATACGCGCACGCGCGAGGGCGGCCGACAGGTCCCTGCGGGTCTCAGATCTCAGTGTCGGTTTGATCGGCGCTCCGAACGCCCCAGCGATCTATAGGCGTGCCGGCCACTAGGCCTCGCCGCCCTTGGCTGCCGTGGCCGTCAATTCGGCCATAAAGGCATAGATGTCTGCGACGCGCTGACGTGCAGCCCGCTCTACATCGGCAATTACGCCGTTAGGAACTTTTGATTGACCGGCGACCCACCGGCGCATGGTGCGATCAGAAACGCCTAGGGCCTCGGCCAAGGGGGTCTGCCACTGGTTCCCGAATAGGGCTTCGCCAGCTCGCTTTAGAATGGTCGGGTCCATGGCCTTCTAATAGGCCATAAATCCGACCAATCAAACAATTTTCGTCCTAGTTTTAGGGCGAGACTGTTGACAGGGAGGATGGCTAGACCTAAAATTAGGACATTGCTCAAGGGCGCTAGGCCCGGAGCGTTAGGTCCAGGGGCCACATTATGGAACTTCAAACCTTCTCGCCGACCGCCAGCACCATGGCGAACCTTGAAGCCGCTCTCGCCGGTCTCAACACGCCGCGCGCTCCCAGCGCCTCGGTTTACAAGCCAGTGACCATGGCACAGGCCGTTGCGGCCCGCGCCGATCTCGCCGCTCGCGCCCGCAGCGTCAAGACCGTGATGCTCCGCGACGCGCGCGGTCGTTTCACAGGTGCCGTGAAGGTCACGATGTACGGCGGCGCGAACGCGGAAGCCGCCGCCGAGATGCTGACCAGCGCCATGATGGCGAAGCTGTTCCCCCGCTGGAAAGGCGACGCCACCGACCCCGCCGTTGCTCGCGCTCCGAAGCGAGGCCCGGCCCCAAACGCTGCTCGCGCACTGGTGCTGGCATGAGCGCCCAGATCATCCAATTCACGCGCCCGACGCCGCCTCCCATCGAGGCACCGGAGCCGACCGAAACCGAAGTTCTGATCGCCCTGGTCGGAACCATAATCGACGCCATGGACAGGGACGTGCGCCGCTCGTTCATGCGCCAGTTTCAGAAGTCTTTCGACGGGGCCAAGTCCCCGGAACAGGCGGCTGCGGTCCGCAAGGCCGCGAGGATCATGTGCGCTCCCGTCATGGGGAGGGCTAACTGATGGCTGCTCCAACCCGCCGCGCCCTCTTCGGGGCAGGCCTCGCTGTCGCCGCCATCTCGGCGCCGGCTGCCGCCTTCGGTACCGCTGCCGAAGACGCAGCACTTTTCACGCTGATCAGAGCCCTAAAGGCCGCAGGCGACGCGCATGCCCAGGCCGATGTCGCCTCGACGGCGGCATATCAGAGGTACAAGCAACTCCTCGGCCAGCCGCCAGGCGCGCTGCGCAAACGCACCTCCGATTGGTTTGCTGGCCTGCCAGTAGGCGACGATGTAAGCGAGCCGTTCTACGGCGATCTCGACGCCTGCTTAGCCGCTCGCGACGCGCTGCTTCCCCGCCTGCACTACCCGATCCCGGCCGCCCATCATGCCCGTTGCGTCGAGGTCGTCGGTGCCCTGACCGCGTACAGGAAACGTGCCCAGGCCGCCGAACGCGAAGCCAACGCCGTTGCCGCCGAAGCGGCGGCTGAGCATGCTCTGGAGGCCGAAGACGCGATCCTGGATCAGATCCGCGCCTATCGGCCCAAGACGCGTGAAGGGTTCGCCGCAAAAGCCGAGGTCGCCGCGCGGTTCATCGACGATCAAGATGCGCTCAACGCCTATGGCACGAAGTGGGCACAGGCCATCTTGGCCGACGTTCAACCGATGCGATCGCCCCTCAGCTCCTAGCTACCGCTCAGGAACCGCCCCCTAGCGCATGACAGAAAATGACAGGAAATGACAAGGATCGCGGCAGGGGGCGGCGACGCCCGCTAGACCAGAGACTGATAGAATAGCCCCTTAGCCAAAGGATTTCGGAAAATATGGGCGGCAGTAATTCGGGCAGATACCGGGAGCGAAACCGGGGAACGGTCGATGCTGCCATTCGGCTCGATCTGCGGGTGATGCGTCGTCAAGGCTTCCTAGTGCCTGGCGCAGTCACGTCTGGCGTCCAGCGGTGGCATCGGAGGGCAACGGGCGAGGAAACCGGGAGCGTGGGCGTCACGGTGAACCTAGCCGATCCTGACGCGGGCTTTGTGGTGGTCCGGTTCAACCTGAACGGCGACCCGCGCGTGCAGGAGATCAGGCTAGACAGTCGCCCCATGCGCTACGGCGGGCGGCGGTATTATTTCCTCTGCCCCAAGCATGGCCGGCGGTGCGAAGTCCTGCCGATGGTCGGTGGCGTGTTCGCCTCCCGCCAGGCGCACCGGCTCACCTACCAATCGCAGTCCGAAGATCAACTCGGCCGGATGCGTGATCGGGCGCGCGAGCTTCAAAAGCGTCTATGGCCCGACTAGGGCAAGCCAATGCCGAGAGGGGCGAACCGGGAGCGACTGATGGCCGCTTGGGAACAGGCGGATACAGCATTTGAAAGCATGGCGGCCGCGACCTTCATGCGTCGTTGGGGTCATCTCCTCTGACGGCGCCGGCCCGCCAACATAGACAGAGGCTAGACCGATTGGCCCAGCGAGAGGCGCTTTCAGGTTCGCAGCGCGGTTCGCAGGGCCTACGCGCGGGAGCCTTTGACGAACCACCGCCGGGAAGGTTTCAGCAGGTTTCAGCGGCCTACGCGCGTGCGAGCGTGATTGACGACCTGCGGGGCGGTGGTCGCCTCCGCGAAGCCGCTCGCTCGCTACGGCGCCCTATGGGGGGCGCGCTACGCTCCCGGCTTCGCTACCGCCTATGGCTAGATTGTATATGTGTCCGAAACGAGGGGACCGTGATTGGCCGAAAACGCCCGCCACGGTCCCAAACGAGGGGACCGTCAGGCCCTTTTCGGGGTCGGAAACGGCGTCACTGTCCCAAATGAGGGGACCGATAGAGCACTATTTCCGGACCGTGTTTTGCATTCGCCCGGCGGTGGTCGCCACCTCATGAAGGCCTTCGTCGGCAACGCTTGCGTCTTGTCGCAACGCTCGATCGACAACCGCCATTCGGTCGCGTGCCTGATCTTCCGGCTGAAACCACCCGGCGTGACGCATTCAATGAACCCGTGCCCTTGCAGCAGCGCCAGGCTCTTGGCGGCGGTATCCTTGTTTACACGGCACCGCTCGGCAGCATCCCGAACCGACAGCGCAATGAAACCATTGTTCCTGCCGTTGTAGAGCTTCGCCACCTCCAGATAGATCGACCGGGCTGCAGGGGTGAGGTCGCCCCATGCCGGCGAGTCCATCATGAACCTTTGGAGCATGACGAAGCTGCCGGTCTTTGATCGCCCCTTCTTGTTGTGATTGCTGGCCATAGAGCCCGCCAGAGACGCAAGGGCGCGCCAGAGCGCGACGGGGACCACCGCCGCGCTCCAACGGCCCTAAGCGAGCCCGGCGCCTCCTTTCTCCAGGAGGCCCAGGTCAACGGCTTTGGCCTTCGCCTGAGAAAGAGCCGCGATCAGCTCCGGCAAGGTCGCGAGGTCGAGGCAGAGCCCTATCTTGGTTGGAATAGGGATGCGGCTCGCCTTCGACAGAACGGTCACGATCCGGATATCTACGACGTCGACACCGGCGCGCTGGTCGAGCGCGATCCGCACCGCCTCCCCGCCCTTGCCGGGTAGGGTCGCGATCACAAGCTGACCGCTCACGGAGTCGGCTCCTTGAGGCTCTCAGCCGCTACCGCGGCCGCGAACTGAGACCTCTCCGTGGCGGTGGTCAGCCGCCAGACGTTCACCTCGCCGCCCAGCGCGCCACGGCCGCGACCGCCAGTTTCGGTGACCAGGCCAAGCGCCTTCAACTCGGACAGACGGGGCCGCGTCAGATACCAGTGCAGACCGACACGTTCGCCCACCTCCTCGGCGGTCGCTGGCCCTGCCTCTAGGCCCGCGAGTACCTGGGCGCGGCGCCCCTTGACCTGGGGGGCGTAGTTGCTGGCGGCCAGGGCGCCAGTCCCTGCCGTTCCGCCCTTGAAACCGGGAGAGTTGGGGTAGCTCATACGCCCCTCCAGCCGGCTTGGCCAAAGTGGCGGCTAAGGCTGAGGGCGGCATGTCTGTCCGCCCCCCTGAGTCCGAGCGCTTCAGCATATAGGCCGCGGGCGCGCTGTTGAAATTGCCCCGCCAGCGAGATAGGATAAGTAGGTTCGCCGCCAAGCAGAACCATATTGGAAAGCCCACCGCGTTCGAGCGCGGTGGGTTTTTTCGTGTTGGTCATGGTGCTACGCCGCCTCCCGATCTGAGGTCGACCGGGCCGCCTTGCTGGCCGCCCATTCGTAGAGATTGCCCAGTCTGTAACGGACGGCGCGGCCGAACGAACTGAACGTCGGGCCACCGCCCTTGAGGCGAAGCTTGTTCAGGTAGTCGACGCTCAAGCCGACGACGCTGGCCGCCTCTTTGACATCGACATACCGATCAGAGGGGAAAGACGAAGCGTGTTCGGACGCATGCAATTGCATGGGTAGGCTCCCGAGAACCGCACCAGCCAGTCCGGTGCGTCGGGGAGCAAGGTGTCAGCGCGAAGCGAGGCTGACTTTTACCGAAGGTGATACGACTTTTACCGACTCACAAGTCGCTGATTTTCGTATGCTTTCCGACTTCACTTTTCACCCAAGTTATCGGCGGTCGGCAGGTCGGACGAAAACCATAACTCAGCGTCCACCGTTGCAAGGCGGGCGACGATCCTCGGTGGTAGCAGGATGGCCTCGCCGGGACGCATGACGGTGGTGGGGGAACGAGGCGTCCGCGTGGCTTCGGCGCGCGCTCTGAATTGATCGGCAAGCTTCAAGAACTCCCAATGAAAGCCCACAGGACAGAGGAAGTCATAAAGGTCAGCCTCCGCCTGTGCGATGATGAGCTGATGGATCGCCCACATGTGTGCGACCGACCGGAGGCGGCCGTGAGGGCCTTCTCTGTTTCTCATCGTCTGGGGCCGGATATGGTAGGCTCGCTCCCGTATTAGCTCTTCGCTGATCTGATCCTGAAGTCGCCCAACCGACAGAGCGGGATTCCCCGTCACGCTGAGAATGATCGTGCCGACCGATTTTCCGTGAAGACGCCGCTCGCGCTCTTCATCGAGCAGATCCTCAACATTCAGAGCCGCCGATTCGGCATCCGCCAGCTCGTCGGCATTCGCAATTGCCACTGAAGCTTCTACCCACCGCTGCCGCTTCTCCGGTTCATCAGGCCAGAGCATAATCGCGGTGATCACCGTTGCCACGATAGGGTCGGCCGCGCGGTCGTCGATCAGTTCGAAATCTCTCACGCCCCCACCCTCCGCGTTGGCTTAACGTCGCCATCACCGCGCAAGGTTCGCACCTCGGCGGAGGTGCCGGCCATTGAGGAAGAGATGGATTGAGAAATCCGATCTGCGGCAGCCTGCAGGGGATCGTCGGCCAAGTGAGCGTAGCGCTGCGTGGTCGCAGCATCGGCATGACCAAGGAGCTTTCCTATGAGGAAAAGGCTAGAACCGCCGGCCACAGCCACACTCGCGAAGCTGTGGCGGAGATCATGGATACGCACGTCTTCTAGCGCTGCAGCTCTGCGTATCCCAACCCAGAACCAGTCCAGATTCCGGATAGGTATGGAGGCGTCCCTGGGGTCCGGAAAAACATAGGCGCTGTTCGTTCGGGCCACCTCGCTCAACAACTCCATTGCGGCGGCACCGAGGGGAACGACTTTCTCGCCTGTTTTGCTGTCGGCAAGCTCAAGACGTCCGCGCTCGATGTTGACCTCCGACCACCGCAATCGAGCGATCTCGTTCTTGCGAGCCCCAGTGAGGCAAAGCAGGCGGATGATGGTCACGAGCCCCGGGTTGGCTCCGCGCTCGCTGGCGGTGGTCAGCGCGTCGCCCAGCGCGCCCAATTCCTTCGGCGACAAAAACCGATCACGCTTTCGGTCTTTCGGTCGCTTCACCCCGGCGGCGGGGTTTTCCGCGCACAGCTTGCGAGCGACGGCGAACTTGAAGACCCCTCCAAGGAGGCCTGCCGTCCTTGCTGCGGCGCCCGGCCCTCCCCGGCTATGCGGTGTCGGGTCCTTGAGCTTTCCCGCCGCGATGTCCTGCGTCAGTCGCTGAATGTCGGACGCGTGTAGATCTGTGATCTTCCGCGCGCCGATCGCCGGCTTGATGTGCCTGGCGATCCTGACCTTATCGAGAGCGATCGTGCTCGCCTTCTTCGCGGAGATCCCCTCGGCTAGGTAGAGATCGCATAGCTCCGCCATGGTGAGCGTTTCGCGGGCGGCCGCTTTGTCAGCTTGTGGGTCCTGGCCGAGTTCAACCTTGGCAAGGATGCGCTCAGCTTCCTCCCTGGCCTGATCCGGAGTCAGCTTGCCATATCTACCGACCTTGGCCTGACGCAACGTCCCTCGCCGACCACCGCCGACACGGTAGCGGACGATGAAGGTCTTGGAGCCACTGGGTTCGACGCGCAGGCCAAACCCCTTGAGATCGCTGTCCCAAACCGTGAAGCGAGCGGCTTCTTTCGCCACCGCATCCACTGATCGTTTCGTCAGGCGCACTACACGCGCCGCCTCGCCCTTCGCCATCGCAAGCCGCCAAGCTTTCTTCGGTCATCACGCGGTCATCACTGATTAGGTAACTCCCAACCCACACCGAACCACGCAGACAGAAGATACTTCAAGCTTTTCAGTTGGAAGTGCAATCTCAATCCACGCCAAACCACTCTAGGCCTCCAGTTCGATATCCCAGTAGAGATAGTCGAGCCAGCTGGCGTGCAGGTGGCCTGGCGGGAAGCGGCGGCCGCGATCCTGAAGTTCATGCATGCTGGGCCGGCGCGCCGTGTGGAACAGGTGCATACCCGCCTCGCGAGGCGTTCGCCCGCCCTTCCGCAGATTGCAGGGCGCACAGGCCGTGACGATGTTCTCCCAGGTCGTGCGTCCGCCCCGTGAGCGCGGGATGACATGGTCGAAGGTCAGGTCGTCGGGCGACGAGCAATACTGGCAAGAGAAGGTGTCACGCAGAAACAGGTTGAAGCGCGTGAAGGCCGGCGGCCGGTCCTGCGGGACATACTGCTTCAGCGAAACAACGCTGGGCAGCTTCATTTCGAAAGACGGCGAATGGACGACGTGGTCGTAGGTCGAAACGACCTCGACCCGTTCAAGGAACACCGCCTTGATCACCTCCTGCCAGGGCCAGAGGGACAGCGGATAGTAGCTGAGGGGCCGATAATCGGCGTTCAGCACCAGAGCCGGCATGCCGGACGGTGGACGGGACAGCACCTGCATCAGGTCCTCCCTTGGGAGCCGGGCCGGCTCCTGTGAAGCGGGTACGCGATCGGACTGAAGACGGGCCTCCTTCCTACGCATTCAAAGGGAATCGCCATTCATTCCCGAACGCATCCCAAAGATGATCCAACTCCGCGACGGAACCAAGACATCTGTCCGCAAGTGATCAGAATGGTGGAATTTCGCCCTTCTTGACCGCGCCATAGCAGCGCCAGAGCAGGTGAGCTGCAACGGCGCGATAGGGCTTCCAGGCCTGCGCTCGCGCATAGGCCTGCTTCTCGGAAGGACGGACTTCGGCGCCGTCAACCCAGCGCATGGCTTCCTGAAGCGCCACATCACCACCCGGAAAGACGTCCAGACGACCCTCGCAGAACATCAGATAGGTCTCGGCCGTCCAGCGCCCTATGCCGGTGATCGCCATCAGGGCCGCGGCGGCCTCATCATCACCCTTATGTCGCAAGGCGTCGAAGTCGCAGAGACCGGAAACATGCGCTTGGGCAATGGCGCGGGCGTACCGCACCTTGGGCCTCGACAGGCCAAAGGCCTGTAGATCAGCGCTCTCAAGCGCCAGCACAGCGGCGGGCGAGACCTCGCCCAACCCCGCCTCCACTCGCGCCCAGATGGCGGCGGCCGAGGCCAGAGAGACCTGCTGTTCGACCATCAGCTTGAGCAGTCCAGCGAAGCCTCGGTCTCGGATGCGCCATTGAAACTCCGGCGTCACGGCCTCGATGGCGGCGATGGCCGGATCAAGAGCCGCAAGCTGCGCTCGGGCGGCGCGGATCTGTTCCGGGGTCGGAGGGGCTTCAGGAGTCACGGCGCAACCTGACCACCGCCAACCGCCGCCTGCAACCCGATGCTTGCGCTAGTCGATCGAGACGATCTCGACCTCGCCGCCGGCGACCATGGCCGTGTCACCGATGGTCTTTCCCAGCAGCGCCCTGGCCAAAGGCGAGACATAGGACACCGAACCCGCGGCGGGATCGGCCTCGTCCTCGCCGACGATGCGGAAGGTCTGACGACGGCCATCCTCGCGATCAAAGGTTACGGCTTGGCCGAAATGTACGACGTTTGTGGGTCCGGCGGGTTCGGTCAGTTGTGCGCTGGCCCGGCGCGCTGCGTAGTAGCGCAGGTCGCGCGTGGCGCGGGCCATGGCAGTGCGGTCTTCGGCGACGCCGCCCGTGGCCTGAGCGGCGCTATAGGCGGCGCGCGCCTCGGCGAGCCACGCTTCGAGTTGGGCGAGACCCTGGGCCGCAACCAGATTGGGATTGGCGGAAATTGGCCGATCGAGCAGGTCGGCGGCGAACGCCTCGCTGTCGCCTTCCTTGGTGAAGGCGACGCTCATTGGAAAAACACGTTTGAAATCGACATGATCTGGAAATCCGGGGGCCGGCGGGACGTTCCCGGCGCGAAGTTGGAAATCCAGGCGCGTCGGCGCTTCGTGCTAGCCGCCAGCGCGATCGGGTTCAAGCGCGGGCGGGCAGTCAGCGGACGACGAACGCGGCAGCGGGACGGTCATTGCAGAACCGGCCCCGCCGCTCGCGGACAAAGCCATCTTACAGCACGACGCCCGCGACAGCGCCGGCGACAGCCAGGGCGAGCACGAGAAAATAGCCGCCGGCCATACGGTCAAAGGCGGCTTCAAAGGCGGTGAGCGAGCGGAGCATGGTCGAAATCCCTCTCTGTGAATGAGCCTCGCCGGTTGCAGGTCAAAGGCTTGGTCCAATCTGGACGGTGCTTAGATAACATGGATCTAAACGACGTCAAGATGATCTTTACAGCGTTTGGATGAAATTTTAGAAAGGAGGCGCTAGAGTGAGGCCGATGACCATCCCAGCCACCGAATCCCGCCCGTATCACCATGGCGATCTAAGCCGCGCGCTGGTCGACGCCGCGCGCCGCATTCTTGAGAGGGAGGGTCCGGCCGCGCTGTCACTGCGCGCCGTAGCGCGCGAGGCCGGGGTCAGCCCCGCCGCGCCCTATCACCACTTCAAGGACAAGGGCCAATTGCTGGAGGCGGTCGCTCACGAAGGCTGGATGGCGCTGGATACCGCCCTGAGCCAATCGCGCGCCTCAGCCAGGGATGCTCGCGAGCGGATGACCAGCATCGGCGTGACCTACGTACAGTTCGCGCGGGACAATCCGGCCCTCTACCGCGTGATGTATGACTGCTCTCGCGACAAGGACGCCCTCCCCGAGCAGATGAAAGAAGAAGGCGCCTACTGCCAGGTGCGCGACACCATCTCCGAGCAGTCGCTTGACGGCGTCAGCGACATTGATCTGGAACTGGCCACCATCGCGGCCTGGTGCGCAGGGCATGGATTGGCCGAAATGATCAGCTTCAAGCAGTTCGATCCGCTGAAGGAGCTGCTAGGCGGCGAGGACGCCTTCCTGCGCGCCGTATTCGAGCACCTCGGCATGTTCGCAAAGTACGACCGGGGCTAGGTCCTTGGGCTTCGCCACGCGGTTTGCGCCCTCGCCAACGGGCCTGCTGCATCGCGGTCACGCTTTCTCCGCCCTGACAGCCTTCGAGGCCGCGCGCGCTATGAACGGTCGCTTTGTCCTGCGGATCGAGGATATCGACGCCACCCGCTGTCGGCCGGAGTACGAGACTGCGATCCTGGAAGACCTGGCCTGGCTTGGGCTGGAGTGGGCGCGACCTGTCCGCCGGCAGTCCGAGCATCTGGCCGACTACCACGCCGCCATCGAAAGCCTCCAGGGGCGCGGTCTCGTCTATCGCTGTTTTCGCACGCGCCGGGAGCTGGATATTGGCCGTGCGCCGCACGAGCCGCAGGCGCCCTTCACGGGCGGCCCCTTGCCCGCCGTTGAAGAAGCCCAGCGGTTGGCGCGCGGCGAGGCCTTTGCGTGGCGCCTCTCCCTCACGGCGGCGAAGGCGGCGACTGGCGGCTTCGAAGCCCTGACCTTCATCGAGGAGGGCGCCGGCCCCGAGGGGCAGACCGGACTGATCTGCGCGCGTCCTGATACCGCCGGCGACATCGTCCTGGCTCGCAAGGACGTCGGCGTCGCCTATCACCTCGCTGTGGTTCTCGATGACGCCCTGCAGGATATCACGCACGTGATCCGGGGCGAGGACCTGTTCGAAGCGGCGCATATCCAGCGCCTGCTGCAGGCGCTACTGGGCCTGCCAACGCCAACCTATCGCCATCATCGTCTGCTGACCGGCCCGGACGGGAAGCGCTACGCCAAGCGCGACAAGGCCCAGACCTTGCGCGAACTGCGGGCGGCGGGCGTCACGCCAGCAGCCTTGCGATCAGAGATGGGCCTCTAGCGAACCCAGTAGCGATAGGTGTAGGCCGTTCGGAACCCTTCAACCTCATACAGGGCGATGGCCGGCGCGTTGTCGGCCTCGACCTGCAGATAGGCGTGAACCGCGCCGAGCGACGCCGCCTCGGCCAACAAGCCTCTGAGCACCAGCCGAGCCAGACCCTTGCGGCGATGCTCAACCGCAGTGCGCATGCCGAACAGGCCCACCCACTCGCCCCCGACGGCGCAAGCACCCAACGCGGCAGGGCGACTATCGATATCCAGACGGGCGAACCGCGCCGGAGCCGGGATGCGAGCCAGGGTTTCCAGCCGCTCGCGCGCGTCCTCGACATTGCCGCCCGCCGAGGCCGTGAACACCGCCTCGAAGCTCGCGTCGGGCGCAGCGGAGAAGGCGACAGCCGGATCGGCGCGGCCCAGCGCAGGGCCGACCATCACCAGGGTCTTCTTGCAGTCGGCATAGCCCCGCCGTGAGAGGCGTTGGGACAGATCGGCCGGCGCCGTCGCCCCCTCCGTCAACTTGAACCGTCGCGGCAGCCCCCGGGAGACGAACCAGGCCTCGGCGGCCTCGATGGCTGTCTCGACGTCACGGTCCGGCTCAGCCAGCGGCCAGCAGGCATTGCTGCGCATGGACCAGCCGGCGGTGGCGTTCAGCCGCCACCCACCCAGCGCCGAGCGTTCTCGCGCCGGCCAGGCCCGGTCGGCTATGGGTTCGAGAACGGCGGGATCGATGTCGAAACCAACCGTCACTCGGCCAGCAGCTTCTCGACCAGGCCTCGCGCCTCGGGGCTGGACCAGTCGGCGTCTCCCGCCAGACGGGCTCGCTCGCGGCCCTGCTTGTCGTAGACTACCGTGGTTGGATAACCCGCCGCGCGCGGCTCCATCTCGAACGACATCTTGTAGGAAGGGTCACGATAGAGCTTCAGCGGCGGATTGGCCGCCATCTCGGCCTGGGCAAGATTGAGATCCGAGTCGCGATCGACGCTGACCGGCAGCACCTTGAATGGCTGCGCCGCATAGGCGGCGGCCAGCTTGGCCAGGGTCGGCATCTCCTTTTTGCAAGGGGCGCACCATGTGGCCCAGAGGTTCATCACCACCACCTGCCCCTTGAAATCGGCAAGGGTCACCGGCTTTCCGGCCTCGTCGAAGAAGGTTGTGCCTGGCGCGGCGCGGGGCGAAGCGGGCACCTCCAGCTTGGCCAGCGACGCCCGCTTGAATTCATTGAGGTTGGCCGGCCCTGAGGGTTTGAACGAAGCAGCGGCGATGACGTATAGAACCGCCGCAACGCCGACCAGCATGACGGCGCCGATCGCCCACTTCAGCGGACTGCGCTTTGCGCCCGTTCCGTTCTTGCCTGCCCCGCTCTCGTCCGACTGGATTTCGCTCATATGACCGACAACGCCTCCAAAAAACCCGACGCCGCCGAGGGCGCGAAGGGTCAAGCCATGTGGGGCGGCAGGTTCTCGGCCAAACCGGCGGAGCTGATGCAGGCGATCAATGTCAGCATCGGCTTCGACAAGCGCCTATGGGCGCAGGATTTGGCGGGCTCCCGCGCCCATGCCCGGATGTTGATCACCCAAGGTGTGATTGCAAGTAGCGATGGCGAGGAAATCCTCGAAGGCCTGGCCAGGGTCGAGGACGAACTGCTGACCGGAACCTTCCCGTTCCGCGACGAGTATGAAGACATCCACATGAATATCGAGGCCCGGCTGCGTGAGCTGATCGGCCCGGTGGCCGGCCGCCTGCACACGGCTCGGTCGCGCAACGACCAGGTGGCGCTCGATTTCCGGCTGTGGGTCCGCGAGGCCTGTGACCGTTCGGCCGCCCAACTCGACGCCCTGCAGCGCGCTCTTCTGGCCCAGGCGGAAACCTATGCCGACGCCCTGATGCCAGGCTTCACCCATCTGCAGCCCGCTCAGCCGGTGACCTTTGGCCATCACCTGATGGCCTATGTTGAAATGTTCGGCCGCGACGCCAGCCGGTTCCGCGACGCCCGGGCCCGGATGAACGAGTGCCCGCTGGGCGCCGCGGCTCTGGCCGGTTCGCCCTTCCCCATCGACCGCCACGCCACGGCCGCCGCCCTCGACTTCGACCGTCCGACCGCCAATTCGCTGGACAGCGTCTCGGCCCGCGATTTTGCGCTGGAGGCCCTGTCGGCTGCCTCGATCACCGCCACGCATCTGTCGCGCCTGGCCGAGGAGATCGTGCTGTGGACGACGCCGATGTTCGGATTCATCAAGCTGACCGACGCCTTCACGACCGGCAGCTCGATCATGCCGCAGAAGAAGAACCCGGACGCCGCCGAGTTGATCCGCGCCAAGGTCGGCCGCATCCTGGGCAGCCTGACCACCCTGACCGTGGTCATGAAGGGCCTGCCGCTGGCCTATTCCAAGGACATGCAGGAGGACAAGGTCCCGACCTTCGAGGCTTTCGACGCGCTGGAGCTGTCCCTGCTGGCCATGGCCGGCATGGTCGCCGACCTGACGCCCAATACCGACAAGATGGCCGCCGCCGCGGGGGCCGGCTTCTCGACCGCCACCGATCTGGCCGATTGGCTGGTGCGAACGCTGAACATGCCTTTCCGCGACGCCCACCACGTGACAGGTTCGGCCGTGAAGACGGCTGAAAGCCTTGGCGTCGATCTGGCGGATCTGACCCTGGAACAGTTCCAGGCGATCGAGCCGAAGATCACCGCCGAGGTCTATGCCGTCCTCACCCCGGCCGCATCGGCGGCCAGCCGCATCAGCTATGGCGGGACCGCCCCCGCCCAGGTCCGCGCCCAGATCGCGCGTTGGAAGGAACTGCTCGGATGACCCTGCGCCCCCTCGCTCTTCTGACCGTCGCGGCCCTGACGCTGGCCGCGTGTGGCAAGCAGGCGGAACTGGAACGCCCTGCACCGATGTGGGACGCCCAGAAGAAGGCCGCCTGGGACGCTCAGCGCCGCGCCGCCTCGAGCACGGCCAACCAGCCGGCCCGCGCCGGCGGCGCCCAGGAAATCATGGACCCCGCCTCCAGCAACCGCACCGTCCGCGCGGCGCCGCTGGCCGGCACGGCCCCCAATCCGTTCGGCGGCCCCTCGGCGGCGGGCTTCCCCGGCGCGACCCCGAATTAGGCTTTGACGTGAACCACTTCGAGTACGGCCCCGAGGGTCTGGCCTGCGAAGGCGTGCCCCTGGCGCGCATCGCAGCTGAGGTCGGCACGCCGGTCTATGTCTATTCCCGCGCCACCCTGGAGCGGCACTTCACCGTGTTCCGCGACGCCCTGGAACTGGCCGGCGTCGCCGATCCGCTGATCGCCTATGCGGTCAAGGCCAACTCCAATGTCGCGGTGCTGAAGGTGCTGGGCGAGCTGGGCGCCGGAGCCGATACGGTCTCGGAGGGCGAGGTCCGCCGCGCCCTGGCCGCCGGCATTCCCGGCGACCGCATCGTCTTCTCCGGCGTGGGCAAGACCCGCCGCGAGATCGCGTTCGCCCTTAAGGCCGGCGTCGCCGAGATCAATGTCGAGTCCGAGCCCGAGATGAACCTCGTCGCGGCTGTCGCCGCCGAGCTGGGCGTCCGGGCCAGGATCGCCTTCCGGGTCAATCCGGACGTCGCGGCCGGCGGCCACGCCAAGATCGCCACCGGCAAGGCCGAGAACAAGTTCGGCGTCTCGTTCGCCGAGGCCGCGCGCCTCTACGCCAATGCCAGCAACAACGCCGCCCTTGAGCCCATCGGCGTGGCCTGCCACATCGGCAGCCAGATCACCGACCTGACGCCGATGCGCGAGGCCTTCAGCAAGATGCGGGGCCTGGTCGAGCAGCTGCTGGGCGAAGGGCTGTCGGTCGAGCGTCTCGACCTGGGCGGCGGCCTGGGCGTGCCCTATTTCAACATGCCCGAACCGCCCTCGCCCGCCGCCTTCGCCAACATGGTCGGCGAGGTGACAGCCGGCCTGCCCGTCAAGCTGGCCTTCGAGCCGGGCCGGGTGATCGCCGCCAATGCCGGCGTGCTGGTCAGTGAGGTCATCCACGTCCACGAGCGCCCCGAGGGCCGCAAGTTCCTGGTCATCGACGCGGCCATGAACGACCTGCTGCGCCCGGCCATGTACGACGCCTTCCACGACATCCGCCCGGTGCTGAAGCGTGCCAATACTGAGCAGGGGGGCGACGCCGGCCCCTATGACGTGGTGGGCCCGATCTGCGAGACCGGCGACACCTTCACCCGCGACCGGCCGCTGCCGCCGCTGGCGGCGGGCGACCTGGTGACCTTCATGTCGGCCGGGGCCTATGGCGCAGCCATGGCCAGTGAGTACAACACCCGGCCACTCGTGCCCGAGGTGCTGGTCGATGGCGACAGGTTCGCGGTGATCCGCGCCCGGCCCTCTTACGAAGAGATGCTGGCGCGGGACGTGGTGCCGGACTGGGTCTGACAACAGGCAAGGCTTTACGGCTTCACGCGGCGCTCCGCGCGGTTGTTGGTCAGGAGCATCGCCGGGCTGGCGGGGTGTTAACCCGCTCCGGTAGCTAGGCCCCTGGCGGGCGGAAGGGATAGCGACCCTTCCGGACCGCGCGAGCGATTTCAGCCCGCGCCTGGAGCGCTCGCCGCCGTTGCCGGGCTGTCCGTCAGCGGGTTAGCGACCGATTTGCCCGGCGAGACCCCTGCGGGACTTACACGCCTCGAACCGATCCCCGCCGGGGACTGCGTCGACTACGGTCAGGCAGGCGCGACCCGCACAACCGCCCCCACCACCCGTCAGGTCGCCAGCTGGACGGCCTCCCCCGTGGCGGGGCGAGGAGAAGTATGCGGGCGTTTTGAAGGGGGCTGCGTCGATTTTGGATCGTGACGCTGCGTGGCGGGGTTAGGGCGTTGAATTGGTTGGGGGCGGAGCCGGCTTATCCCCGCGCGTTCACGGGGATAAACCCTCGCGCGACGCCGAACAAATGACGCGCGGCTATGGGTGGGGAGCGCACGCGCGGCCCCCCCCTCTCATAGAGAGAACGTTTCAAGGTCGACCGCGATCAGTCCATCGCGCCAATATACGGCAACCCACGGCTCTTGCCCTCGTCGTCGAGGCCGTAACCCACCAGATACCGCGCGGGCGCTTCCCAGGCCACGAAGTCGGGCTCCATGCTGCGCTGGGTCGGCCAGGGCTTGCGGGCGAAGACGGCGGTCAGCACTTCGCTGGCGCCGGCGTCCTTGACCAGGCGCGAGGCTTCGCTGAGCGACAGGCCGGTGTCGAACACATCGTCCACCACCAGGGCGCGGCGGCCGACCAGCGGGCGTTGCAGGTCGGCGCGGACCTCGCAGCGGCCCGTGCTCTTGCGCTCGTCATGGTAGGAGGCCAGCCACAGGGCGTCGAAGCGGACATTGCGGCCCGCCTTCCACAGCGCGCGGGTCAGGTCGGCGGCGAACCACAGACCGCCGGTCAGCAGGCAGATGCAGACCGTGTCGTCGTCGATGCGTGGCGCGATGGCGTTGGCGAGGGCCTGAACGCGCTGCGCGATCTCGGCCTCCGAAATCAGGACTTCAGGCTTTGGGGTGTCAATCATGATGCGCGGGTTCGTGAGAGTCGGAGGAAGGGATGGCTTCCGCTCCGGTCTCATGTCCCGAGGGTTCATGTCCAGCCGCTTCTCCGCCAGCCGCGTCTCCGGTCGCAGCGTCCTGAGCGCCGCGCAGGGAGAGTTCCGGGTCGGCCGCGGGCTTGGCGGGCGTCTTCAGGGCGGCTTTTACCGCCTTGGCCGCGCCGGGCTCGACCGCGAAGTCAATGACCAGATCCTTGGCCGTGCGCGGCGGGTCCAGAATGGTGATGGCGAAGTGGCGGATCTCGCTGGGCGGGATCTTGGGATCAGCGGCGGCGGCGATACGGCCGGCCACGCGCTTGTCCTTGGCGTTGCGCAGTTCGACCCGCAGCGGCGGGGCGATCACGGCCTGGTCGGTGATGTTGCGCATGATCCCGGTGATGGTCACGGCGGCGTGGCCGTCTTCCAGCGAGGGCTCGGCCTTGATGTTCTCGATCACCAGGCCGACCGTATTTACCGGCAGGCCGACGCTGGCATAGGCCCCGGCCGTGGTCGGCCACAGGCGCACCACGTCGATACGGAAGATCAGGGCCCCGACGATCATCGACGCCATGGCGGCGGCCATGCCGGCCCAGACCACACCCGTGGTCGTCGCCTCGCGCAGCCGGCGCTCGGCGTCGGCGCGGGCCCGGAACACCTTGGGCAGTTCCTCGCCCGGCAGGGCGCTGACAGGCGGTTCGGGTTCAGGCTCGGAAGCGGCGCCAGCCGTTGCGGCGGCGGCCGCGTCCATCGGCGCCATCGCGGCGTCGCCGGCCAGGGTGGCGGCGGAGGGTTCGTCGAAGAGGTCCGTGGACTCCTCGTTACGGGCCGTCCAGCGGTTGCCGCACGAAGCGCAGCGCACGACGCGACCCGCCGACCCGACCTTGGAGTCGTCGACGAAATAGCGGCTGGCGCACTCCGGACAGGTTAGTATCATGGCCTCGAATCGTACGCCCCGCGCGTTAACAAATGGGGTCGCCGATTTTGGCCCTGATGTCCAGAAAGCCCGGCGGGACCTCCTTGCGGATCGAGGCAGATCAGGGCGATGACGCCCTCCCGGTGGTTCGCTTCGAAGGCGTGTCGATGCGCTACGGCCGCGCGCCGGAAACCCTAAGGGATATTGGGTTTTCGCTGGCTCCGGGCTCTTTCCACTTCCTCACCGGCGCCTCGGGCGCGGGCAAGAGTTCCCTGCTCAAGCTGGTCTATCTGGCCCACCGTGCGTCACGGGGTCGCGTGGAGCTTTTCGGCCGCGATGTCAGCCTTTTGCCGCCCGGCGACCTGCCCTTCCTGCGCCGCCGGATCGGGGTGGTTTTCCAGGAATTCCGGCTCTTGGAGCACCTGTCGGTGTTCGACAACGCCGCCCTTCCTCTGCGCATTCTGCAGCGCAAGCCGGCGACCTATCGCGACGACGTCGCCGAGCTTCTGACCTGGGTCGGACTTGGTGAACGCATGCACGCCCTGCCCGCCACCCTGTCGGGCGGTGAGAAGCAGCGCCTGGCCATCGCCCGCGCCGTGGTCGACCGTCCCGATGTGCTGCTGGCCGACGAGCCGACCGGCAATGTCGATCCGGCCATGTCGCTGCGGCTGCTGCGGCTATTCGTCGAGCTCAATCGCCTGGGCACCACGGTGCTGATCGCCACCCATGACGAGGAGCTGGTCGCCCGCGCCGGCCGGCCCACCCTGCATCTTGAGCATGGCCGCCTGGTTGACGGAGGCGACGCATGAGCGAGGTGTTCCAGGTCGAGCGCTGGCGGCCGGGCCCGCTGCTGCCGCCTCGCGACGCGCGGGACGGCTCGCTGGTCTTCGTGGTGGCGGTGCTGTGTTTCCTGGCCTGCCTGACGGCGCTGGCCGCCCTGGCCGCCAACCGCGCCGCCGAGGGCTGGACCAGTCAGCTGACCGGATCGGCCACCGTGGTGGTCCGCGCCCGGCCCAATGAGACCCCCGACTCCGCCGCCGCCCGCGCCGCCGAGGCCCTGGCCGGGGTCAAGGGCGTGGTCGAGGCGCGCGCCCTGACCAAGGACAAGGCCGAGGAACTGCTGGTCCCCTGGATCGGCCGGGAGGCGCTGGTCGATGACCTGCCGACGCCGCGCCTGGTGACTCTGGACCTCGACCCCAAGCTTCCGGCGACAGCCACGGCTCTGGATCAGGCGCTGAAGGCGGCCGGGGTCGACGCCGTCATCGACGACCACAGCCGCTGGATCGCCGACATCGAGCGCAGCGCGGGTCTGGCCCGCTGGGCGGCGCTGGGGGTCTTCGCCCTGATTGCGGCGGCGGCGGCCTCGGTGATCGCCTTCGCCACCCGGGCTGGACTGACGGCGCGGGCCGACGTGATCGAGGTGCTGCACCTGTCCGGGGCCGAGGCCGGCTTCATCGCCGGCCTGTTCCAGTGGCGTTTCGCCGGCATGGCCGCCATCGCAGGCTTGCTGGGCGGCGCGGGGGCGGCCATCATTGGCGCGGCGATCCGGACCCTGGGGGGCGGTGCGGGCCTGGCGCCGATCCTGCCCCTGGCCTGGATCGACCTGCTGGCGCCGCTCCCCTGCCCCCTGATCGCCGCCCTGGTCGCGGGCTTCACCGCTCGCGCCTCCGCCCTGCGTCTGCTCAGGAGCATGCCATGAAGAGCCTCGCCGCCCTGCTGATCCTGGTGATGATCTGGGCCGTCGGCCTGCTGGCCTTCGCCGGGCGGGTGGAGCAGTCGATCCCCGCCAAGGAGCCGCCGATCGCCGACGGCGTGGTGGTGCTGACCGGCGCATCCAACATCCGGCTGGAGGCGGCGACCAAGCTGCTGGAGGCCGGCAAGGGCAAGCGCCTGCTGATCTCCGGCGTCAATCGCGACGCTACGCGCGAGGACGTCCAGACCGTCACCAAGGCGGTCAAGCCGATCTATGACTGCTGCGTCGACCTGGGCTTCGCCGCCGCCAACACCCTTGGCAACGCCAAGGAAACCGCCGAGTGGGCCAAGGCCAAGGGCTATCGCAGCCTGATCGTGGTCACGGCCGACTATCACATGCCGCGCTCGATGCTGGAGCTGCGCGCGACAATGCCCGACACCGAGCTCTACCCTTATCCCGTGGCCACCGAGGGCGTGGACGTCCATCGCTGGTGGAAGCAGAACGTCACCGCGCGACGGATGATCGTGGAATACTCCAAGTACCTGGCGATCCTGGGGCGCGAGACGTTCCTGGGTCTGGGGCCGAAAGATGAGGCCGGGACACCGGCGGAGAAGACGTCTTGATCTATCTGCGTTCGTTTCTGTTCCACCTCTATTTCTGGGTCTGGTCGGTCTTCACCGCGATCTGGATGCTGGCCCTGCTGCCCCTGCCGCGCCGCTTCGCGGTCGCCGCCCTGACCTTCTGGTCCAAGGGTCTGTTCTTTGGCCTGCGCTGGCTGGCCAATATCCGGATCGAGGTGCGCGGACGCGAAAACCTGCCGACGGGTCCGGCCCTGGTCGCCGCCAAGCACCAGTCGATGTTCGACGTCTTCAGCCAGTTTGGCCTGCTGCCCGACGCCTGTTTCGTGATGAAAAAGGAACTGCTGAACGTGCCGCTGTTCGGCTGGCACGGCCTGAAGGCGGGCATGATCGTCGTGGACCGGGCCGGTCACTCGACCGCCCTGAAGAAGCTGGTGCGCGACACGCTGGACCGGATGAAGGAGGTCCGACAGGTCGTGATCTTCCCCGAAGGCACCCGCGGCGCCGTGGGCGCGCCCGGCGACTACAAGCCCGGCATCGCCGCCCTCTATCGCGAGATGGACCTGCCGGTGACGCCCCTGGCCCTGAACTGCGGCTCGCACTGGGGCAAGGGCTTCCTGTGCAAGCCGGGCACCATCGTCTTCCACTATCTGCCGCCCATCCCCGCCGGCCTGAAGCGCGGCGAGTTCATGCGCGAGCTGCAGACAGCGTCTCCATCGCGTGGTCCCGCACGCCGTCCTCGCGCAGGTGTCCGACAAGGTCGCTGAGATAGTCGATATTGCGGCCCGACAGGCCCTTGGCGCCGGCGATCAGGTCGGCCTGCTGCTCCAGGCTCAGGGCGCCCGCCCATTGGCTGTGCTTCATGTCCGACAGGAAGACCAGCGAGGAGACCTTGCCCGCCTCACCGTCGATCTTCAGATCGCTCCAGGCCTCGAAATAGGTCTCGGTCGGCTGTTCCCGATCTTGCAGATAGGCATAGACCGCCTCCCACTCGCCCGCCGCCACCCGATAGGCCGCGCCGCGCACCGAGCCGCCGGGCGCGAGGCCCAGAACCAGGCCGGGACGCTCGTAGGTTCCGCGGTGATGGACCGAATAGATGCAGAAGGCGCGACGACGGCCGTGGAGAACCGCGCGTCTTCGCTCTACAAACGGGAACCCGGGACGCCACATGAGCGATCCGTATCCGAACACCCAACGGTCTCCGCTCTCGCTGCTCATCACCAATCCCGACTGGACGCACGCTTTCATGACCCATACCGACGCCGCGCCGCCCCGCAAAGCCCGCCGACGGGGCCTGCTGGCGCCGTTCATCATCGCGCTGATCTTCGCGGCGGCCTGGTGCGCCGGCTGGTTCTGGCTGCGCATTCAGGCCGAACAGCGGATGGACGCGGCCTCGGCCTCGCTGAAATCACGCGGTTATGACCTGTCGTGGAGCGCCCGCAGCTTTTCCGGCTTTCCGTTCCGCCTGAACGTGACCCTGGCCGACGCCCGCGTCGCCGAACCGTCCGGCTGGGCGCTGCGCATTCCCGAGCTGAAGGCCGAGGCGATGATCTATGGCCTTGACCACTGGGTGGCCGTCGCGCCGCGCGGCGCGCTTCTGACCCGCCCCAATGGCGGCGACGTGGCCATTGCGGGCCAGGCGCTTCGCGCCAGCCTGGCGGGCCTGAAAGAGCATCCGCCTCGCGTTTCCATCGAGGGCGCGGGCCTTGTGTTCTCGACCGCGCCGGAAGCCGCCCCCTTCCCGCTGCGCTCGGCGCAGGCCATGGAGCTTCACCTGCGCCCCGGGCCCGACGATCAGGCCGCGATCCTGTTCAAGGCCAACGCCGCCCGCGTCAACTTCACCGGACTGCTGGGCCGCATCGCCCAGGAAAACAGCGCCGACATGACCCTGGACGCCCGCCTGACCCGCGCCTCGATCCTGCGCGGCGACAACTGGGCCGACGCGGTGCGCGACTGGAGCGCGGCCGGCGGCGCGATCACCATGGAAAACGCCCGGATCACGGCGGGTGAAGCCGAAGGCACGGCCAAGTCCGGCGCGCTGACGGTCGACGCCAATGGCCGCCTGCAAGGCAAGCTGGAGGTCGCCCTGAAGGAGCGCGTCGATCCCAAGGCCGCCCGGACGCCGGAACAGATGCTGGCCGCCGCCGCCCAGGCTCTTGGACGCGAGCCAGTCATTGAGGCCAGCCTGATCCTGCAGGACGGCCGCACACGCCTTGGAACCATCGATACGGGTCCCTCGCCGCGCGTCTATTAAGCGGCCGCTGGCGCAAGTTTCTTGCCGTGAACGCCAGCTATTGCGCCGGCGGCGGCAAGGACTATGGTCCGGCCTCCAATTTCGGGGATAAACATGGGTACCGACGCGGCCAAGGCGCCTCCGTCTCTCGACGAGGTCCGATGGCGACTGGACGCCATTGATGGCGAACTGCTGAAGCTGCTGGACGAGCGGGCAGCGCTGGCCAGTTCGGTGGCGGCGGCCAAGCGTGCGGCGGGCGATACGGGCTTTGGCCTGCGCCCCGGCCGCGAGGCCCTGATCATCCGCAAGCTGCTGGCCGCCCCGCGCACCGCCGCCAATGACGCCCTGGTCATCCGCATCTGGCGCGAGGTGATGAGCGACAACCTGGCGCGTCAGGGTCCCTATCACCTGTCCGTCTGGGGCGGCCGCGACACCGCTCGCGCCGTGGAACTGACTCGCCTGCGTTTTGGCGCCGCCCCGCCCATGCGGGTGATGGCCGAAGCCAAGGACGTGCTGACCGCCGCCAAGACGCCCTGGGGCGTGGGTGTGCTGGCCCTGACGCCGGACAGCAACTGGTGGGGCCGGCTGCTGGCCGAGCCGAAGCTGAAGATCTTCGCCGCCCTGCCCTGCCTCAATCGCTGGGGTCCGCAGGCCGCCCTGGCCGTGGCCGAGGTCGAGGTTGAACCCACCGGCGGCGACCAGACCTTCTGGGTCACCGACTCGGCCAAGAGCGCCGCCGCCATCGTCGAGGCCCTGAGCCCCAGCGGCGTCGCCGCCGAGCCGCTGGCCGAATCCGGCGGGCTGAAGCTGTTCTCGCTGTCGGGGTTCTTCATGCCGCACGACGAGCGCCTGGCTCAGGCCCCCGGCAAGCTGACTGGCGTCATCGGGGCTGCGCCCACGCCTTTCGACGTTTAGCCGGGCGACGTTTAAGCGACCGACGTGTAAGACCGCCCCGAGTTTCAACGAGTAGCCGAGATGACCGCTCCCGCCCCCGACCGCTTCGCCGCGCCGCGCCCCATGCCCAAGCCGGGCATCCTGGATATCCACGCCTATGTCGGCGGCAAGTCGAGGATCGAGGGCGTCGCCCACCCGGTAAAGCTGTCGAGCAACGAGAACATCCTGGGCTGCAGCGATGCGGCCAAGGACGCCTATCGCGCCGCCGTCGATCGCCTGCATCTCTATCCGGACGGCAAGGCCAATGGCCTGCGCGCCGCCGTGGCCCAGCACTATGGCCTGGAGCCCGAACGCCTGACCTTCGGCGACGGCAGCGACGAGATCTTCGCCCTGCTGTGCCAAGTCTATCTGGAGCCCGGCGACAATATCGTTCAGGGCGAGCATGGCTTTGCCGCCTATGCGATCGGGGCCCGCGCCTGTCAGGGCCAGGTGCGGATGGCCAAGGAGCCGAACCAGCGCATCGATGCCGACGAAGTGGTCAAATGCATCGATGAGCGCACGCGGCTGGTGTTCATCGCCAATCCGGCCAACCCCACCGGCACCTGGCTGACGGGGGACGAAATCCGCGCCCTGCACGCCGCCATCCCGCCTTCGGTGGTGCTGGTGTTGGACGGGGCCTATGCCGAGTTCGCCACCGATCCGCGCTTTGAGGATGGCCTCGACCTGGCCCGTGCAGCCGAAAACGTCATCGTCACGCGCACCTTTTCGAAGATCCACGGCCTGGGCGGCCTGCGGGTCGGCTGGGGCTATGGGCCGGCCGGGATCATCGAGCCGATCGAGCGCATTCGCCCGCCGTTCAACACCTCGATCCCCGGCCAGGAGGCGGCCATCGCCGCCCTGGCCGATGTCGCGTTCCAGGCCCGCTCGGTGGCGCTGGTCGAACAGTGGCGGCCGTTCCTGACCCAGCAGCTGGGCGGGCTTGGCCTTGAGGTCACGCCCTCGGCCGCCAATTTCGTGCTGGTCAATTTCCCCCGTGCGCCGGGCAAGACAGCCCCTGAAGCCGAGGCGTTCCTGGCCAGCCGGGGCTATCTGGTCCGCGCTGTCGGCAACTACGGCCTGCCCGACGCCATCCGCATCACCATCGGCCTGGAAGAGCACAACCGGGCCGTGGTGGCGCTGCTGGCCGAGTTCATGGGCCGCTGATGTCACACCCCGGGATCCTCTATCCGAAGATGACCGTGATCGGCTGCGGCCTGATCGGCGGTTCGGTGATCCGCGCAGCCCGCGCCCACGGCGTGGTCAGCCAGATCACCGTGGCCGACGCCAGCGAAGCCCACCGGGCCCGCGTGGTGGAACTGGGCATCGCAGACCATGTCACGGGCGACATCGCAGAGGCCGTCAAGGACGCCGACCTGGTGGTCATCGCCACCCCGGTCCTGTCCACCGCCGAGGTGGGCGCGCTTCTGGCGCCGGCCATGAAGCCGGGCGCCACCCTGACCGATGTCGGCTCCACCAAGACCAGCGTCGCCGAGGCCCTGCGCGCCCTGCCGCTGGACCACGTCTTCGTCATCCCCGGCCATCCGATCGCCGGCACCGAGCAGTCGGGCCCCGACGCCGGCTTCGCCGAGCTGTTCGAGAATCGCTGGACGATCCTGACCCCGTCCGAGATCGACGACGAGGCCTATGCCGCCGCCGTCGCCAAGCTCAGCAGCTTCTGGCGGTCGTTCGGCGCCCAGGTCGAGCTGATGGACGAAAAGCACCATGACCTGGTCATGGCTGTGGTCAGCCACCTGCCCCACCTGATCGCCTACACGATCGTCGGCAGCGCGGCCGATCTGGAGAACGTCACCGAGAGCGAGGTCATCAAATATTCGGCCTCGGGCTTCCGCGACTTCACCCGCATCGCCGCCAGCGACCCGACCATGTGGCGCGACGTGTTCCTGACCAACAAGGACGCGGTGCTGGAAATGCTGGGCCGCTTCACCGAAGACCTGCAGGCCATGAGCCGCGCCATCCGCTGGGGCGACGCCGACACCCTGCACGCCCACTTCACCCGCACCCGCGCCATCCGCCGGGGCATCGTGGCGGCGGGGCAGGAAAGCGCCGAGCCGAACTTCGGGCGCGATCGCGGCAAGCACTGAGGACACGGCCTGACAGAGCGCCGAGGGTTGGGGCGGGGATGGACGCCCCCGCCTTCCCTCTCCCGGCAAAGCCGCCTAAGACACCGTTTCATGACGGCCAAGTCCCATGATCCCGCCCGCGTCGCCCTGGACGCCATCCGCGCCCGCGCCTTTGCGTTCCCAAAGCGCCATTTCCTGTCCGCCGGCGACCTGAACGCGCCCCAGGCCGCCGACCTGCTGGACCTGGCCGAGGCGTTCGTCGCCTTCAACCGCCAGACCTCCAAGTCGCTGGACCTGCTGAAGGGCCGGACGCTGATGAACCTGTTCTTCGAGAACAGCACACGGACCCAGAGCAGTTTCGAGATCGCCGGCAAGCGCCTGGGCGCCGACGTCGTCAACATGAGCCCGCGCACCTCGTCGATCACCAAGGGCGAGACCCTGATCGACACCGCCGTCACCCTGAACGCCATGCGCCCCGACCTGCTGGTGGTGCGCCACGCCTCGTCGGGCGCGGCGTCGCTGCTGTCCCAGAAGGTCAGCGGCCACGTCATCAATGCCGGCGACGGCCAGCACGAACACCCGACGCAGGCTGTGCTGGACGCCCTGTCGATCCGCCGCGCCTTTGGCCGCGTCTCGGGCCTGACCGTGGCGATCTGCGGCGACGTGCTGCACAGCCGCGTGGCCCGGTCGAACGTCTCGCTGCTGCACACGCTGGGGGCCAGCGTGCGGCTGGTGGGTCCCGCCACCCTGATGCCGGCCCAGGCCGAGCGCTGGGGCGTGACGGTGCACCACGACATGAAGTCGGGCCTGGCCGGGGCTGATGTGGTGATGATGCTGCGCCTGCAACTGGAGCGGATGCAGGGCGGGTTCGTCCCCTCGACCCGCGAATATTTCCGCTTCTATGGCCTGGACCGCGAAAAGCTGTCCCGCGCTGCGCCGGGGGCCAAGGTCATGCATCCGGGGCCGATGAACCGGGGGGTCGAGATCGACAGCGACGTCGCCGACGATCCGGCCGTCAGCCTGATCCAGGACCAGGTGGAGATGGGCGTCGCCGCACGGATGGCCGTGCTGACCAGCCTCGCCGCGCGCCTGGAGGCCGACCAATGAACTCGCCCCAGCCTCTGGCCTTCACCAATGCCCGTCTGGTCGATCCCGAGAGCGGCTATGACGGCCCCGGCGGCGTCATCGTCTCCGAGGGCGTGATCTCCGACGTCGCCAAGGGCCGCGAGTTTGGCAAGCTGGGCAAGGGCGTTCGGGTCGTCGACTGCGGCGGCGCCCTGCTGGCGCCCGGCCTGATCGACCTGCGCGTCAAGACCGGCGAGCCGGGGTCGGAAACCAAGGAAACCCTGGCCTCGGCTGCGCGCGCCGCCGCCGCCGGGGGCGTGACCTCGATCGTCGTCCAGCCCGACACCGACCCGGCCATCGACGATCCCAGCGTCGTGGACTTCATCCTGCGCCGGGCCCGCGACATCGACAGCGCCCGCATCCTGTGCGCCGGCGCGGCGACCAAGGGTCTGAAGGGCGAGCAGATGGCCGAGATCGGCCTGATGCGCGAGGCCGGCTGCGTCTATATCACCGACGCTGACCGCCCGATCGTCGACAGCAAGGTCTTCCAGCGCATCCTGACCTACGCCAAGGGCTTCGACACCCTGCTGGCCCACCGGCCGATGGATATGTGGCTGGCCAAGGGCGGCGCGGCGATCGGCGGCGAATTTGCCGGCCGCCTGGGCCTGCCTGCGATCTCGCCCATGGCCGAGCGGATCATGCTGGAGCGCGACATCGCCCTGCTGGAAGCCACCGGCGGCCGCCTGCTGGTCGACCAGATCACCAGCGCTGGCGCGCTGGAGACCCTGGCGCGCGGCAAGGCGCGCGGCCTGCGTCTGCACGCCAGCGTGTCGATCAACCACCTGTCGTTCAACGAGCTGGACATCGGCGACTACCGCAGCTTCGCCAAGGTCACCCCGCCCCTGCGCGGCGAGGACGACCGTCAGGTCCTGATCGAGGCCCTGGCCAGCGGTCTGATCGACATCGTGGTGTCCGCCCACGCCCCGGCTCCCGCCGAGGACAAGCGCCTGCCCTTCGACGAAGCCGCGCCCGGCGCCATCGGCGTCGAGACCCTGCTGCCGGCCCTGCTGTCGCTGTATCACGACGAGCGCCTGCCGCTGGTTGACCTGATCCGCGCGGTGACCCTCGCGCCGGCCGAACTGCTGAATCTGCGCGGCGGCCGCATCGCACCGGGCGCGCCCGCCGATCTGGTGCTGTGCGACATCGACGCGCCGATCATCGTCGACGCCGGGAAGCTCCTGTCGAAGTCCAAGAACTCGCCGTTCGACGGACGGCGGCTGCAGGGACAGGTGCTGATGACGCTGGTCGATGGCCGGGTGGTGCATCGGGCGGAGGGGTAAGTCGAGAATGGCAAGGATTGACAATCTTTGCCAAAATATGCTCACTGCCATCAGAGGTGCATGATGGCGACCATGAACGTTTCCCTGCCTGACGCCATGAAGGATTGGGTTGAGGGCCGCGCCGAAACCGGGCGTTACAGCAATGCCAGCGACTATGTGCGCGACCTGATCCGCCGCGATCAGGAACGCGCCGAAAAGATCGCCGCCATGCAGCGCCTGGTCGATGAAGCCGAGGAAAGCGGGGTCAGTTCCAGCTCCATGGACGACATCCTGGCGGCGGCGCGCCGCCGGCTGCGGGCCGATGCGGATGGCCTATAGGCTTAGCCGCAAAGCCGAGGAGGATATCCTCGACATCTACCTCATCGGAGCGGCGGCATTTGGTGAAGACCAGGCGGAGCGCTATCACGCTGGCTTGGAGCAGGCTTTCGCGTTTCTCTGCGACTTTCCACGCGCCGCTCCCGAACGCGCCGAACTCGGCCGCGCGTCGCGCGTCCACCCGTACAAGAGCCATATCATCATCTACCGCCTCGACGGGGCGGACATCTTCATCCAGCGTGTTCGGCATGGATCCGAAGATTGGCTTCCCTGAAGGGCCAGGGGCTCGCCTTTTGCCCCGACCCTGAGTCTCCTGCTACACCTTCGCCACAAGCAACTCTTGCGCAGCGGTTGAAATCGCGCGCAACTCGCCTTAGGGTCGAAACGTGCAAGATCTCGCTCAAGCCGTCTATCTCACGCTCGGTATCGCCATGGTCGGGGGCTATCTCCTGGGCTCGATCCCGTTTGGCCTGATCGCCACCCGCCTGGGCGGGGCCGGCGACATCCGGCAGATCGGGTCGGGCAATATCGGCGCGACCAATGTGCTGCGCTCGGGCCGCAAGGATCTGGCGGCCATCACCCTGATCGGCGACGCCGGCAAGGGCGTGCTGGCCGTGCTGCTGGCCCGCTGGCTGACGAACGACAGCGCCATGATCGTGGCCCTGGCCGGCGGCTCGGCGTTCCTCGGCCATCTGTTCCCGGTGTGGCTGAAGTTCAGGGGCGGCAAGGGCGTGGCCACCTTCTATGGCGTGCTGCTGGCCGCCTGCTGGCCCGTGGGCGTGCTGGCCGCGATCACCTGGCTGGCCATGGCCGCCCTGTTCCGCATCAGCTCGCTGGCCGCCCTGACCGCCGCCGTCCTGGCCGCGCCGTTCGCTCTGGCCACCGACCAGCCCTACGCCATGCTGGTGCTGGCCCTGTTCATGGCCGTGCTGATCTTCATCCGCCACCGCGAGAACATCGCCCGCCTGCTGAAGGGCGAGGAGCCGAAGATCGGCAAGAAGAAGACGGCGCAGACGCCGCCTCCGGCCGCGTGATTTCGGGCCGCCTCTCGGATATCCAGCGCCTGGCCTGGCTTCGGCTGGCGCGCACCGAGACGGTCGGCCCCGTCGCCTTCGACCATTTGCTGACCCGCTACGGCACGCCCGAGCGGGCCCTGAGCGCCCTGCCCGATCTGTCCCGTCGCGGCGGCCGCGCCACGCCCCTGACCCCGCCGCCGCGCGACGTGATCGAGCGCGAACTGGAAGCCGGCGCGGCCATGGGCGCCCGCCTGCTGTGCGGCTGTGAGCCCGACTTCCCCGCCCGCCTGGCCGCGCTCGATCCCCCGCCGCCGGTGCTGTGGGCCCTGGGCCGCGCCGAGCTGCTGCCCCAGCCCAGCGTCGCCATCGTCGGCGCCCGCATCGCCTCGGCCGCCGGCCAGCGCTTCGCCCGCCAGCTGGCCGCCGAGCTGGGCGAGGCCGGTCATGTGATCGTCAGCGGCATGGCGCGCGGCGTTGACGGCGCCGCCCATGAGGGCGCGATACGCACCGGAACGGTCGCCGTGCTGGGCGGCGGGATCAGCGACATCTATCCGCCCGAACATGCCTCGCTCCACGCCCGCATCGCCGCCGAAGGCTGCGTGGTCAGTGAAAGCGCGCCCGACCGCCGCGCCCAGGCCAAGGACTTCCCGCGCCGCAACCGCATCATCTCGGGCCTTTCGCTGGGCGTGGTGGTGGTGGAAGCCGAGCTGAAGTCCGGCTCGCTGATCACCGCCCGCCTGGCCGCCGAACAGGGCCGTGACGTCTTCGCCGTGCCTGGCTCGCCGCTGGACCCCCGCGCTCGAGGCACCAACGACCTGATCCGCCAGGGCGCGATCCTGTGTGAAGGCGCCGAGGACGTTCTGCGCTCGCTGTCGGGCCAGATCCACCTGCGCGAACGCGAGCGTGGCTATGACGGCGAGCCAGAGGCGGATGTCGATTTCGACGCCCTGCGCGAACAGCTGGCCGCCCTGCTCTCGCCAACGGGCGTATCGCGCGACGAGCTGGTGCGGGCGACAGGCGCCCCGACCTCGGCGGTGATGGCGGCGCTGGTGGAGCTAGCCCTGGCGGAACGGGCGATCCTGCTGAGCGGCGGGATGGTGGCTGGGGTTTGAGCCGCCAAAGTGCGACGAGGCTTGCGGCCAATACTGGATACCAGTACGATGATGATCGAGTTCGAATGGGATGATGAGAAGGCCCGACGAAACTTCGCTAAGCACGGCGTGACCTTTACAGCCGCAAAGCGCGCTGTGTTGGATCCCGATCGACTGGAATTGATCGACGACAGGTTCGACTACGGCGAAGAGCGTTTGCAGATCATCGGCGCCAGCGCGGAAACCATCCTGTTTGTCGTCACCGTTTCTTACGCCGAAGATCACTGCCGGGTTATTTCGGCTCGTAGAGCTAACCGAACAGAAAAGGCCCTCTATCGTGGGAACCTCTGACGATCACATTATGAGCAAGGCGGACTGGGATCGCCTCAAGGCGATGACCGAGGAAGAAATCAACGCCGCCGCCTTATCCGACCCCGACTGTCCGCCGCTGACTGAGGAACAGCTGTCCCGGTTCAAACGCGTCAACGCGATCAAGGATATCCGTGGCCGCCTGGGCATGACCCAAGCCGCATTTTCCGCGGCGTTCCGCTTACCGCTATCGACGGTGCGGGACTGGGAACAGGGGCGAACCGTGCCAGATGCGCCCGCCAGGACGCTGCTGACGGCGATAGCTCGAGATCCTGAAACGATGCGAAGGCTGGTCGGTGGCGAAGCGGCCTGATCGGCTGACTTCCAGGCTGAAAACCTAAACGCTGAGATCCACCATCAGCCCCGTCCCCTGCGCCGGGGCGGCGCGCACGGCTTCGCGCAGGCGGTCGGCGATCTCCGCGCGCTCCGCGTTCGACGTCACCGGCTTGACGGGCTGGACCGGCGAGACATAGGCCTCGGTGGCGATCCGGTTGATGCTCGAAACTTGCATGAGCGCCAAAAGGGTTGGGTTCGGCCGCTATCATCACCCGGCCAGCCTTAACAATCGGCTACCAAATCGCGGGAAACGTCGCTGTTTGAACGGGCCGCGTTGACAGACACCCCGTCACGCCCCCACTTTCCGGCGCTCGCCTCCAGGGCGATCCTTCTCCCCAGGTACAGAGTCCTAATGAACGTCGTCGTCGTCGAGAGCCCGGCCAAGGCCAAGACCATCAACAAGTACCTCGGGTCCGACTACACGGTTCTCGCCTCGTATGGTCACATCCGTGATCTGCCGTCGAAGGACGGCTCGGTGGAACCCGACAACGACTTCGCCATGACCTGGGAGGTCGACGCCAAGTCGTCCAAGCGCATCTCCGACATCGTCGACGCGATGAAGGGGGCCGACCGCCTGATCCTGGCCACCGACCCCGACCGCGAAGGCGAGGCCATCAGCTGGCACGTGCTGGAGGTTCTGAACAAGAAGAAGGCGGTCAAGGGGATGACCGTCCAGCGGGTCACCTTCAACGCCATCACCAAGGCCTCGGTGCTGGAAGCCATGGCCAATCCGCGCGACATCGACATGGAGCTGGTCGAGGCCTACCTCGCCCGCCGCGCCCTGGACTATCTGGTCGGCTTCACCCTTTCGCCCGTCCTGTGGCGCAAGCTGCCGGGCAGCCGTTCGGCCGGTCGCGTGCAATCGGTCTGTCTGCGCCTGATCGTCGAGCGCGAGATGGAGATCGAGCGCTTCAAGACCCAGGAATACTGGAGCGTCGACGCCGACGTCTCGGCCGGCGCCGATCCGTTCACGGCCCGCCTGGTCAAGCACGAAGGCAAGAAGCTCACCAAGTTCGACCTGAACAACGAGGGCTCGGCCCTGGCTGCGAAGGCGGCGGTTGAAAAGGCGGTGTTCAAGATCGCCGCCGTCGAGAAGAAGCCCGGCAAGCGCTCGCCCGCCCCGCCCTTCACCACCTCGACCCTGCAGCAGGAGGCCTCGCGCAAGCTCGGCTTTTCCGCCCAGCGCACCATGCAGGCCGCCCAGAAGCTGTATGAAGGCATCGACATCGGCGGCGAGACCGTCGGCCTGATCACCTATATGCGGACCGACGGCGTGGCCGTGGGCCCCGAGGGCATCGCCGAAGCCCGCGACGTCATCGGCAACGTCTATGGCAAGGACTACGTCCCCGAGACGCCGCGCTACTACAAGGTCAAGGCCAAGAACGCCCAGGAGGCCCACGAAGCCATCCGCCCGACCAGCCTTGGCCGCAACCCCGGATCGCTGCGCCTGGAGCCGGATCTGGGCCGCCTGTACGAGCTGATCTGGAAGCGGATGATCGCCTCGCAGATGGAAAGCGCCCGCATCGAGCGCACCACGGTAGATATCGAAAGCCACGACGGTCAGACCGGCCTGCGCGCCACCGGCCAGGTGGTGCTCTTCCCCGGCTATCTGACGGTGTACGAAGAAGGTCGCGACGACGACGGCGATGAGGACAGCGCCCGCCTGCCGATGATCACCGAAGGCGCCGCCGCCAAGGTGATCGACGCCCGCGCCGACCAGCACTTCACCGAACCGCCCCCGCGCTATTCGGAAGCCAGCCTGGTCAAGAAGATGGAAGAGCTGGGGATCGGCCGTCCGTCGACCTACGCCTCGGTCCTGACCGTGCTGCGCGACCGCGAATATGTGAAGATGGAGAAGAACCGCTTCATCCCGGAGGACAAGGGCCGCCTGGTCACCGCCTTCCTGGAGCAGTTCTTCCGCCGCTATGTCGAATATGACTTCACCGCCAGCCTCGAAGAGCAGCTGGACCTGGTGTCGGACGGCAAGCTGGACTGGAAGCAGTTCCTGCGCGACTTCTGGAAGGACTTCGCCGCCGCCGTCGGCGAGATCGCCGAACTGCGCGTTACCAACGTGCTGGACGCCCTGAACGACGCGCTGGGCCCGCACATCTTCCCCGACAAGGGCGACGGCTCCAACCCGCGCATCTGCCCCACCTGCGGGACCGGGCAGCTGTCGCTGAAGGTCGGCAAGTTCGGGGCCTTTATCGGCTGCTCCAACTATCCCGAATGCCGCTTCACCCGCCAGCTCGCCACCTCGTCGGACGGCGAAGGCGAGGCTGAAGCCGCCGACAGGGAGCTGGGGATCAACCCGGAAACCGGTCGCTCGGTGTGGCTGAAGAACGGCCGCTTTGGCCCCTATGTCGAAGAGCCGCCGGCGGCGGAGAGCGGCGACAAGCCCAAGCGATCAAGCCTGCCCAAGGGCTGGCTGCCGGCCGCCGTCGATCTGGAAAAGGCCCTGCGCCTACTGTCCCTGCCCCGCGAGGTCGGGATGCACCCCGACGATGGCAAGAAGATCACCGCCGGCCTTGGCCGCTTCGGGCCCTTCGTGCTGCACGAGGGCACCTACGCCAATCTGGAAAACCCCGAGGACGTGTTCGACATCGGCCTGAACCGCGCTGTCGCGGTGCTGGCCGACAAGCGGGCCGGCGGCGGGCGTCCGCAGCGCGGCCAGGCCGCAGCCCTGGCCGACCTGGGCGTCCACCCCGAGGACGGCAAGCCCGTGAAAGTGCTGTCGGGCCGCTTTGGTCCCTACATCAAGCACGGCGACACCAATGCCAATGTGCCCAAGGGCGCTGATCCGGCGGCCCTGACCCTGGCCGAAGCCGTTGTGCTGCTGGCCGAACGCGTCGCCAAGGGCGGCGGCAAGAAGCCGGCGAAGAAGGCTGTCGCCAAGAAGGCTCCCGCCAAGACCGCGGCCAAGACCCCGGCCAAGACAAAGGCGGCCGCCGACGGCGCGGCGCCGGCGAAGAAGGCTCCGGCGAAAAAGCCGGCGGCCAAAAAGGCGGCCCCGAAAAAGGCTCCCGCCAAGGCGCCAACCGAGACAGGAGCCTGACCCTACCCATGACCGCGAACCGGGGTTAGATTGAAGGCATGACGACGCTTGACCGTCCCCTGCCGCTGACCGTCGTGGTCGCCGCCCTGATCCTGGCCAGCGGCCTGGGCTTCGCCATGGGCCTGACCAATGCCCTGAAGGCCGGCAAGTCGAACGTCACCGCCTCGACCGCGCCCCTGGCCGAGGTTTCGGGCGTGCCCGTCAAGGACGCGGCGCCGGCCCCGCTCTACGAACCGCCGCCGCCCGAGAAGCCCAAGGTCAAGGCCGTCGAGGTCAAGACCGCCGAGATCGAGGCGCCCGTCGCCGTGATCGAGGCCCCGCCTGCCCCATCGGAATCCGCGCCGCCAGCGACGGCGCCTGCGCCGGTCCAGCCGCCGCCCCAGTCGATCGAAGACCTTTACTGATCCGCCACCCGCCGGAAACGGGCTTTCCTTATCGCGGCGATTCCAGGCCCGTCATGTCGGCGAAGGTTCGGACAAGGTCGTCGCAAACGGCTTTCGACGCCTCGCAGTGGACGCTCATCTTGATATAGACCTTGCCAGCGTCTTGCAGAACCTGCCGTTTCACGACGGCGGGATAGGCTGGATAGTGGGCAGGCGAAAACGACCAGACTGTCCGGGCGGCCTCGTCTATCGCGATATCCCATCCATTCATCAGACTGAAAACGACGCCCGGCCTGACCTTCAAGGCCTCCCGCGCATCCGATACGCTGGCATATTCGATCGCGTTGGAAACCTCGGGAAGTTCAGCCTGAGCCGAATGAGCCATCCCGGGCATCGCCAGTAGACAGCTCACCACAACCCCAAGCGTGACTTTGAATATAGAAACGACCATAGATTGAAGCTATAGCGCCGACAGCGCCCCGTCCATTGTCGCCTACGCTCGAGACTGACCCGTTCATCGCCCCACCAGCCGGGGCTTTCCTGTGAGACCCACAATGCGCCTTGCCGTTGCCGCCTCGATCCTTTTCGCCACGGTTGCTGCGGGCGCCTGCACCGACAGTAAGCGGGCCAGTCGCGATGCGACCTGGGGCGACAAGCCGGCGGACATCGTCTGTTGGAGCTATGGGACGCAGACCTTCGCCGGCCGCTCGACCGGCAAGGTCGAGTATGACGAGGGTGGCCGGATCTCGTTCGTCGACGCCGCCAACGGCCGCTACACCACGGTAGAAGGCGACTGCCGGGTCACCTATTCGAGATAGTCCATCATCGTCCGGTAGCAGATCGCTGCCGGTTTCAGCGCGTTTCCCTTGGCCTTCCCCCCCGCTGCCGGGTTATCCCAGCACATGGCCAAACCGCGCACGCCCAAGTCTTCGAAATTTCCCGCCGCCGCCAAGCCGCCCGCCGGCCTGCCCGATCGCGAGACCCTGCTGGCCTTCCTGCGCAGCGCTGGCGAATCCGGCAAGGCCGACATCGCTCGCCACTTTGGTCTGAAGGGCGCCGATCGCCGCGCTCTGCGCGAGATGCTGCGCGAACTGGAAGCCCAGGGCGATCTGGGCAAGCGCGGCCGCAAGGGCTTCGCCGAAGCCGGCTCGCTGCCGCCCGTGGGCGTGGCCGACGTGGTGGATCGCGACAATGACGGCGACATGTTCGTGCGCCTGACCAAGGCCGGCGAGGATGCGCCGCTGGTGCGCCTGTCACCCGCGCGCAACGACAATGCCGGCGGCGCGCCGGGCATGGGCGACCGGGTTCTGGTCCGCTTCGAGCGCCTCGAAAACGGCGAGATGGAAGCCCGGCTGATCAAGCGCCTAGGCCAGAGCGCTCACAAGATCCTGGGCGTCATCCGCAAGCGTCGCCGCGAGATCCGGGTTGAGCCGGTGGACCGTAAGTCGAAAGAAGTGCTGGTCCTCTCAGAGCACGACGCCCGGGACCTGAAGGACGGCGACCTGGTGCTGGCCTCGGTGGGCATGGCCACGGGCCGATATGGCCCCAAGCAGGGCAAGGTTCTGGAAGTGGTGGGCAGCGAGGATGATCCCCGCGCCGCCTCCCTGATCGCCATCCACAGCCACGGCATCCCGGTCGGCTTCTCCGAAGAGGCGGAAGCCGAAGCCTCCGCCGCCCAGCCCCCCACCCTGGAGGGCCGCGACGACCTGCGCGACCTGCCGTTCGTGACCATTGACCCCGTGGACGCCCGCGACCACGACGACGCCGTCTACGCCCATCCCGATCCGGACGCTGGCAATGCGGGGGGCTGGATCGTCTGGGTGGCCATCGCCGATGTCGCCGCCTATGTGCGCCCGGGCTCGGCCCTGGACCGCGAAGCCCGCGAGAAGGGCAACAGCGTCTACTTCCCCGACCGCGTCGAGCCGATGCTGCCCGAGGTGCTGTCCAACGGCCTGTGCAGCCTGCGCGAAGGCGAGAACCGGGCGACGCTGGCCGTGCGGATGGTGTTCGACAGCGCCGGTCGCAAGAAGAGCCACAGGTTCGTGCGCGGCCTGATGCGGAGCGCCGCCAAGCTGTCCTACGAACAGGCCCAGGCCGCCATCGACGGCGTGATCCCGCCCGACGGCCAGGACGCCGACAAGGCCGGTCCGCTGCTGGATCCGATCCTGAAACCCCTGTGGGCCGCCTTCCGCCTGATGGGCAAGGGTCGCGAGATCCGCTCGCCGCTGGCCATCGAGAGCGACGAGCGCAAGATCGTGATCACACAGGAAGGCGAAATCGCCTCGATCAACCGCCGCGCCAGCCTCGAAGCCCACAAGCTGATCGAGGAAATGATGATCCAGGCCAATGTCAGCGCCGCCGAGAGCCTGGAAGCCAAGCGTACGCCGCTGATCTATCGCGTCCACGACACGCCCAGCCAGGAGAAGGTGCAGAACCTGGCCGAGTTCCTGGCGACGCTGGAGATCAAGTGGAACAAGGGCGAGGCCCCACAGACCTCGCGCTTCAACAAGCTGCTGGACGAGACCCGCGAGGGGCCGCACGCCGCCATCGTCAACGAGGTGGTGCTGCGCACCCAGATGCAGGCCCACTACAGCGCCGACAATCTGGGCCATTTCGGCCTGAACCTGGCCAAGTACGCCCACTTCACCAGCCCGATCCGCCGCTATGCCGACCTGATCGTGCACCGCGCCCTGATCCGCGCCCTGAACCTGGGGACCGATGGCCTGACCGACCAGGACATCAGCCAGATCAAGGACACGGCCGAGACCATCACCTATGCCGAGCGCCGGGCCATGGCCGCCGAGCGCGACGCCACCGACCGCTATATCGCCGCCTTCCTGTCCGACCGGGTGGGAGCGACCTTCGAGGGACGTATCACTGGCGTCACGCGCTTTGGCCTGTTCATCAAGCTGAGCGAGACCGGCGCTGACGGCCTGATCCCGGTCTCGACGCTGGGTCAGGAATTCTTCGTCCATGACGAGCGGATGCACGCCCTGGTCGGCGAACGCACCGGCAAGCGCTGGCCGTTGGGCCTGGCCGTGGAGGTCAAGCTGGTCGAGGCCACGCCGGTCACCGGCGGCCTGCTGTTCGAGATGCTGAGCGAGCCGGTGGCGGCCGATCCGAATGCGCCAAGGCCTCGTCTTGGCGCCCGGCGGCAGGCGGCTGTGAAGCCGCGCGGCGGGCTGCCCAAGGGCGTTCGGCGGGGGAAGCGGCGCTAAACATTCTCCCTCTACCGGGGCAGGGCCTACTGGATCGCCGCTTCCAGCCGATCCGCGATCATCCGCCCATCGGCAGCCGAGGGATGGCCGTGGCAGGCGGTGCGCTCAAGGCCGGTGATCCGCACGGCCGTCGCCAGACCCGCGCTCGCCCCGTTCAGCCGCTTGACGACCGCCTCCACGTCATCGGCGAAGGTGTCGCCCGCGATCAGCAGGAACCGCGCCTGCGGATGGCGGCGCGCCAGGGCGGCCACGAAGGTCACGTAGGAATCGCGATAGTCGGCGCGCAGGTCGGCCTCGGTTTTCCAACCCTCGTCGGCCTTTAGCGGGGTCGAGAAGTCGTTCGTGCCCAAGCCCACCACGATCAGGTCTGGCCGCCAGGGATCGGCTGGATCGACGCGCGGCTCGGCCTGTCCGGGTATCAGGCGCGAATAGAGGGCCGGCAGGGGCTCGCCCGGGGCCAGGCCGCTGTAGTTGCGCACTACGCCCCGCCCGGAGAAGGCGATGATGCGGTAGTCGGCGTTCAGCCGTCCGGCCAGGACCGGGGCGAACGACTGGCTGGTGTCGGTGAGATCGTGGACCTGCTGTTCGGTGCAGTCGAAGCGGTTCGACCGCACGCCATAGGCCACCGTGTAGGAGTCGCCGATGAACTCGATCCGGCGGGGCCGCATGACCGGCGCCAGGGGCCGTCCCTCCGGCCCGACGAAGAAGCCGACGAAGCGCGCGCGTCCCGTCTGGCTTTCGGTCAGCTTGTCCAGGCGGACCACATGCTCGCCCGGCGCCAACTGATCGAAGGTCAAGCGGGCCAGACCCGGCTTGAGCAGCTCGGCGCGGACCTGACCGTCGATGCTGATCGTCAGGTGCTCGCTACCGGAATCGACCGCCACGGTCACCGACGGGCCGGAAAAGCGCCCCTCGAAATAGACCCCGGGCCAGCCAAACAGCAGTCCGCCCTCGGCGGCCGGCGCGACCCGTCCGCCGATATGGGGCGTCAGGGCCGTTTGTTGGGCGGCCACCGGCGCGGCCGACAATGACAGGACGCCGACGAGGGCGAGTAGGATGGATCGCATGAACGGCTCTGGTCAGATCACCGCTCCATCTGTCATGACGGCGCGATCCCCGCTAACAGGAAATCATGCGCCCCGATCTCGACCCGTTCCACGCCATCGCCATCAGCCGCCTGGCTCACCAGTTGAAGAGCGAAGGCCGCTCGGTGATCCACATGGAGTTTGGCCAGCCCTCGACCGGCGCGCCCAAGGCGGCCATCGAATGCGCCCACCACGTGCTCGACACCGACGGCCTGGGCTATTGGGAAAGTCCGGCCCTGAAGGCGCGGATCGCCAGGCACTATGACGACAAGCACGGCGTTCACGTCGATCCCGAGCAGATCATCCTGACCTGTGGCGCCTCGCCGGCCCTGGTCATGGCCCTGGCCTCGGCGTTCGAGGCCGGCGACCGTGTGGCCCTGGCCAGGCCGGGCTATGTGGCCTATCGCAATACGCTGAAGGCCCTGAACCTGGTCCCGGTCGAGATCGCCTGCGGACCGGAGGATCGCTATCAGCTGACCGCCGCGCACCTGGCGGCGCTAGACCCCGCCCCGGCCGGCGTCATCGTCGCCAGCCCCGCCAACCCGACCGGCACCATCATCGCCGAAGCCGAAATGGCGGCCATTGCAGAGGTATGCCGTACACGGAATATTCGCATCGTCAGCGACGAAATCTATCACGGCCTGTCTTATGTGGGCCCCGCCCGCTCGACGCTGGAGTTCGAGCCCACCGCCCTGGTGGTCAACAGTTTCTCCAAATATTTCAGCATGGTAGGCTGGCGGTTAGGCTGGCTGTTGTCGCCGCTGGACCATGTCCATCGGGCGCGGGCCTATATGGGCAACCTGTTCCTCACCGCCCCGTCGCTGAGCCAGCACGCCGGCCTGATCGCCATGGACTGCGCCGAAGAGCTGGAAGGCCATGTCGAGGTCTATCGCAAGAACCGCCAGCTGCTGCTGGACGCCCTCCCCTCCTTGGGCCTGGCGAAGATCGCGCCGCCGGACGGGGCGTTCTACATCTGGGCCGATATCGGCCACCTGACCGACGACTCGATGGCGTTCTGCAAACAGTTGCTGACCGACACCGGGGTCGCCACCGCACCGGGCGTCGACTTCGACCCCGTCGAGGGCCACCGGTTCATGCGGTTTTCCTTCGCGGTCTCGACGGCGGAGGTCGAGGAGGCGCTGCGGCGGCTGGTTCCGTGGTTTGGGGGACGG
>NCEV01000145.1 GCA_002280875.1 Caulobacter sp. 32-67-35 | reverse complement strand
GGGCGTGGGCCTTCATGTCAGTCTTGGACATGTTCATGCCCTTCATGTCATGCCCGGCCATCGACTGAGCCGAAGCCCCGGTGGCGCCGGCCGCAGCCAGCAGGCTCCCGGCGCAAATCGCGGTCAAAATCAAACGCATCTCGAATTTCCTTCAGACTGCTTGGCGAACCTGCGCGTCACAATTGACGCGATCCGCCCGACCAAACAGTCCTCGCAACCTATTCGTTGCGTTACGGGTGCATATATTTCAAACGCACGACAAGTATTACAGCGCAGACGCCTTTTTATTGGTGAGTTTGGTATTTTTACTCTGCGATAACTTCCCCAATGCAATGGCGACCCCCCGGTATGGCAAGTTTGGGATAGACTAGCGCTTAGTCTGGAAACCCTAGATCGAACGTCAGGGAAGGCCAACGTCGAGCCAAGGACTAGGCCGTTGGTTGGCCGCACGCGGCGGCCAACCGTCTGAAGGGCTACTTTGCCGACATCGCCACGATCTCTGTCGAACCGCCCGTTGGCTTGAGTTTGAAATTGACGGCCTGTCCGACCTTGAACGGCTTGAGAACGGCCGGATCGGCCTTGAACTTCATGGTCATGGCCGGCCATTTTAGGGCGGGAATGGGCTGGTGCTGCAGCGTCACCACGCCGTTGGCCTTATCCAGACCCTTGATCACGCCTTGGCCATCCACGGTCTTGGCCGCAGCGGGCATAGCGTCGTGCGTCATGCCCGGCATGTCGCCCATCTTCATGTCCGATTGAGCCAAGGCGGGGCCAGTTAGGGCCAGGGCCAAAGCGGCTGCGGCTAGCAAGGTCTTCATCGATGGTCGCTCCTGTCAGGCGGACGGGTCAGGGAGAACCCTTCACAGCGGAGGATATACGCGCCGCCCCGCCGACACCCCTCAGGCGAAGCGATCGCACCGTCACGACCGGGGTCGCGCGGCACGCCTTCGATGGCGCTGGATCAACAGATAGGCAGCGGGAATTACGAACATCGACAGCAGCGGCGCGCTGAGCATGCCGCCGATCATCGGCGCGGCAATGCGGCTCATCACTTCGGAGCCAGCGCCGTGGCCGACCAGGATCGGCATCAGTCCGGCCAGGATCACCGCCACGGTCATGGCCTTGGGCCGCACGCGCAGAAGCGCCCCGTCGCGGATGGCCTGGACGAGGTCGGCCTCCTTGATCGGGCCGCGGCGCTCGGCCAGGGCCTGCTTGAGATAGATCAGCATCACCACCCCGAACTCGGCCGAGACCCCGGCCAAGGCGATGAAGCCGACGCCAGTTGCCACCGACTGGTTGAAGCCCAGCAGGTAAATCGCCCAGAAGCCGCCGGTCAGGGCGAAGGGCAGTGCGCCCATGATCAGGGCGGCCTCGTCGAAGCGCCGGAAGGTGACGTAGAGCAGCACGAAGATGATCAGCAGCGTCGCCGGTACGACGATCTTCAGCCGCTCGACCGCGCGCTGTAGATATTCGAACTGCCCCGAATAGCTGATGGTCACGCCGGCGACCGGCTTGACCTCTTTGGCCACCGCCTCCTGCAGATCGGCGACGACTGAGGACAGGTCGCGCCCACGCACATCGACATAAACGAAGGTGGTAGGCCGCCCGTTCTCACTCTTGAGCATCGGCGGCCCCTCGCTGATCGACACTTGGGCCACCGTGCCCAGAGTGATTTGCTGCAGCGAAGGGGTGAGGATCGGCAGGACCCGCAGGGCTTCGAGGTCGCCGCGCACCTCGCGAGGATAACGCACGCTGATCGGATAGCGGGCCAGGCCTTCGACGGTCTCGCCGACCGTCTGGCCGCCGATCGCGCCCGAGACGATGGCCTGGACGTCGGCGATGTTAAGGCCGTAGCGGCCGGCGGCGGCCCGGTCGATGCGGACATCGACATAGCGCCCGCCGGTCAGCCGCTCGGCCAGGGCCGAACTGACCCC
>NCEV01000091.1 GCA_002280875.1 Caulobacter sp. 32-67-35 | reverse complement strand
CGGGCCTTGCGCCGCCAGACCAGGGCGCGGATCCGCACCAGCCACAGCGATCCGAAGGCCGACAGATAGGCCAGGGTCATCAGGGCCCAGGGCCACAGATAGACGGCCGGCAGCCGGTCTTCCGGCTGGGCGAACAGGGTCGAGCTGCCCTGATGCAGGGTGTTCCACCAGTCGACCGAGAACTTGACCACCGGCAGGTTGATCAGGCCGACCAGGGCCAGGATCGCGGCGGCGCGCGCGGCCTTCTGTTCGTCCTCCAGCGCGCCGCGCAGGGCCAGATAGCCGAGATAGAACAGGAACAGCACCAGGACCGAGGTCATCCGCGCGTCCCACTGCCACCAGGTCCCCCACATCGGCTTGCCCCACAGCGAGCCGGTGATCAGGGCCAGGGCCGTGAACACCGCGCCCAGCGGCGCGCAGGCGCGGGCGGCGGCGTCGGCCAGAGCGTGGCGGAAGATCAGGGCCAGCAGGCTGGAAATGCCCAGGAACAGATAGACGACCATGCTCATGATCGCCGCCGGCACGTGGATGAACATCATCCGCACCGTGTCGCCCTGCTGGTAGTCCTCGGGGACCGAGAAGGTCAGGTACAGCCCGACTGCGGCCAGCATGGCGGCGATGGCGCCGAACATCGGCGCGGCCCACCGCGAGAAGGCCATGAACCGCTCGGGGTTGGTCAGGAAATCAAACGGGTGTCGGGCGTCCATGGATTGCTGATTAGAGCCCTCGATGAACGCCCGCAATGCGTATCGACCCTTATCGGCCGGCCTGGCGCTTCATGATGATCTTGCGCTCGTCCCTGTGTTCGCCCATCGGCGGGCCGTTGTGGCGGATGTCCAGGTGCTGGATCCGCATGCGCGGGCCGCCAGCGTGCGGGCCCAGGGCGTCGAAGGCCTTCTGCTGGCTGGGCGACAGGGCCGCATAGAAGGCCTTGGTCGCCGAGGCGCGCTTCTGGAAGGTCTCGGCCATCCTGGCCATGTGGGCGGCCTGCCGGTCGAGGCGCTGGGGCGTGGTCAAAGGCTTGTCGTCGCCGTCGTCCTTGCTGTCCCACATCATGGCGTCAGCCATCTTCTGCGGCGCTGTGGCCTCGACATAGGCCTTCAGGGCGCTGTCCTGGTCGGGGCGCAGCTGCAGCACGTCGCGCAGGTGCCTGGCATGGGCTTCCGGATCGGCGGGCTTGCCGTGGCTCATCATCGCCAAGGGGTGGGGCCAGGGCGGCCCCGCCGCTGGCTGCGATGGCGAGAACGGCGGTGGCCGCCAAAGCCAGGCGACGCGTGGATTTCTGCATGATGGTTTCTCCCTCGGAACCAGATCTGGCGAGAGCTTGGCCATCGGCTTATGGCGCGAAAATGTCAGGTTAGATGAACAATGTTACAGGATTGGCGAAGGTGGGGAGCCTCAGTCCAGCGCGTTGCGGCAGGCCGCCGCCATGGCCAGGGGGCTCAGCGCCACGGCCGCTGCGCAATAGGCCAGCATCAGATAGAGGCCCGGCGTCCAGGCCAGGCCGCTGTTCAGGGCGTCTAAAGCCCCGGCCCCGAAGATCACCGGCGGCACATACAGCGGCAGCACGATCACCGCCACCAGAAGGCCGCCGCGCCGGCTGCCCAGGGCCAGGCTGGCGCCCAGTCCGCCCAGAAAGGCGAAGGCCAGGCCGCCGAACAGGCCGCAAAGCACCAGCAGGGGAATGATCTTCGGATCAGCGCCCAGGGCCAGGGCCGCAATGGGCGCCGCCAGGGCCAGGGGCGCGCCCGAGGCCAGCCACTGGGCCAGGCACTTAGCGACGGCCACGGCCTCCAGCGACGCGGGGCCCAGGGTCAGCAGGTCCAGGGCGCCGTCCTCGAAGTCGCGCTCGAACAATCGCTCCAGCGACAACAGGGCCGAGAGCGCCAGGGCCAGCCAGGCGATGCCCGGCGCCACGGCGGCCAGCTTTTCCGGCGCGCGGCCGGTCGCCATCGGCAGCAGGGTGACGACGCCGGCATAGAAGGCCAGGGCCAGCAGCGGACCGCCGCCCTTGCCCCAGGCCAGCGACAACTCGCGGCGCAGCAGGATCAGGAACGCCGTCATCCGCCGATTTCCGCGACGCGCGTGGGGATGGGCAGGGGGTCGTGGACGGCCGCCAGGATCATGCCGCCGCTGACCAGATGCTCGGCCATCAGGTCGCCGAAGGTCTGGCGGTGGACGGCGTCCAGCGGGGCCATCGGCTCGTCCAGCAGCCACAGGGCGCGGGGGCTGGCCACCAGCCGCGCCAGGGCCAGGCGCCGGCGCTGGCCGGCCGACAGACGGCGGACCTCCAGGTCGAGCAGACGCACCAGGTCCAGCCGCTCGGCCGCCTGGCGCGCCGTCGCGGGCGAGCCGCCGCTCCACAGGGTCTGGAACCGCAGTTCCTCCCAGGCCGAGCGGCTGGATTTCAGGCCATCGTGGTGGCCCACCATGTGCAGGTGCTCGGCCCGCGCCGTCTCGGCCTCCAGATCCTCGAAAACGATCTGGCCGGCTTCCGGCCGCAAAAGACCCGCCACGGCGCGCAGCAGGCTGGTCTTGCCGGCCCCGTTTCGCCCGGTCAGGGCCACGGCCTCGCCGGCTCGCAGCGCCATGCTCAGGTCAGAGAATAGCCGCCGCTCTCCCCGGGAGATCGTCAAATCCTGAATGAGAACAGTTCTCAACATGCCAAGACCCTGCCCCGCGCATGGACGTTGGCTGCGACCAAGGCTAAGAAGCCCTCGGCCGTCACCCTCCAAACAGTCAGGGGCGTACGCGGCGCGGGGATGGACGCTGTGGGTCCGCCTCGATCGCGCGATCCCGGGAGTGGTTTTCGGGCGGCCGTGGACAGAGAAGGGATCTCCCGAAATGGCGTCTGTGGACAGCCTTAAAGCCCGCCGCGAACTGATCGTCGGTGGCAAGACCTACGTCTATTACAGCCTTCGCGCCGCCGAGGAAGCCGGTCTGACCGGTGTTTCTTCGCTGCCGGTGTCGATGAAGGTGCTTCTCGAGAACCTGCTGCGCAACGAAGACGGCGTGTCCGTTGACGAACCCGACCTGAAGGCCGTGGCCGCCTGGCTGCAGAACAAGGGCGCCGTCGAGCACGAAATCAGCTTCCGCCCCGCGCGCGTGCTGATGCAGGACTTCACCGGCGTTCCCGCTGTGGTCGACCTGGCCGCCATGCGCGACGCCATGGTGGCCCTGGGCGCCGACCCGGCCAAGATCAATCCGCTGAACCCCGTTGACCTGGTCATCGACCACTCGGTGATGGTCGACAATTTCGGCAATCCCAAAGCCTATGACGACAACGTCAAGCGCGAGTACGAGCGCAACATCGAGCGCTATCGCTTCCTGCGCTGGGGCTCGTCGGCCTTCAACAACTTCCGCGTCGTGCCCCCCGGCACCGGCATCTGCCATCAGGTGAACCTGGAATATCTGGCCCAGACCGTCTGGACCAACGAGGTCGACGGCGAAACCACCGCCTATCCCGACACCGTCGTCGGCACCGACAGCCACACCACCATGGTCAATGGCCTGTCGGTCCTGGGCTGGGGCGTGGGCGGCATCGAGGCTGAAGCCGCCATGCTGGGCCAGCCGATCCCGATGCTGATCCCCGAAGTCATCGGCTTCAAGCTGAACGGCGCCATGCCGGAAGGCGCGACGGCCACCGACCTGGTGCTGACCGTCACCCAGATGCTGCGCAAGAAGGGCGTGGTCGGCAAGTTCGTCGAATTCTACGGCGACGCCCTGGCCACCCTGACCCTGGAAGATCAGGCCACCATCGCCAACATGGCTCCGGAATATGGCGCGACCTGCGGCTTCTTCCCGATCTCGGCCGCGACCATCGCCTATCTGAAGGGCACCGGCCGCGACGCCGCCCGCGTGGCGCTGGTCGAAGCCTATGCCAAGGAACAGGGCATGTGGTGGGAGCCGGGCGTGCCCGAGCCCACCTTCACCGACGGCCTGGAACTGGACCTGTCGACGGTTCTGCCGTCGCTGGCTGGCCCCAAGCGTCCGCAGGACCGCGTGCTGCTGACCGAGGCCGCCAGCAAGTTCGCCGAGTCGCTGACCGGTGAATTTGGCAAGGCCGAAAACCCCGAGCTGCGCGCGCCGGTCGAAGGCGAGAACTTCGACGTCGGTCACGGCGACGTGGTCATCGCGGCCATCACCTCGTGCACCAACACCTCCAACCCTTCGGTGCTGATCGCCGCCGGCCTGCTGGCCAAGAACGCGGTCGCCAAGGGTCTGAAGGTCAAGCCGTGGGTGAAGACCTCGCTGGCCCCCGGCTCGCAGGTGGTCACCGACTATCTCCTGAAGGCCGGCCTGACCAAGCATCTCGACGCGCTGGGCTTCAACCTGGTGGGTTACGGCTGCACCACCTGCATCGGCAATTCGGGCCCGCTGCCGGAAGCCATCAGCAAGACGATCAGCGACCACGACCTGGTCGCCTGCTCGGTGCTGTCGGGCAACCGCAACTTCGAAGGCCGGGTGAACCCCGACGTTCGCGCCAACTACCTGGCCTCGCCGCCGCTGGTGGTGGCCTACGCCCTGGCCGGCTCGATGAAGATCGATCTGGCCACCCAGCCGCTGGGCCAGGACAAGAAGGGCAATGACGTCTTCCTGAAGGACATCTGGCCCTCGAACGAAGACATCGCCGTCCTGCAGCGCAAGTCGGTCACCGAGAAGATGTTCGCCGCCCGCTATGGCGACGTCTTCAAGGGCGACAAGAACTGGCAAGGCATCAAGATCACGGGCGGCCAGACCTACGCCTGGGAAGGCGACTCGACCTACGTCCAGAACCCGCCCTACTTCCCGAACATGTCGATGACCCCCACGCCGGTCACCGACATCATCGAGGCCCGCGTCCTGGCCGTGTTCGGCGACTCGATCACCACCGACCACATCAGCCCGGCCGGTTCGATCAAGACCTCCAGCCCGGCCGGCCAGTACCTGGTCGACCAGGGCGTGCAGCCCATCGACTTCAACGGTTACGGCGCGCGTCGCGGCAACCACCAGGTCATGATGCGCGGCACCTTCGCCAATATCCGCATCCGCAACCGCATCACCCCGGACATCGAAGGGGGCGTCACCAAGCACTTCCCGTCGGGCCAGGTGATGTCGATCTACGACGCGGCCATGAAGTACCAGGAAGAGGGTCGCCCCTCGGTGGTCTTCGCCGGCAAGGAATACGGCACTGGCAGCTCGCGCGACTGGGCCGCCAAGGGCACCAAGCTGCTGGGCGTCCGCGCGGTGATCACCGAGACCTTCGAGCGCATCCACCGTTCGAACCTGGTGGGCATGGGCGTTCTGCCCCTGCAGTTCATCCAGGACGGCTGGCAGAAGCTGGAACTGACCGGCGAGGAAATCGTCTCGATCCGCGGCCTGCAGGACCTGGCGCCGCGCAAGCAGCTGATCGTCGAGCTCTACCGCCCGTCGGACGGCCGCATCGCCCGCTTCCCGGTCCGCTGCCGCATCGATACGCCTACCGAGCTTGAGTATTTCAAGAACGGCGGCGTGCTGAACTACGTGCTGCGCAACCTGGCGCGCGCCGACTAGGCGACGATCCCGCGTTGAAAGAGACGGCCCGCCGGAGCGATCCGGCGGGCCGTTTTCGTTTGCGACGCGAACTTTTCGCAAAGAAGTCGCCCTTCACGGCCTCGTGAACGGCCTTGCAGGACGATCTTGGCTTAAGTGACCCGCAATGCGTAAGGCCGCCCTTTCCCTGCTCTGTCTGGCTCTCTCGGGCCTTTCCGCCACGTCCGCCTGGGCTGCAAAGCCTCCGGTGGCCAAATTGCCCGTGGTGGTCGAGCTGTTCACCGCCCAGGGCTGCTCGTCCTGCGGCAAGGCCAACCAGCTGGCCGCCGATCTGGCCCAGCGCGACGGCGTCCTGGCCCTGACCTATTCGGTCGATTACTGGGACTATCTGGGCTGGAAGGACACCTTCGCCAAGCCCGCCTTCGCCGAGCGCCAGCGGGCCTATGTCAAGAAATTCGCCCTGCGCGACGTGCCCACGCCCCAGATGGTGGTGGCCGGCCGCGTGCAGGCCTCGGGCGCCAAGGCCGAGGCGGTCGAGGACCTGGTCAAGACCGCCGCCCGGGCCCCGACCAATCCGCCGGACATGCAGTTCTACGGCAATGGCCGCGTCGGGGTCGGCTCGGGCCCCGTCCCGCGCGGCGGCGGCGAGGTGTGGCTGATCCGGTTCGATCCGCGCGAGCAGGAGATCGCCGTCAAGCGCGGCGACAACAAGGGCCAGACCATCGTTCACCGCAATGTGGTGCGTGAGCTGGTCCGCCTGGGCCCCTGGGCGGGTCGATCCAAGCTCTACCGCCTGCCCCCGGCTACGGGTGATGATCTGGAGACGGTCGTGATCGTCCAGGGCGCGAAGGGCGGCCGGATCCTTGGCGTGCTCGAAACCGCCGAGCGCTGACCCCAACAGCAAAAACCCGCGCGACCGAGGGGGCAATCGCGCGGGCTCTTTTGGAGAGGGGCTCTTGATCGTCAGCGGACCGGTTCGAAACCGGGGAGGGCTGGGGGGGCTGTTCAGGGCCCCGACCCGAAGCCGGTCGGCTGACCCTTGCTTTATCGCGGGCCAAACAGGCGCGACCGCGACCAAACCAAGGTGGTTTCAAGGCCATTGGCCAAGCTTTGATCTCGCCGCTGTCCAGACAGCAAAAAGCCCGCGCGGTGGGGGGAAGGACCGCGCGGACTCATTGGGAGGGGTATAGTCTGTCGGCCGACCGGCCCACGATCAAGGGGGGCTGGGGGGGCTGTTCAGGGTCCTGGACCGCGAGGTGTCCGATCAGCCGACACTGAATTTATCGCGGCCCAAACAGGCGGCCGAACGACCGAAATAAGGTCCTTTCGCGGCGCGGCGTGACCGTCGTGTAGCATTGAGGCCAATCGTGGCCGCGACGCCACGCTCGCCAAGGGCGCCGATTCAGGCTTAGGATTCGTCCGATGGCGTTGGATCCGCACTTTCCGTCCGCCCCCTCGCCCGGCGGCGTGACCTTCTTCGAGCGGCGCGAGCTGGACCAGCTCATGCGTCTGTATGGCCGCATGGTCGCCGCGGGCGAATGGCGTGACTACGGGATTGCCGGCCTCTCCGACCACGCCGTGTTCTCGATCTTCCGACACGCCGCCGAGGCCCCCCTCTACCGGGTTGAAAAGCGCCCCGCCCTGGCTCGCAAGCAGGGGGCCTGGGCGGTGATCGGCCAGGGCGGCATGATCCTCAAGCGCGGCCACGACCTGGCCCAGGTGCTGAAGGTGTTCGAGAAGGGCAAGTTCTCGGTGGTGGACTGAGGCCTGGCGCATTTTCTGATGCGTGTGAAACGCCCGACCCAGATGAAGCCATCAGGTCGGAAAGGGCTCTAGAACGTAAAGGCCAGTTTGGCGCCCACGAACCGCCCCTCGTTGTCATAGCCCCGGGCCGTGCCCATGCCGCTGTAGTCGGCGCTGGGCTTGAGGCCGCACAACACGCCCGCCGAGGCGACGGGCCCATCGCCCGCCAGCCGGCTCTCCACAGAGGTCCTGGCGATCCCGCGCGGCAGCTGGAGCGGCGCATGGGCATAGCGAACCGGAACGGCCGCATCGGATTTCGAGATATGAAACATGGCTGTGTCCCGCGTCAGGGACATTGCCGGAGCCCTGGCGGCGCCGGGGTAGGGCTTAAGGCTGATCGCCTCGGCGTACGCGGTTCCGCTGGCCGCGATCACGGTCAGGCCGGCCAGAAGAGTCAGGGTGCGGGTCATGAAATCCTCAAAGCGGCTCTTCTTGTCCCCGCCAACAAGGTGGCGCCGAAGGTCGGCGGCGTCGAGGGTGATCCACGAAAAAGCCCCGGCAGTTTCCCGCCGGGGCTTCGCTGTTTCGTCCGGGCTTGGGTTCTAGCGGCGAGCGCCGAAGAGGCTGAGCAGGAACTGGAACAGGTTGATGAAGTTCAGATACAGGTTCAGCGCGCCATAGTTGGTGGCCACCGCCATCGAGTTCTGGTCGCCGCCCATTTCATAATAGGCGGTCTTCAGCTTCTGGGTGTCGTAGGCGATCAGGCCCGCGAAGATGAACACGCCCAGGATGCTGATGATGAAGCTCAGGCCCGGGAGCTTGAGGAACATCTGGGCCAGCGACGCCAGAACCAGGCCGATCAGGCCCATGATCAGGAAGCTGCCGAAACCCGTCAGGTCCTTCTTGGTGGTGTAGCCGAACAGGCTGAGACCGCCGAACGCGATGGCGGTGATCAGGAAGGTCGAAGCCACCGAAGCGCCGGTATAGGCCAGCAGCCAGACGCCCGCGCCCGCGCCGATCGAGGCGACCAGCGCCCAGTACAAGGCGCCCGACGACTTGGCGGTAGGGTTCTTCATCGCGAACATGGCCACCAGCATCATCGCCAGCGGGGCGAAGCGCACGATCGTGCCGGCCATGGTGAAGCCGGCCAGGCGACCGTCCGGGGTCAGCACATAGAGCAGGCTGGCCACCGGCTGGTAGGCGCTGGTCAGGAAGGCGAGGCCGGCGGACAGCAGGAGGCCCAAGGCCACCTTGTTGTAGACGCCGAGCATGAAGCTGCGCAGGCCGGCGTCAACCGACATGTCGGCGCGATCCGCCGGGATCGCGCGCGCATAGCCGCGGTTGAAGTCGTTCATCGAGGGAAAGCCCTTTTGATTGCATCACGCCCAGATTGGACGCCCCACGAATATCGGCATCCTTTGGCCTTCGCGCAAGGCATGGCTGGCGAGACCCGCGCCGGACCGCTTAAATAGAGGCCAGCGCAAATCAGGATGGGTCGAACGGCATGGATTATTCGGAACTGGGGCGCACGGGTATGATGGTCTCGCGCTGCTGCCTTGGCACCATGACCTGGGGCTCGCAGAACAGCGAAGACGAGGCCCACGCCCAGATGGACTATGCGCTCGAGCGCGGCGTCAATTTCTGGGACACGGCCGAGATGTATTCCAGCCCGCCCGACCCCAGGACCCAGGGCAATACCGAGCGCCAAATCGGCTCATGGCTGAAAAAGACCGGCAAGCGCGACGAGATCGTGCTGGCCTCCAAGGTGGCCGGTCGCGGCAGCGCCTTTGGCGGCCTGACCTGGATGCGCGCCGACGGCGCCCCCACCCGCCACACCAAGGCCCAGATTGACGAGGCCGTCGAAGGCTCGCTCAAGCGCCTGAACACCGACTATCTGGACCTCTACCAGCTGCACTGGCCCGACCGGCCGGTGCGGGTGTTCGGCGGCCAGACCTTCAAGGACTATGAGCAGGACTACGAAACCTTCGGCGACATCCTTGAGGCGCTGGACGCCCATGTGAAGAAGGGGACGATCCGCGCCATCGGGGTCTCCAACGAGTTCCCCTGGGGCGTGATGCGCTTCCTGGCGGAAAGCGAGAGCCGTGGCCTGCCCCGCATCGCCTCGATCCAGAACGCCTATCACCTGGCCAACCGCACCTTCGAATACGGACTGGCCGAGATCGCCATGCGCGAGCAGGTCGGCCTGCTGGCCTATTCGCCGCTGGCCCAGGGCGCCCTGACCGGCAAATATCTCGACGGCGGCCTGCCGCCCGGCTCACGCAAGGCGCTCTATAATCGCATGCAGCGCTATGAGGGCCCCGGGGCCGAGGCGGCGATCCGCGCCTATGTCGATCTGGCCGCCCGGCATGGCCTGGATCCGGCCACCCTGGCGCTGAAGTTCTGCGACGCCCGCCCGTTCGTGACCTCGACCATCATCGGCGCCACCTCGATGGAACAGCTGAAGATCGCCATCGACGCCTTCGACCTGACCTGGACCGACGAGCTGGAAAAGGCCGTCAACGCCATCCACGCGGCGCAACCCAACCCCTGCCCCTGATTGCCGATGCTCCGCCTGTTCACCGCCATCGCCGTGCCGCCCGAGATCGGCCAGGGCCTGCTATCCCGCCAGCACGGGATCGAGCACGCGCGCTGGCGGCCGCTGGAGGCCTTCCACATCACCCTGAAGTTCATCGGCGATGTGCAAGAGCCGGTGGCGGCGGAGCTGGACGAGGCCCTGGCGGCGATCGAGGCGCCGGCCCTTGATCTGGAACTGGCCGGGGTCGGTCATTTCGGCGAGGGCGCCGACATCCACGCCGTCTGGGCCGGCGTCGACGAAAGCCCTGACCTGCGCCGCCTGGCCAAGGCCAACGAACGCGCCGCCCGCGAGGTGGGCCTGAAACCCGAGGCGCGGCTCTA
>NCEV01000090.1 GCA_002280875.1 Caulobacter sp. 32-67-35 | reverse complement strand
CCCCTGCACCTTCATGTGGTTGAGCACCGCGGCGGCCCAGACCAGGATGTCGGCGTCCCAGATGGTGGCCATGCCATAGGCGGGCATCGCCTCGACCTTCACCCAGACGTCGTTGTTGGGGCTCTCGTACTCAATCGGCTTGAGGCGCTTACGTTTCTGCAAGCTGAAGAACGGGCGCTCCATCGTCTCGCGCTGATCCTTCAGCGGGACGTCGTGCATCAGCGGGATGAAGAAGTCGAACTCAGTGTTGTTCGGATCCTTGCGCTTGACCATCTCCCCGCCGCCTAACGTTCGCCGAAGGGATGACGTTGGTGCTGGCGCAACACCGCGTCCAGACCTTCACCGATCAGGGCCTGAACGGTCACGCCGCGCTCCACCGCCAGGATCTTGATGGCGCGGGCCAGATCCGGCGAGAAATAGCCGGCGATCATGGTCTTGCCCTGGCGCGCCTTGGCCGGCGCTGTGGCGGCGCCTTTGGCGACAACCGTTTCGGAAGCTGGCGCCTCAACGGCCGGGGAGGGTGGTGGGGCAGGGGCCCCCGCGGCGGCGGCCAGGCGGCTGGCGAGGCTGGGACGAGGGCTCACGCGGCGCTCCGGGTCTTGACCGACTTCTTGGTGGACACGCCGAGTTGTCCACACATCCACGTGTATAGGATGTGGACTTCGCTGGCGGCCTTGCTGCTAGGCTCGAATTCCACGGCCGTCTGGCCGTTGATCACGGCGTGGCGGAAGGCGGCCCGGTCAACCAGACAGGCGGGAGCCAGGCCAAGGGACAGGCTTTTCACGACCTCGGCGGCCTCGTCGATCAGGCTGGCGGAACGGGGCGGCACGGCGTTGAGCACGACATAGGCCGGCTTCTGGGCGATCTTCATCAACTCGCCGGTCGTCTTGATGGCGTGCAGGTCGAAGGCCGAGGCGCGGGTCGGGATAAGCACCAGGTCGGCCGCGCGGGCCGCGGCGACCGCGGCGGCGTCCGCGGACGGCGGGGTGTCGATGATCACCAGGTCCACGCCGCTCTTCTCGGCCTCGGCCAGCGTCGCTTCGAGTCGCGTGTGCGGCGCGGCCACCACCACCGGATTGTCGCCGCCACGCCAGTCGCCCCATGAGGAAGCCGTGGCTTGGGGGTCCAGGTCCACGATGACGGCTTGCCGGCCATCATGGGCGGCGCGGGCGGCCAGATGCACGGCCAGGGTGGTTTTCCCCGCGCCGCCTTTCTGACTGACGATGGCGACAATCTTCATTTTGTGTCCTCGTGTGGACGCGTCCGCGAGGCGCGGCAATTTTCAGATCAACAAGACTGAGTTGATTTGCGGCTGACGTCCACCTGTCTTCATGCGGCCCCGTCCTCGTGAGGACGCGCCCTCACGAGGACGGGTCAACACGTCCGATTGTAGACGTTCCCACGTGTGCGCTAAGTGACGTCCGCCCGCGGCGCCTGAATAGTCACATGTTCGCAGCCTACAGCGATCAGGCACTGCAGGAAAAAGGCCGCCGTGAAGGACCCCCGACTAAAGTGTCGTCAAAGGCGCTGCTTTTGTCATCGAATATGATGCTAACACCATTGACATGAATAGGCACCAGCCTCATTGCTCGCCGCCAGGAAAAGGCTGATTGGGAGTTCCCCCAGCCGACCGGGCTGCCCATTGGGGATTGGCTGGCAAGATCGGAAGCTCCGCGCTTATGAGTCTTTTTGCGAACAAAACAGGTAATGAGAACCTGATGACGCTCGCTTTGCGGCACGGGCGAGGACCAATTCTCGTCGCGGCGGCTTTCAGTCTTGTCACGAATCTTCTTTATTTGGCGATGCCAATCTACACTAACCAGATCTATAGCCGTGTTCTGTCTAGCGGCAGCACGCCAACTCTGATTGTCCTGACGGTTGGGGTACTCTTTATTTTCGCCGTGTCAGGACTGATCGACGCGATCCGTGCGCAAATCCTCACTGCCTTTGGCGTGATTTTCGATCAGCGCGTGTCGGGCCATATTTTTTCGGCCCTCTTTGATGGTGTTGTCCGCCGGCAGGCTCAGGCCGGATCACAGGCGCTGCGAGATCTTGACCAGTTTCGTCAAACGATGACCGGCCCTGGAATTTCCGTGGTTTTCGATCTGCCGTGGATCCCAATCTACATGGCGATCTTGTTCTTCATCGATCCGATCATTGGCCTCGTCACGTTTCTCGGCGGCATGACTCTGGTCGGATTGGCTTTTCTTCAAGATCGCGCCACACGCCCTTTGACGAAGGCCGCCAATAGCGCCGCCATCAAGAGCTATGGCTTCACGGAAGCGGGCCTTCGCAATAGTGAAGTTGTGCGGGCCATGGGGATGATTGGCTACCTCGGCCGGCAATGGGGAAAGTTCCGCGCAGAGTCCCTGACCAACGCCAAGAGTTCAAATGAACAGGCTGAAATCTGGGGCGGTCTTATCAAATTTGTCCGTATGGCGGTTCAAATTTTGATCATCGCGATCGGAGCGGATCTCATCCTGAATCACAAAATTGGTTCGGGCATGTTGTTCGCGAACATGATCCTTTCGGCTCGAGCTTTGCAGCCTATCGACCGGGTTGTAGGAACCTGGACTTCACTTATTGGCGCAAGCCAAGCCTACGAACGTCTTTCAGGGCTTCTGAACAACTACACGCCCTCCACGGTCGGCACGAGCCTGCCGCGCCCGAAAGGCGAGCTGACCGTTGAAAACATGAACTATGGCGTACCCGGATCTGGTCGCCTGTTGCTTGCCGCGGTCAATTTCAGAATTGCGCCGGGTGAGTTTCTCGGGATCGTGGGTCCGTCGGGAGCGGGCAAATCCACCCTGGCTCGCCTTCTCGTCGGCGTTCAGCAGCCCCTAAACGGTTCGGTTCGGCTGGACGGTTCAGATGTGTTTGGCTGGTCCCGGGCCGAATTTGGCCAATATGTCGGTTATTTACCACAAGACACCGAGCTCTTCGCGGGCAGTGTGCGTGACAACATTGCGCGCTTCATGGATGGCGTTACCGACGAAGAAGTGATCGCGGCGGCGCAGGCGGCCAGTGTTCATGAACTCATCGTGCGGCTGCCAAACGGATATGACACCGAGTTAGGCCAGGGCGGTGTCGTCCTATCGGTCGGTCAACGACAACGTGTTGGCCTGGCGCGAGCCATGTTGCGCAATCCCGCCTTGATCGTTCTAGACGAGCCCAACGCCAATCTCGACTCCCAGGGCGAAGATGCTCTTCTGGAGGCATTGGCGGCGATGAAGGCCCGCGCTCAAACCGTGGTTGTCGTCTCGCACAAGCCCAGCATGTTGGTGGGCGCTGACAAGCTGCTCGTTCTCAGGGATGGGCGAGTTGATCTTTTCGGACCCAGGGAAGCGGTCTTGTCCCGACTGGCTCAGAACGCTGCGAAGGCAAAAGGATCAACCCCGTCGGCCGCGGCTATCGAGGCCAAGTCATGAAGTACGATCTCAAGCGTTTGACCCAATGGGTTTCTCCCGATGTTCCCGCTGAACCACCATCGATCGGCGGCCCGGTCGATGCGCCCTTGTCCGAGGGCGCGCGCCAGAATCTCCGCAAACCGATCATTCTGGGTTTGGCGGTAATCGGTGTTTTTGTGTTTGGTCTGGGCGCTTGGGCGGCCGCGTCGCAGATCCGTGGCGCGGTGACGGCGGCAGGTGTTTTCCGAGTGGAGGCCAGCCGCAAAACGCTGAAGAGTCGCGATGGCGGCCTGGTGCGTCAGATCAATGTACGTGAGGGCGACGCGGTTTCGGTCGGCCAGCTGCTGCTGAAATTCGACGATACTGTCCCCAAGGCGCAGGTCGACATCTACGAGAACCAATACGATGCGGCCTTGATGCAGGCCGCCCGCCTGCGGGCGGAGATCGTTCGACGCCCCCTGATCGTTCCTCCCGAGCTGCAAGCGCGGCGGACCGATCCGCGAGTGTCGGCGATCATCCAGAACGAAATGACGGTCTATGACGTGCGCAGGGCGGCAATAGAGTCTCAGGCCGCAATTCTGAATCAGCGCTTTGAACAGCTTCAGAGCGCCAGAGCCGGACTACAGATCCAGGCCGATTCCGCCGTAGAGCAGATTGCTCTCTCGGAAGAGGAACTGGAAGGCTACAAGACGCTGCTCGCCAAGGGTTACGCGCCAAAAACCCTGGTTCTGCGCCTTGAGCGGCAGTTGTCGGAAAGCAAGGCCAAGCGCGGTTCATTGATGGCGGAGATCACGCGCAACAGCCAACAAGCTGGCGAAACGCGCCTGCAGCTGACCAGCCTGTATGAACAGCGCGCCTCTGAATCCGCCAGCAATCTGCGCGACGTCGAGGCTCGCATCACTGATCTTGGCCCTCGATTGGGCGCGGCTCGTGAATCCCTGGCCCAGACTGAAATCCGCGCTCCGGCGGCGGGCTATGTCCTGGGCCTGAGCCAACATACGATCGGCGGCGTCGCCGCGCCGGGCGAGGTGCTGATGGACGTGGTGCCCAGCAACGCGCCCCTGGTGATTACCGCCGAGGTTCGTCCCAGCGATATCGACGAGGTCCAGCCTGGCATGCAGGCCCAGGTCGCGCTGCAGGCCTATAGCAGCTTTCGCGTACCCAAGATCGAAGCCGAAGTTATGACTGTCTCCGCCGACGCGCTCGCCAACCCTGAGACCAAGTCTTCCTATTATCGCGTCGATCTGCGCATCTCGCCCGAAGAGCTGCGCAAGCTCCCCAAGGGCGTGCGGCTTTCTCCCGGCATGCAGGTCTCGGTGATGATCATGACAGGCCGGCGCACCATTCTATCCTATCTCCTGGGACCGATCGGCGAGGTCATCGATCAGTCCATGCGTGAGCAATAGGCGGGCAAGATGACCTTGGTGGCGGCAAATCAACCCAAGGTTGATTTTCTAGTCGCGGGTGTGCAGAAGGGCGGCACTACGGCGCTCTTCGATTATCTGCGCGAGCACCCTGATCTGCTGCTAGCGGACGTCAAGGAAGTGCATTTTTTCGATAACGAAAATGTGGACTGGCAAAAGCCCAACTATGAATCCTACCACGCCCGTTTCACTCCGCCGACGGATGGTCGGCCCAGGCTGTGGGGGGAGGCGACCCCGATCTATATCTACTGGCCGGGCTGTCTGGAGCGGATCGCCGACTATAATCCAGCGATGAAGCTCGTGCTGGTGTTCCGGGATCCGATTGAAAGAGCCTGGTCGCACTGGAGAATGGAATACGCCCGGGGGGCCGAGACCGAGCCTTTCGCATGGTGCATTCGCGAGGGGCGCCACCGCGTCAATGGTGATCCGTCAGCTCCAGGACATCACCGTGAATTCAGCTATGTCGAGCGGGGCTTTTATGGCGCTCAAGTTCAACGTCTGCTCAACCTCTTCCCGAGGGAGCAAGCTCTCTTTCTGCGGTCAGAGGACCTGCGTCTTTCGCCCGGCCGGATTTTGGGCAGAGTGTGTGATTTTTTAAACGCACCCCATTTTTCAACCTTCGAAATAAAAGAGAGCCATATTGGACAAGAGGTAGGCCAAGACAAACGTATATCCGCTATAGATAGAGACTATCTGACGGAATTATTTGCGTGCGATCAGCTTGTCTTCCTCGAAGAAACCGGATTATCATTTAGTAAATAGTAATTACGACCTCCAGACTCGCTGTCTATACAAATTCATATTTGAATATTATAAGTCATATACCTAAAAATAGGCGCCATATATATGGCGCGTGCTTTTGAGCGGTGCTGGCCCGTGTCCCGAAGCTACACCCTTAACGGAGTTGCGCTTGGCTCGCGTTTAGGCAACCATCCCGCCGGGTTGTAATAATCTCAGCCTCCGTTAAAAGCGGCAGAAGGCTGGGTTTGCGCCGATATGTTCCCGTCTTGGGGGTGGGGCGTCGGCGTGTATAGCCTGTGACACAAGATGGAGAACTTGGATGGCTAATTTGGATTTCAATACGGCGACGCAGGCGGACGTAGACGCCTGGGCGCCTGGCGCGAGCGACAAGCTGGTTTTCGCGACCGGCACCGCCACGCAACTGACCTATACGATCATCGCCGCGGTTCCGGCCCAGGGCGCGACGCCTGCGGTGGAAGAAAAGATCACCCTGACGCTCGGCGCTAAGTCGCTGACCTTCTTCACCTCCGCCATTGACGGTTCGGGCTCGGTCTCGTTCACGGACGGCAGCGTGTTTGCCTATGGCACCACGGGCGCTGACGGCCTGGCCGGCGGCGCGCTGGCTGACCTTCTGCTCGGCGCCAATGGCGACGACATCATCACCGGCGCCAATGGCGCCGACATGATCTTCGGCGGTGAAGGCGCTGACAGCCTTGAAGGCGGCGACGGCGCCGACACCCTGCAGGGCAACAAAGGCGCTGACACGCTCGTTGGCGGCGCCGACTCCGACACCCTCTACGGCGGCCAAGACGCTGACAGCATTCTCGGCGGCGCTGGCGCTGACTACATCAACGGTAACCTCGGTGCGGACTCCATCCAGGGCGGCTCCGGCGTCGACACCCTGATGGGCGGCAACCAAGGCGATACGATCGATGGCGGTGTCGATAACGACTACCTGTCGGGCGATCTGGAAGCCGACTCGCTCGTCGGCGGCAATGGCGATGACACCCTGCTGGGCGGTCAAGGCCTCGACACCCTCTTCGGTGGCGAAGGCAATGATTACATCGACGGCGGCGACGACAGCAGCACGATCGATGCCGCTGAAGGCAACGACACCATCGTTTCGACCAGCAATGGCAATGACAGCATCCTGGCTGGTCTGGGCAACGACAACGTTTCGTCGGGCAACGGCAATGACACCATCGCCGCCAGCAACGGCGACGACGTGATCAACGGCGGTGCCGGCAACGACACCATCGACGGCGGCGATCAAAACGACTCGATCCAAGGCGCTCTTGGCAACGACTCGATCATGGGCGGTGCCAATTCCGACACCCTCCTGGGCGGTCAAGGCCTCGACACGCTTTCGGGCGGCGCCGGCAATGACTACGTGCACGGCAACCTCGGCGATGACGTTGTCAACGCTGACGCCGGCAATGACACCCTGCTGGGCGGTCAAGGCAACGACACCATGGATGGCGGCGCTGACAACGACTACGTCACCGGCGACCTGGGCAACGACAGCATCGACGGCGCCGCCGGCAACGACACCATCCTCGGCGCTGACGGCGATGACATCGTCTTCGGCGCGGGCGCGGGTTCGGACTTCGTCTATGGCGGCGCGGGCAACGACACCCTCGACGGCGGCACCGAAGGCGACACCGTCAACGGCGACGAGGGTAACGACTCGATCCTCGGCGGCGCTGGCTCCGACTTCGTCAACGGCGGCGAAGGCAACGACTCCGTCTTCGGCGGCGCCGATGCTGACACCGTTAACGGCGACGCTGGCAACGACACCCTCGACGGCGGCGACGCCAGCGACCTGGTGGTCGGCGGCGAAGGCAATGACCGTATCCTGGCTACCGGTACGGGCGTTGACACCCTCGATGGCGGCAATGGCAACGACACCTTCGTGGTGACCGGCGGCACGGCCAGCATCATTGGCGGCGCGGGCGCTGACATCATCACCGGCTTCACCGGTGCTGACACGATCAGCGGCGGCGACGGCAACGACAGCGTTGAAGGTGGCGGCGGCGCCGACATCATCACCACTGCCGAAGGCAATGACACGGTCGTCGGCGGCGCTGCTGGTGACTCGATCACCGTCGGTAACGGCGCTGACTCGGTCCTGGGCGGCGGCGGCGCTGACACCATCAATGGTGGCGACGGCAACGACGTTCTCACCAGCGGTGCTGCTGCGGTGACCATCAACGGCGGCGAGGGTACTGACACCATCACCGGCGGCGCTGGTGGCGACACCCTCGGCGGCGACAATGGCGCTGACACCATCAACGGCGGTGGCGGTGCTGACACCATCAATGGCGGTGAAGGCAACGACACCATCACCGTGATCACCGATGCGGCTACGGTTAATGCCGGTGAAGGCAACGACACTGTCAGCGGCGGTGCTGCCTCTGATACGCTGAACGGCGATAACGGCAACGACTCGATCGTTGGCGGTGGCGGCACCGACACCATCAGCGGCGGTGCGGGTGACGACACGCTCACCGGCGGCGCTAACGGCGACACCATCAGCGGCGGCGACGGCGCTGATGTCATCACCGGCGCTGACGGCGTTGACTCGCTCCTGGGCGGCGCTGGTTCCGACACCATCACCTCTGGTGAAGGTGCGGACGTCATTGTGGGCGGCGCTGGCGCCGACCTCATGACCGTTGGCACGGAAACGGTCGCAGCCCGCGACACCATCGTCTTCGCTCAAGGGTCCTCGGGCACGACGACCGGTGCGATTGACGAGGTCGTTGGCTTCGACGCCGGCGGTACGGCGAACGAAGATCAGATCGACATCGATAACGGTGCTCTGACGATCGCCTTCGTTCAAGGCGCAGTCCAGGCTACCTACGCTACGGCTCTCGCCGCTGCGCAGGCGGCAGTCGCTACGGTGAATGCTACTGCCGAGGCCTATGCTGTGGTGGTTGGCGGAACCGACACCTACATCTTCTTCGACGCCAACAATGACGGCGTTATCGAAGATGCGGTGAAGTTGACGGGCATCACCGCCAACTTGGCCGGTACTGAAATCGTCTAAGTCTAAATCTACTAAAGATTGGGGGCCGTCCTTCGGGGCGGCCCCCTTTTTTTTGGCCTCGACAACAGCCGGCGGTGTCGTCATTGGCTGAACCGACAGATCCCGCGCGTCGGGCTCACGCGGAGGAAGAGCGGTCTATGACCAATGTGGCGCTGTATCTGAACCCTGAAGCCTTCAACACGAAGGGGCCGGCCTTGATGGGACGGCAATCGGCGGGGGAGGGGTTTCTGCGCGGCTATCTGCGACACGCCCGTAGCGAAGACATCCATTTCTGGAATGTGGCCGACCGTCCGGTCGCCGAGCTGGACGCCTTTGTTCAGGCCATCGGCGCCCTTGATCGTCCTGTGAAGTGGATCGCCAGGCATGATCGCCTGGGTCTTGGCGAGGCGGGCTCCGTTCACATGGCCTCGCCCCGACTGGCGCGCGAAGCCTGGGCCAGGCGATCCATACGGGCCTCAAGCCGCTACGGCATCAGCGGGATCACCCACACCACGGCCTCGTCCGATGTCACCGACATGCTGGCGGACATGATGACGGCGCCGCTGGAAGCCTGGGACTTCCTGATCTGCACATCCCAGGCCGTGCGGGCCAGCGTCGACCTGCAGATGGAAGCGGTCCGTGACGACCTTGAGATCCGCCTGGGCGCCACTCGACTGCCTACACCTGAGCTGATCACGATACCCTTGGGCGTAAACGTCGACGATTTCGCGGTATCGGACGCCAGTCGCCAGAACTGGCGGCGCGAGCTCGATATCCCGGATGATGCTGTCGTTGTGCTCTATGTCGGCCGGTTCAATGTCCGCGCCAAGATGAACCCGGCTCCCATGGCGATGGCCCTGCAACGGGCCGTCGAGTTGACCGGCAAGAAGATCGCCTGGGTCCAGGCCGGCTGGGCCGGCAGTGAAGCCCTGAACAAGACCTATCACGACGAAACGGCGGCCTTCTGTCCCGACGTTATCTATCGCGTGGTCGATGGTCGCCGACCGGATGTTCGGTTCTCCATCTGGTCCGTGGGAGACATCTTCTTCTCGCTGTCCGACAATATTCAGGAGACTTTTGGTCTGACCCCGGTCGAGGCCATGGCCGCGGGACTACCCAACGTGATCAGCGACTGGAACGGCTATCGCGACACCGTTCGTCATGGTGTTGATGGCTATCGTATCGCCACCTACGCCCCGCGAGCGGGCCTTGGCGAGGACCTTGCGTATCGCGCGGCGAGCGACTGGGTAAACTATGACGCCTATGTCGGCTCAGCGAGTCAGGTCACGGCTGTCGACCTGGGAGAGGCCGCTCAGGCGATCGCCGACCTGGTCGCCAGTTCCGATCTTCGCCGGACAATGGGGCAAGCCGCTCAGGCGCGGGCGCGAGAAATTTTCGACTGGTCAGCGATCATTCCACAATACGAAGCCTTGTGGGACGAGATGAATGCGCGCCGGGGCCGTGCAGGCTCGGATCGGGCGGCGCCTCGAAATCTCGCGCTGAATCCGCGCCGTCTCGACCCGTTCCATCTTTTTGGCGGCTACCCCACCGAGTGGCTGACCGCGACCACCATGGTCGCCCTCACGCCCGGCCAGTCGGCACAGTCGCTAGGTCCGCTCATTCGCAGCAGCTTGACCAATCACGGCGGGGCTCTTTTGCCTTCCAAGGTTGAAATGGATCGGATGATTGAGTGTCTGTCGCACACGCCCAAGATCCGCGTTGCCGATCTGACAGCTCTGTTTTCCCCCGCCCGCCGACCCTTTGTCGAACGGGGCCTTCTGTGGATGGCCAAATACCAGATCGTAATGATCCTGCCTCGATCGGACGCTAGCTCGCGAAGGCGAGCGACCGGACTGTGAAAAATATATGCGCGTTTCACAGCCCGGTCGGAGTGACACAGCCCGCTGGAGAACAAGGCTGACGCCGCATAATGGCATAAGCCCCTCCAAGACAAAAGGCCTAACGGGACTCTTCTCAACTTTACTCGCCTGACAGGCTTATAGCGCTATGGCCCAACGCCGTTCGATCACGGGCGCGCCTTTACGCGTCACACGATAAACCGCCTCGTAGCGGCCCTTGCCCCATCCTGTCGCCGGGCGAGGCTTCCCCACATACAATAGACGTTGAGCCTGATCCCTTGGAAGGGGAGGGGTGTCCGTCTTGGCCAGTATCGCGCCATTGGGCGCGTGAAGACTGAGGCTTTGTTGGTCGCCAGCCTGCAGCCCGATCGCCCGGACGTAGGCGATTAGAGCACTAGAGGAACCCGTTGGCGGAGCGACGCCCGCCTCGACCGTGGTCAGGCTGACGGGTTCAGCGGAAAATCCGGCATTCAGGACCTCACCGGCCTTGTAGGCCGGTGAGGTCCCCCAAAGGCTCTTACCGCCGCCACACGGATTTGACCCGCCAGTCGCGTCAGGCGCGAACGGATCAATGACGGCCGCTCCTCGGCGAACAGTGAAGTGCAGGTGAGGATATTCGGTGTTCCCCGACAGACCGACGAGGCCCAGCTTAGCCCCGGCCTTCACCGACATCCCCGGCTTTACGACCAAGCTGCCCCTGGCCATGTGGCAGTATTGAGTGGAAAGCCCGTCAGCATGCTCAATGACCAAGCCGTTACCGCACTCCTGGCCTTGCGCGGTCCCGGCCTCGCGCACTGAGATATCGGGAACGCCATCGCGGATTCGCAAGACCTTACCGTCGGCGGCCGCCAAGACCGCAACGCCGGCCTTTTGCGCCCGCATGTCCAGGAGCCTAAAATCCGTTCGCAAGTTCGCCCGAGGTCGCAATCAAGCGGCAAGCCGAAAGGACGTGGCGAGGTATCAGCCAAGGCCAGAACAGACATCAGAAACATCAAGGGCATGGGCCAAGGCAGCCATAGAAACAAGGCGCCGTCGAGGCGGTGCTTGAGCGACGCTTGTGGAGCCGCTAGGCAAGGCGGCGTGGGATGCCAGGCAGGCTGGAGGCCCTAAAGAGGTGATCACCGATGCGGGCTCTCGTGGTGCTGGTCCACTATTTCAAACCCGAGGCCAACCCGCGGCATACGTCCGTTGACGAGTCTCGACGGGATAATCGTACGAACGCTATTGAGACCGTAATCCGAGGCTATCGCGGCTTGTTTGGCTCTTCGGCGAAACTTCGTTTCGCCGACCGAAGCCTCGACATCACGCCAGGCTCAGTGGATCTCGACATCAGGGTCCTGACAGCCCCGGGTTGCAGCCTGGTGAGCCAGGAGTTTCGACGAACCCACGGGGTTTGGGAAACGACCGCCATGCCAAACAATCCCCGGATGTTGGGGTTCTTCGCCTATCAAATATTCGCCAAGCTGGCAGGCGACTATGATTGGTTCATCTTCAGCGAAGATGACCTTTTGGTTCGCGACCCGCTGCTCTTCGACAAGCTTGCTTGGTTCAATGAAGCGTTCGGCGACAGTCGAGTTCTCTTGCCCAATCGGCTTGAATGGAATCCATCGGCCAAGCGCCTGAAGACCTATGTGGATGGGGACATCAGCGCGGGCACGTTGGCGAATATGAACCGCCATTTGCCCGATGAGGATGTTCTGAAAGCGCGCCCCCTGCATGCTGAGCATGTGTTCCAGCGAGCCCGGAACCCGCATTCAGGCTTCTTTGCCATCACCAAGACCCAGCTTGCGCACTGGATGGCCCAGCCGCACTGGCTGGACTATGACGTCAGCTTCGTTTCGCCGTTGGAAAGCGCCGCGACTTTGGGGCTGACCAAGACTTTCCCGGTCGAGCACCTTGATGATCGCTTCTCGAAAATGCCATGGCCGATCCACGTCCCGGCCGTGACAGCCTCTCCTTTGGAATAAAGCTTTGGCCCAGAAATCCTCTCCCCTGCGTATCCTGGTCACTGGCGGGGCCGGCTTCGTCGGCTCTCACCTGTGCGACCGACTGATCGCGCGGGGCGATCACGTGGTGTGCCTGGACAACCTGTTCACCGGCAGCAAGGACAACATCGCCCACCTGATGGATCACCCGAACTTCGAGTTCGTGAACCATGACGTGAACCACCCGATCTTCATTCCGGTCGACCAGATCTACAACCTGGCCTGCCCGGCCTCGCCGATCCACTACCAGTACGACCCGGTCATGACGGTGCGCACCAATGTGATGGGCGCCATCAACATGCTGGACCTGGCCAAGCGCAATGGCGCCCGGGTGTTTCAGGCCTCGACCAGCGAGGTCTATGGCGATCCGGAGATCCACCCCCAGGTCGAGACCTATTGGGGCCGGGTCAACCCGATCGGCCCGCGCGCCTGCTATGACGAAGGCAAACGCTGCGCCGAAACCCTGTTCTTCGACAGCTTCCGGCAAGACAGCGTCGACATCAAGGTGGTGCGGATCTTCAACACCTACGGCCCGCGCATGGCGATCAATGACGGCCGGGTGGTCAGTAATTTCATTGTTCAGGCCCTGACCAACCAGCCGATCACCATCTATGGCGAAGGCCAGCAGACCCGAAGCTTCTGCTATGTCGATGACCTGGTCGAAGGCTTCATCCGGTTAATGGCGACGCCCACCGGCTTCACCGGCCCCGTCAATATCGGTAATCCCAACGAGTTCACGATCCTGGAACTAGCCCAGCTGACCATCGAGCTGATCGGCTCGACCTCGGTGATCGAACGCAGACCCCTGCCGCAGGACGACCCGCGCCAGCGTCAGCCTGACATCACCCTGGCCAGGTCGGCGCTGGACTGGGAACCCAGGACCCAGCTGAAGGAAGGTCTAGGCAAAACCATCGCCCACTTCCAGGCCTTGCTGGGCAAGAACCTGGTCGAGGCCTGACATGCACGAGCTCTGGCTCGCAGGGCTACGAGATTATTGGGTCAAGTGGCTAGCTTGCGAATATAGAATTGCTGGCCGCCACCAGGCATGACTCGTAGCTTACGGCAAAAGATATTCACGAAAGCATCAATCGCTATCTTTGGCGAGCGAACCAGATCTTGTCCATATGGGAGCGGCTCGAACCACAGATAGTCATCGAACGCCATAATACCGCCAACTCGCAGGAGCTTGAAGCCAAGGATGGCATCCGCGAGGACGTCGGGAGCTTGGTGCGATCCGTCAATATATATGAAGTCGAAATACTCTGCTTTTCCGGACGCTAAAAGTTTAGCGAGGTGAAAATCTGAGTAGCCCTTGTGAATAACGAGATCGACCGGCCTGCTCGCAGTTTTCTTGGAAACTTCAACGTTGTTCTGGAACCGCGCCTCTACGGAGACCATATCACTTTGTGCGCTACCGCCTGGTTGATGCTCTATTCCACCAGACCACGTGTCAACACAGTGAATTTCTAGATCAATATCGTTGCCGAGTTTCTCAATAATATAACAAACGCTAGCCCCTTCGTAAGATCCGACTTCCAATATTCTTTTTGGCTTTTCTTTCGGAAGGAGGTTATCCCAAATATTTTTTGTTGCCGTAAACCAATTAGTGGTGAATATTTTCTCGGTCATCTATCTTTCTTCCCCATATATAGTTCATGTAGTATTATTGTGCGCTATCATTACCGACAACAGTAATAGCGCGCAACGACAGGTCCTTCCCAGGATCTGTTATCCGATAACTTCCTCGATCAGGGCCATCCAGCCGGGCACGCCGATAGTTTCGCGATCAAACAGTGTCATGGCTTTTTCGCGGGCCTGGCGGCGCATGGCCGCGAATTTTTGCGGTTGGTCGCAAGCCTCGATCATGGCGCGGCTGAGCGCTTCGACATCAAAGAAATCGTTTAAAACGCCCTCGACGCCCGAGGTAATCGCATCACGAACCGGCGCGGTGTCTGACGCTAGGATCAAGCACTCGCAGGCCATGGCCTCGACAAGCGACCAAGAGAGTACGAAGGGGTAGGTATAGTAGACATGCGCCCAGGAGATCGACATCGCATCGATCATCTCCGCATGGGGAAGGGGGCCGGTGAAGTGGATGCGGCTCAGGTCCAACCTGTCTCCCAGTTCGGCGAGCATCTTCTGTTTCCAGGTTTGCCCCCCGGGAAGAACGCCGCCATAGCCCTTCGCGGCGTCCGTGCCGATGATTACGACCTGAGCGTCAGGGCGCGCCTTCAGCAAGGCCGGCAAGGCGCGCATGAAGACATGAAAGCCTCGCAGACGCTCGAAATTGCGGTTGATGAAGGTAATGACTGGCGCGGATCCGTCCAGAACCGGACCGTCCTTGATCTTTAGCCGGGCGCCCGGCTTGCGGCGGGCCCGGCCTACATCGACGCCTTCGTGCAACACCCGAATTCGCGCCTGCAAACCTTGGGGCAGGGTGGACGCCTGGAACGGCGTTGGGCAAACAACAACGTCCGCGCTGGCATAGGCAAGCGCCAGGCCCATGTTCTTGGCGTGAACGCGCATGTCGGCTTGAAGGGAAGCCGTCTCGAATTCGGGGTCGAAGTTCACGTCAGCGCCATGCGCCTTATAGTAGAATTCGCCAAAGGCGATTTGCGGGACGTTGGGAAACACCTCCCCCAGCATCAGCATTTCGCCCCAGCCGGGATGGCCGACAATCAGGTCGGGGCTGAACCCATCTTTCTTCAAGCTGGTTGCGACTTCAGCGGCGGCGCAGGCCCGAAGAAGGTCGGCCTCGGCCCGGGTCGCGGGATCAAAGAGGCCTGGCGTACTGCCGCGGCTGAGCTTCCAGCGCCGCAGGTCCACGCCAGGTACGCCCTTGGCGTCCGGGCCAGCGATAGCCGCGAGCTTGTAGCCCTTAGCCAAGGCGGCCGCCACGATGTGCGGAAACTGACCAGGAAAGTTCTGGTGAATGAAAAGAATACGCTTAGCCGCCACGCGCCTGTTCCGTCGTTCCGCCAAATCCAGCGAACCCTGATTTCATTTCCTGTCCCGCCGCGCCGCGTCAATCTTTCTTCCGGCTCCGCGCAGTTTTTGCGCCCTCGGAGCAAGCGGGCTACGACAGCGGAAATGATGAGAGGAACGGTCTTGAGCCAGGGCCAGCACAAGGTCGATGCGCCGACGAGCATCGTGGACGCCCAAGGGGAGGATCTGCAGGTCCAGATAGCTCCGGACGTTCGTATCGAAGGTCCTGTTCGCGTCCGAGGCAAGCGCAACCGCCTAATCTTGGACGCGGGCGTACGCCTAGGGTCCTATATCCCGGCGGGGCTGTCCGTCTCAGAGTACGACGCGGGTGGCGGCGCCCATGCCGGTCTTGTTCTCGAGGGCGAAGACAACACCGTGGAGATTTCCGCGGGCGCGCGTCTAGGCGTGAACCTGGTCATTCAGGGATCGGGCAATCGGGTTGTCATCGGTCGCGATTGCCAACTTCGGGGGCTGATGAATCTGCTCGGCTCTCAATCGCATCTCACGATCGGCGCCGGCACCACCATGGTCCAAGGGTCCCTGCAACTGCACGAGCCTGGAGAGATCCGGATCGGCGCCGATTGCATGATCTCCTCCCAGGTCTATGTCTCGCTGAGCGATATCCACCCCATCTATGATCGAGCAAACGGCAAACGCATCAACCCCGCGGCCTCGGTGATCATCGGCGATCACGTCTGGCTTGGGTTGCGAAGTCTTGTCCTCAAGGGCGCCAACATTGGTGACGGCGCCGTGGTGGCCGCAGGAGCCATGGTCACGGGACAAGTCCCCTCCCATGTCATCGTCGCCGGCGTGCCGGGGAAGGTGATGCGAGAAAATATCGAGTGGCGGCGAGACTTCTCTCAGGGCGCGCCAGAGCCGCCTGGCGAGATCATGTCGACAGGCCGGAAACACGTCTGGCCCCTGTTTAGGCGGCGACGCTTGCCGTAATCGTCAACCACCCGCTATGCGGGCGGAAACGACGTCTTTCAAGACACCTCTTTCAGGACGCTCATGGCACTCTCCCCGCTCCCGCTTGGCCGCTACTATCCAGACACGGCTGCGCCGCAGACGCCCAGCGATGTAGGCGTGGTCATACCCAGCCTTCTGCGCCCCGAGCTCCCTCGCGCCTTGAATTCAATCTACGAGCAAGACTTCAAGGGCCGAATTCAGATCGCTATAGGCGTGGATGTGGCCCAGGGCCGTTTAGACGATTTCGAATCCGTCTTCGCCGCCCGCCCGGACAATGTTTCGATTCTGATCCTCACCTTGCCGTACTCAACCTCTGCCCGACACGGCGGTGTGCACCATGCGCTGGATGGGGGCTCGCTGCGTTCTATCCTGGGCTATGCGGTCAACGCCCAACATGTTGCCTTCCTGGACGACGACAACACCTACCTGCCCGACCACATCTCCCTGCTACGAAAGGCTATCGAGGGCCGCGTCTGGTCGAGCGGCCAGCGGATTCTCGTGGACGAAGATACCGACGAACACCTGGCGGTAGATGTTTGGGACTCCGTGGGCCCTGGACGTGGACGTTTCAAAGACAAGGGCGGCTTCATCGACACCAACTGCCTGATGGTCGACAAGCTCCGGATCGGATCGGCCCTGGGTAACTGGTCCCATGCCGGCACGGGCCAGCCCGGCCTAACCGCTGATCGGACCTTCTTCCGGTCGCTCGCTGGCGGCACCTACGCCATGGTCATGCGTCCGACGGTTCTCTACCGAATTCGGAAGACCAATATCATGCGCAGATTCATCGCCGAAAAATCCGTCTTCTAGATCTCACCAATGCGGACATGGCCGGCCGCAGACGAGCCCACCATGCGTCCGCTAGGGGATCGATCAGCGGACATCTAATGACCGACTGCAAGATCGAACGTCCAGCGGCGACAGGCCGTGTCATTAAGGTGGTACGATAAATTTTGCGATGAAGGGGCCTCTTACGTTACAGTCCGCGCTATGACACACACCCTGATTGGCTACGCCCGGTGTTCGACTGACAAACAAGACCTGGTCGTCCAGGAGGAAGCCCTGCTCGGGCTCGGCGTGACACCAGACCGCATCTATACGGATCGCGGCTTCACAGGCACTAACAGGGCAAGGCCGGGTCTCGATCAGGCGCTGGCGGCAGTCCGCAATGGAGACACGCTGGTCGTACCGAAACTGGACCGGCTGGCGCGGTCCGTGCCCGATGCCCGCGCGATCGGAGACAGCCTCGCGGCGCGGGGGGGCAGACTACAGCTGGGATCGAGCGTTTATGATCCGACCGACCCCATGGGGAAGCTGTTCTTCAACATTCTGGCGACCTTCGCAGAGTTCGAATCCGACCTGATCAAACTGCGAACCCGCGAGGGGATGGCGGTCGCGCGCGCCAAGGGAAAGTTGCGCGGCAAAAAGCCGAAGCTTTCCGAGCGCCAGCAAAAAGAGCTTCGGCGAATGTACGACACTGGTGACTATTCGATCAGCGACCTTGCCGAACTGTTCTCGATCTCGCGGCCGACCGTTTATCGGACGCTCAGCCGACAGGTGGCTGTGACGGGGCCCAAGGTGGCGTAAGCGGTCATCGCCAACTTTTGAGAAGTGGTTTGCTACCTTTCGCCTTTCAATCGTCCCCCGCGCTGTCCCGATGCGTGTCCATGGTTGATCGGCGACAAGACGTGTCGCGCTTCAGATCATTGCAGCGTGGCGGCGCCCTCGGGAGGCTTGACCTTCAGCTTGCACGGCATTTCGCGCTTGGCGCGTTCGGCCGTGCGACGACAGCGTTCGTAGGCCGCTCGGTTGGCATCGATGAGGTGATAGCCCTCCGCCATCTGGTTCCAAGTCGCCAGATCGGCTTGGCTCAACATCCGTGTCCCGCCGTCCCACATCGAACGATTCAGGAGCCTGGCCGCTACCCTTTCTGGCCAAAGCCACTCATCCGGCGCAACTCGCAAGCTCCCAATGATCAAGGCCACAGCAAGCACACCCCCAAAGATCACGCTGCCGGCGCCCGCAATCCAGCGCGTGAGATCCCGAGAACTGCGGACCTGCGCTCTGGCTGCCTGCAGAGCAGAGCGCTCTGATCGAGTCGCATCGCGTTCCTTTTGGAGTTCCTCGACGAGGCCCGCTAACGTTGACTGCTGCCGCGCCGCATCAGCCGTAGGCCCCGCAATCGACGACAGCGACGCCTCAATCGCCGCCAGCCGCCCCGTTGTGTGTTCAGTTGCGACAAGTTGGTTGTCGATCTTCTCGCCGAGCGCCCTCACCTCTTGGCGCAACGCCTCGAAGGCTCGGGTTGCGGGATCTAGTTCGTCGATGTCCACAGCCTGTCCTTAGTCGCCGAGCTCTGGTCCCTTCATGTCCCGGGAACGCGTTAACGGCCGGTCGATAGATCGCGTTAACGCGTTCATCAGCGGGCTCGTGCGTTCAATGCCCAGAGCGTCTCGATGCGCTTCAAGCGCGGCCATCACCCGTGATCTTCCCCCGAGAAAGTGGACGGGGTTAAGCCGCTCTGCGTTCCATCTCGGCGGGGCTGATATAGCCCAGAGCCGAGTGCAGGCGACGTGAATTG
>NCEV01000089.1 GCA_002280875.1 Caulobacter sp. 32-67-35 | reverse complement strand
CCCCAGACCTGGGCGTGAAAGTCCATATAGGGCCCCGCCGCCCGGGTCAGTCGGGCCGACAGGGGCGAGCCGCAACAGGCCGCGCCCGCCTCCAGCGCCGCCCGGGTCAGGGTGACCTGGCTTGAGACGTCCATCGGCATCAGGCGCGGGCGAACGCCCGATTCCAGCACGCGCTGCAGCGCTTCGGGATCGCTCCAGCTGTTGAAATCGGCCCCGCCGGCGGCCTTGCCTTCCACGGCGAAGGCGCCGGCCGTGATCGTCGGGCGCCAGTCGCGGAAGGCGGCCGGATCGTCCAGCAGGCCGCGGGCCAGGTTGGTCAGGGGGCCCAGGAACAGCCCGGCGATCTTGCGCCGGGCGGCGAAGGCCAGCAGGTCGGCTCCGTGGCCGCGATCCAGTTCCGGCAGCTTCCAGCGCTGGGAGAAGCCCGCGCCATTGAGGCCATCGACCCCATGGGCCGGCCGCATGCGCTCGACCCGCCGCTTGGCCAGGCCCGATCCGGCGCCGATATGCACCTCGGCCCCGCAACCGGCCAGCCGCAGCACGCCCCGGGCGTTGGCGGCGGCCTGGTCGACATAGGTGTTGCCGAACACCGCCGACACCGATCCCACCTCGATGAGGTCGCGCGCCCGCGCCAGCATGGCCAGCGCCAGGGCGTCATCCACGCCGCAGTCGGTATCGATGTGCACGCGCAGGGTCATGGCGGCACTGTAGCCGAGAGCGTGCGACGGTTAGAAGCGGTCTTAACCCAGCTTGGCCAGGTCCTCGTCGCTGATCTCTTCGTTCGAATAGACGTTCTGGACGTCGTCATCGTCATTGAGCATGTCGAGCAGCTTCATCAGGGTGGTGACGCTGTCGCCGGTGACCGGAACCTGCATCTTCGGACGCCAGGCGATCTTGGTGTTGGAGGCCGGGCCGAACCGGGCTTCCAGGGCGGCGGCCACCTCGTTGAGGCTTTCAAAGGCGGTATAGACCGTGTGGCCCTCGCCCTCGTCCGACATGTCCGACTCGACGTCGTCGGCGCCAGCCTCGATGGCGGCTTCCATCATCTCGTCTTCGCTGGCGGCCTTGGCCGGATAGCCGATCTGGCCCACATGATCGAAGTTGAAGGTCACCGAGCCGGTCGCGCCCATATTGCCGCCCAGCTTGGTGAAGTAGGAGCGCACATTGGCGGCGGCGCGGTTTCGGTTGTCGGTCAGCACCTCGACGATGATGCCAACGCCGCCGGCGGCCACGCCTTCGTAGCGGATTTCCGCATAGTCGGCCGCGTCGCCCATCTGCGACTTCTTGATCGCACGGTCGATGACGTCCTTGGGCAGGCTTTCGGCCTTGGCGTTGTTGACGGCGAGGCGCAGGCGCGGGTTCATGGATTTCCCGCGACAGCTTGGAGAACAGCTTGGAGCGCGCGGCGTCGGCGCGGCCCTTGCGGTGCATGATGTTCTTGAATTTCGAGTGGCCGGCCATTCGCGGGGCTCTTCTCTGATCTGACGAAGGTGGAGTGGGCGCGCTTCTAGCCTTTGGAGGGTGGTTTTGTCACCCAAAAGGAAAACCTCTCCCAGAGGGAGAGGAGGGGCCCGCCGCGCAGCGGTGGGAGGTGAGGGGTTACGCCTGCAGCCGGAGCGCCGCGCCGATAGCGTCGGCGACGCCGCCCGGATCGGTCAGAACGCGCTCATTGTCGAACCGCAGCACCCGAAACCCGCAGCGCTCCAGAACTTCGGTTCGCAGGGCGTCATGCATCTCCCGCTCGTCATGCGAGGCGCCATCCAGCTCCACGATCAGGCTGGCCTCGCGACACAGGAAGTCGGCGAAATAGCGATCAACCGGAACTTGGCGTCGGAATTTGAAGCCGTGCAGGCGGCGACCACGGACGATCGTCCAAAGCTTGGATTCGGCGAGGGTTTGGCTGCGTCGGAGACGGCGGGCGTTCGAGATAGCGTCCATGATCCGCGAACATGCAATCAACCTTTGCGTGCATCAACGGCAGTAATGCGCGTTTCGCTTTTAGCGCCGTAACCCCTCGCCTCCCACCGCTTCGCGGCGGGTCCCTCCTCTCCCTTTGGGAGAGGATTCTAGAAGGTCGGAACCGTCGCCTTCAGCCGTCCCCCCACCCGGATCGGCTCGACGCGGAGCGCCAGGCCCGTGCGGTCGTCGGTCTCGACGAACACGCCGCACACCGTGGCCGGACCCGAGGCTGGCGTGTAGCGGCCACCGCTGATCTTGGTGGTGAAGCGCCGCAGGGGCTCTTCCTTCTGGTTGCCGATGACGCTGTCATAGTCGGCGCAGGCGCCCGCATCGGTCTGGTAGGCGGTGCCGCCGGGCAGGATCTGGGCGTCAGCGGTCGGCACGTGGGTGTGGGTGCCCACCACCAGCGAGGCGCGGCCGTCGCAATAGTGGCCCATGGCCATCTTCTCGGAGGTGGCCTCGCAGTGCATGTCGACCACCACCGCGTCGGCCACCTGGCCCAGGGGGGCCTTGTCCAGCTCGCGGTCGGCGGCGGCGAACGGGTCGTCCATGGCGTCCATGTGCACCCGGCCCAGCAGGTTGATGACCATGATGGTGCGGCCCCGCTCGGTCTGGAACAGGTGGCTGCCCCGGCCCGGCGCGTCCGACAGGATCGGATAGTTGGCCGGGCGGATCAGGCGCGGCTCGCGGACGATGTAGGTCAGGGCCTCGCGCTGGTCCCAGCTGTGATTGCCCAGGGTCAGGCAGTCGGCGCCGGCCTCGAAGAGTTCGCGCGCCGTGTTCTCGGTGATGCCGAAGCCGGCGGCGGCGTTCTCGGCGTTGATGATCACGAACTCGAGGTCCAGGTCACGGCGCAGGGCGGGAAGGTGGTCGGCCAGACCGTCGCGGCCCGACTTGCCGACGACATCCCCGAAGAAAGCAAAACGCATCGAAATTCCTTAGAGGGACCCTTCCGGCCCCGTGTCATTCACCGCGATATACTCTTTTTCGGTGAGAATGGCGTCCAGCGCTTGATCGTGCGGCTCGTGCGGCAAATCAGCCGTCTCCTGGCCGCTATAGCCAAGGCCCAGCACGAACACCTCGCCCCGCTCGCGCAGGGCCGCCAGGGCCCGGTCATAATAGCCGCCGCCCTGACCCAAGCGGCCGCCGCCGCGGTCGAAGGCCAGCAGGGGGACAACGACGAGGTCGGGCTCCAGCGCCTCGCAATCGCGGGGCGGCGCGTTGAGGCCGATGGCGTCATGAACCAGCGGCCGATCGCGATCCCAGCGGCGAAAGACCATCTGGCCCGCCTCGCCCTCGACAGACGGCAGGGCCAGGGTCCAGCCCGCTTCCGCCAGTTGGTCGGCCAGGATACGGGGCGAGACCTCGGCTCCGAGCCCATAATAGAGGGCGACGATCTTTCCGGCGGGATCGGGAAAGCGGGCGGCCAGCGGAGCGCGGCCCACCTCGGCGACCATCCAGTCGGCCTCGGGATGCTCGCGGACCAGCTGCTTGCGCTGGTTGCGCACGAAGACCCGCAGGGCGGTCTTGGCGGAGGCGGGATCGGCGTGAACCATGGCGTTAAATACTGTCATCCCGGCCCAGCGTCCAACGGACGCGCCGAGCCGGGAACGCGGCAGACGCGGCGCTTGCGGTGATCCCGGGTCTGCGCGCTCTGCCCCCGGCTCAAGACCGGGGCGGGATGACAGTTTTTAGGAATGAGGTGGCGGCGCCATGAAGAACCGTGAAGACGTTTCAATCCACTCGAACCTGTTTGGTACAGGTGGGCCCCGTGTCCCCGCAGCCACGGCCACGGGAGGGAACAGGTCCCGATAGAGAGATTAAGGTCCCTGGGAATAGAAATCTTCGACGAGGGCCACAGCAGACCCGCCGCTTGCGAATATAGGGCGTTACGCCCCCCGGCGATAGGGGCCGCGACCGCGTCACATCGTCAGAATTCTTCCCATTCCCGGGCGGTGGCGGTCTGGGCCGAACCGGGCCGAGCGTAGGAGGCGATCCTGGCCTGGGCCTGGGCGACCGGATTGCGCACGGGCGCATGCCGGCCGGCCTGGGCCAGGACCGGACCCGCCGACCGCTGGTCTTGTCCGCCGACCTCGAAACCGGCGACCAGGCGCGCCAGTTCGCCCGCTTCGGTCCGAAGGTTCGAGGCCGCCGCCGTCGCCTCCTCGACCATGGCGGCGTTCTGCTGGGTGACCTGATCCATCTGGTTGACGGCGGCGTTGACCTGGTTGAGGCCCGTGGCCTGCTCCTGGGAGGACTGGGCGATCTCGGAAATCAGCACGTCGATCTCGGTGATCTTGGTGACGATGCCGGCCAGGGCCTGACCCGTGTCGCCGACCAGGCGAACGCCCCGGTCCACCTGGGCGGTGCTGGCGGCGATCAGGCCCTTGATCTCCTTGGCGGCGTCGGCCGAGCGCTGGGCAAGCGCCCGCACTTCCTGGGCCACCACCGCAAAGCCCCGGCCCGCGTCGCCAGCCCGGGCGGCCTCGACGCCGGCGTTGAGGGCCAGCAGATTGGTCTGGAAAGCGATCTCGTCGATCACGCCGATGATGTTGGTGATCTGGCCCGAGCTCTGCTCGATTTCGCCCATGGCGCTGACGGCGTCGCGCATCACCTCGCCCGATCGGGCGGCGTCGACCCGGGCGCCGGAGGCGGCGGCGGAAGCCTGCTTGGCGCCGTCGGCGCTGCGCTTGACCGTCGCGGTGATCTGGTCGAGCGCCGCCGCGGTCTCTTCCAGGCTGGCGGCCTGCTGCTCGGTGCGACGCGACAAATCATCGGAGGCGCTGGCGATCTCGTCGGAGCCGCCGCGAATGCCGCTGGTGGACGCGGCGATGGCGCTCATCGCCTCACGCAGGCTGTCGATGGCCGCGTTGAAGTCGTCCTTGATCTGCTGGTAGCGGCCGTTGAACGGCGCGGTGATCCGCGCTGTCAGGTCGCCCTGGGCCATCCGCTTGAGGCTGTCGGCCAGATGGGCGACGACTGTGCTCTGCTCCTCGGCGACCTGCTGGCGCTCGGCTTCGGCCTGAGCGCGCTCGTTCTCGACCGCGGTGACATCGGTGGCGAACTTGATGACCTTGTACGGCTTACCCGTCTCGTCCAGCACGGGGTTGTAGGACGCCTGGATCCAGCAGGCCTGGCCGCCCTTGCCGATGCGCAGGAACTTGCGGGCGACGAACTGGCCGCGATTGAGCTCGCGCCAGAAGTCGCGATACTCGGCTGTCTCAGCCTCGCCGGCCGGAACGAACATGCTGTGGTGGCGGCCCTCGACCTCGCCGGCCGTGTAACCCATGGCGCCAAGAAAGTTGGCATTGGCCCGCAGGATCGTACCGTCCAGCTTGAACTCGATCACCGCTTGCGACCGCTCCATGGCGGCGATCTGAGCTTCCAGGCTCTGCACGTGCAGAGCGTGAGCAACATTGGCCTTGGCTCGACCCGAGAACAGCATGAAACCAATCCCACGAAATAAATGCGATCAATTCGCGGAAGCGGTGCTAACAAGATCTTAATTTGACCGCGACAAACGCGGCTGAAATGCAAATTTTGTACTGAAATTCTGCTTTATCCAGAACTTGTGTCCATTTTTCTACATGAATAAAAGCTTAATTACTCGTTTTGGTAGAATGCGACGAAATATCCGATTAGAAGTTGCTCGCCATTGTGCAAGGCGTATCGAATGTCACTTGGTGATCTCATGGCGCATCTGGGCGCCGGGTCGGACGTCGCGATCGTGGTGACGGATGGGACCCTGGCCGCGCCCGGCCCGACCATCCTCTATGCCAATGCCGCGTTCGAGAAGATGACGGGTTACGGCAGCGCCGAGCTGCTGGGCGCCAGCCCTCGCCTGATGCAGGGCCCGCGCACCAGCCTGGCGGCGCGCAAGGCGATCGCCAAGGCGCTGCGCGCCGGCCAGCGCCACACCACGGTGATGGTCAATTATCGAAAGTCGGGCGAGCCCTATCACTGCGAGATCGACCTGTTTCCGATCGTCAGCGCCAGCGGCGAGCTGGTCAATGTGGTGGCGCTGGAACGCGAAGTGGATCGCCGCCCGGGCCGACCACCAGCGCGACCCCAGACGTAAGCTCCAGCCCTACTCAGCCGCCAGCTTCTCGATGCGTTCGGCCGCCGCGTCGATGGCGCGGATGGCGGCGATCTCGGCGCGGTTGCGTTCGGTCTGCAGCTTGGCCAGCTCGCTCTGGGCGTGGGCCAGACGCAGCTTCAGGTCGCTCATCTCGTCGGCCAGCAGCAGGGCGCCCATCAGGAAGAGACGCGTCTCGCCCAGCTGGCCCACATCCTGGCTGACCTGGCGGACCTGACGGTCGAATAGCCGGGCGATCTCCAGCAGGTGGGCTTCCTGGCCGTCTTCGCAGCCGACGATATAGGGCCGGCCGTTCACCTGAATGGTCAGTTGCGCCATGGGTCAGGCCTCCCGCGGATCATCGAACAGCTCGTCGGTCTCGTCGGAGAGATCGCAGTCGTCCTCGGGATGATCGTCATTGACCGGTCCCTCATCGCCAAGCGCCGCGCGGATCTCGGCGATAGCGCGACCGAGGGCCGCCGAGGCCTGGGCGCCGGCGTCCTCCAGAGCCCGCTCGCGCTCGCGGGCGGCGTCCAGCTCGGCCTTCAATCGCGCGGCCTCGCCGTCGAACAGGTCGGACGACGATGCAGACGACGCCGTCGCCGAAGCGACCGCAACGGCCGCCCGCGCGGCCAGACGCTGCTCAAGCTGAGCCACGGCGCGCTCCAGTCGACGCGCGGCGAGGTCGAGGGCGCTCGTTTCGCCCAGGGTCATCGGCGGGTTCCAATCATGCGGTGCAACATATAGATCAGGGCCAGCTTCGCCACCCGCTGCGGCGACAATAGGGTGATGAAATCGCCTTGGCAGTAATCCGACAGGCATTGTTACCGGCGCCGGGCTTGACTTCCCCGTCCCTGCCCGCAAAACGCGCCTGCAAAATCAGGGAACGTTGGTCCCTCTGGGCCGCGTCCGATCGTTAGGAGAAAGACCACCATGGCTCTTCGCGTCGCCATCAACGGCTTTGGCCGTATCGGCCGCCTTGTCCTGCGCTCCATCGTCGAGCACGCGCGTCGTGACATCGAGGTCGTGGCGATCAACGATCTGGGCCCGGTCGAGACCAACGCCCACCTGCTGCGCTACGACAGCGTCCACGGCCGGTTCCCGGGCGTCGTGACCTCGGGCGAGGACTGGATCGATGTGGGCCTGGGCAAGATCAAGGTCACCGCGATCCGCGATCCGGCCCAGCTGCCGCACAAGGACCTGAACGTCGACATCGCGTTCGAGTGCACGGGCCTGTTCACCACCAAGGAAAAGGCCAGCGCCCACCTGACCGCCGGCGCCAAGCGCGTGCTGGTCAGCGCCCCCTGCGACGGCGCCGACCAGACCATCGTGTTCAAGGTCAATGACGACGTGCTGAGCGCCGCCGACCTGGTGGTCTCCAACGGCTCGTGCACCACCAACTGCCTCGCCCCCATCGCCAAGGTCATCCACGACCTGGTCGGCATCGAGCGCGGCTACATGACCACCATCCACAGCTACACCGGCGACCAGCCGACGCTGGATACGATGCACAAGGATCTGTATCGCGGCCGGGCCGCCGCCCTGTCGATGATCCCCACCTCGACCGGCGCCGCCAAGGCCCTGGGCCTCGTTTTGCCGGCCCTGAAGGGCAAGCTGGACGGCTCGTCGATCCGCGTCCCGACCCCGAACGTCTCGGTCGTCGACCTGAAGTTCGTCCCCGGCCGCGACACCTCGGTCGAGGAACTGAACGCCGCCCTAGTCGCCGCCGCCGAAGGCCCGCTGAAGGGCGTGCTGGGCGTCACCGACGAGGCCCTGGTCTCGACCGACTTCAACCACATCGCCGCCAGCTCGACGGCGGCCCTGGCCCAGACCCAGGTCATCGAAGGCAAGCTGGGCCGCGTGCTCAGCTGGTACGACAACGAATGGGGCTTCGCGACCCGCATGAGCGACACCGCGCTCGTGATGGCGAAGTTCCTCTAAAGCCTGCCAGACCCCCGCCCCTCCCAGAGATGCGGGGGTTTTCTCTGCCCGTTACCGCCTTCGACGTCAGGACTTCCCATGACCTTCCGCACCCTCGACACCGCCGATCTCGCCGGCAAGACCGCCCTGGTCCGCGTGGACTTCAACGTGCCCGTCGAGGGCGGCAAGATCACTGACGACACCCGCCTGCGCTCGGCCCTGCCGACCATCCAGTATCTGACCGGCAAGGGCGCCAAGGTGGCGCTGCTGGCCCACTTCGACCGACCCAAGGGCAAGGTGGTTCCCCAGATGAGCCTGGCCTTCGTGGCCGAGCCGCTCGCCGCCCTGCTGGGCGCCCCGGTGGCCTTCGCCGGCGACTGCATCGGCGATGAGGCCGCCAAGGTGATCGCCGCCCTGCCGGCCGGCGGCGTCGCCCTGCTGGAAAACGTCCGCTTCCACGCCGGCGAAGAGAAGAACGACGCGGCCTTCGCCGCCGACCTCGCCAAGCTGGGCGACCTCTATGTCAACGACGCCTTCAGCGCCGCCCACCGCGCTCACGCCTCGACCGAAGCCCTGGCCCGCGCCCTGCCGGCCTATCCGGGTCTGGCCATGCAGCGCGAGCTGGAGGCCCTCGACTCGGCCCTGGGCAATCCGCAGAAGCCGGTGATCGGCATCGTCGGCGGCTCCAAGGTCTCGACCAAGCTGGATTTGCTCAACAACCTGGTCGCCAAGCTGGATCGCCTGGCGATCGGCGGCGGCATGGCCAACACCTTCCTGCACGCTCAGGGCCACGATATCGGCGGCTCGCTCTGCGAAAAGGACCTGGCCGACACCGCCCGCGAGATCATCGAAAAGGCCAAGGCTGCCGGCTGCGAACTGCTGCTGCCCGTCGACGTGGTGGTGGCCAAGAAGGTCGCGCCCGGCGTCGACGCCGAGACCCGCAGCCTTGCTGACGTGCAAGCCGACGACCTGATCCTCGACGCTGGTCCCGAAACGACCAAGCGCCTGCTGGCCGCCATGGACGCCAGCAAGACCTTGATCTGGAACGGCCCTTTGGGCGTTTTTGAAGTCCCTCCGTTCGACGAAGCGACCGTTTTGGCGGCGAAACATGCCGCTCAGCTGGCAAAATCGGGTAAGATCGTCGCCGTGGCGGGCGGCGGTGATACGGTGTCGGCGCTGAATCACGCGGGCGTCGTGGGCGATATGACCTTCGTCTCGACCGCCGGCGGCGCGTTTCTTGAGTGGATGGAGGGCAAGGACCTGCCCGGTGTCTCGGCTTTGAACACCTAAGGGACCCAGATTTTCAGGCGCGGACCTCCGGGAGGGGTCCGCGTGAGCTACGGACGACCGGGCAGAGAACGCAAAAGCGTCACGCCCCAAAAACAAGAAACGACCCAAACCTTTCAAGCTTGCAGGAGAGAATACACGTGGCGAGGATCACGCTTAGGCAGTTGCTGGACCATGCCGCAGAGCATGAGTACGGGCTGCCGGCCTTCAATATCAACAACATGGAACAGGGTCTGGCGATCATGGAGGCGGCCGACGCCGTCAACTCGCCGGTGATCATCCAGGCCTCGCGCGGCGCGCGGTCCTATGCCAACGACATCATGCTGGCCCGCATGATCGACGCCCTGGCCGAGATCTACCCCCACATTCCGGTGTGCATGCACCAGGACCACGGCAACGGCCCGGCGACCTGCGCCACGGCGATCCAGTACGGCTTCACCTCGGTGATGATGGACGGCTCGCTGATGGAAGACGCCAAGACCCCGGCCTCCTATGAGTACAATGTCGAGGTCACCCGCAAGGTGGTCCAGATGGCCCACAGCTGCGGCGTGTCGGTCGAAGGCGAGCTGGGCGTTCTGGGCTCTCTGGAAAGCGGCATGGGCGAGGCCGAGGACGGCCACGGCTTCGAGGGCGTTTTGAGCCATGACGAGCTGCTGACCGATCCCGACCAGGCGGTCGACTTCGTCGCCCAGACCGGCGTCGACGCCCTGGCCATCGCCATGGGCACCAGCCACGGCGCCTACAAGTTCACGCGCAAGCCGGACGGCGACGTCCTGGCCATGAACGTGATCGAGGAAATCCACCGCCGCCTGCCCAACACCCACCTGGTGATGCACGGCTCGTCCAGCGTTCCGCAGGACCTGCAGGACATCATCAACCAGTATGGCGGCCAGATGCCCCAGACCTGGGGCGTGCCGGTCGAAGAGATTCAGCGCGGCATCAAGCACGGCGTCCGCAAGATCAATGTCGACACCGACAACCGGATGGCCATCACCGGCGCGATCCGCAAGATCCTGATGGAAAAGCCCGGCGAGTTCGACCCGCGCGCCTATCTGAAGCCCGCCAAGGAGGCCATGCGCAAGGTCTGCCAGGCCCGCTTCGTCGAGTTCGGCTCGGCCGGCCACGCCGACAAGATCAAGGCGCTGTCCACGGCCACCATGGCCAAGCGCTATGCGTCAGGCGAACT
>NCEV01000144.1 GCA_002280875.1 Caulobacter sp. 32-67-35 | reverse complement strand
GGCGCGGTCATGTCGTTCCTGGTCAACGGTCATGGCCCCGCCGACAACTGGACGGGGCTGTTCACGCCCGGCGAGCGGGTGCGCCTGCGGTTCATCAATGCGGCCGCCCAGATGATGTTCAACGTGCGGATTCCCGGGTTGAAGCTGACTGTGGTGGCCGCTGACGGTCAGACCGTGAAGCCGGTCGAAGTCGACGAGTTCCAGATCGGCAATGCCGAGACCTACGACGTCATCGTCCAACCGATCGAGGACAAGGCGTTCACCTTGGTGGCCGAGGCGGTTGACCGCTCCGGCATGGGCAGAGCGACGTTGGCCCCGCGCGCGGGGATGACCGCCCCGGTTCCGCCGCTTCGCGAACGTCCGCTGGCCACCATGAAGGACATGGGCATGGACATGAGCGGCATGGACATGGCCGCGCCCAAGCCACGCGGCTCCGACGTCATGGGTGACATGGGCGGCATGAAGATGTCGATGCGCGACCCGCTGAACGCGCCTCAGATCAAGCTGGGCCCTGGCGTGCAGACCATTACGCCCATGCCGATCGACCGGACCAGTGAGCCTGGGCAGGGCTTGGAAAGCGTCGGCCACCGGGTGCTGGTCTACAAGGATCTGCTGGCCCTGACGCCCAATCCCGACACCCGGACCCCGACCCGGGCCCTGGAGATCCGGCTGACCGGAAACATGGAACGTTTCATGTGGGGGTTCGACGGCCAGAAGTTCAGCGACGCGACCAAGCCCTACGCCTTCGACAAGGGCGAAAGGGTGCGGGTCACGCTGGTCAACGACACCATGATGGCCCACCCGATCCACCTGCATGGTCACTTCTTCGAGCTGACCCACGCGCCGGTCGGTTTCGGCCCTCGAAAGCACACGGTCATCGTGCTGCCTGGAGGCAAGGTGTCCTGGGACTTCACCGCCGATCCCGGCGACTGGGCTTTCCACTGCCACATGCTCTACCACATGCACGCTGGCATGTTTCAGGTGTTCAGCGTGCGGCCTCTCGATGGAGGCGCAGCATGAACCGGCTCGTCCTGATTGGCCTTTTCCCGCTCGCCCTGGCTGGGCCGGCCATGGCTCAGACCATGGACCATTCCGCTATGCCGGGCATGACCATGCCCGCCACGCCGGCCGCGAAACCCGCCAAGCCAGAGGCGGCGGCTCACCAGCATCATGCGCGCCCCGCGACAACGACCGCGCCGAAGCCAACGACGCCTGCGGCCGGCGAAGCCGATCCGCACGCCGGCCATGACATGCCGACGGGAACGCCGATGGACCATTCCGCCATGCCGGGCATGGAGATGGGGGCGCCAGCGGCGGCTGGCACAACGATCGGCGATCTGGAGGTCCCAACGGGGCCGCCGCCGGCGGCGCCAAGCGACCACGCCGCTGACCGCGTGTTCTCGCCGGCCGCCATGGCCGCCGCGCGCGGCCAACTTCGGCGCGAGCACGGCGGCTTGAGCAGTTCCATGGTCATGGCCAACATCGTCGAGTGGGCGCCCCAGTCGGGCAAGGATAGCTATCGCTGGGAAGGCGAGGCCTGGTTCGGCGGCGACATCCATCGGCTAGTGCTAAAGACAGAAGGCGAAGGCGTCGTCGGTGAAGGCGTTGATCAAGCCGAACTGCAAGCGCTCTATTCCCGCGCGGTTGGTCCCTATTTCAATCTGCAGGCGGGGGTGCGGCATGATTTCAAGCCCCACCCCACCCGCACCTACGCGACCGTTGGGTTTGAGGGCCTTGCGCCCTATTGGTTCGAGGTGAGCGGTGCGGCCTTCCTGTCCGACAGAGGCGACCTCTCTGGGCGGCTAGAAGGGTCCTACGACCAGCGCATCACCCAGCGCCTGATCCTCCAGCCGCGCGCGGAGTTCAACCTCGCCGCGTCGAATGACGCAGCGACCGGGATGGGTTCGGGTCTGTCGAACGCGGAACTGGGCCTGCGGCTTCGCTATGAAATCCGCCGGGAGTTCGCCCCCTATATCGGCGTCACCTATGACCGAAAATTCGGAAAGACAGCCGACTACAGCCGCGCCGCCGGCGAGGATGTTGAGGATGCTCGCTTGGTGTTCGGCCTTCGGGCCTGGTTCTGACCCAATATGCCGCGTGCGGCAGGAGACCTTGAGAATGAAGCACCTACTTTCCACGCTTGGCGCCAGCCTGTTGCTGATCACCGGCTCAGCGCTGGCTCATGAACCAGCCAAGCCGGCCACCGCATCCTTGACCAGCCTGTCCCCGGCGGCCAGGGTCGCGGCCTTGGCCGTCGACGGCTTCCATGCGGCGCTGGCGGCGGGCGACACCGAAAAAGCCCTGGCTTTGTTGGCGCCCGACGTTCTGGTCGTTGAGGAGGGCGGCGCGGAGCGATCGCGGGCCGAATATGCCAGCCATCAC
>NCEV01000088.1 GCA_002280875.1 Caulobacter sp. 32-67-35 | reverse complement strand
CCGGCATCTCGGCGTCAAAACCAGGGACCCAACGAGCTACGCCCGCCAACCATCAAGCCAAGGCTCGACGCCTATCGCAATACACAGGGACCCAGGGGCCAAGGCAGTGCGGTTGCCCTGGGTCCCGGCTCGGCGCGCTTCGCGCTTGGCCGGGATGACAGTTTGAAGGTCAGTAAGCGCAGTCCGTAAACACCCGGCTGATGTCGCCCTGCCACTTGCCATGGTACAGCTCCAGCAGGCGATCAGCCCGGGTCAGGCCGCTGTCGGCGATCTCTTCCAGCTCGCCCATATAGATGGTCTCGTCCAGGAAGCCGCCGTTCACGTGGGCGCGGTTCTTCAGGCCGGACTTGGCGATGGCGACGAGGTCGCGGGCCACGTCCTGGGTGGTGCGGCCGGCGATCGGGGCCTTCAGGCCCAGAACCGGCACATCGCGGCGCAGGCCCGCGCGATCCTCGGGCGTCCAGTGCTTGCAGAGATCCCAGGCGGCGGCCAGGGCGGCGTCGTCATAGAACAGGCCCGTCCACAGGGCCGGCAGGGCGCACAGGCTGCTCCATGGGCCAGCATCGGCGCCGCGCATTTCCAGATAGGTCTTCAGGCGTACTTCGGGGAACAGGGTGGTGGTGTGGTCGGCCCAGTCCTTGAGCGAGGCGCGCTCGCCGGGCAGCTCGTCGATCCTGCCATCGATGAAGTCACGGAAGCTGCGGCCGGCCAGGTCGATATAGCGGTCGCCGCGCTTGGCGAAATACATCGGCACGTCCAGGGCGTAGCGGGCGTAGCGCTCGAAATCGAAGCCGTCCTCGAACACGAAATCCAGCAGGCCGGTGCGATCGGGGTCGGTGTCGGTCCAGACGTTGGCGCGCGCGGAGAGGAAGCCGTTGGGTTTACCTTCCGTGAACGGAGAATTGGCGAACAGGGCCGTGACGATGGGTTGCAGGGCCAGGCTCATGCGGAACTTGGCGACCATGTCGGCTTCGCTGGAGAAGTCGAGATTGGCCTGCACCGTGCAGGTGCGCAGCATCATGTCGAGGCCCAGGCCCCCGACCTTGGGCATGTAGTTGCGCATGATGACATAGCGGCCCTTGGGCATCACCGGCACGTCTTCGCGCTTCCACACGGGCGAGAAGCCCAGGCCCATGAAGCCCAGGCCCAGCTCGTCGGCGACGGTCTTGACCTCGTCCAGGTGCTGGCCGGTCTCGGCGCAGATGTCGTGCATGGTCAGAAGCGGCGCGCCGGACAGCTCGAACTGACCGCCGGGCTCCAGGCTGACATTGGCGCCGTTACGCTCCAGCCCGATGACGACCTCGCCTTCCATCACCGGCTTCCAGCCGAAGCGCTGAAGGCCAGTCAGCAGGGCGTGGACGCCGTTGTCGCCGTAATAGGGAACGGGCGCGTGGCTGTTCAGATAGAAGCCGAACTTCTCGTGTTCTGCCCCGACGCGGAACTGCTCCCTGGGCTTGGAGCCCGAGGCGAAATAGGCGGTCAGTTCGTCGAGCGTCAGCGGACGCTCCTGCAGGCTAGCGATGTCGGCCATGAGCCGTCTCTCCCCAAGGTCTCATACGCATTGAGTAGGGAGAGGCCCTCCCCCCGACCAGCCGCGATCTTGTAACGCGCAATTGGGCGTTTTCTTTGTGAACCTCAAGAGGCGAAGCCTAGCTTTCGTTCTCGCGCCAGTCGCCGGCGGCGGCCTGCCAGAGGGTCAGGGCGCTAATGGCGGCGGTGTCGGCGCGCAGGATGCGGGGGCCCAGTGACACCGGCGTGACGAAGGGCAAAGACCGCAGGCGCTCGCGTTCCTCAGGCGAAAAGCCGCCCTCGGGCCCGATCAGGATGGCGGCCGGCGCGGCGCTTCCCGCCAGGGCCTGGAAGGCCGGAAGCGCCTCGCCACCCTCGTCGCAGAACACCAGCTTGCGGGCCGGATCCCAGCCGTCGAGGATCTCGGCCAGCTTGACCGGGTCTTCCACGGTCGGCACGTCCAGGCGGCCGGTCTGCTCGGCGGCCTCCATGGCGATGGCGTCCAGACGCCCCAGCTTGACGAAGTCGACATTGGTCCGCCGCGTGAGGGTCAGCCGAACCCGGCGCACGCCCAGCTCGGCGGCCTTTTCGACGATGGTCTCGACCCGGCCACGCTTGACCAGGGCGATGACCAGATCAAGGTCGGGACCCAGGGCCATGGGCCGGACCTGCGCGTCCACCTTCAGCAGCGAGCCGCGCTTGCCGGTTTCGGTCAGGGTGGCGGTCCACTCGCCGTCGCGGCCGTTGAACAGCAAAACCTGGGCGCCGATGGCCTGGCGCATCACCGAGGTCAGATAGCGCGACTGGTCGAGGCTGAGGACGACGCCATAGCCGGGGGCCAGGTCTTGCGGAACGAAAAGACGGATCATGTCGCTCTTCTAGCGCGTTCCGCAAAAGTGTCAGCGGTTTTGCGGCCGGAACGCGCGTCAACTTTATGAATGTAGAGCCCTTTTTCCTCCCCATTCGGGGAGCGGGCTCTACCGCAACTTCACTTTCCGGGGGTAGGCTCAGGTCATGAGCAAGTCAGACGACTACGAAGCCGAACTCGCCCGCCTTCAGCTGGCCCTGATCGGGATGCAGAAGAAGGCCATAGCCGAGGGCTGGCAGATCCTGGCCGTGTTCGAGGGCCGCGACGCCGCCGGCAAGGACGGGGCGATCTCGCGGATCACCGAGCATCTGGACCGTCGCCAGACCATCGCCGTCGCCCTGCCCAAGCCCTCGGACCGCGAACGCAGCGAGTGGTATTTCCAGCGCTATGTGGAATGGCTGCCGGCCTGCGGCGAGGCGGTGCTGTTCAACCGCTCGTGGTACAATCGCGCCGGGGTGGAAAAGGTGATGGGCTTCTCGACCCCGCAGCAGCAGGAGCAGTTCCTGCGCGATGTGCCGGCCTTCGAGAAGATGCTGGTCGAGAACGGCATGCGCTACGCCAAGTTCTGGCTGGATATCACCCGTGAGACGCAAGCCGAGCGCCTGAAGGCCCGCAGCGCCGATCCCCTGAAGGCCTTCAAGATCAGCCCGCTGGACGCCGTGGCCCAGGAAAAGTGGGACGACTATACCGACGCCCGCGACGACATGCTGACTCGCACCAGCACAACCGAGGCCCCGTGGATCTGCGTGCGGGCCGATCACAAGAAGGCGGCGCGGCTGAATATCATCCGCTGGCTGCTGCATGCGTCGGGCGACAAGACGCTGCTGAAGGGCGTGGCGCAACCCGACCCCGAGGTGATCTTCCCGTTCGACGTGGCGGCGCTGACGGATGGACGGCTGGCGCGGTGACTTCCTTCTCCCCTTGCGGGAGAAGGTGGCCCGAAGGGCCGGATGAGGGGTCGCGCGAATCTATCAAGATCGGCGGGCTACAGGGCGCGGATGGTGGATAGGGTGTTCGACCCCTCATCCGTCGGCCTGCGGCCGCCACCTTCTCCCGCAAGGGGAGAAGGATGTTACTTGCGCTTCCGAGCAGCCCGTCCGGCGGCGATCTCGGCGTTGCGGGCCACGCAGTGCTCGACGATCTCGCGGACCAGGTCCGGCGGCAGAGGCTTCTCGGGCTGGAACCGGATCGTGCCCTTGCTGGTCTCAAAGCCGGCCAGGCGCGCGGCGAACCGGTCAACGACCGCGCCCGGATAGAAGGCGCAGTGCCTGGCCGCAGCGCCGAAGTGGACGAGGTTTCCGTTCAGCTTGAAGGTCGGCAGGCCGTAGCTGATGCACTCCTCCGCGCCCGGGGCGGCGGCCAGGAGCTGGCGGCGCAGGACCTCCAGCGCCGTCCGCTGAGCGACGGGCAGATCGGCGAGATAGGCGTCGATGGAGGCGGCGGCGGCTTTCATGGCGGTTTCCCCTGCTCAATCTCTCCAGGACGTCGCCAGACGGCCTCATCCGGCATCCGCCGCGATTGAGACAAAAAGTGCGCCCACATCGCCAGCTTCACAACGGGCGCGCGGCGTGGTCCTGTCACGCCCGGCGTCGAGGTTGCGCGAGGACTTGAGCGATGGACCAGACGACAGACCGATCGGCGCGGACCATCACCGCGATCCGGCTGGGCGTGGGCCTGCTGCAGGGCCTGGCCCTGTTCCTGCTGCATCATGCCGAGAACGTCAAAGCCTGGCCCGCCACCCAGCCGCTGGTCTTCGCGCCGCTGGTGCTGGCGGCGCTGGCCGTGCCCTTCGTGATCCTGGCCGGGATCGGGGCCTTGCGCCGAAACAGCCTGATCGTCTGGGCGCTGGGGGCTGCGGCCTTGGCGGCCTATCTGGCCTTCCACGGCGTGTGGCGTGAGACGACACCCGACAAGATGCCCGACGTCCCGGTGTTCCTGGCCATCGCCGGCGGCCTGTTCATCGCCCACCACCTGATCCAGCCGGCGCAGGCCGAGCGGCGGTGGGTGGCCCGCTATCCGGCCTATTTCGACGTGACCTGGATGCACGGGGTGCAACTGGCCCTGTCGGCGGCCTTCACCGGGGTGTTCTGGATCCTGCTCTATCTGGGCGCGTCGCTATTCAAGCTGATCGGCATCGAGGCCATCCAGAAGCTGATCTCCGAAGAGGCCTTCGCCTTTCCGGCCACCACGGTGATGTTCGCCGCCGCCGTGCAGCTGACCGACGTACGCTCGACCCTGGTGCGCGGCGTGCGCACCGTGGCCCTGACCCTGCTGGCCTGGCTGCTGCCGCTGATGACCCTGATCGCGGCGGGCTTTCTGGCCAGCCTGCCGTTCACCGGTCTGGAGCCGCTGTGGAAGACCCGCGCCGCCACGGCCCTGCTGCTGACCGCCGCCGCCCACCTGATCGTGCTGATCAACGCCGCCTATCAGGACGGCGAGGACGCGCCGCACCTGATCCTGAGATGGGCCGCGCGGATCGCCGGCGTGCTGCTCGTCCCCATCGCCCTGCTGGCGGCCTATGGCCTGGCCCTGCGGATCGGCCAGTATGGCCTGACGCCGGAACGGGTGTTCGCCGCCGCCTTCGTGCTGGTCGCCTTGGGCCATGCGGCGGGCTACGCCATGGCCGCCTTGCGCCGCGACGTCTGGATGAAGACCCTGGAGCGGACCAATGTGGTGATGGCCTTCGTCAGCGTGGCCCTGATCCTGGCCCTGTTCACGCCATTGGCCGATCCGGCCCGGCTGTCGGTGAGCGATCAGGTCGCGCGTCTGGAGCGCGGCAAGGTCAAGCCCGCCGAGTTCGACTATGCCTTCCTGCGCTTTGACGGCGGTCGCTATGGCCGCGCCGTGCTGACGCGTTTGAAGACAGACAAGAACCCCGAGATCGCCAAGGGCGCTGCGCAGGCCCTGGCCTGGACCGCCCGCCCGCCGCTGGACGCCCGCCCGCGCTTTACGAAGACCACTGTCTATCCCACCGGCCGGGTCCTGCCGGAGAGCCTGGTCAAGCAGGACTGGTCGCTGTCGGAAGGCGACTCGGTCTGCGTCTATCCCGACAACCCCTGCTCGGCCCTGCTGCTGGACGTGGACGGCGACGGCAAGGAGGAGGTGCTGTTCGCCAATGGCGGGACGCTGGACGTCATCAAGCAGTTCCCGAAGGACAGCTGGAAAAAGATCGGCACGGCCTCGGCCCGCTGCAGCGGAACCGACCTGGACCAGGCGTTGAAGTCGGGGACGGCGCGTATGGCCGAGCCGGTTCCGCGGCAGGATATTCTGGTCGGGGACCTGCGGCTGGGTTTCACGCCGTTCGCGGCGGGCTGCGCGGTGGAACCTGAACTGGAATCCGTGCTGACCCGGAAGTAGACACCCCATCAAAGCTTGTCATCCCGGGCGAAGCGCAGCGAAGACCCGGGACCGCGGCAAGCGTCAGCGCTTCCGGCGGTCCCGGCTCGGCGCGCTTCGCGCTTGGCCGGGATGACAAGCTATTTGAGGCGCCTACCCCACGCCCTCGCTCACCGCATTCAGCCGCGCATAGACCCCGCCCCTGGCCTTCAACTCGGCATGGCTGCCCTCTTCAACCACCCGCCCCTGCTGGAACACCAGGATACGGTCGGCCCCGCGCACGGTCGACAGGCGGTGGGCGATGACGATGGTGGTGCGGCCGGCCATCAGGGCCTCGGCGGCGATCTGGACCTCGGCCTCGGTCTCGACGTCCAGCGACGAGGTCGCCTCGTCCAGCACCAGGATCGGGGCGTCGGCCAGGAAGGCGCGGGCGATGGCCACACGCTGGCGCTCGCCGCCTGACAGCTTGACCCCGCGCTCGCCGACCAGGGTGTCATAGCCGCGCGGCAGCTTCAGGATGAAGTCGTGGGCGTGGGCCTTGCGGGCGGCGTCCTCGATCTCCTCGCGCGTGGCGTCCGGCTTTCCGTAGGCGATGTTTTCCGAGAGCGTGCGGTGGAACAGGGCCGGGTCCTGGGGCACCACCGCGATGGCGCGGCGCAGGGAGCCCTGCGTCACCACCGAGACGTCCTGGCCATCGATGACGATCCGGCCGCCCTGCAGGTCGTGCAGGCGCTGGATCAGCTTGACGAAGGTCGACTTGCCCGAGCCTGTCGCCCCCACCAGGGCCACGCGCTCGCCCGGCGCGATGGTCAGCGAGAAGCGGTCATACAGCGGCGCGCCGGCGGCCTTGTAGCGGAAGGTCACGTCCTCGAAGGCGATGGCGCCGGGGCCGACCCTGAAGGCCGGCGCGCCGGGCGCGTCGGCGATCTGCGGCGCCAGGCGATCCCAGGCGGCCACGTCCTCGGCGTCATCCAGACCCTTCTGCAGCATACGGATGTTTTCACCCAGATTGCGCAGATAGCCGCTCATCAGCATGAAGGCGGTGATGGCGAAGGCCACGTCGCCGGGGCTGGCCGTGCCCCGCGACCAGCCCCAGACCATCGAGCCGGTGAGGCCGGCCTGCAGCAGGACCAGCAGCAGGTTCTGACCCAGCCACACATCGGTGAACCGGCCCCAGGTGATCATCACCGCCTGGCGCCACTGCGCCGTGACCTGGGCGATGCGGGCGGTCTCCCGGTCTTCGGCCCCGAAGCTCTTGACGGTCGGGTTGGAGGTCACCGCATCCGCCAGGGCCCCGCCGATCTTCGAGTCCAGGGCGTTTGAGCGCAGGTTGTGGGGCCGCACATAGCGCTCGATCACGATGATGTTGGCGGCCAGATAGGCGGCGATCACCACCAGCGAGATCACCCCCGCCAGGGGCTGGCGAAACAGCATCATCACCGACAGGCCGACCAGCACCACGATGCCGGGGCCCAGCCAGATGGTCACCGCGTCGGTGACGCTGTCATAGCCCCACATGGCGCGCGTCAGCTTGCGCACCGTGGCTCCGGCGAAGCTGTCGGCGTGCCAGTCCGACGAGAAGGCCTGCACCCGGGCGAAGCCCTCGTTGGTCATCTCTTCCATGTTGCGGGCGGCCAGCGGGATCCAGAACCGGTGCGAGATATTCCGCACCACCGCAAAGGCCAGATAGACGCCGACGAACACCCACAGGGCCGACCAGGCGGCCGGGTCGCCGCGCGGCTTTTCGACCACCGCGTCCACCAGATGGCCGGCCGCATAGGGCAGGGCCAGGTCGAAACCGATGGCCGCCAGGGTCAGGGTCACGCCCAGGGCGAACAGCACCGGCCGCCGCTTCCAGAACCGGGCGATGAAGCCCAGCACCTGCCCGTTGGACAGCGCCCGCTTGCGGCCCGCCGCTTCGTCCTCGTCGTCGATAAAGTCAGTCATGATGGGCGCGTAGATAGGCGGTTTGGCGCGCCGAGGCGACCCTGCTAGCGCCTCCTGCCCCAGCCAAATGGCCGCCAGCGCAGGAAGCCGATGATCGCCGGTCCCACCACCGGCGTGCGCAGCAGGGGCCGCACCACCAGGGGCCGGGTCTTGAGGAAACAGACCACCGCCCCGATCCAGAATACCGTGGTGGGCAAGCCCGGCAACACCACCCCGACCGCGCCGATGGCGACCAGCGAGCCGCCCAGGCTGTCCAAAGTCCAGCGCTCGACGCGGGTCAGGCGGCGGCGGGGCTTGCGGTTGGGGGTGACGCTCATGGCGTGACCATCGCCGCTCCAGTCGCCGGTGTCGAGGCGGTCGAAGGTCAGTCGCAGGGAAGGCCTCACGCCTCGCAGACGCCGCCAAGGCGGCGTGGCGCCGGACGGTTCAGGCGGCGACGGATGCGGGGTCCAAACTTGGTGGCCGACAGCAAGCGCGAGACCATGGCCCCATCGCCGCCGCGCAGGAAGGCGCGACTGGCCGCCGTCCACAGGGCCGTGGTCACCGGCGCCGGGGCCACGATGCCGAGGGCCGCGCCCAAAACCAGCAAGAGCCAGCCCATGGCGCGGAAGGCGATGGAGATCAGATCCGTCATCGGTTCAGGTCCTTGGCCAGATATCGGCCAGATATCGGGGAGAGCGGCCAGCTGGGCGAAAGCCGCCCTCCCCTCGCCGTCAGACAGTCCAGATACGCGGACGGTCCGGCAACGATCGCGGCGGGGGTTGCGCAAAGCGCCTCCCCCAAACCCTCATCTGGTGGACACACCCTGCCCGTGCCGGCAGGATTAATCCAATTGATCGTTTTTCGTTTCGAGATCGAGAAAGCCTATGATCGATAGCCGGGCCCCGTCGGTCGGCGCCTTTTCGGCTCCGCATAAGCTCGCTAAGCCTTGCGCCCATGACTGCCCCCATGACGACCATCCTGCCTGACGCCGCCGCGACCAACTGGGTCGACCGCCATGCGCCGCCTGCGCTGCGCCCCTGGCTGAAGCTGGGGCGCTTTGACCGGCCGGCGGGGATCTGGCTGCTGATGCTGCCCGGCTGGCAGGGCATCGCCCTGGCCGGGGCCGAGAAGGGCCAGTGGCCCAATCCGTTCCTGCTAGTGGCCTTCTTCGTCGGCGCGGCCCTGATGCGGGCGGCAGGCTGCGCGTTCAACGACATCGTCGACCGCGACTTCGACGCCCAGGTCAGCCGCACGGCGATGCGGCCGATCCCGGCCGGGCTGATCAGCGTCAAACAGGCCTGGGCCTTCGTGATCGGCTGCTGCGCGGTCAGGCCTATCCGTTCATGAAGCGCATCACCTGGTGGCCCCAGGCCTGGCTGGGCCTGACCTTCAACTGGGGCGTCCTTCTGGGCTACGCCGCCGCCACCGGAAGCCTCAGCTGGACCGCCGCCCTGCTCTACGCGTCGGGGATTTTCTGGACCCTGGGCTATGACACGATCTACGCCGTGCAGGACCTTGAGGACGACGCCCTGGCCGGCGTGAAATCCTCGGCCCGCAAGCTGGGCGACAGGGCGCAGTACGGGGTCGCCGCCTTCTATGCCGCCTCGTTCGTGCTGGCCGTGGCCGCGGCGTGGATGGGGAACCTGGGCGCCCTGTTCCTGCCGCTGGCGGCGCTGTTCGCGGTGCACCTGTCACGGCAGGCGGCGGCCCTGCGGCTGGATGATCCGGCCGGGGCGTTGAAGCTGTTCAAGTCCAACACGCTGGCGGGGCTGGTGCTGTTCCTGGCGCTGGTGGCGGGGCTCTGGAAGCCGGAGACGCGGTTCTAAGCGCGCACCAAGCCTTGTCATCCCGGGCGAAGCGCAGCGAAGACCCGGGACCGCGACAAGCTCGGCGCTTCCGGCGGTCCCGGATCGGCGCGCTACGCGCTTGTCCGGGATGACAGTGTTAGCGGATCAGAACGGCCCGTTGCTGTAGATCCGCTCCATGCTCTTCTCCAGATCGCCCAACCGCCGGTCATAGGCCCGGTTCAGGCAGGCCTTGTTGCCCCCACACGCCCTGCGATCCCGCAGCCAGTCACGCTGCTGATCCATCAACGCCCCGCGCCCGCCCATGGCCAGGGTGCGCTTGTTGACGCCGTACAGCACGTCCATCCGCACGTCCTTGTCGTTCAGCGACCGTTCGGCGCAGATCGCCTTCTCGTCGGCGGTGCGGGCCTTCCGGCAGTCGAAGCTGGCGGCGCTGGCCGAGCCAGCCACACAAGTCAAAGCCAGAACGAGGCCGAGGGTCGAAAGACGCATGGGGATATCTCCGAAAGGGCGATGACGCCGCGTCATCCTTCATGACCCAAGCTGAATGTGCGATGATGGTTCCATGGCCGTGGCTCCTCGCGTCAAACCCCTGGACCTGTTCACGCCCGAGGAATGGGCGAAGGTTTCCGCGCGCTCGTCCTGGCGCGGAATCTGGATGGTCGCCCACGCCTGGGGGACGATCCTGCTGGCCGGCGCCCTGTTCGTGGTCTTCCCCAATCCCCTGACCTACATGCTGGCGGTGATGATCATCGGCGCGCGGCAGCTGGGCCTGGCGATCCTGATGCACGAGGCGGCCCATGGCGGCCTGCATCCGAACCTGAAGGTCAATGACTGGCTGGGCGAGTGGCTGTGCGCCGCCCCGACCGGCGCGTCGCTGAAGAGCTATCGCCCCTATCACCTGACCCATCACAAATACGCCCAGCAGGCCGAGGACCCCGACCTGATCCTGTCGGCGCCTTTCCCGACCACGCGGCAGTCGTTGCGCCGCAAGATCGTCCGCGACCTGACGGGCCAGACCTTCTTCAAGCAGCGGTTCGGGCCCCTACTGGGCAAGCTCAAAGGGGATCAGCCGAAAGGCGCGATCTTCAGCGGCGAGATCGCCCGCCAGAAGCCGTTCCTGCTGTGGAATCTGGGCCTGCTCGTCGCCCTGTCGGCGGTCGGCCTTTGGTGGGCGTGGCTCGCGCTATGGATCGTGCCTATGGCGACCTGGTTCCCGCTGGTCACCCGCCTGCGCAACATCGCCGAACACGCCCTGGTCGCCAAGGACGAGCCCGACCCCTTCCGCCACGCCCGCACCACCCGCGCCAACTGGCTGGAACGCGCCCTGATCGCGCCCTACCACGTCAATTTCCACGCCGAGCACCACATGTTCATGCACACCCCGTGCTGGAACCTGCCCCTGGCGCACCGGCTGCTGGAGCAGAAGGGCCTGACGGGCGGGATGCTGACGGCGCCGGGGTACATCTCGGTCCTGCGCGCGGTTGCGCACAGCTAGTCGTTTAGGGTCGGAGTTATCGAATCGATCGAACGGCGTTATCAATTCCGCATGACGCTCGATCCTAAATTCCTGGACATACTGAAGGCAGACGGCGTCAAAACCTTCGGCCTAACGATAGCTTTTGGCCTCGCCTTCTACGGCATCCACATCAACGTTATTCCGACCCCAGATAAAGGGTGGATGATCCTTCTCGCGGTGCTGTGGTTGATTGTCGGCTGCCTCGCACTAATGAGCTTGATCAGTGCGTCAATTAAGTTCTTGGCTCCCGTCGAGCGAATTAGTCGTTCATTCAGCCGATGGAAAATTGTAAATGAGGCAAAATCTTATTTACCATTCATGACTGACAGAGAAAGGAGCATCATAAGCTATCTTCTGGAACGCAATTGGCAAACTTTCACTTGCACTCAAGATGGCGGATACGCTGCTACGCTCATTTCTACACGAATCGTCATTATGAAGTATCAGCCAGGACAGATGATCCACCCAGATGACGTGCCGTTCTGTATCCCGCCAGACATCTGGAAGATGCTTCAGAGACACCGAAATCTCTTCCCTCCTTACGTCGATGATAACGACGGCGCATATCCTTGGCGCATTTCATGGATGGTTCGCTCTTAGCGCTGCTCGCGTTGGCCGCTCCATGGTGCTCTAAGCGCCGCATGATCGACCAGACGCTGGAAGGCCGCCGCGCCTTCATTCTCGAAAATACCCGCGTCCAGGCGCCGCCCCATGCGCCCGAGCTGTCGTTGCATCTGGCCGACGAGATCACCCCGATCTGGAAACTGACCGAGGAGGCCCTGGTCGAGATCGGCCTGCCGCCGCCGTTCTGGGCCTTCGCCTGGGCGGGCGGTCAGGCCCTGGCGCGCTACATCCTGGACCACCCCGAAACCGTGGCCGGCAAGACCGTGGTCGACTTCGCCACCGGCTCGGGGATCGTGGCCATCGCGGCGATGAAGGCGGGCGCCAAAAGCGTGCTGGCCAACGACATCGACAGCTTCTGCCAGGCCGCCGTCAGCCTGAACGCGCAGGTCAACGGGGTGGAGGTGGGCTTCACCGACCTCAATCTGCTGGACGGTCCGCCGCCCGCCTGCGACGTGCTGCTGGCCGGCGACATCTGCTACGAAAAGCCGATGGCCGAGGCGGTGATGGCCTGGATGCGCCAGGGCCGCGCCGCCGGCTCGGCCGTGCTGATCGGCGATCCGGGCCGCACCTATTTCCGCAAGGACGATCTGATCAAGCTGGCCGAATACCAGGTCGAGACCACCCGCGAGCTGGAAGACTTCGCCCTCAAGCGCACCTGCGTCTGGACTCTGCCCTAGTCGCCAATATAGAACATTAGTGGAACAAATCTGGAGATCGCGACCATGCGCGAAGACGGCAAGATCGACTATGTCGAGTGGCCCGCGGCCGACCTGCCCGCCACCAAGGGCTTCTACGAGAAGGCCTTCGGCTGGACCTTCACCGACTACGGCCCCGACTATGCCGCCTTTGACGGCCAGGGCGCCGATGGCGGCTTCTTCAGGCCCGAGGCCGCGCCGCCCAAGCCGCTGGTGATCCTGTACGCCCATGATCTGGAGGCCATGGAGGCCAGGGTCACGGCCGCCGGCGGCGTGATCAGCACCCCGATCTTCAGCTTTCCAGGCGGTCGCCGCTTCCACTTCACCGACCCGGCCGGCAACGAGCTGGCCGTGTGGAGCGAGACCTGAGGCCTCAGAACTTCGGGTGAAAGGCGCGCGGGGCCCAGCCGAAATCGCGGACGGCGTCGCGGCTGTCGAAGGTGAGGTCCACGCCCATCCGCGCGCCCATGGCCGCCGTGGCCCCGGGCAGGAACGGCGCGGCGGCCTTCAGCATCAGGCTGAACAGGGCCGGGGGCAGCGAAAACACCGCCGGCCGCCGGTCCAGCCCCTCAAACACCCGCGTCGCCATGGCGTGGTAGGTCAGGGTCTCGCCGCCGACCAGGTCATAGGCCCGGTTCTCGGCCGCCGCTGCGGTCGCCGCCGCCAGGGCGCCGATGGCCAGGTCCTGCGCGTGGACCGGCTGGCGCAGGCCCTCGCCCTTGCCCGACAGGGGCAGCACCCCGAACCGGCGGATCAGACTGGCCAACCGGCTGACATTGCCGTCATGGCCCTCGTCATAGATCAGGGTCGGCCGCAGCAGGGTCCAGGCCACGCCGTGGCTGGTGCAGAACTGTTCTAGCGCCGCCTCGGCCTGCGCCAGGCTGGCGGCCACGGCGCGTTCCTCGGGAACCTCCGAGACCTGCTTGGTGAAGCGGCTGGTCGAGGAAAAGGCCACCAGACGGGTCATGCCCCGGGCCTTGAGCGCCGGCAGGGCGGCGGGTAGCAGCCAGATCGGCGACAGGGAAAACACCGTCGCCACCGGCGGCAGGCCGTCTTCCAGATGCGGATCGGCCAGGTCGGCGTCCAGCCAGCAGGCCTCGCCAGGCGGCGGCCGACGGCTGACCGCCACCGGATCGACACCCGCGGCGCGCAGGCGCTCCAGCAGATAGCCGCCGATCAGGCTGGTCGCGCCCAGCACCAGAACCGGCGTCTTCAGGGTGTTGCTGACAGTCATCCTGTTCCTATAGTCCAGCGGGGAGGAAAACGCCCATGGCCATGACCTTCGAGGCGGTGCGCGCCTTCGCCTTTGCCTTGCCCGGCGTCGAGGACGGCACGGCCTATGGCCACCCCTGCCTGAAGGCCCATGGCAAGTTCCTGACCCGCCTGTGGGACGACGGCGACACCCTGGTCTGCCCCGGCGTGCCGTTCGACGAGCGCGAGATGCTGATGGAAGCCGAGCCGCAGACCTTCTATCTCACCGATCACTACCGCAACTATCCGTATGTGCTGGTCCGCCTGTCGCAGGTTCACGCCGGAACGGTGGAACGGCTGATCCAGCGGCACTGGCGCGCCACGGCGCCCAAGAAGGTCCTGAAAGCCTGGGACGCCCAACACCCGGAGACCGCATGACCGCCTGGCGCATCCTGATCGCCGTCCTGGCCTGGACGGGCGTGACCATCCAGTACGGCCTGATGATCCACAACGAGTCCTGGGCCTCGGGCCCGTGGAAGACGGTGGAGTTCTTCAGCTACTTCACCATCCTCAGCAACCTGCTGGCCGGGGTGGTGCTGACCGCGCCCCTGGTCGCGCCCGCCTCGCGCCTGGCGGCCTGGGCGGAGGCGTCCTCGACCCGCATCGCGGCGGCGACCTATCTGGCGATCACCGCCCTCGTCTATCACGGGCTGCTGGCCGACATCTGGGACCCCAAGGGCCTGGGCCTGGTGGCCGACACCCTGCTGCACACCGTGACGCCGATCGCCGTCCTGGCCGACTGGCTGCTGCGCGGCGGAAAAGGCCCGGCCCGCTGGAGCGGCGCGTTCAAGGCCCTGGCCTTCCCGGCCCTGTTTGGCGTCTGGACGCTGCTGCACGGCGCCCTGACCGATTTCTATCCGTATCCGTTCCTGGACGTGACCAAACGGGGCTATCCCGGCGTTATGGTGATGATGCTGGCGATGAGCGCCGGCTTCCTGGTCGTGGCCGTGGCCTTCACGGTGCTGCATCGCGCCCGCGCCAGGCTGGCGATCGACCGGCGCGCGCCCCTATCCGCCTGACCGTCTTTCCGGAGTTTTCCATGTCCAAGCGCGTTCCCGCCGTCCGTTCGGGCGATGTCCTGATCCCCGCCCTGGGCTTTGGCACCTGGCAGCTGGACCATGGAACCGCCCAGCCGCTGGTCGAGACCGCGCTGGAGATCGGCTATCGCCACATCGACACCGCCCAGGCCTATCGCAACCTGTCGCAAAAGACCCTGATCGCCGCCGCCCACGCCGCCGGAACCTCGATCACCGCCTGGTCGCCCCTGGCCCAGGGCAAGGTGGCCGAAGACCCGGTGCTGATCGCCATCGGCCAGGCCCACGGCAAGGCGCCGGGCCAGGTGACCCTGCGCTGGCTGATCCAGCAGGGCGTCATCGCCATCCCCCGCACCAAGACCCCGGCCCGCATCGCCGAGAACTTTGACGTGCTGGATTTCGCGCTGTCCGACGACGAGATGGCGGCGGTGTTTGCCCTGGCGCGGCCGGACGGGCGGATGGGGAACTGGCTGGACGGGGCGTATAGCTGGGATGTGGGGTAGGCAGGCGGACGGGCTTAGGCCTGTTCGGGAGGGTCATCGGACGTGGCTTCGTGCCGCGAACTAGACGTTCCGGCGCCCTGATCCTTCGGTGTCGGCGGAAATGCGACGTCGTGCTGGCCGCCCCTGAACGACAAATAAGTACCGTGATAGCCGATCACCGTCAGGGCAAACCGGATCGCAACCTCGCGTACCAGAAGCAAATGATCCCAGAGATCTACCTGCTCGCGCGAGCCACGCTCCGGCTCATAGTAGTACCCACGATGAACAACCCTATTGCGGGCGGTGATGGCTGCCCGAAGGGCCTCAGCGTCCAGCCCGTCGAGCGGCACGCACCAGCGGTCGGCAAGCATCATGATCCGGTCGAATAATGGCCGGCGATTGAGGTCCTGCATCTTCGCGGGAAAGGTCGCGCACATCGCATCGATGCTCGCCGTCTGCGCCGCATCAACATCGGCGAAGGTCGCCGCTAGATCGTCGGCGGCGAGCCGGCGCAAGCGCTTGGCGAACTTCTCGAAGGCCTTCTCAGGAAGGAAGACGTGGTCGGCGGGACCGAGGTTGGCGCCGGTCAGATGCTCCAGGGCAGTGATGGCGTTGGTCAGCCGCATCTCGGAATAGGTCACCGGCAACGTCAGCCACTCGATGGCATAGTTGAGCCCTTTAGCGAGGATAGGCGGATCGAAGTAAGACGCCAGGGCGGCGTCGAACACTGGCTGGATTTGCATTGGGTGGAATACGTGCTGGTAGGTGCGCCGCGAGCGCGTCTGCGAATAGGCGACCCGCTCCCACTTGCCATCGGCCCATGTGTCTCGCGTAGGGTAGTCGATCTGCCGCGACATCGCTAAGCTCATGACGTCCCGCATGTGTTGAAACAGACGCTGGGCGTCGGCCAACCAGATGCTTGTATCGACGACAGGCGCTTCCGCGATGATCGTCGCTACGCCGGTTACCCGGTCCGGCCGCTTCTCGGGGTAATTGCCCTGCAGCCCGACCTTTCCAAGCACGCATTCCCCGCGAAGTGCAGGGAATGCCTCGAACCCACGCAGATTCCACCTGATGGCGGGCGGCGCGTTAATGTCGTCCTTGGCGCGGGTGAAGGTCGCCTTAGTGTAGGCGAACTTGAACGTCACATGAGCGGAGGTCTGAGTGATCTTGCGGCCGTAGCCTTTGAGCATGATGCCGTCTGAATCGAAGCGGATGCCGCCGGCTGACTCTGCCGAGACCTTGTAAGTCGCCGCTTTGTTCGATTTGCGGTTCGACCGCTCGGCGCGGAGGTCCAGCGCCTCGCGCGTCATTGGTAGCGGATAGACCCGAAAACGCAGCTCGCCATCTACGCCGAAGCGAACACGGAACTTGATCGGCACGACAACGTCGTCGCGCGAGATTGTTCCGGTGAAGGTGACGAAGCGGTTGAGGTCTTCGCAATCATTCGAAGGGCGTGGTTTGGCCTTTGGCACGCATCCATTTAAACACGATAATACCTTCGCAATGGAAGGGGTGCGCCATCCGAGTGTGGAGGTAACCTGTATTGACGTTCCGCATGGATCGAAAACCGACCCCAAGGTCGGTGCGATCCTAAAATCTCTTGGAGGCTGCAGCGTGCAGGGCTGATCAGGTCAGTCAAGGCCAGGTCTGCGACCGGCCGCTTCGCGGCGACGCGAAGCGTCGGCCTTGAGTGACCTGATCAGCCCTGCGATCGTCTCGCCGTGAGATGTAAGGATGGCTCTG
>NCEV01000008.1 GCA_002280875.1 Caulobacter sp. 32-67-35 | reverse complement strand
CGATCGAGCTGATGAACGGCGCCGGGCCATATGGCCCGCCCGGCGCCTGACCGGCGAGAAATCCCGGCCCGACCTGGTCCAAGGTTGGGGGCAAGGTCAAATCAACCCAGGACTCTCGTTATCGCTGGATGAGAAATGGGGGTCACGTCACCATCACGTCGGAAAGGGCTCTAAGTCCTGCAATATCCGCGATGGCCTCGATATCGAAGGCGGTCTCCAGAACGCCAGCGATCTCGTCCAGGGCGGCATCCACGCGGAGGATCTGGTCCACGCCATCCGAAGCCGCGCCCAGTGCCTCGAGGAACACCCGACGTGCGGAGCCCTGATTGAATAGGCCATGGACGTAGCAGCCCATGATCCGTCCATCGGGCGAAACCGCGCCATCCACCGCGCCATTGTCCATCCGCAGCATTGGACGCTCCGAACCGGTCGTTCGGCCCACATGCATTTCGTAGCCTTCGAACCGTCCCTCAAGTCCAATGAGTTGACCCGCGACTGGAGCGAGCACCTTGTCACCCGTCAGGATGGTGTCGACCCTCAGGAGCCCAAGCCCGTCAATGTGCCCAGGCGTCCCTTCGACGCCGTCGGGATCGCTCAGCGTCCGGCCCAGCATCTGATAGCCGCCGCAGACACCGAGCACGCGCCCACCCCGGCGGATATGGGCGGCAAGGTCGATATCCCAGCCCTGGGCGCGCAAAAAGCCAAGGTCCGCCAAGGTTGACTTGGTGCCGGGAAGGATAACCAGATCTGCGTCGCCCGGCAGCGGCTGGCCGGGCGGCACGAAGCTGAAATCAACGTCGGGTTCACCGCGCAGGGCGTCGAAGTCGTCGAAATTCGCCATGCGCGATAGCATTGGCGCGACAATCTTCAGGCGACGCTCACCCGGCTGGGACCGCTCAAGCACTACGGCGTCCTCGGCGGGCAGTGATCGCGCCGAGGCCAGCCAGGGCGCCATGCCAAGATCCGCCCAGCCGGTGCGTCGCTTGATCTCGAGACGACCATCGTCGAAGAGTGACGGGTCACCCCGGAACTTGTTGATCAGGAAGCCGCGGATCATGGCGCGATCGTGATCGTCGAGCACAACATGCGCTCCGACCAGGGCGGCGATCACATGGCCCCGATCAATGTCGCCGACCAAGATCACCGGCACGTCCGCCGCGCGGGCAAAGCCCATATTGGCGATATCGCCGGCCCGAAGGTTGATCTCGGCCGGACTGCCAGCGCCCTCCACGATCACAAGATCGCATTCGGCCTCGAGGCGACGAAAACTCTCCAGGACCGTGCTCAGTAGCCCGGCTTTCTGTTCCTGGTAGTCCCTGGCCTGCCAGGTTCCCGCCATCTTGCCCAGCACCACCAGTTGGGCGCCGACATCACTCTGGGGCTTGAGCAGAACCGGGTTCATATTGACTGTCGGTGGTGTGCGACAGGCCATGGCCTGCAGCGCCTGTGCGCGGCCGATCTCGCCGCCATCGGCTGTGACCGCGGCATTGTTTGACATGTTCTGCGGCTTGAAGGGCCGAACACTCAAACCGCGATTTGTAAAAAGGCGGCACAGGCCTGCGACGAGCACAGACTTGCCGACGTCGGATCCACACCCCTGGATCATCAAAGCGGCCAAATACGGCTTCCTCTGGCGAGCGGCGACCCTGTCAGGTCAAGTCGAACCCAGCGCGAACGCGGCGGCTGTCTCGCGGAAGACAACCGCCGCGCCGCGCGGCTTCGTTAGAGCAACGAGTTCACGGCTGGTATCTAGAACTTGGCGCGGATACCGATAAATGCGCCGCGTCCGGGCGTCCCATAGTTCAGGATGGTCTGATAGGACTCGTCGAAGGCGTTCTCGACGCGGCCATAGACCTCCAGGCTGTCATTGATCGGGTACGACGCCCGCAGGTCGACCAGCGTGTAGCTGCTGACCCTGACCGTGTTGGTTTCGTTATTGAACGTCTTGCCGACATGGCGAGCGGCGACGATCGTGTTCAGGCCGATAGGCCAGCGATAGGCCACCGACAGGTTGGCGAGGTTCTTGGGACGGCGCGTCAGCTGCCGGCCAGCGTTCGCGCCCGACGCGTTCTCCGACTCCGTATAGGCGTAGTTGCCGGTCAGGGTGAGACGATCTGTGGCGTCGAACTGGCCGACCAACTCCAGACCCTGGGCCCGGGTCTTCTGGATGTTCTTGTAGTAGCCGAAGCGGAAGACGCCGCCCGGATTGCACAAGGCGTCGGTCGCACCGAACGAGCACGAGAAGAAGCGAATCTCGTTGTCGGCCTCGCGCTTGAACACGGTCGCCGAAACCTTCGCCTTGCCGGCCCAGAAGCGTTGCTCAACGCCGGCGTCCCTGCTGTCGAATTCTTCGGGGCTCAGGTCGAGATTGCCGTACTCGCTGAACAGTTCATACAGACCCGGCGCCCGGAACCCCTGGCCGAAACTGGCCCGGAGCACGGTATTGCCCTGGTTCAGCGCCCAGGCGGCCGAGACCTGGCCCAGGGTGTGGCGGCCATAGGTGTCGTGGTCCTCGTAGCGCAGACCGCCCGTGAGAGTCAGGCCGGGTGCGACCTCCGCCTGAAGCTGGCCATAGACGCTGTCGACGCCAACGCGACCCGTTTTCAGGGTGGGGTTTGGTCGCGCCACGCTTGGCGATCGAGTCCCCATCGTTGAGCGTTCGCTTTCAGCCCCGAATGAGGCTGTCAGCGTTTCGGTGACCGCGAAAGCGCCCTGATACTCCCAGCGCTTGTTCTTGCCGGTGGAGTCGAAGGTCAGGGGAACGGCGGGACGGGCCGGATTGATGTTCTCGCGGTCGGTGTCGGTATAGCCGTAGGCGATGCGGTTGCTCCAGCGGCCATCCAGCAAGGCGAAGTTCAGGCCGGTATAGATCACCAGTTCCTCGGTGCGGCCAAACTCGGCGGAGTCGGTGTTAAATCCGTCGAAGTCGTTCTTGCCGCGCGAATAGACCGAGCGGACCTCGGCCGAGACGGCGTCGCTGAAGGCGAAGCGTACACGACCGGAGAGACCGGTGTTCTGATAGCCATCCTTCTCACTGCCTGGCGCATAAGATGAGAAGCCATCGGTGGTGTAGTAGCTGCCGGCCAGCCGCCAGGTCAGGCGTTCGGCCGCCCCGCCGGCGCCGGCCCGGACGTAGGCTGTGTCTCGGGCGCCGCCTTCGACACTGGCATGGCTTTCAAACGTGCCTTTTGGTTCAGCGGTGACCATGTTGACCACGCCGCCGATGGCCTGGCTGCCCCACAGGGTCGACTGGGCGCCGCGCAGCACCTCGATGCGTGAGACGTCACCGATCATCAGATTGCCGGAGTTGTACGCGCCCTGGGTCGAGGACGGATCGTTCAGCTTGACGCCATCTATCAGTACGACCGTGTGCTGGGTTTCGGCGCCCCGGATATAGAGGCTGGTGGCCGAGCCTGGCCCGCCGTTGCGGCTGTAACTGATGCTGGGCGTCTGCGCCAGGAGCTCCACGGCTGTGGTGGCCTGACTGGCCTTGATGGCCTCGGACGTCAGAACGGTGATGGACGCGCCGACCTTCTCGATCGGCTGAGCCGTACGCGTGGCGGTGACCACCAGTTCGGCCAGGGCGGTGGCGCCGGTCCGGCCGGCGACGTCAGTTTCTGGCGCCCTTTGCTCTTCGGCCATGACGGCCCCGGAGATCAAGACGGTGGAGAGTGCGCTGGAGCACAGAAGCGCTCGGATCATGGTCTTTCCCTTTGAATGACCCGCGCACGTCCTCAAGCCCCAAACGCAAGGATGCGCCCACGGCGAGAGGCCGCGACGCGGCCTGACTGACATGTCGTTTCGCGGGAAATCCCGTTCGTTCGGCGCACCCCGGCCGGACGATGAACGACTGCGCCGGGCAGGTCTCCTGGCTCACGGGTCTATGCTTGGCGCGTCGCCTTCCCAGGACCGGGGTCCCAGTGGCATGTGACGCGTAAGCTCGCCGCTTACAGTTGCGGGGGCAGCCGGGGTTTTGAACCCCGTTCCCTATTCATCCTCTTGCGAGGAACCTGACGCGAAATCAGCCCTATAGGGTGGGCCGCATACCGTCAATGTGGAGCGACCCGACGGCGGAAAACGACACGCCAAACGCCAATAGCCCTGGAATCTCGCCTTCCTGGCCCGGCACGCCGTCGGTCTGCTAGACAGCCCAAGTCCGATCGACTCTCGAATCTGGAGTGAACTGCATGCGCATCCTGGCTCTTGGCCTTACCGTTTCGATGTCGATCCTGGCTGCCTGCGCGACACCACCCGGCGCCGGGGGCAGCGTGCCCCTCGCGGCCTTTTTCGACTGCGCTCGGGACAGGGGCGTGCTGATCTCGGCTCACCGCGCGGTGCTGGACGACAGCACGCCGGAAAACTCCCTCGCAGGCATTCGCGCCACAGGCGCGGCCATCCGCCCTGCCCTCCTTGAGATCGATGTCACCAGAACCAGGGACGGCGCATTGGTCCTGATGCATGACGACACGCTCAATCGCACCACCAACGGCCGAGGCCGCGTGGCCGATCACACCCTGGCGCAGTTGCGGGCGACGCGCCTGATCGACGGCGCCGGCAAGGTTACGGATGCCCCGCCCCCCACCCTGCGCGAGGCGCTGGACGCGGCGGGCAAGGTGGGATCGATCGTGACGCTGGACTTCAAGAGTTCGGGCGCAGATGGCGAGACGCTGACCCGACAGGTCATCGCCGAAACCCGCGCCGCACGCGCCGCGAGACGGGCGGTGCTGATCGTCTACAACGATGCTGACGCCCTGCGTCTGGCCGCCTTGGCGCCCGAAATGATGATCTCCGTACCAGTGTCCAGCACCGAACATCTGGCGACCCTGGTCAAGGGAGGGCTGGAAGCCCGCCGCATCCTGGCCTGGACCGGGACACGGGCAGAGAACCCGGCGCTTTGGGCGAGCCTTCGCGAGGCCGGCGTCGAGCCCATGTTCGGAACCCTTGGCGCGCCCGGGCGTCGGGCGGACGACCGCTATGCGGCCGATGGTGACCCAAGCGAATATCGGGGCCTGGCCAAGGCGGGAGTCGCTGTGATTGGCACGGATGCGCCCAAGGTCGTCAGGGCGATGCTCGCCGAGGTCGCTGGCGCCCCCTCGACCTGCAAGCTTCCCTGAGCCTGCTCGCGGTTACCGCAGAACCTGCGAACAAACGTTTGGAATGCTCCCGTCGGGGTCTGGCGTTTTGGTCCGGTTAGCCGCACAGTTTCGAACAATGGATCAGATCCGGAGTTCCGACGATGCGACGCTCGTTTGTGATCATTGCTTTGGGCGCCGTACTCGGAGGTCCCGCCTTCGCCGCTCCAAAGGTTGCAACGGTGCGCGTCTCGATCGGACAGGAACTGGCCAGGAAGACCCAGATCATGGATGCGCGTGAGTTCGACTATCTGAGCCGCGAACTCAAACGGTCCGTCGAAACAAGGCTGGATCGTTCGAACGCGTTGGATCCCGAGGGCGGCGAACTGGATCTCGTCATCGAGGACGCACGGCCCAATCGCCCGACGTGGCGGGAAATGAGCGCCAAGCCTGGACTGTCCTACCAGAGCTTCGGCGTCGGCGGAGCCCGCGTCAGCGGTGAATATCGATCCGCGTCAGGCGGCCGCACGCCAGTGGCCTATAGCTGGTACGAGACAGATATTCGATGGGCCCAGTACGGCTCCACCTGGAGCGACGCCGACCAGGCCTTCGACAGGCTCGCGGCCCGCCTGGCCAAGAATCAATTCAGCGATCGCTAGAGCAGCGTTCCAGGGCGGCCGCGCCCAGTGAGTTCAAGAGGCGGGAGCCAACCCGTCGTGTTTGTTAGGGGACTACGCGCAATGACCGATCGACGATCGTCCTGGTCTCTGGCGGCCTTCGCCGCACCCTGCCTGCCGCTCGCGGCGCTGGGTTTGCCATTGGTCGTCTATCTGCCTGAGTTCTATGTCAGCGAGCTTGGCCTATCGCTTGGCGCAGTCGGTGCGGCCTTCCTGATCGTTCGCCTGATCGACATCGTGTTCGACCCCCTCATCGGCGGGATCATGGACCGCACGCGGACCCAGTGGGGCCGCTTCCGGCCCTGGCTGGTGGCGGGCTCACCGCTGGTGATGATCGGGGCGTTTGCGCTGTTTATGGCGCAGCCCGGCATCGGCCCGCTCTATCTCTGGATCAGCCTGATCGTGGTCTATGCGGGCTATTCGATGATGACCCTGTCGCACACGGCCTGGGCGGCCGTTCTGTCGACAGATTACCAGCAGCGTTCGCGAGTCTATGGTTGGTGGCAGGCCGGTAACGTCGTGGGCATGATCCTGGTCCTGACCCTGCCTCCGATCATCGCGCTGGCCTTCAGGGGCGACCATGCCGCAGGTATCCGGTCGATGGGTTGGTTCGTCGTCGCGTTGATCCCCCTGACCGTGCTTCTCGCGACCCGCGCGGTTGGCGAGCGCCAGGCTCCAGTGACCCGGCATCGATCAGGCTTGCCGCAGTACTTTGCGCTGCTGAAGCGCGGCTCGACCCGCAGGCTCCTCCTTGCCGACCTGCTGATGGGCCTGGCGCCAGGCATTGCCGGGGCGCTGTTCTTCTTCTTCTTCGAACGCATTAAGGGCTTCGACAAGACCGAAGCTGGCATCCTGTTGCTGGTCTATTTTGTCGCCGCCCTGGCCGGGGCGCCGCTTTGGCCGATGCTGGCCAAGCGGATCGGCAAACACCAGGCCCTGGCGGTGGCCTCTGTGATCTATGCCGCCGTCCAAGTTTGCGCCGTCTTGACGCCCGCCGGCAATTCCCTGGCGGGAATGTTGATCCTGATCCTTGCCGGCCTGCCCTACTCCGCCGCACCCCTGCTGGTTCGGGCCATGATGGCCGACATCGGCGACGAGGAGCGACTGGCCAGCGGCGCGGACCGGACCGGCCTGCTCTATGCGCTTGTCAGCGGTACGGTGAAGCTGGGCCACGCCCTGGCTATCGGCGCCTTTCCGCTGCTCGCGCTGTTTGGTTTTGACCCGAAGCTGCCCACGGCGGCGGGTGAAACCGCCCTCGTGGCTCTCTATGCCGTCGTACCCGCCGCCATGGGCCTTGTGGTCGCCGCCGTAATGCTGCGCTATCCCCTAGATGAGACTCGTGTCGCTGAAATCCAGCGCCAGCTTGCCGTTAGAGACGCTGCGACGCCCTCGCCCCAGAACCCGACGCCGGACCCGCATGTCGCCTTTACAGCCCCTGCCGAATGATCCCCAGCATCCGCTTTTCACGCTCATCGAGATCATGGCGCGCCTGCGCGATCCCGTGGGCGGCTGCCCTTGGGACCAGCAGCAAACCTTCGCTAGCATCGCGCCGTACACGGTGGAGGAGGCCTATGAGGTCGCCGACGCCATCGAGCGCGGCGACCTGGGCGATCTGAAGGAAGAGCTGGGTGACCTGCTGCTGCAGGTCGTCTTCCACTCCAGGATGGCCCAGGAGCAAGGCGCTTTCGATTTCGCCAGCGTCGCCGCGGCGATCTCCGACAAGATGATCCGTCGGCACCCCCATGTGTTCGGCGACCATGCCTATGACGATCAAGCCGCCCAGACGGCGGGGTGGGAGGCATTGAAAGCCCAGGAGCGCAGCGCCAAGGCCAAGACGGGTGTGCTTGACGACGTGCCCGCGGGGCTTCCCGCCCTGACGCGCGCCGTGAAGCTGACCAAGCGCGCCGCGCGCGTTGGCTTCGACTGGCCGTCGACCCGGGAGGTGCTGGACAAGCTTCGGGAAGAGCTTGCCGAACTGGAAGTCGAGATTGAAGCCTGCGACCAGGCCAAGGCCCGCGAAGAGCTCGGCGATCTGCTCTTCGTCTGCGCCAACCTCGCCCGCAAGCTGGACGTCGAGCCGGAGGACGCCCTGCGCGCCACCAACGCCAAGTTCAGTCGCCGCTTCGCCTTTATCGAGGCGGCTCTGGCCAAGGACGGACGAACGCCGGACCAGTCCGATCTGGCGGAGATGGACGCCCTCTGGGACGCCGCCAAGACGGCCGAGAAGACGCGTTAGGCAGCGACCATCACGAAGGCGTCGGGAAACTGACGTTCGAAACGGCCCAGGGCCTGCGCATCAAGGCGCGCGACGATGGTCACGCCACCTTCAGCCTCGTCCTCGCGGCTCATCACGCGTCCATTGCGATAGATCCAGGCGAGGGCCTCTCCAGCACCGGCCGAAATGCGAATGGCGACGGGCGGAGAGTCATCGATCAGGCTGCCGATACGCTTGAGCAGCGCTTCACACCCCTCGCCCGTGACAGCTGAAACCGGGGAAGCTTCGGCCCTGCGGGCGCTGCCGGTCACTTCTTCGCGCTCGTCCTCGGGGACGAGATCGATCTTGTTCCAGACCTCAACGACGGTCTTGCCCTCGTCGAACGTCACGCCCAGCTCGGCCAGCACAGTCTCGACGTCGCGGGCCTGGGCCGCGCTGTCAGGATTGGCGATATCTCTGACGTGCAGCACCACGTCGGCCTCCTGCACCTCTTCCAGCGTGGCGCGGAACGCCTCGACAAGTTCGTGGGGCAGATCGGAGATGAAGCCGACGGTGTCGGAGAGGATGGCCGGCCTGCCATCGGGCAGCTTCACCGTACGCAGCGTTGGATCCAGGGTCGCGAACAGCATGTCCTTGGCCAGAACCTCGGCCTCAGTCAGGCGATTGAACAGCGTGGACTTGCCGGCGTTGGTGTAGCCAACCAGAGCCACCGTCGGATACGGAACCTTTTTGCGGGCCTTGCGGTGCAGGGTGCGCGTGCGTCGAACCTCTTCCAGCTCGCGCTTCAGCTTGAGAATATTGTCGGCGATCAGGCGGCGATCGAGTTCGATCTGCGTCTCGCCCGGACCACCGGTATTGCCGGTGCCGCCACGCTGGCGCTCAAGGTGGGTCCAGGTACGCACCAGGCGCGACCGCTCGTAATCAAGGCGCGCCAGCTCTACCTGTAGCTTGCCTTCACGTGTGCGGGCGCGGCGGGCGAAGATCTCCAGGATCAGGCCTGTGCGGTCGACCACCTTGACGTTGAGACCACGCTCAAGGTTACGCTGCTGCACCGGGGTAAGTTGATCGTCAAAGACAGCGACATCGATCTTCTCGACTTCGCAGATCGCCGCGAACTCTTCGATCTTGCCCTTGCCAAACAGCGTTGCAGGGGTAATCGCCCGCAGGGGCGCGATCATCGTCTCAACGACATTCAGGTCGAGAGCGAGCGCAAGCCCGACCGCTTCCTCCAGGCGCGACTGGGGATCACGCGCCAAGGCGGCGGCCGGGCCTCGCAGAGGCCGCACCGGGTGAATAACGAACGCCTTAAGAACCGGCGCGGCGTGATCTACGGATTTTGAGGATTTGGACAAGCGTCTCTAATTCAATCGTCGGAGTCAGCGCTCGGCTCGTACAGCTGAACGGGCTGAGCCGGCATGATGGTCGAGATGGCGTGCTTATAGACCAGTTGCGACTGGCCGTCGCGACGCAACAGGACACAGAAGTTGTCGAACCAGCTGACAACACCCTGAAGCTTGACGCCATTGACGAGGAAAATGGTGAGCGGCGTCTTGGATTTGCGCACGCTGTTCAGGAACGTGTCCTGCAGATTTTGTTTCTTTTCGGCAGACATGGGGATTCCCCTCTTATTGTTTCGAAGGGCAAAGCGCCCCCCACACAAACAAAGCCATGCTAGATGATTTTCCGCCGAACGCGATCACCATTCGGTGGGAAAGTGCGCCCTGCGTCGAATTCGCGCTGTTTCCGACCAGCCGTTTTCGGCCAATCCGTCAGATCGCTTTCTCACGCGCCCGCTCGATATAGAGACGCCGGAGCCGCGTCGCCACCGGGCCAGCGGAGCCATCGCCAACTTTCACGCCGTCGACGCTAATGATCGGCATCACCAGCGTTCCGGCGCCCGTGACGAACGCTTCCCGGGCGCTCTGAGCCTCGGCGATCGTGAAGGGCTTCTCGTTAATCGGCAGCCCCGCTTCGCGGATCACCTCAAACAGGGTGGATCGGGTCACCCCGCGCAGGATGTTGGCCTGCGTGTCGCGGGTGCGCAGATGACCTTCAGCGTCAACAATCCAGGCGTTGGATGACGCGCCTTCCGTCACCAGTCCCAGGTCATCGACGAACCAGGCCTCGATCGCTCCGCGCTCGCGCGCTGCCTGCTTGGCCAGAGCATTGGGCAGCAGACCGACCGACTTGATGTCGCAACGCCCCCAGCGGTTCTCCGGCATGCTGATCACGGCCGCGCCCTGCGCCGCCTTGCGCTCGGCAAGATTGGGGTCTGTCGACTTGGCCGTGACCACCATCGACGGCGGAACGGCGGGATTGGGGAAGGCGTGGTCACGACGGGCGACGCCGCGCGTCACCTGCAGATAGACCAGGCCATTACGCACCCGGTTGCGCCGAACCGCCTCTCTCAACACGAAGGTCAGGGCCGCCTGCCCCATCGGATGAGCGATCCGTAGCTCGTCCAGGCTGCGCCAAAGCCGGGCGAAGTGCCCCTCGGCGTCGGCCAGCTTGCCGTCGAATACGGCCCAGACTTCATAAACCCCGTCCGCCAGCTGATAGCCGCGGTCCTCGATATGGACGGCGGCTTCGCCGTGCCGAACGAAGCGGCCGTTCACATAGGCAAAGCGCGACATCTAGTCTTCCTCGTCGGTCCGGGCGCCGGCGACGCCCAGGGACTTGAGCTTGCGGTGCAGCGCCGAGCGCTCCATGCCGATGAAGTTGGCGGTGCGCGAAATATTGCCGCCGAACCGCAGGATCTGGGCGTTCAGATACTCGCGCTCGAACAGCTCACGGGCTTCGCGAAGCGGCAGCGCAATGATCCTCTCGGCCCCGATCGCGCCTGCATGGCCAGCCGACGGTTGCTCGGCGCCCGCCAGCATCTCGGCGGTGATCAATTCGCCCGGTTCGCCGGCCGCCAGGATCAGCATGCGTTCAACATTGTTCCGTAGCTGCCGGACGTTGCCGGGCCAAGTCTGGACCTGTAGCGTCGCCAGCGCGTCGTCGCCAAGCCTTCGCCGCGGCAAGCCGGTCGCCTCGACAATTCGGTCGATGAAAAAGCTGATCAGCTCGGGAATGTCTTCTCGACGCTCAGAAAGACCGGGCACCCTCACGGGCACAACGTTCAGACGATGAAACAGGTCTTCCCGGAAGCGCCCCCCAGCGATTTCGTCACGCAGATCACGCGACGTCGAGGAGATGACCCGGACGTCGACCTGTACGTCGTTATCGCCGCCCACGCGCCGGAAGCGCTGTTCAACAAGAACCCGCAGAATACGGCTCTGTGTCTCACGCGGCATGTCGGCCACTTCGTCGAGGTATAGCGTGCCGCCATGGGCCCGCTCGAACACCCCGATCTTGCGTGGACGACCGCCTTCGCCTTCCTCGCCAAAAAGTTCCACGTCCAGGCGTTCAGGCGCCATGCCCGCCGCGCTGACCGCCACGAACTCCTGCCTCGCCCGAGCGCTGGCGCTGTGGATCAGACGCGCCACGAGCTCCTTGCCGGAGCCGGGAGGGCCCGAGACCAGCACACGACTATTGGCTGGAGCCACCTTCGCGATCATCTGGCGAAGGGTTTGGGCCGCGGCGGACTTACCCATCAGACCATCGGAGGTGAAGCTCTGAGCCCGCAACCGTCGGTTCTCCCGCTTGAGGCCAGCCGCCTCCAGCGCGCGTTCGACGACCAGCAGGAGCCGATCCGACTTGAACGGCTTTTCCAGAAACTCGTAGGCGCCGCGCTTTATCGCGCTGACGGCGGTTTCAATATTGCCGTGGCCGGAAATCATGATCACCGGCAGATCGGGGTCGAGGCCTTTGACCATGTCGAGCAGTTCCAGCCCGTCCATGCCGCCGCCCTGCATCCAGATATCCAGCACGAGCAAAGCCGGCTTTCGGGCGCGTAGCGCGGCCAGGGCCTGATTGGAGTCGGCGGCGGTTCGCACCGCGTACCCCTCGTCCTCAAGGATGCCGGCCACGAGTTCGCGGATATCGGCTTCGTCGTCAACGACAAGCACGTCAGCGCTCATATCATCTCCTCTACGCCACCGAAGGCCGCCGCAGACAGGCGGGCGGTCAACGGAAATTTCAGGATCACCCGGGCTCCAGGCGCCTCGCGGGCATCGGTGAGAACCAGAGTTCCCTCATGGTCCTCCATGATCCGCTTGACGATCGCCAGGCCGAGGCCAGTGCCCTTCTCGCGGGTTGTGACATAGGGCTCGGTGAGGCGGTCGCGGTCGCGGACGGGCAGTCCGACGCCGTTGTCCTCGATGACCACGCAAAGCTCCTCGTCGTTCGCCACCAAGGTCGCGGTGATGCGGCCGGCCGGCTCTTCGGTGACCAGCCGACGCGCGCCAACCGCCTCGCCTGCGTTCTTGAGGATGTTGGTCAGGGCCTGCCCCACCATCCGAGCGTCGCATTTGATCAGAACGTCCTCGCCGGGCTCATGCAACGCGACCTCGATCTCGGCGTCGACAAAGCGCTGCGCGAAAACCCCCTGCCGAAGCATCTCGGTGAGGTTGGCCGGCTCGAAGCGCGGCGCAGGCATGCGCGCAAACGCCGAGAACTCGTCAACCATCCGCCCGATATCGCCCACCTGACGGATGATGGTCTCGGTGCAGCGATCGAAGGTCTCCAGATCGCTGGTGATCTCCTTGCGATACTTGCGCTTGATACGTTCCGCCGACAGCTGAATGGGGGTCAGCGGGTTCTTGATCTCGTGCGCGATCCGCCGGGCGACGTCTTTCCAGGCGGCGTTGCGCTGGGCCGCAACAAGGCGGGTAATATCGTCAAAGGTCAGGACCAGTCCCTCGGCTACCTGGCCGGCGCCGCGCACCCGCAGGCGCCGTGTCTCGCCGTCGCGCACCAGATCAACCTCGACCTCGGCGTCTGACCGGCCCTCCAGGATGGTCTCAATGACGATATCGAACTCTGGAGCAGCCTCGATCAGGTCCAGTCCAACGGCGTCCTCTTGAAGGCTCAGCAGGGTGACGGCGCGACGGTTCAGCGCCGAAATACGTCCCTGGGAGTCCAGACTCATGACCCCGGCGCTGACGCCGGAAAGCACGGTTTCGATAAACTGTCGCCGGGTCTCGGCGTCCAGACTAGCCGTCCGGAGCGCCGCTTGTTGGATCTGAAGATCTGTAGTCATCATATTGAAGGCATTGGATAATGCCCTTATCTCATCAGGTCCCACCTCGGTATCGACGCGGGCGTTCAGATCGCCCGCCGAAACGCGGCCAGCGGCCTCGACCAGGCCCGCCACGGGGCCTGCAATAGAGTTGGCTGCGGCTATGCCGACCCATACCGCAGCGACCAGCACCAGGAGCGCGGTTTCGGCATAGCTGAGTGCGAAGATCGCCTGGATCCGAACGCGGCTCCGCTCGGCGTCGCGATAGGAGATCAGCGAGTCCTCAGCTTCGATCAGATGGCTCAGGATCCCGGGGTCGATCGGACGAACAACGTAGAGATAGGCGTCCGGAAAGGCCTTGAGCCGATAAAGGGCTCGGAACAGATCCGAGGACACGAACCGCTGCGCCATCGCTTCGCCCGTATCGGTCCCCTCGAATGTGGAGGGCGGCGGCGCAAGAAACGCAGGCGCGCCGGGCATCTCGGCCCTGGCCAGAATTCGTCCATCCCGGTCGAGCACATACGCGGCCGAGAAGCCGCTCGTTACGGTCTCTCCCGCCAAGAAGTGGCTGAACACCACGGGAGACTGCGACATCGCTGGCGCGGCCTCGTTCAGATTGGCGGCCATAGGTCGGATGTGTTCGCTGATGTAGCTGGTCTGTTCGGACACATAGGACCGCGCGACCTTGGCCGAGTTCTCGACCACAGTTCGGACCCGCTGGCTGAACCAGCCCTCGACGCCGCGATTGACCAACACGCCGAAGAAAAGAGCCACAATCACGGCCGGCGCCACGGCTGCGAGCGAGAACAGGCCCACAAAGCGAAGATGCAGGCGCGCGCCCGCATCGTTGGCCCGCGCGTCGATCATTTCGAACAGTCGCAGCCCAACGACCGTCGCGACTCCGAGAATCAGCGCCAGATTGAAGCCAAGAACGATCAGGATTGCCGTGCTGGCCGGACTGATCGGACCGCTCTTGGGGGGCGAGGACGCCAGCGCCACGCCAGTGACCGTCAGGATCACAGCAAGGGCGTAGGCCCCGCCGATCACATAGCGCGACCGCAGAAGCTCCCGCCACCAAGCCCGGCTGAACCGGAGCGGCGGGCCTTCGGACCTCAATGCGGACGTAACTGACGCCATGGAGTCAGTCTAGAAGTGGGTGTGCCCCAAAATCAACAGCTATGTGCCAAATAAGCTTCAGCGTCGCCCTCGAGTCATTTCGACGCCCAGGTCCTGAATCTTTTTCCGCAGCGTGTTGCGATTAAGGCCAAGGATCTCGGCGGCGCGAACCTGATTGCCTCGCGTGGCTGACAGCGTCAGCTGGATCAGGGGCCGTTCAACCTCTTGAAGGACTCGATCATAGAGACCCGCTGCTGGAACGCCGTCGGGCTGGTCGGCGAAATAGCCAGACAAGTGGCGCTCCACCAGCATCGACAGGGTCAGTGGCCCCTCCTCCGACCGCACGGCTGGTGTGTGGTCCTGGAGCTCGCGATCGACAATACGTGCGGTGATCAGCTCCTCTGCGTAGAGCGCGCACATCCGCCGGATCAGGTTTTCCAGTTCACGAACATTGCCCGGCCAGGAATGGGCCTTCAGACGGTCCAGAGCGCTGGAATCGATCGTCTTGGCCGGCAGGCCCTCTCGATTGGCGCGCAGCAGAAAGGTGCGAGCCAGGTCCGGGATGTCCTCGGTGCGGTCGCGTAGCGGCGGCAGGCGCACTGGCGCAACGTTGAGGCGGAAAAACAGGTCTTCACGGAACAGGCCCTGCTGTATCAGACCGCGAAGGTCGCGGTTCGTGGCTGCGATGATCCGCACGTTCGGCCTGCGGCCTGTTTTCGGGTTCAGCACCGGTTCGGTGCCGTCGATCACGCGCAGCAGACGCGTTTGCGCATCCAGCGGCATGTCACCGATCTCGTCCAGAAACAGCGTGCCGCCATCGGCCTCGATCAAGCGGCCAAGGTCTCCGTCCCCCCGTCCGAAAAGCTCGGTCTCGACGCGTTCGCGCGGCACCGCGGCCAGGTTGATGACTACAAATTTTCCGTCGCGACGGCGGCCAAGCTCATGCAGCGCCCGAGCAACCAGTTCCTTGCCGGTGCCACTCTCGCCGAGGATCAGAACCGTCAGGTCCGCGCCGACCAGACGAGCGATGGTGCGGTAAACTTCCTGCATCGGCGCCGAACGACCGATCAGCGGCAGGCGTTCGTCACGCATGGCCCGGGCCTGAGCCTTCGAAGCCTCGGCGTCGGCCGGCCGCGACAGGGCACGGCGGGCGGCAGCGGTGACATCGTCCAGATCGAAGGGCTTGGAAACATATTCGAATGCACCAGCGTCGGCGGCATTGACCGCTGTCAGCAAGGTGTTCTGGGCGCTCATCACGATGATGGGCAGCTTGGGCCGTTCCTTGCGGATGCGCGGCAGCACGTCAAAGACGTTCTCATCCGGCATCATCACGTCCGTGACGACCAGGTCGCCCTCGCCGTCCATGACCCACTTCAGCAGAGTGGTCGCATTGCCGGTGGCGCGCACCTGATATCCCAGCCGTGTGAAGGCCTGACTGAGAACGAGCCGCACCGACGAGTCGTCGTCAGCGATCAGGATCTTCTTACTGGCGGCATTCATACTGACGCGTCTCCGACAGAGGGTTCAGGGGCCACGGGCAGCAGTACGCGGAACACGGTGCGTCCGGGCTCGGACTCGAAATCGATCAGGCCGCCATGAGCGGTGACCAGTTTGGTGACCAGCGCCAGGCCAAGGCCCGTGCCGTTCGGCTTGGTTGTCACGAACGGTTGGAACAAATGATCGCGAAGGGTCTGCGGCACGCCAGGGCCATTGTCCTGGATACGAATTTCGATCGGCGCGCCACTGGCAGCCTTGCCGTCGGCGCCGCGAACCCGAACCCCGGGACGCCAGGCGGTATGAATCGAAATCGCGCCGCGTCCGTCGCCGCGCATATGGGCGGCTTCGGCGGCATTCTTCACCAGGTTCAGGAAGATCTGGATCAGATGGTCTTCGTCACCCCAAACAGGCGGTAATGAAGGGTCATAGGTCTCGCGCAGCGACAGACCGTCGGCGACGCCGTTGGCGACCAGAGCGCGAATGCGGTCCAGCACCTGGTGAATATTCACCGCCTCGCGCGGCGTCGGGAGATCTTCAGAGAACGCCTCCATCCGGTCCACCAGACGGCGGATGCGGTCGGTCTCATCGACAATCAGTTGCGCAAGAGGCTGGTCGGCAGCGGAGGCCCCGCCCTTCAGCAGTTGAGCCGCGCCGCGAATGCCGGCCAGCGGGTTCTTGATCTCGTGGGCCAGCATCTTGCCAAGCCCGACGACCGAGCGAAGGCCGGCGGCGTCGGCGCCGCGATCAACGCCCAGAACGCCCTTCACGTGCAGGGTGAGCAGCACTGAACCATCGCCAAGCGGCGCGGCGGCGCCGTCGGCCTCGAACGGCGGCTGACCAAAGAGGTTGACCTCGACGCCATGCTCGCGGACCGGAGCGCCCTCGAAAATGGCCCGGTCGAGCAGCGACACCAGCACGGAACCCGGCGGCAGGGCGGCGCGGAACCGGCCGCGAGCCAGCAGCGACAGGCCGTGTCCGAACAACGCCTCCGCTGCCTCGTTGACGGCGACCAGACCACCCTTGCTGTCGACGACGAGAGCCGGCTCCGGACTGAGGTCGAAGGCGGCGGCCTTCAGAGCCTCGGGCGCCTTGCCACCCAAAACGCGCGCGTGGTCGCTCATGCGGCGATCCTCCGATCTCCCAGCCAAAGGCGCGTCAGAGCGCTTTCGACCAGTTCAGGTTCATCCAGACGACACAGCGAAGCCCGCGCGGCGCGGCGCGCCCCGGGCTCCTCCGGCCACGGCGCGGCTTCGATGTAGGAAGCCAGGTGTTTGCGGAACATCTTCAGGCCCAGCGGCTGCCCGTAGAAATCCAGGCTCCGTCGGAAATGGGTCAGGGCGATCGCCAACCGTTCCTCGGCGTCCGGCTCAACGAAAGTCCGGCCCTCGAGTGCGGCTTCAATGGCCCCGGCGATCCACGGACGACCGTAAACGCCACGACCAATCATCACGCCATCCGCGCCTGACTGCTCGAGCGCCAGCCGGGCGCTTTCGCCGTCAACAATGTCGCCGTTGACAAGCACGGGGATCGACACCGCCGCCTTGACCCCGGCGACAGCCGACCAGTCGGCGACGCCCTTGTAGAACTGGCTGCGGGTGCGGCCATGAACCGTGATCGCCTTCGCCCCGGCGGCTTCGGCCCGACGGGCAATGTCGGCAGCATTGCGGGTGTTGTCGTCCCAGCCCAATCGCATCTTCACCGTAACAGGCACATTCACGGCCTCGACGGCAGCGGCGACCAGGGCTTGGGCCAGATCCGGATCACGCATGAGAGCCGAGCCGCACTGCTGGCCGCCGGAAACCTCCTTGGCGGGACAGCCGAAGTTCAGGTCGACGATCTCGGCCCCGGCTTCCGCAGCCATGCGCGCGCCCCTGGCCATCAGGCCAATATCGCGACCGACCAGTTGCACGACCATCAGCGGTAACCCCTCGCCTACGGCGGCGCGGCGCACGACGTCGGGCCGCCCCCGCGCGAACTCGGCGCAAGCCACCATTTCCGTCGCCACGTAAGGCGCGCCGAGCGCCGTGGCCGTTTCTCTGAAAGGCAGATCGGAAATACCGGTCATGGGCGCGATCCACACGCGTCCAGGCACTTCCACTCTACCGACCTTGAGCGCTTTGCTCATTTTGTAATCATCCCCGCCGCTGCGTTTTTAGGCATATTGTGCGGCGCAGTAAAGCCCGGATCGACTGGACAACCGCCACCGTCGAACTAAACACCGGCCATGACCTTTTCCGCCGTGATCGTCGCCGCTGGCTCCGGAACCCGGGCCGGCCCTGGACAAGCCAAGCAATGGCGATCCCTGGGGGGTAAACCCGTTTTGCGCTGGTCGGTCGAGAGCTTCCTGGCCGCCGGGGCCGCCGAGATCGTTGTCGTCACCACGGAGGACGGCGCTCTGGTCCTGCCCGAGGTGCTGAAGGGGTTGCGGGGCTGGAAAGGCGCACGGGGTGGCGCGACTCGCGCACTTTCCGTCCAGGCCGGTCTGGGCGCGCTTTCAGATCGGCCAGCCGATGAGCCTGTCCTTGTCCACGACGCTGCTCGCCCCTTTCTGACACGCACCACCGTCGACAGCCTGTTAAGCGCCCTGGTCGGGAAGGATGGGGCGTTTCCCGCCCTGGCCGTCGCCGATACCTTGAAGCGCGCCGCGCCCGGCGGCGCCGTGGTCACCACTTCGCGCGACCACCTGTGGCGCGCCCAGACGCCGCAAGCATTTGGACGCGCCACCCTGGTCTCGGCCTACGAGGCCTGGGATGGTGACACCGAGCCCACCGATGACGCCCAGGTGGTCGAGGCCGCCGGCGGCTCCGTGACCATCGCGCCCGGCGATCCGTTGCTGATGAAACTGACCTATCCAGAGGACTTCGCCATGGCTGAACGACTGGCGGGAGCCGCCCGCATCACCCGGATCGGTCAGGGCTTCGACGCCCACCGCTGGGGCCCAGGCGGCTCGGTCTGGCTCTGCGGAGTCGAGATCGCCCATGACGAGACCCTGATCGGTCATTCCGACGCTGACGCAGGCCTGCACGCCCTGACGGACGCCTTGCTCGGCGCCATCGGCGAAGGCGACATCGGAGACCATTTCCCGCCGACCGATCCGCAATGGAAAGGCGCGGCCTCCGACAAGTTCCTGATCCACGCCGCCGAACTGGTTCGGGCCAAGGGCGGCTCGATCATCAATGTCGACGTGACCCTGATCTGCGAGCGCCCCAAGATCAAACCCCATCGGGCAGCGATGCGAGAGCGCCTCGCCGAAATCCTGTCGCTGCCGATCGACCGGGTGAGCGTCAAGGCCACGACGACCGAACAAATGGGCTTCACCGGCCGCGGCGAGGGCCTCGCCGCTCAAGCCGTCGTAGCGGTCGAGACTCCGGCCTGAGGCCTATAGGCTGAACAACGAATCCGGAGCGCCCCATGTTTCCTCTAGAGATCGAGACCCTGGCCCGCCTCCTGGTTGCCGAGGCGCGTGAACAGTCCCTGCGGCTAGTGACCGCCGAGAGCTGCACCGGCGGTCTGGTAGCGGGCGCGATATGTTCGATATCGGGCGCGTCAGATGTCTTCGAGCGCGGCTTTGTGACCTACACAAATCGGGCGAAGTCCGAGATGCTGAAAGTTCCGGGCGATCTGATCGCCGACCATGGCGCGGTTTCACAACCCGTGGCCAGGATGATGGCCGAAGGGGCGCTGGAAGCCAGCAACGGGCACGTGGCCGTCTCGATAACGGGAGTCGCCGGCCCGGGCGGCGGCACCCCAATGAAACCCGTCGGCACTGTCCATTTCGCTGTGGCCCGCGCCAACCGTTCAGTGGTGCATCGGCACGAGGTGTTCGACGGCCAGACCCGCGAGGCGGTGCAATTGGCCGCGGTTCGCACAGCGCTCGAAATGCTGCGCGAGGCGGTGGCTAGTCGAGGCTAGCACCGTGGATCTGCCGGGCGCGAGCCTCGAAACAGGCGATCAGCTTGTCAGCCGCCCGGTCGAGATTAGCCGCCAGCAAGGCGTCGAGCATCCGCGATTTGAACGCGAAATCAATCACGAACTCGACGCTGGTTCCGGCGCTGTTGGGCGTGAACCGCCACTGGTTGGAAAGCCGCTTGAAGGGGCCATAGAGCAGGCTGACATCGACGGTCAGATGCTCGGCGTCGCGCCGCACACGCGTAGCGAACCTCTCCTTCAGAAAGGAAAATCCGACCTGGGCTTCGGCGTCCACAAGGCTGATGGATCCATCCTGGCGGGCATTCCAGGTCCGCATGCCGGTGATCCACGGCACGAAGCTGGGATAGGCCTCAACATCGCCGACCAGTGCGAACAACTGCTCGGGCGAGTACGGCAGGACCCGCGTGACGACGTGGCGATGCAAGCCTAGGCCATCCTGGCGTCGAGGGCGCGCCGCGCTGCCTGCAGCTTGGCGAAATCCTCGCCGGCGTGGTGGGACGAGCGAGTCAGCGGACTGGATGAGACCATCAGGAAGCCCTTGGCCCGCGCAATAGCTTCATAGGCCTTGAACTCTTCTGGGGTCACAAAGCGGTCGATGGCGGCGTGCTTGCGGGTGGGCTGCAGATATTGGCCGATGGTGATGAAATCGACGCCGGCCGAGCGCATGTCGTCCATGACCTGCATGACCTCTTCCTTGGCCTCGCCCAGACCGACCATCAGACCCGACTTGGTGAACTGGCTCGGGTCGCGTTCCTTCACCCGCTCCAGCAGGCGCAGGGAGTTGTAGTAACGGGCGCCGGGGCGGATCTTCAGATAGAGCCGCGGCACAGTCTCCAGATTGTGGTTGAAGACATCGGGACGGGCATCGATCACCACGTTCTCGGCGCGATCCTTGCGCAGGAAGTCCGGCGTCAGGATCTCGATGGTCGTGCCCGGCGCCGCGGCGCGGATGGCTAGAACCACTTGCGCAAAATGCTGGGCGCCACCATCAGCCAGGTCGTCGCGGTCCACCGAGGTGATGACGACGTGCTTGAGACCCATCTTGGCGACAGCCTCGGCCACCCGGCGCGGCTCGTCGGCGTCCAGCGCGTTGGGCAGGCCCGTGGTGACATTGCAGAAGGCGCAGGCTCGCGTGCAGATCTCGCCCATGATCATCATGGTCGCGTGCTTCTGGCTCCAGCACTCGCCGATGTTCGGGCAGGCCGCTTCTTCGCAGACCGTCGTCAGCTTGTGCTCGCGCACGATGCCCCTGGTCTCGTTATATTGACCAGAACCCGGCGCGCGGACCCGCAGCCACTCGGGCTTGCGCAGCACCGCCGTATCCGGGCGATTTTGCTTTTCAGGATGGCGCGCCGCCCGGTCTTCCGGGTTGCGTGCTGTCAGAGTGTCGATCACCGTAGCCATGGGGCCTAAATCGGTCTTCTTGGCCTCCGGATCAAGCACGCGATCTTGCATGTGGCGCGAAGGCGCGAAATGACTGCGCTGCATGCGCCGCCCTCTCCTCGCCATCCTGTTTTTTCTGACCCTTGCCGGCTGCGGCCAGGACGGCGCGCGCGCGCCCTTCGCAGAGAGCCGCACGCCCCCCTCAATCGCGCCACGCTTCTATGCGCCTGATGGCTGGGCCTGGGGCTATGTTCGGGTCGGCGCGGGCCTGGTGCAGCGCTACGGCGTATCGGCGCCGCCGGTAGCGCCGCGCGCCACGGTGGTGATCCTGACAGGGTACGGCGAACCTGCCGAGAAGTGGTTCGAGACCGTCCGCCGCCTCAATATGGCCGGGTATGCCGCCTGGGTTCTTGAACGGCAGGGTCAGGGCGGGTCCGAGCGCGCCACGCCCTGGCGTGATCTGGGCCACCTCGACAGCTTCGAGACCGACGCCGCCGCCCTGCGCGCCCTGGTCAAGGTGGTGATCCGGCCCAGCGGCGAGACGCCGTTGGTCGTTCTTGGCCATTCCGATGGCGCCGTGGTGGCCCTCAGAGCGGTTCAGACCGGCCTCCCAACGGATGGCCTGATGCTGTCCTCTCCGGCGTTCGCCCTGAATAACCTGCCTCATCTTCCGACCGACCCGCGCCAGACCACGCTCTGGGCCAGCCGGCTGAAGCTGGGCTGGCTGAAAGCGCCGGGCGCGCCGGGCTGGCGCCGCGATGGCCAGGGTAGCGTGGCGCTCGGCTTAACCTCCGACCGGCTTCGCGGCGCGGTGCAGCAGGCCTGGCTGACGGCAAATCCTGATTTGCGGATAGGCGCGCCGTCGCTGGGCTGGATGGCCGCCCTCTACGAAGCCGCCGATCGCGCGCAGGCTGAGGCGGCCCGGGTCAGGGCGCCGGTCCTGCTGTTGCGGGGCGGCGAGGACCGCCTGACCGCCTCGGCCCGCGCAACCTCCGCCTGTGTCGCCTTCGCCGACTGCCGAAACGTGACATTCCCGGGCGGACGCCATGAGCTTCATATGGAATCAGACGCTGTGCGAGAGGCCTGGCTGGGCCAGGTCGAGGCCTTTGTTCGCGCGCGGATCCTGGCCAAGGCCCCACGCCACAAGGGCTGACCTAGCGTAACGTGACTCTTCCTTGCAAAGCCGGACCTTCCCCGGCAGTCTCGGGCTCAACGAACGAAAGCGATGTCGCTCTTCGGGGAGGTTCCGCCGGAATGCCGGTAGTTTTTAATGCGGAAGATGGCCAAAAGGCACTCTTTGACGCCCTTATCGATGCGCGCGACACCTATGGCGCCAAGAAGCCCATCCTTGAGGATCAGGACAGAAATCCGCTTAGCTACACCGACCTGATCCGGGCCAGCTTCGCGCTGGGCCGCAAGATCGCGTCCATGACCAAGCCTGGCGAACATGTCGGCGTGCTGCTCCCCTCGGGCTCGGCCGCCGTGGTGACCTTCTTCGCCCTGCACGCCTTTGGCCGCGTGCCGACCATGCTCAACTTCACGGCGGGTCTGCGAAACCTGAAGGCCGCCTGCGCCCTGGCCAAGGTCCAGCGGGTGCTGACCGCTCACAAGTTCATCGAACTGGGCAATCTGCACGACATCGTCGACGCTCTGGAGAGCCAGACGAAGATTACCTATTTGGAGGACGTGCGCAGCGCGATCGGCGTGACCGACAAGCTGTTCGCGGCCGCGGCGGGGCTATTCCCGCGCCAGTTCCGCGCCCAGGCCAAGCCTTCAGACAAGGGGGTCGTGCTCTTCACGTCCGGCAGCTTCGGGGCGCCCCGCGGGGTCGTGTTGAGTCAGGCCAACCTGGTCAGCAATGCCGAGCAGATCGCCGCCCACATCGCGCTGGACCCCGACTGGGTGTTCTTCAACCCCCTCCCCGTGTTCCACTGCTTTGGCCTGACGGGCGGGGTGATCCTGCCGCTGTTGAATGGCATGAAGGCTTTCCAGTATCCCTCGCCGCTGCATACCAAGCAGATCCCGGCCCTGGTCAAGGACACTGGCGCCTCGGTGCTTTTCGCGACCGACACCTTCCTGAACCACTATGCGCGCGCGTCCGACAGCGACGAGCTTTCCGGCCTGAGGTTTGTCGTTTGCGGCGCTGAAAAAGTTAGGGAAGAAACGCACAACCTCATCCGAGAGAGGTTTGGCGACGTCCCCGTTCTGGAAGGCTATGGCGCGACCGAGGCCTCGCCGGTGATCGCGGTCAACAAGCCCGAAGACAACCGGCGCGGCACGGTGGGCGGCTTGCTGCCCGGCCAAGAGTTCCGCATCGAACCCGTCGAGGGCATAGTCGAGGGCGGACGCCTGCTGGTGCGGGGGCCCAACATCATGTCGGGCTATCTGCGCGAGGACGGCGGCGTCGACGCTCCGGAAGGCGGCTGGCACGACACCGGCGACGTGGTCGTGATGTCGGAAGACAACTGGATCACCATCAAGGGTCGCGTGAAGCGCTTCGCCAAGATCGGCGGCGAAATGGTTTCGCTAACAGCCGCCGAGGATCTGGCTTCGGCCGTCTGGCCCGATGGCCGCCACGCTGTGATTGCCATGCCTGACAAGAAAAAAGGCGAGAAGCTTGTGCTGGTCACCGATCGTCACGATGCGGCGGTGTCCGACCTTGTGGCCCACGCCCAGACGATCGGCGCGCCGGAGCTGTCGGTGCCGCGCAAGATCCTGAAGGTGCCGGAGGTGCCCGTCCTGGGCAGCGGCAAGACCGACTATGTCGCTATCCAGCGCATGGCTGATCAGGACGCCAAGGCCGCCTAGACTGACGCGCTAAAAGACGCCGCCCAGGGCTTCCAGCTCGGCCCGGAAGCCCTGTTTGCGGCCATGCGTCGCCCGCAGGTCAGCCATGAAGGTCTCATGGTCGGGAAACTCACCGAAGTCGGCGATCATCGGGGCCAGGGACTCCACCTCAAGCCACTGTTGGGCTGCGGCCTTGTAGCGGCCCGCGATCCCATAGGTCAGCGTGTTGCGGATCATGGCGCGTAGCAGCAGGGTCGCGGCCAGGGGATAGGCGCCTTCCAGACGGCGCGCGGCGGCGGTCAGCAGCTCTTCGTCCGCGCCGTTGATGGCGCCGTGCCGGTTGACGATCAGCCGCGACGCCGCCGGCAGATCCGGCCATTCGATCAGAAAGGCCAGGGCCGTGTCAAAGCGCGGAAACTCGGTGGCGATCTTCTTGGCGTCGTCCTCGGCCACCACATCATCGAAGTCCGGCAGGCCCTTGAGAAACGCCTTCAGTCTCGGGATGGACAGGGTGGCCTCGAAAGCCGCCCAGCGCCGGCGCTGGGCCTCGTCCTGGCGGCCATTGGCCTGCAGCGCGTCGAGATAGACATCTTCCCACACGGCCCGATCGACCGGATCGTCAGGCTCGGCCGCGCGGGACGAAAGCAGTGAGCGCGGCTTGAGGTTGGGCGCGGCAATATCCAATGCGGCCAAGGCCTCGCGCGCTTTTCCTGCGGCCAAGAGCCGGCGCCCGATCTCGGCGGCGATGGCGGGAAACCGACGCTGCGTCTCGCTGAAGGTCGCGATAAAGCCGCCGACATCGCCGCTGATGTCGGCGAGGCGGCGCAGGGCGTCGCGCACCACGGACGCCTTGGCGTCATAGGCCCCTGCCGAGCGTGCGGGACGGTCGGCCAAGGCTGCTTGCAGGCGCTCGCCCAGTCGCGCCAGCCCCGCAGGACCCAGCGACGGCGCCGCGACCGCGACCAGAGGGCCAAAGACGAAGTGGTCATCACAAAGGATCAGCCGCGCCACCCTGTCAGCCAGATCGACCGGCGCGATCCTGGCGGCCGGGGCGATGTCACCGAAGGTGTCGCGCGCCTCAGCGAAAACCTCGCCGATCGGACCTTCGGGCTGGCTGATCCGGTCAAAGACCGAACCCGCCAGATCCAGGAAGTCCATCAGTAGTGGCAGCGCCGTCTTGGGATCGGTCTTGGCCAGGCGCTGGATCATGCGCAGATGAAGTTCGAGATCGCGCGCGAAAGCCGCGCGTTTGCGCCAGTGAATCCGCGAGGTCGCCTTGGCGATCGCCGCAAGACGCTTGGTGATCTCCAGCGCCAGCCCCTCGGGACTGACCTCGGCGAACAGTTCCAGCCGCAGGGCGCGCTTGACGTAGGCGTCGGTCGATAGCTCCATCAGAATGGACGCCAGCCGTTCCGCGCCCAGATCGGCCAGATTGGCTTCGGAAAGGGTGGTCTTGGCCCCCTTCCGAGTCTTGGCCGAAGTTTTGGCCAAAGCCTTGGCTGACTTGTCGGTCTCTGTGGCCGTCGCGCGCGCCATTCAGGCCCCTAGATGTGCAGCACCCGCCCATACGCATCGAGCGTGGCTTCGTGCATGGCTTCCGACATGGTCGGGTGAGCGTAGACGATTCCGTGCAGGTCTTCCTCGGTCGCTTCCAGCGTGATGGCGGTAACGAAACCCTGGATCATCTCGGTCACTTCGTGGCCGATCATGTGGGCGCCGATCAGGGCGCCGGTCTTGCCGTCGAACACCACCTTGACGAAGCCCTCGGTCTCGCCGGCGGCCACGGCCTTGCCATTGACCTTGAACGGGAAACGGCCGGCTTTTACGTCAATGCCGGCCGCCTTGGCGGCAGCTTCGGTGTAGCCCACCGAGGCGACTTGCGGGTTGGCATAGGTGCAGCCCGGGATCGGCGAGTGCACGGCGGGCGTCTTGTAGCCGGCGATGTGTTCGGCCGCGTGGATGCCTTCATGGCTGGCCTTGTGAGCGAGCCAGGGCGCGCCGGCGACGTCACCGATGGCGTAGAGGCCCGGAACGTTCGTCTCGCCGTGCTTGCCGGTGACCACATGACCGCGATCGGTGGTCAGGCCCACGGCTTCCGTGCCTTCAGTATTGGGCACAATGCCGATGGCGACGATGCACTTCTCGGCGGTCAGTTGCTCGGCCTTGCCGCCGACCTCGACCGAAACCGAGACGCCCGTGCCGGTCTTGTCGATCTTAGTCACCTTGGCGCCGATACGGAACTTGATGCCGCGCTTCTCGAACGCCTTCTGGGCGGCCTTGGACACCTCGGCGTCCTCGACCGGCATGATGCGGTCGACGGCCTCGACGACGGTCACCTCGGCGCCAAGGGCGCGATAGAAACTCGCGAACTCGATGCCGATGGCGCCCGAGCCGATGACGACCAGCGACTTTGGCATGGTCTTGGGGGCAAGGGCGTCACGATAGGTCCAGACCTTGTCGCCGTCCGACACCGCGCCGATGGCGGGAATGTTCCGGGCCCGCGCGCCGCTGGCCAGGATGACGTTCTTAGCCTGGATCGCGCGGCTGCCACCGGCCTTCAGGGCCACGACAACCTTGGGAGCGGGAGAACCCTTTTCGAGCCTGGCTTCGCCCTCAATGACCTCGATCTTGTGCTTCTTCATCAGGAAGGCGATGCCGCCCGACATGGTCTTGGCCACGCCGCGCGAGCGCTCGATGATCTTGGTGAAGTCGAAGGCCGGCTTTTCCACCGACAGGCCGTAGGCGTCCAGGTGCGACAGTTGCTCGAAGATCTCGCCGGACTTCAGCAGAGCCTTGGTGGGGATGCAGCCCCAGTTCAGGCAGATGCCACCCAGATTCTCGCGCTCGACGATCGCCGTCTTCAGGCCAAGCTGGCTGGCGCGGATCGCGGCCACATAGCCGCCAGGACCAGCGCCGATAACGACGACATCGAATTCCGTGGACATGGTGTTCTTACCCTAGCTTGGACGTCGCCCGAGGGGAGCCGGGCGGCCTCGATCGATCGGCCTGCAAGCCGATCCGGGAGAATTAGAGCAGCGCCTCGACCGCGACCTTGAGGTCTTCGGGCTTGGTGGTGGGAGCAAACCGCTCGACGACTTCGCCGTCGCGGCCGATCAGGAACTTGGTGAAGTTCCACTTGATGCCCTCGGTGCCCAGCAGACCCTTCTGCTCCTTCTTCAGGAAGGCATAGAGCGGATGGGTCAAGGGGCCGTTGACGTCGATCTTGGCCAGCATCGGGAAGGTCACGTCATAGGTCAGCGAGCAGAAGCTGGCGATCTCTTCGGCGTTCCCGGGCTCCTGGGCTCCGAACTGGTTGCACGGGAAGCCCAGGATGCTCAGGCCGCGATCCTTGTATTGGCGATAGAGCGCCTCAAGGCCTTCGTACTGTGGGGTGAAACCGCACTTGCTGGCCGTGTTGACGATCAGCAGCACCTGACCACGATAGTCGGCCAGGCTTACGTCGTGGCCGTCCAACGTCTTGGCCGAGTAGTCATAGACCGACATGGCGCTCTCCTGCCCCTTCCAGTGATCAGACGATCAGGGTCAGCGGCTCTTCGATCAGCGGCTTGAAGGCCGCCAGGAACTTGGCGCCAATAGCGCCATCGACCACGCGGTGATCGCAGGTCAAGGTGACGGTCATTACGGTCGCCACGGCCAGCTGGCCGTTCTTGACCACCGGGCGCTGCTCGCCGGCCCCGACGCTCATGATGGCGCCCTGCGGCTCGTTGATGATCGAGGCGAAGGCCTTGATGCCGAACATGCCCAGGTTGGAGACCGAGAAGGTGCCGCCCTGGAATTCCTCGGGCTTCAGCTTCTTGGCCTTGGCGCGCGCCGCCAGGTCCTTCACCTCGGCCGAGATCTGGGCCAGGCCCTTGGTCTCGGCGGCGCGGACGATCGGCGTGATCAGGCCGCCGTCGATGGCTACGGCCACCGCGATGTCGGCGTGCTTATGCATGGCGATGCCTTCCGGCGTGTAGGAGGCGTTGGCCTCCGGCACGCGCTTGAGGGCCACGGCAACGGCCTTGATGATGATGTCATTGACCGACACCTTCACGCCCTGATCCGCCAGCAGGCTATTGATCTTGGCGCGGGCCGCCAGCAGGCCGTCGATCTCGAGATCGATGGTCAGCGGGAAGTGCGGCACGTCACGGAAGCTATCGGTCAGGCGGCGCGCGATGGTCTTGCGCATGCCGTCCAGCGGAACCAGGTCGTAGGAGCCGGCGGGGATGCCCATCTGCTCCAGCGACAGCGCCTGACGCGGCGCGGCGGCAGCGGCCGGAGCCGAGGTTGAAGTCGCGGCCTTGGCAGGCGCAGCGCCGCCTTTGCCTGCGGCCTCGACATCGGCCTTGACCACCCGGCCATGCGGACCGGTGCCCTTGACAGTCTTCAGGTCAAGGCCGGCGGCCTGAGCCAGACGGCGGGCCAGCGGTGACGCTAACACACGATCGCCGATTTGAGCGACTAGAGCGGCGGCGGCCTGAGGCGCAGCGGCCGGTGCGGGCGGTGCAGCCTTCGGCTCTTCAGCGGCGGGGGCAGCCTTCAGCGCGGGAGCCGGGCTTTCGCCCTCCCCGACCAGCTTGGCGATCAGGGCGTTGACCTTGACGTTCTCGGTCCCGGCGTCGACCAGGATGGCCTCGACCACGCCCTCGTCGACGGCCTCGACTTCCATCGTTGCCTTGTCGGTCTCGATCTCGGCGATCACGTCGCCGGCCTTGACGGTGTCACCCACCTTCACGTGCCACTTGGCGAGGGTGCCCTCTTCCATGGTGGGCGACAGGGCGGGCATCAGGATGTCGATCGACATTGAGCTTCTTCCTCAAGCGTTCGGGACGTAGTCGGCCGGGCCGTCGTCCGCGCGATCTCGCGCCGGGGCGAGGTGTTGTTCTTGGCCGAAATCGAAACGGCTCACGCCCGACAGGTATGCAACGATCGCCGCCGCACCGCCAGACGTGAGCCGCATCTTCATCAGCGGTAGCAGACCTTCTTGGCGGCCGAGACGATCTTGTCGACCGACGGCAGCGAGAGGGCTTCCAGATTGGCCGCATAGGGCAGCGGAACGTCTTCCTGATGGACCCGCAGCGGCGGGGCGTCCAGGTAGTCGAAGCCGTGCTCGGTGATGCGCGCGACGATCTCGGCGCCGACGCCCATCGGGCCCCAGCCTTCCTCGGCAGTCACCAGACGGTTGGTCTTCTTGACGCTCTGCAGGATGGTGTCGTGATCCATCGGACGGATGGTCCGCAGATCGACGACCTCGGCCGAGATACCTTCCTTGGCCAGTTCGTCAGCGGCCTTCAGGCAGAAGCCGACCATGCGGCTGTAGGCCACCAGGGTGACGTCTGTGCCCTCTCGACGGACCTTGGCCTTGCCGATCGGCACGACGTGGTCCTCGACATCGGGGATGTCGAATTCGAGGCCGTACATCATCTCGTGTTCGAGGAAGACGATCGGGTTCGGGTCGCGGATGGCGGCCTTCAGCAGGCCCTTGGCGTCAGCCGCGTCATAGGGCGCGATGACCTTCAGACCCGGAACGTTGCCATACCAGGCAGCATAGTCTTGGCTGTGCTGGGCGCCCACGCGGGACGCGGCGCCGTTGGGGCCGCGGAACACGATCGACGACTTGATCTGACCGCCCGACATATAGAGCGTCTTGGCGGCCGAGTTGATGATGTGGTCGATCGCCTGCATGGCGAAGTTCCAGGTCATGAACTCGACGATCGGCTTCAGACCCGCCATCGCCGCGCCGACGCCCATGCCGGCAAAGCCGTGCTCGGTGATCGGGGTGTCGATGACGCGCTTGGCGCCGAATTCCTGGAGCAGGTCGCGGCTAACCTTGTAGGCGCCCTGGTACTGGGCGACTTCCTCGCCCATCAGGAACACGCGTTCGTCGCGGCGCATTTCTTCGGCCATGGCGTCGCGCAGGGCGTCGCGTACGGTGATCTTCTTCATCGGCGTGCCGGCGGGAATTTCTGGATCAGCGAAGGTCGAGGCGCCGGCGCTGACAGCCGGAGCGGCCGCAGCGACCGACGTGGCAGCCACGGGAGCAGCCTGGGCTGCGGGCACCGGAGCGGCCGAAGCCGCCTCGCCCTCGCCCTTCAGACGCGCGATCAGCGTGTTGACCTTGACGTTCTCGGTGCCGCCGGGGACCAGGATGGCCTCGACGACGCCTTCATCGACGGCTTCGACTTCCATCGTCGCCTTGTCGGTTTCGATCTCGGCGATCACGTCGCCGGCCTTGACGGTGTCGCCTTCCTTGACCAGCCACTTGGCCAGCGTGCCCTCTTCCATCGTGGGCGAGAGGGCGGGCATCAGGATGTCCACGCTCACTGGGCGGCCTCCAAGTAGACGTCTGTGTACAGTTCGGACGGATCGGGTTCAGGGCTGGTTCGCGCGAATTCGGCGGCTTCGGCGACGATGCGCTTCACCTCGGCGTCGATGCCCTTCAGGTCGTCCTCGGTGACGCCAGCCTTGGCCAGGCGTTCCTTGATGTGATCGATCGGATCGCGGGTCTGCTTGACCTCATCGACCTCTTCCTTGGTACGGTACTTGGCCGGATCCGACATCGAGTGACCACGATAGCGATAGGTCTTCATCTCAAGGATGTAGGGACCCAGGCCGCTGCGAGCGTGCTCGGTCGCGCGGGCGCCGGCTTCGCGAACGGCGGCGATATCCATTCCGTCGACTTCCTCGCCCGGAATCCGGAACGATACGCCACGCTTGTGGAAGGCGGTTTCCGACGCCGAACGCTCAACGCTGGTGCCCATGGCGTATTGGTTGTTCTCGATCACATACACGACCGGCAACTTCCACAGCTGGGCCATGTTAAAGCTCTCATAGACCTGGCCCTGGTTGGCCGCGCCGTCACCGAAATAGGCGTACGAGACGTTGCCATTGCCCTTGTAGTGGTTGGCCAAGGCAAGGCCCGTGCCCAGAGCGACCTGCGCGCCGACGATGCCGTGGCCGCCGTAAAAGCCGGTTTCGATATCGAACATGTGCATCGAGCCACCCTTGCCGCGCGACGAACCGCCTGCGCGACCGGTCAGTTCGGCCATGACTTCCCTGGGGTCCATACCTGCGGCCAGCATATGGCCGTGATCACGGTATCCCGTGATGATCTGGTCGCCCTTCTGCTGGATCGACTGCATACCGACCGCGATGGCTTCCTGACCGATATAGAGGTGGCAGAACCCGCCGATCAGACCCATGCCGTAAAGCTGGCCCGCACGCTCCTCGAAGCGACGGATCAGCAGCATGTCCTGATAGAACTTGAGAAGCTCTTCCTTGCCGACGAAAGCGTTGACACCGGTGTCTACGCTCTTTCCATCGGAAGCTTCACCCTTGCGCGTTCGCGCCATTCAACTCTCCCTGGCCAATCTTCATCGCGGCCTTCATCCCAGAGCACATCCCGCCGAAGTCGTCGTCGGTTCCGCGTAGGAAACGCTCCTAATGTCACGCCTAGACCGCTCCCGGTTCGGATGATCCGTGGAACGACCGTCAGTCCGCGCCGCAGGCCGTGCTCCGCCCTCGCTAGCGCTTGGTGCGGATCACATAGTCCTTTGGGTCAGCATATCCGAGGAGGGAACGTGCGCGTTCTTCCAGGAGATCCGCCGACAGACTGCCGCTGCGTAATAGACGAGCCCGGGCCTCCAGGTCCATCCTTTCGGCGCGGATCTTCTTGAGTTCCTTCGTCTTGATCGCGAGATCTGCGGTGCGTTCAGACGTCGACAGGAGGCCGCGTTCGCCGGTCAGGGCGTGGAACACGAAGTAGAAGATCAGGAAAAGGATCGCCGCGGTCGGCAGGATCGGTTGCAGTCGGGCGAACATCTGGGAATCCCGGGAAGGGATTCTCAGCGTCTCAGATCGTGCTTAACGCCTTCTGAATAAGGGCTCGCGAAGTGCGCCGACAGTCCGGGTTTGCGCAGGCCGCGGTGCTTTCATTTGAGATGGTTTCATCGGCATCTAGATACCGCATCGCAGCGTCTGGCTCGCACCCGCGAAAAGTCACAAATCTGGTCTCGCAGACCGGCGGCGGATGCTTATAGAAAAAATGCGAGCGGTCCTGATGGTCAAACTGGCCATTGCGCGCAGAGCGATCATTCGGCGCTCGGGAATCAGCAAACCAAACCGCGTCCGATCCCGAAAATGGAAAAGGCGCGGCTTCTATCAGAAGCCGCGCCTGAACGACGTTCCGGTTGTAGAAAGGACTAACGGCCCTTGAGCGCCGCACGCCCGGCATAGACGGCCTGATCGTCCAGCATCTGCTCAATACGGAGAAGCTGGTTGTACTTGGCCAGCCGGTCCGAGCGGGCCAGCGAGCCGGTCTTGATCTGACCGCAGTTCAGCGCGACCGCGAGGTCGGCGATCGTTGAATCCTCGGTCTCGCCCGAGCGGTGGCTCATGACGCTGGTGTATCCGGCGCGGTGCGCCATATCGACGGCGTCGATGGTCTCCGACAGCGTGCCGATCTGGTTGACCTTAACCAGGATCGAATTGGCCAGACCCTTGTCGAGGCCCGTCTGCAGGCGCTTGGGATTGGTGACGAACAGGTCGTCGCCAACCAGCTGAACCTTCTTGCCCAAGGCGTCGGTCAGAAGCTTCCAGCCCTCGAAATCGTCCTCGGACATGCCGTCTTCGATCGACAGGATCGGGAACTTGTCGGCGAGACCCGCCAGGTAGTCGACCATGCCGGCCGGATCCAGGCTCTTGCCCTCGCCTTCCAGCTCATACTTGCCGTTCTTGAAGAACTCGGTGGCGGCGACGTCCAGGCCCAGAACGAAATCATCGCCAGCCTTGTAGCCAGCCGCCTCGCCCGCCTTGACGATAAACGCCAGAGCGTCCTCGGCCGAGCCCAGGTTCGGTGCGAAACCGCCTTCGTCGCCAACATTGGTGTTGTGGCCGGCGTCCTTCAGAGCCTTCTTCAGGCCGTGGAAGATCTCGGCGCCCATACGGAGGGCTTCGCTGAAGTTGGCGGCGCCGGTCGGCAGGATCATGAATTCCTGGATATCGATCGGGTTGTCGGCATGGGCGCCGCCATTGATGATGTTCATCATCGGCAGGGGCAGGACGCGCGAATTGACGCCGCCGACGTACTTGTAGAGCGGCAAACCGGCCGACTCGGCTGCGGCCTTGGCCGTGGCCAGCGAGACGCCGAGAATGGCATTGGCGCCCAGGCGGGCCTTGTTCGGCGTGCCGTCCAGATCGATCAACAGGGTGTCGACCCGCCGCTGATCCTCAGCATCAACGCCCGAGAGGGCGTCAAAGATCTCACCATTGACCGCATCGATGGCCTGCAGAACGCCCTTGCCAAGATAGCGGCTCTTGTCACCGTCACGCTTTTCGACGGCCTCGTGAGCGCCGGTCGAAGCGCCCGAGGGCACGGCAGCGCGGCCAAAGGCGCCGTCTTCCAGGATCACATCGACCTCGACCGTCGGGTTGCCCCGGCTATCGAGAATTTCGCGGGCGATGATATCGACGATCTCGGTCATGGCAGCTCCTCAAGGCGAAAGGCGCGGGAGCCTTAGCCGCCAAGGCCGGCCGGCGCAACTTGACTTCCCTCTGGATCGCGACTGATCGTTCGTCACGCAAGGGAGAACACCATGCTGACCGTCGAGAAGAGCGGCCCGATCGCCGTCGTCACCCTGAACCGGCCTGAGGCCATGAACGCCCTGTCCAAGGTGATGCGGTCCATGCTGCACACCGTCATGTTCGAATTGGACGCCGATCCGGCGATCAGTGTGGTCGTGCTGACCGGCGCCGGGGAAAAGGCCTTCACCGCCGGACTGGATCTGAAGGAGCTGGGCAGCGACCCCAAGGCGATGAGCGCCGCCAATGACCAGGGGGCCGAGTCCAATCCGGTCAAAGCCATCGAGACGTGCCGCAAGCCCGTGATCGGCGCGATCAACGGGGTCGCCATTACCGGTGGCTTTGAGCTGGCCCTGGCCTGCGATGTGCTGATCGCCTCGGAGAACGCCCGCTTCGCCGACACCCACGCCCGGGTCGGCATCATGCCCGGCTGGGGGCTATCGCAAAAGCTGTCACGCCTGATCGGGATCTATCGCGCCAAGGAACTGTCGCTGACCGGCAATTTCCTGGACGCGAAGACCGCTGCCGAGTGGGGCCTTGTCAATCGGGTGGTCCCTGCCGCTGACCTGATGCCCACAGCTCTGAAACTGGCCGCCGACATGGCCTCGATCCCGGTGGAGACCCTGTCGTTCTACAAGAGCCTGATCGACGAGGGCTTCGAGCGGTCTTTCCGCAAGGGTCTGGAGATCGAGCATGAGCGATCCAGCGCTCACAATCGCAAGGTCACGCCGGGAGCGGTGGAAGCGCGGCGGGCGCAGATTCAGGCCCGGGGACGCACCCAGTAGGGTCAGGCGCTAAGGACGCGGGGCGGCGTTACACCGCCGATGCGGAACAGCACGCGCCCCGCGCCGAAGTCGAGTTCGACCCGGGAAAACAGCTTCAGGATATCAACGCCCAGCAGCAGGGCTGGCCGATCATTAAGCCCCCAGACATCGAAGATGTGCAGGTCGGCAAAGGCCATCGGCACGTTGGTCATTCTCAGATCGCCCAGGGTCAGGGATGGCGCGATCCGATATTCGCCCACCGTGACCTCGCCCGAGGCCGTCAGCAACTGGGCCGACCTGACATCGTCGTGGCGTCGCCGTCGCGTGGCGATGGCTCGAGACAGCGCCTTGTTGCCAATACTGACGCCACCGCCGGAATCGACAAAGGCCAGGGCCCTCGCCCCGGCCACCCGGCAGTCAGCGACGGTCAGGCGGCCGAACCGGTCGTCGGCCATGACCGAGACCTCGCGTGGCAATCTGACAAGATCAAACGGTGACCGGCTCCGACGCACCTCAAGCTTGCGCTTGCGGAAGTCCATGATGACGTTGCGGCCTTCAAGAATATCGACGCCCAGAAAGCCGTCCGCGCCAACCCGCTCTGGAGGCAGCACGGGTAGATTGACGTTCGACAGCCGCGCGTCGCCAACCATCAGCTGGGCGACCTTCGCCGTTCGGGCGATTATCGAGCCGCTGATGCCGTGAACGAGAATGTCGGGCCCTTGCGCGAGGGCCAGCCGATTGGCGAGCGTCTCAGACAACACGCTGCGACCGGCGCCGCTGTCGACAATGAACTGGAAGGGCCCCACGCCATTGAGCGTGACCTCGACCGTCAACCGGTCGTCGGGATCGAGAGAGGCGTCAAGAATGAGAACGGGTTCGGGAGACTCGACAGGTTTGGTCGCTGGCGCAGGCTCCTGGGCCAACACCCCGTGGGTCATGAACGAAAGACCCAGTCCCGCCGTTACGATGCGGCGTGTGAGCATGGGCGGACCTCCCTGGTCCGCTCACGATAACACCGTTTTTTAGACGGCCATGACGAAAAACGCCGCCAGGCGAACCGGGCGGCGTCTTCGCGCTCACAGCCTTGAAGGAGAGACCTTAGTCTTCCTTGGGGGTGAGGATCTGCTTGCCGTTGTACAGGCCCGTCTTCAGGTCGACGTGGTGGGGACGACGCAGTTCGCCCGAGTCCTTGTCTTCGACGAAGGAGTTGGCGCCCAGGGCGTGGTGCGACCGGCGCATGTTCCGGCGAGAAGGCGAAGTTTTTCTTTTGGGAACGGCCATCGAAGTGACTCTGCGCGCTGAGCGTGAAAATTAGAGACGGCGACTCGGGAAGACCCAGGCCGCCGTGTGAGCGCGCGCTTATGCCTGAATCTCTTCAGACATGCAACACGCCTGTTTAGACTAGCCTGCCCTGCTCTTTTGCCGCTGCAATGAAGCTGGCGAACAGCGGATGCGGGGCGAATGGACGGCTTTTCAGCTCCGGGTGGAACTGCACGCCGATGAACCACGGATGGTCGTCGCGTTCGACGATCTCGGGCAGCACGCCGTCGGGCGAACGACCGGTCAGCTTCAGGCCGGACTCCTCCATCCGGTGGCTGTAGCCGATATTGACCTCGTAGCGGTGCCTGTGGCGTTCGCTGATGGCCGTGTCGCCATAGATGGCCGCCACCTTGCTGCCGGGCGTCAGGACAGCGTCGAAGGCCCCCAGGCGCATGGTGCCGCCCAGGTCGTCGCCCGAGCGCCGCTGGACCGTCTCATTGCCCTTGATCCACTCGGTCATGATCCCGACGACTGGACGGTCGGTGGGGCCAAACTCGCTGGACGAGGCATCGGTAATGCCGGCCACGTTGCGCAGGGTTTCTATGACCGCCATCTGCATGCCGAAACAGATGCCAAAATACGGCACCTTGCGTTCGCGGGCGAACTGGGCGGCGCGGATCTTGCCCTCGGCGCCCCGCTCGCCAAAGCCGCCGGGCACCATGATGGCATGAGCGTTTTCCAGACGAACCGCAGCCGCGCCGGGATCGCCCTCGAAGGTCTCGCTCTCGACCCAGTCGAGATTGACCTTCACCTTGTTGGCCAGACCCCCGTGATGCAGGGCCTCGATCAGCGACTTATAGGCGTCCTTCAGGACGGTGTACTTGCCGACCACGGCGATGGTCACTTCGCCGTCGGGATGATTGACGACCTGGTCGATGGCTTCCCAGCGGCTCAGGTCCGGCTTGGGCGCGTCGTGCAGGCCGAACACGTCCAGCACCTCGGCGTCGAGGCCTTCCTGGTGATAGTCGATCGGCACCGCATAGATCGAAGACGAGTCCATCGCCTGGATCACGGCGCTGGGCCGCACGTTGCAGAACTGCGCGATCTTGCGCTTTTCCTCGACCGGAATTTCCTGCTCGCAACGGCACAGCAGGATGTCGGGCTGGATGCCGATCGAGCGCAGTTCCTTGACGGAGTGCTGGGTCGGCTTCGTCTTCATCTCGCCGGCCGTCTTGATGAACGGCAGCAGGGTCAGATGGACATAGCAGCTCTGGCCGCGCGGCAGGTCCTGGCGCAGCTGGCGGATGGCCTCGAAGAACGGCAGGCCCTCGATGTCGCCGACCGTGCCGCCGATCTCGACCAGCACGAAGTCGACCGGCTTCTCGCCCGTCTCGTCCATGGCCGGCGACAGCACGAACTGCTTGATCTCGTTGGTGACGTGCGGAATCACCTGGACGGTCGCGCCCAGATAGTCGCCGCGCCGCTCCTTCTCGATGATGGTCTTGTAGATCTGGCCGGTGGTGATGTTGTCGGCCTTGGTCGCCGACACGCCGGTGAAGCGCTCGTAGTGGCCAAGGTCGAGGTCCGTCTCGGCGCCGTCGTCGGTCACGAAGACCTCGCCGTGCTGATACGGGCTCATCGTGCCAGGATCGACGTTGAGATAAGGGTCGAGCTTACGAAGGCGGACCTTGTAGCCACGAGCCTGGAGAAGCGCTCCGAGCGCTGCGGAGGCGAGGCCTTTTCCAAGCGAGGAAACCACGCCGCCGGTGATGAAGATGTACCGGGTCATGGGCGCTCAGATTAGCCGCGATTCGGCGATTGCGTCGAAAAGACCGACGTTCATCAACAGCTTTCGCTGCAAACGCTTACTGGGCCGGGGTTTGGGCCGGCGCCGGCGCCGGGGTCACGGGCGCTGAAGGCGCCGGCTCGGAGACCAGGGGCGCGTTCAGGCTGGGGGTCGGGGCCTGGATCGCGCCGGGCTGGGCGCTCGACGGCGTCTGACCGGCGGGCGCGAGCGGGACGGCGGGCGCGTTCAGCGTCTTGGTGTCCAGGCCGTCGATGTTCAGGCGATCCGCCGCCGAACCGCCGCCCATGCGACCGGTCAGGATGGTCAGGACAAGGCTGATGACCAGGAAGATCGAGAACAGGATCCAGGTGATGCGGGTCAGCAGGTCGCCTGCGCCGCGCGCCGTCATGAAGCCGGTATTGCCGCCGCCCATGCCCAGGGCGCCGCCTTCGGAGCGCTGCAGGAGGACCACGCCGATCAGGCCAAGGCAGACGACGATGTTGATGGCGAGCAGGATGCCGATGAGCATGAGTAAACTGATCTCGATCCGGGCGACGGGACGATCCGTCGTGAAAAACGAAGCGGCCCCTCTACCACTAGCAGCGCGCGCACGCCATAGCTGGGAAGACCGCTGGCCAACTCAAGCCCTTGAAGTGAAGCCTGGACCCGAATGATCCTTGAAACCGAACGACTGACCCTGGCGCCGCTGACGTCGACAGACGCGCCGCATGTCTATCCGTTTCTCAGCGATCCGGAAGTCATGGCCCACTGGGATCAGGCCCCCATCGAGGATCCCGATGAGGTCAAGGCCTGCGTGGTCGCCCAGGTCGCCGAGATGAATGAAGGCAAGGCGCACTACTGGGCGGTCCGCCAGTCGAACACCGGCGCCTTTCTGGGCTATTGCGAACTGGTCGATATCGATAAACGACATCATCGCGCCGAACTCCGTTTCATGGTCGCCCGCGACGGCTGGGGTCAGGGGTATGGCCTGGAGGCTGTGCGCGCCCTGCTGGCCCACGCCGCTTCGATTGGCCTCAAGCGCCTCATCGCCCGCACCCATGTCGGTGACCACAAGGCCGAGCGTCTGCTTGAGCGGCTGGGGTTCGAGGCGGAGGGCTATCTTAAGGGCCATGTTCAACGCGAGGGCGAGCGGCGAGATTGCCGATTGTTTGGACTGTTACTTTAGGGCCGCGTCGCCCACGATCATTCGACCTCGCGCGGGACACCGCCGAGTTGATGGAAAGGGTCGCGGAGCGTCCGGACCCCGTCCGGAGGACAATAGAAGTAACCGTTTCGACGAAGCCGAGCGCTCCGCGTGGTCGTTATCCGTCAGCGTCCCGCCGAGTGGCCCTGTTGAGGCCTTAGTAGGACCCGAACCGCTCCGTTTCCGGAGCCCTTCGGCGGCCGAAGCACGAGGGCCTATGGCATCTCCCGCGTTTCTCTCCGTCCACGCCAACGACGGGCGGGTCCCGCAACGCCGGGATCCCCGGACACGCTTCAGTATCTCCCTGAAGCCCAGTCCCGCTCGATCACCCCCCGCCGCCGCGATGGTCGCTGGCCTTGCGCCCTTTCCCCACGACGAGGTGGGATGATTATGCGGGAGGTTTCAGCGCGTCTGATGCGCGCGATGAAGATTTTCGTAAGCTATTGAGTTTGCTTATTTTGATACGGAAACGACTGGGGATACGGCACAGTCCATCCCCATACCTCCCGTCATTCCCGCCCCGTCCCCACGCGGCAAGAGGCTCCATATTGACTTTTGGATTTACTATCGTAAATCTCCATGCATCTTACAATCGTAATCCTTCGGAGACACCCATGCGCCTCATCGCTCTGTCGGCCGCCGCGCCGCTCCTGCTCGCCACGCCAGCGCTCGCGGCCCCTACGGCCAACCGCCTGACCGTGGGTGACGTCTTCGGAAACGCCGCCGCGCCGGTGCAACTGATCATCCTGCTGCTGGCCGCCGCCATCGTCGCCGCACCCATACTGCTGGTCCTGCGCCGCCCGGCCGCCCTCTCCGCCCTGGCCAAGGGCGCGCCGTTGCTGGCTGGGGCCGCCGCCCTGTTCACCCTGCTGGCCGGCGCCGTCGGGATCGCCAACAGCCCGGTCGTCCCGTCGCTCACAGTGCTGGCCCCGGGCTTGGCGGAGATGCTGTTCCTGATGGTGCTGGGCCTGCTGGCCACCTTTTCGGCCGTGGTCTGTCGGGAACTGGCCAAGCCGCGCAACCCGACCTTGATCGCCGCCGAGTAGCTATTGAAAGGGCGCGGGGCCGCCGGGTTCCGGTCTCGCGCCACGCCTGAACCCTGCGGCGAATCCGCCGCAGCTGGTGGGAATTTCCCGCCTGCCCTTGCAATCCCGACCAGTTTAGCCTCCTTAAGCGGCCCATCGGACCCCTTTTCGCCCGCGCCTCATCGGCAAGGCGGCCAAACGGGTCTATATTTCAGAAGATAAGACCAAGAACACGGTCCATTTGGGGGTCGTATTTGGTCGTGGCGCGGGCCGCACGTGTGTGTGTGCCGTCCGCTTGAACCGAATTGGACCTATATGCCCTTCCCTGCCTCCCACCCCGCTCTTGAGCGGGCTCTAGCTGCTCAAGGTTACGCCGAGCCCACCCCCGTCCAGGCCGCTGTGCTGGAAGACGAAGCCGTCGGCCGCGACCTGCTGGTCAGCGCCCAGACCGGCTCTGGCAAGACCGTCGCCTTCGGCCTGGCCGCCGCGACCACCCTGCTGGGCGACGCCGAAAAATTCGCCAAGGCCGGCCCGCCCATGTGCCTGGTCATCGCCCCGACCCGCGAACTGGCCATCCAGGTCAATCGCGAGCTGACGTGGCTGTACGCCGACGCCGGCGCCGTGGTCGTCAACTGCGTGGGCGGCATGGACGCTCGCCGCGAGCAACGCGCGCTAAACTGGGGCGCCCACATTGTGGTCGGCACCCCCGGCCGTCTGCGCGACCACATCGAGCGCGGCCACCTGGACCTGTCGGAGCTGAAGGTCGCCGTCCTCGACGAGGCCGACGAGATGCTCGACATGGGCTTCCGCGAAGACCTGGAATTCATCCTCGACGCCGCCCCGGCCGAACGCCGCACCCTGCTGTTCTCGGCCACCCTGGCGCGCGAGATCGTGCAGCTGGCCAAGAGCTATCAGAACGACGCCCTACGCATCGACACCGTCGGCCGCAACGAGCCGCACCGCGACATCGAATATCGCGCCGTGCGGGTCGCGCCGAACGAGATCGAGCACGCGATCGTCAACCTGCTGCGCTATTTCGAAAGCCCCGGCGCCCTGGTGTTCTGCAACACCCGCGAAAGCGTCCGCGCCATGCACAGCAAGCTGCGCGAGCGCGGCTTCGCCGTGGTCGGCCTGTCGGGCGAGCTGTCGCAACGTGAACGCGCCGACGCCCTGCAAGCCCTGCGCGACGGCCATGCCCGCGTCTGCGTCGCCACCGACGTCGCCGCGCGCGGTCTGGACCTGCCGGACCTGGGCCTCGTCATCCACGCCGAACTGCCGGTCAACAAGGCCACCCTCCTTCACCGTTCGGGCCGCACCGGCCGGGCCGGTAAGAAGGGCGTTTCGGCCCTGGTCGTGCCCTACACCCGTCGTCGCAAGGCCGAGCAGCTGCTGATGGCCGCCGGCGTCGAAGGCCACTGGGGCGGCGCCCCGACCGCTGACGAGATCCGCGTCAAGGATACCGAGCGCCTGCTGGACGATCCGATCTTTGACGAGGTCGCGGTCGAGGAAGACACCGCTCTGGCCGAGGCCATGCTGGCCAAGCGCACCCCGCTTGAGATCGCCTCCGCCCTGATCCGCACGCGCCGCGCCAAGCTGCCGGCTCCGGAAGAAATCTATGACGACCCGCGTCACGGCGCCGATCCGGGCCCGCGCAGCCGCGAGCCGCGCGAGTTCGGCAACGACCGCGACTTTGGCGGTGATCGTCCCGAGCGCGAGCCGCGCACCGACATGGCCGGCGCCGAGTGGTTCCGCCTCAATACCGGCCGTCGCAACAATGCCGACCCGAAGTGGCTGATCCCGCTGATCTGCCGCCTGGGTCACGTGACCAAGAAGGACATCGGCTCGATCCGGATCTTCGACTACGACACCAAGTTCGAGATCTCGGCTGAAGCCGCGGTGAAGTTCGGCGCTGCCGTTCAGGCGACTGTTCGCGACGACGTCGCCATCACCCCGACGGCGGCTCCTGCCGCTCGCGACGCCGGTCCGCGCAAGGACTTCACGCCGCGTCCGCCGCGTGATGACGCCGCGCCTCGTGAATACAAGCCGCGCCCGCCGCGTGATGAAGCCCCCCGTTCGCCGCGCGCCAATGCGCCGGGCTCGCGCGACCACACCCCGCGCCCGTCGGCCTATAGCGACGACGGCTTCAGCACCGCCAAGCCTTACGGCAAGGGCGAGGAGCCCAAGGGCGACTACAAGGCACGCCCGCCACGCGATCGCGACAACGCCGCGCCGCGTGACTTCAAGCCGCGCACCGAGTTC
>NCEV01000087.1 GCA_002280875.1 Caulobacter sp. 32-67-35 | reverse complement strand
CTTGGTGTCGCCCCGCGCGAAAAACGCCGGCGACAGGATGCGGGCCAGCACGAAGGCCGGCGTGCCCCAGCCATAGTGCAGCAGGGCGTTGGCGGTCTGACGGGCGTCGAACACCGTGAACTCGCCGCGGGTGAACAGGCCGTCGATCAGGAAGAACGGGATGCTGAACAGCGCCACGGCGGCCGGCAGGGTCAGGGCCAGGGCAAAGACGATGGCCTGGTCCATGGCGCTCTGGGCCTCGGCGCGATCCTCGGCCACCACGGCCCGCGACAGGCGCGGCAGCAGGGCCACCCCGATGGCCACGCCCACCAGGCCCAGCGGCAGCTGATACAGGCGGTCGGCATAGGCCAGCCAGGTCCGCGCGCCGTTCACGTGGCTGGCCAGAACGCCGGAGATGGTGATGTTGATCTGGCTGGCGCTGGCGGCGATGGCGCCCGGTATGGCCAGGGCGATCAGGCCCTTGATCTCCGGCGTCAGGCGCGGCAGCCGCCAGCGGATCGTGGCTCCGGCCTTGCGCACCGCCCAGACCAGCAGCAGCACCTGGCAGATCCCGGCCGCCAGAATGCCCCACGAGGCCGCCATCGCCGCATCATGGGCGTTGCGGGTCGGGATAACCGCGATCAGGGTCACCAGATTGAGCAGGATCGGCGCGGCGGCCGAGACGATGAACTTACCCCGGGCGTTCAGTACGCCCGACAGCAGGGCCACGATGGCCATACAGGGCAGGTAGGGCATGGTGATCTGGGTCAGGATCACGGCCAGCTTGTACTTGTCGGTGCCAAAGCCAAAGCCCGGGCTGATCACCATCATCAGCCAGGGCATGGCGGCCTGAGAGATCAGGGTCAGACCGACGGTGAAGGCCGCGATGGTGGCCATGGCGTCGGCGGCCAGCTTGTCGGCCACCTCGGCCCCGTCGCGATCCAGGGTCTTGGAATAGGCCGGCACGAAGGCCGCCGCGAAGGCCCCCTCGGCGAAGATCCGCCGGAACAGGTTGGGGAACATCTGGGCGGTGTTGAAGGCGTCCGCGCCGATATTGCTGCTGGCCCCCAGGAAGTACGAGATCACCAGATCGCGCACAAAGCCCATCAGCCGGCTGACCAGGGTCAGGCCCGAATAGATCGCCGACGACCGGATCATGCCGGGGGCTTTTTTCGGGGCGGCGGCAGGGGGCTGGGTGTCGGTCACCCGGGGCTTCTGGGGGTTGAGCGGGAAGGCGTCAAGGGAGGCCGAGCTGCGGGCCCCACGGCGCCAGAGGCTGTCCTGCGGGGCGGGGCGATCGCTACTCGCCTTCCTCCTCGTCATAACCCACCAGCCGCAGCGCCCGGGCCGGCAGACCCTGCAGTTCGCACCAGCGCAGCAGGGCCTCTTCGCGCCCGTGCGTGATCCACACCTCGCCGGGGCTCAGCTCCGACAGCGTCGCCGTCAGCTCGTCCCAGTCGGCGTGGTCCGACAGGATGAGCGGCAGCTCGACGCCGCGCTGCCTGGCCCGGGCCCGCACCCGCATCCAGCCGGACGCGAAACAGTCAACGGGATCAGCGAAACGGCGCGACCAGCGATCGGCGATGGCCGAGGGCGGGGCGATGACGATCTGGCTGGCGAAGTCCTTTTTCGCCTGGCCGGTGGTGGCCGGCAGCAGCGGCCCCAGATCGACGCCGTGGTCCTCGTAGAGCGCGTTCAGCCGCTCCAGCGCGCCATGCACATAGATCGGCTGATCCCAGCCCCCCTCGCGCAGCAGCCGTATCACCCGCTGGGCCTTGCCCAGGGCATAGGCGCCGACCAGGTGGGTGCGCTCGGGAAACTGGGCGACGCTGGCCAGGAGGCTGGCGATCTCGCCCCGGTCGTCGGGGTGGCGGAACACCGGCAGGCCGAAGGTGGCCTCGGTGATGAAGACGTCGCACGGTATGGGCTCAAACCGCGCGCAGGTCGGATCGCGGCGGCGCTTGTAGTCGCCGGAGACCACCATGGTCAGGCCCTTCCAGCGCACCACCGCCTGGGCCGAGCCCAGCACGTGGCCCGCCGGGACCAAAGTCACCTCGACGCCATTGTGGGTGAACGACCCGCCGTAGGGCACGACCTCGCGACGACCGGCGAAATCCTCGCCATAGCGGACGGCCATGATCGCCAGGGTCTCGGGCGTGGCCGCCACCACGCCGTGACCGGCGCGGGCATGATCGGCATGGCCATGGGTGATCACCGCCCGGTCCACAGGACGGACCGGGTCGATATAGAAGTCCCCCGGCGGGCAGTAGAGGCCGTTCGGGCGGGGACAGAGAAGGTCTTCGGGCTTGATCACGGTAGATATGACAACGCCGCCACTGCTAATCCTATCCCCATGAGCGATGACAACGAACAATCCCGCCTGATCGCCACGGCGATGAACGAGGGCAGCCCCCAGGCGCGGGCCCTGGGTTTCACCACCCTGAAGATCGGCGACGCGATGGCCATTCTCAAGGTCCCATACCGCCCCGAGATCGTCGGCGACCCCGAGACCGGCGTGATCGCCGGGGGCGTGATGACCACCCTGCTGGACCACGCCAGCGGCCAGGCCGTGCATGCGGCGCTGGAAACCTGGACATCCATCGCCACGCTGGACCTGCGGATCGACTATATGCGGCCGGCCCAGCCAGGCCGCGACGTGCTGGCCCGGGCCCATTGCTACAAGCTGACCCGCTCGGTCGCCTTTGTCCGGGCCGTGGCCTATGAAGACGATCCCGAGGACCCGGTGGCCACGGCCCAGGCCACCTTCATGCTCGACAGCAGCGCCGGCAAGAAGGCCGGAGCCAATCTGAGGCCCTCCAAGGCCCCAGGCGCCAAGACAGGGGGAGACGCCGCATGAGCGACGCCGACAACCGCCTGGTCGCCGTTCTCGGCTCGATCCCCTACGCCCGGTTTCTGGGCGTCACCGCCGAACTGGCCGGCGACGAGATGACCGCCATCCTGCCCTTCGCCGATCACATCGTCGGCAATCCGATGCTGCCGGCGATCCATGGCGGGGTGCTGGGCGCCTTCATGGAGATGACGGCCCTGGCCCAGCTGTCGGTGGCCGCGCCGCTGAAGCGCCAGCCGCGCACGGTCGATGTCTCGATTGAATATCTGCGCTCGGGCCGTCCGCTGACCACCTATGCCCGCGCCACGATCAAGAAGCTGGGACGCCGGGTCGCCAACGTCCACGTCGAGGCCTGGCAGGAAACCCGCGCTGCGCCCATCGCCACCCTGCGCGGCATCTTCCTGGTTGCGCCCTCGGAGGAATGACCATGAGCCGGGCCTCGCGGGGCGGCCAAAGCACGGGCAGGGGCGGCGGCAAGGTCGTGCGCAAGGGCGATCTGCCGTCGAAGCCCTGCCTGGTCTGTGGTCGGCCGTTCACCTGGCGCAAGAAGTGGGAAGCGGTCTGGGAGGAAGTGAAATATTGCTCAGATCGCTGCAGATCACATAAAATTACACCAATGTAATGCTAATTGATGGCTGGAAGTTTCTTAAAAAGCCTTCATGACGCAAAGGTAACGGGTATTCACCAAACGGCGAGCCTATATCCCTGTTCACCGGACGCGAACAACCGCGCCGGACCACAAAGGGATCAAGACCATGACCAACACCAACGCTTTCGCCGGCTTCGCCACCCTGGTTCTCGCGGTTCTGCCGCTTGTCGTGATCGCCGGTTCGCTCGCCACGAGCTTCTGAATGACCGCCGCGTAGCTCCACCGGGTCTATCGCCCCCAGGCTGAAAAGGCCTCGCGGGCCGCCCGGTGGAGAATGGCGTGGCGATGCGCCAATCGATCGATGTCGGCGTCGTATCCGCCGCCGATCACCCCCGCCACGGGGATACCCCGCTCCAGACAACAGCCCAGGACGAACGCCTCGCGCCGTGCGAGCCCGTCATCGCCCAGGGACAGACGCCCCAGCTTATCGTCAACGTGCGGATCGACCCCGGCGTTGAAGAACACCAGATCCGGCCTTTCCCGCGCCAGCAGGGCCGGCAGGATTTCCGCCAGCGTCGCCAGATAGACCTCATCCCCCGTACCATCGGGCAGGTCGATATCCAGATCGCTGACAGCCTTGCGGGCCGGAAAGTTCTTCTCGGCATGCATCGAGAAGGTGAAGACGCTGGGATCGTCCTCGAAGATCCGGGCCGTTCCATCGCCCTGATGGACATCCAGATCGACCACCAGAACCTTGCCGACGAGGCCTTCAGCCTGCAGCCGCCGCGCGGCCACCGCCACGTCGTTGAACACGCAGAAACCCGCCCCGCTCTCGGCCGACGCGTGGTGGCTGCCGCCGGCCGTGTTGCAGGCCAGGCCGTGCTCCAGAGCCAGTCGCGCGGTCAGCAGCGTGCCGCCCGTCGCCGCCCGCGCCCGCGTCGATACCGACTCGCTGTTGGGCATGCCGATCCGGCGGACGATCTCGGCGGGAAGCGACTGCTCGACCACGCCGCGCACATAGTCTTCGGTATGGACCAGCCGCAGGGTTTCGAGGTCGACAGGCTCGGGACGATGAAATCCAGCCGGTCCGGCCAGGCCTTCACGCTCAAGCAGGGCGGCCAGGCGCGAGAACTTGTCCATCGGAAACCGGTGCCCCTCCGGCATCTCGGCGCGGAAGGCAGGGTGGTGCACGATGGGCGGCGACATCATCAAACGATGGCGATCGGGACGACATGACGCAAGGTCCCGTCTTGCCCCGGCGACGCGCGGGCATTAACCCAGCGCCATGCAGACGCCCGAAAACCTCGCCGAAATCCTCGACCTCGAAGCCATCGAGGTGAACCTGTTCCGGGGCTCCAGCCCCAATGACGGGTTTCCACGCATCTTTGGCGGGCTGGTCATCGCCCAGGCCCTGCTGGCCGCCTACAAGACCGTGCCCGAGCGGGTCTGCCACTCGCTGCATGCCTATTTCATCCGGCCCGGCGATGTGAACCTGCCGGTGCTCTACGAGGTCGAACGGGCCCGCGACGGCGGCACCTTCACCACCCGGCGGGTGGCGGCCATCCAGAACGGCGAACAGATCTTCAACCTGGCCTGCTCGTTCCAGACGCCCGAGGAAGGCTTCGAGCACCAGTCGCCGATGCCCTCAGCGCCGGCCCCAGACGATGTGCAGACCGAGGGCGATTTCCTACGGAGCCTGGGCGACCAGATCCCGCCCCGGATGCTGCGCTTTCTCGACAAGCCGCGCCCGATCGACATACGCTGGGTTGATCCGCAAAACCCGGTCAATCCGGAGAAGAAGTCGGGCTCCAAGGAAGTGTGGATGCGGGCGCGCGCGCCGATCGGCGATGACGTGAAGATGCAGCAGGCGGCGCTGGCCTACGCCTCGGACATGGCCTTCATGGAAAGCGCCCTGCGCCCGCACGGCCTGATCTGGACCACGCCCGGCCTGCAGTCGGCCAGCCTGGACCACGCCATGTGGTTCCACCGACCCTTTGATTTCAACGCCTGGACCCTGTTCGCCCAGGACAGCCCCAGCGCCTCGCAGGGTCGCGGCATGGTGCGCGGCCAGATGTTCAGCCAGGATGGAACCCTGTTGGCCTCGGTGGCCCAGGAATGCCTGATGCGGATCAAGAAGTAGGGCCTTTAGCCGCCCAGCCGTTCCAGAACGCCCACGAACCGATCGATATCGCCCCCGGTCATCGCCCGCTCGGCTTCGATCACCAGTTGCAGCTTGCGCGCCAGGACCCGCAATTCGATCTCGCCGGCCTCGGCTTGGGTCTTGGCGGCGGTCGCCTTGCTGGCCTCGGCTTCCGCCAGAAGCTTGGTCGCCCGCGCCGCCAGTTCCTCATTCTCAAGGCCGGCGCGCGATAGCCGATCCTTGAGATGGGCGATGGAGCGGTCCAGCAGGTCCTGAGCCTCCTCCCGGACGGAGGTTCCATGACGCTGGCTCACCACCGAGTCGAGCACCGCCGCCATCGCCTGGGTCAACCTGGGGATCAGGGCGTTGCCGACGCTCACATCGTTGGCGATTTGCCGTGAGGTATCCGGTCTTCGACGCGCGCTGACGAAGACCTCGACCACCATCTTCATCGCGGCGATGGCTGAATCGGATTTCAGAACGGTCGCCGCCATGACCACGCCGTGTTCGGTAAAGGCCCAGGGCCGTGTCCGTCGCCCACCTCGGGAGTTTGATATCGCATTTTGCGATATCAAACGGGCGAACTCCTCGGCCGTCAGTTGAAAGGCATAGCCCTCGAACCGTGCGGCATTGCGGCGGACCTGTTCGTTGAGGCGCCGGGTCTCCACACCGAAGAGAGCGGCGATCGCGTCGTCAAGAACGACACTTTGCCCTCGGATTTGATGGATAGGGGCAAACGTCCTGTCGGCGGCGGGTGGATCGACGGGCATGGGGCTCAACAGCGCATTGAGGGTGGTGGCTCCTCCACACTCTCTTTGATTGAGTTCGAGATCAATCCTCTTCGGCCGGGTTCGCCAGGGTGATGGTCGCCACACCGGCCTGAACCAGGCCGCGCAGCAGCGAAGCGACCTGCATGCCCACGGTCATCTCGCCGGCCAGGGCCATGCGCAGGGCTTCGGCCGCAGGAACCCAGAGCCGCTCTATACGCTCGGTCGGGTCGTCCAGCGGGTCGGCAACCCTGACCACGTTGCGCGCCGCAACGATGTGGATGCGATTGGAATGGGTGCCGGCATTGGGCCGCGTCTCACCGACCAAACCCATCTCGCCCGCGCAACCGGCCTCCTCCAGCAGTTCGCGGGTCGCGGCGGCGATCGGATCGGCGTCGGTCGGCTCCATGGCGCCGGCCGGCAACTCGACGGAGAAACCGCCCAGGCCATGGCGGTACTGGCGCACCAGCAGGACGTTGTCGTCGGCGTCCAGGGCGATGACTTCGACCCAGTCCGGATACTCCAGCACGTAATAGGGGGCGACCACCGCGCCTTCGTCGGTGACGCAGTCGTCGGCGCGGACGCTGATCCAGCGATCCTTGTGAACATAGCGCGAGGCGGTGACCCGCCACTTCCCGTCGGCCATGCCCGATACTCCTGGATCAGTCGTAGTTGCGCTCGACGATGTCGGCGTCTTCGGCCTCTTGCGCCGGGCCTTCCGGCTCGCCGACCAGAGCCGGAGGATCAGCCAGGATCAGGCGTTCGGCGATCTTCACCTCGGGCACGGCCTGCCGGGTGAAGGGCAGGAACCAGGTCTGGCCGCCGAGGGCGGGCTGGATCTCCAGCAGGTCGCCGGCGCCGAAGTTCTGCACGCTCTTGACCGAGCCCAGCAGGGCGTTGTCGGCAATATGGCGCACGGGCAGGCCGACCAGATCAGTCAGATAGAATTCGTCTTCGTCCGGCTCCGGCAGCGACTCCCGGGGGACATACAGGCGCAGGCCGCGCAGGGCGTCGGCGGCGTCCTTGGTCTCGATCCCCTGGCAGCGGGCGACGAGGCCTTCCTTGGCCACGCGGGCCGAAAGGATCGTCAGGGCCGGCGAGCCATCCTGGCGCGTCAGCGCCTTGAAACCGGCCAGGCTCTTGGGGTCTTCGGTATAGGTCGTGATCTTCACCTCGCCGCGCACGCCAAAGCCGCCGGCGACGCGGCCGACCAGGATCAGATTGGCGGGAGACGGAGCGCTCATGGGTAGCGACATCGCCGCCCCGATCCGAAGACCGGGGCGGCAACGCAAAAGGCCTTAGCCTTCGGTCTTTTCGGCTTCCGCCGGAGCGTCTTCAGCAGCGGCTTCAGCGGCCGGAGCCTCTTCGGCGGCGGCTTCGACCGGCGCTTCTTCAGCAACCGGCTCCGGAGCGGGAGCAGCAGCGGCTTCAGCAGCAGCAGCGGCTTCGGCTTCCGCGGCGGCCTTGGCGTCTTCAGCGGCTTGAGCGGCGGCGGCGGCGGCTTCTTCAGCAGCCTTCACGTCGGCGGCCTTGCGGTCTTCTTCGCGTTGCGCGCGTTCGGCGATGCGTTCCTGGGCCTTCTTGCCCGGGGCGCCCTTCTCGGGGTTGTTGCCGTGGGTCCACGAACCGATGCCCTGGGCGGCCAGGAAGCGGGCGACGCGGTCGGTCGGCTGGGCGCCCTTGGCGATCCAGGCCTGGATCGACTCGACCTTCAGGGTGACGCGCGCGGCGTCGTCCTTCTTGAGGAGCGGGTTGTAGGTGCCGACCTTCTCGATGAAACGGCCATCGCGCGGCGAGTGGCTGTCAGCAACGACGATCGAGTAGTACGGGCGCTTCTTGGCGCCGCCACGGGCGAGACGGATCTTCAGCATATCGGTAGTCCTTGAGTTCGAGTTCTATTTCTTGAACGGGTTGAAACCGGGCGGCAGGCCGCCGCCCAGGCCGGAAAGGAGGTTCGGCTTGGCGTCGCCGCCACCGCCGAGACCGGGAAGACCCGGCAGGCCTCCCGCGGAATTCTGTTGGGGCTGAGCGACCTTGCCGCCGCCCATAGCCTTGAGGCGCGACATGTCGCCGCCGCCCATCATGCCAGCCATCTTGGCCAGGCTCTTGCCGCCGTCCTTGGACATGGCCTTGAACATGTCGGCCATCTGGCGGTGCTGCTTCAGCAGGCGGTTGACCTCGGCCACGTCCACCCCGGCGCCGGCCGCGATGCGGCGCTTGCGCGAGGCGGCCAGGATGTCGGGCTTCCTGCGCTCCAGCTTGGTCATCGAGCTGATGATCGCCTGCTGGCGGCGGAAGATGCTGTCGTCGATGCCGCTTTCGGCGATCTGCTTCTTGACCTTCTGGACGCCCGGCAGCAGGCCCATGATGCCTTCCATGCCGCCCATCTTCTGCATCTGCGACAGCTGGGACGACAGGTCGTTGAGGTCGAACTGGCCCTTGGCCAGCTTCTTGGCCATGCGCTCGGCTTCGGCCTGGTCCAGGTCCTGGGCGGCGCGTTCCACCAGAGCGACGACGTCGCCTTGCCCCAGGATGCGGCCGGCCACGCGGCGGGCGTCGAACACGTCCAGCGCGTCGATCTTCTCGCCGGCGCCCAGGAACTTGATCGGCAGGCCGGTGACTCGGACGGCTGGGCGATGCGGGCGATTTCCGCCGCTTCGCTCATCATCGCCTCGTCCAGCGTGGTGCGGCCGGCGGTGTCGAGGATCAGGACGTCATAACCGCCCAGCTTGGCGGCGCTCATGGCGCGCTTGGCGATGTCGACGGCGCTTTGGCCGGCCACGATCGGCAGGCTCTCGACCTCGACCTGCTTGGCCAGCATGGCCAGCTGTTCCATGGCGGCGGGACGACGCGTGTCGAGCGAGGCGACCAGCACCTTCTTGCGCTCGTTCCGGCTCAGGCGCAGGGCCAGCTTGCCGGTGGTGGTGGTCTTGCCCGAGCCCTGCAGGCCGGTCATCAGGATCACCGACGGCGGGTTCAGAGCCAGGTTCAGGCCAGTCGGCTCTTCGCCGCCCAGCATGTCGACCAGACCGTCATAGACGATCTTGACCACCTGATCGGCCGGCTTGACCGAGCGGATGACCGCCTCGCCCGAGGCCAGTTCCTTGGCCTTGCTGATGAAGTCCTTGACCACCGGCAGGGCGACGTCGGCTTCCAGCAGGGCGACGCGGACCTCCCGCAGCGCCTCGTCGATGTCCTTGTCGGACAGCACGCCGCGACCGCCGAGGCGGTCGAAGACGCCGGAGAGCCGCTCTGTAAGGCCGTCGAACATGTCGAACCCTGTTTGAACCCAACACGTCGATGGGGGTCCTCGCCGTCCTCGTCCGGATGGATCCTGCGCTAACAGGCCGGGGTCGTGACGGTAGAGGCGCTGCTGATGAAGCGCCGGAAGGCGGGCCTTATGCACAGAAAAGGCGAGGGAGTCAAAAGGCGACCCGCCCAGACGGGCCGCCAGCCTGAAATCAGGCCATGCCCAGATAGTCGCGCTTGCCGACCTCGACGCCGTTCTTGCGCAGGATCGCGTAGGCGGTGGTCAGGTGGAAGAAGAAGTTGGGCTGAGCCTGGGTCTGGAAATAGGCCAGGCCCTTGACCACGCTGGTCTCGCCGCGACGGGTCAGGGTGATGTCGCGATCCTCGGCGCCCTCGAACTTGCCGGCGTCCAGGCCCTCGACATAGGCGATGGCGCGGTCGATGCGGGCGATCAGGTCATCAAAGCCGGTTTCGACATCATCCCAGGCCGGAACCTCTTCGCCGGCCAGGCGCGCGGCGCAGCCCTTGGCGAAGTCGGTGGCGATCTGCACCTGGCGGATCAGTGGGAACATGTCGGGATAGAGCCGGGCCTTCAGCAGGGCTTCCGGATCCAGCTTCCTGGCCTCGACATGGGCGGCCGCCTTGGTCAGCACGCCTTTCAGACCCTTCAGGCCCTGGACGAAGACGGGAACGCTGGCCTGATGGATGGAAATGGACATGAAAGCTCCGCTTGAAGGTGTGGCGCACAGATAGGGCGGCTGTCACCGAAGCGAAAGCACGGAACGCGAGGCGATCGGCGAGGGTTTAGGGAGCTCAAGTTCACACCACGAGGTTACCCCCATGAAAGTCAGCGACGCCATGACCGGCCAGGTCTCGACCGCCGCCCCCACCGATACGGTCCGCAAGGTGGCCCAGATGATGGCCCATGTCGAAACCGGCGCGGTGCCGATCGTCGAGGACGGCAAGGTTGTCGGTCTGGTCACCGACCGCGACATCGTCCTGCGGGTGGTCGCCGAAGGCCGCAGCTTCGACTCGCCGATCTCCGAGGCGATGACCGACGGCGAGGTCCACAGCGTCAAGGAAGACGATGTCCTGGCCGACGCCACCGCCAAGATGGCCAGCCACCAGATCCGCCGCCTTGTCGTGCTGAACGACGCCGGCGGCCTGACCGGCATCCTGTCGCTGGGCGACGTGGCCAAGGACTACGGCGCCAAGCAGGTGGGCAAGACGCTCGAAGAGATTTCAGCCGAGCCCGGCGACGTCGCAGCGCACTAGATTTCAAGCGACCAACAAAAAGGGCGGCTCCGCGAGGAGCCGCCCTTCGTCGTTTCAGACTGTCGTCAGGCCTTAGACCAGCGACGGGTCAATGGTCTTGCAGACGTCCATCAGGCCCTGAACCGACTCGACGGACTTGGCGAACATCGCCTTTTCCTCGTCGTTGGTTTCGAACTCGATGACCCGTTCCGCGCCGCCAGCGCCGATCACGACAGGCACGCCGACATACAGATCCTTCAGGCCGTACTGGCCGGTCAGGAAGGTGGCGCACGGCAGGACGCGCTTCTTGTCCTTCAGATAGCTGGTGGCCATTGCGATGGCCGATTCAGCCGGAGCGTAGAAGGCCGAGCCGGTCTTCAGCAGGGCCACGATCTCGCCGCCGCCGCCGCGGGTGCGCTTGACGATGCCGTCGAGCTCTTCCTGGGTCATCCAGCCCTGCTTGACCAGTTCCGGCAGCGGCAGTCCGCGGCCATGCCGATGACCTTTTCCTTGGGCAGGCCCGAGAACTGCTGCAGGGCCCAGACCATCGCGTCGAGCGGGTTGGTGATGCAGATGACGAAGGCGTTGGGGGCGTGCTGCTTGATGCCTTCGCCGACGGCCTTCATGACCTTCAGGTTGATGCCCAGCAGGTCGTCGCGGCTCATGCCCGGCTTGCGCGGCACGCCAGCGGTGACGATGCAGACGTCGGCGCCGGCGATGTCGGCATAGTCATTGGCGCCCTTCAGGGCGATGTCCTTGCCGAACACCGCCGAGGCTTCGGCCAGGTCGAGGGCCTTGCCCTGGGGCGTGCCTTCGCTGATGTCGAACAGGACGATGTCGCCCAGCTCTTCGCGAGCCGCGATGTGAGCCAGGGTGCCGCCGATCATGCCGGCGCCGATAAGGGCGATCTTCGCGCGAGCCATAGGGTCTCCGTCAGGACTGTGGATGGAAATTCTTGCGGCGGTCTAGACCCATGAGGCCCGAGCCTCAAGCCCCCTTCCCCGTTTCGCTGCAGTGCGGCAAAACAGTCTGAACAACGATAAGGATGCGCAGGGATGAGCAAGACCGACCCCGGGAACTACTTCGAGGACTTCAGGCTGGGCCAGGTACTGGTTCACGCCACGCCGCGCACGGTCACGGCGGGGGATGTAGCGCTTTACACGGCGCTGTATGGCCCGCGTTTTTCGCTGTTTTCGTCCGACGAGGTGGCGCGGGCCAGCGGACTGCGCGCCGCGCCTGTGGATCCGCTGATCGCCTTCCACATCGTGTTCGGCAAGACCGTGCCCGACATCAGCCTGAACGCGGTGGCCAATCTGGGCTATGCCGAGGGCCTGTTCCTGGCGCCGGTCTATCCGGGCGACACCCTGATGGCGCAGTCCGAGGTGATCGGGCTGAAGGAAAACTCCAACCGCAAGACCGGCGTCGTCTATGTGCGCACCACCGGGACCAACCAGCATGGCGAGCCTGTGCTGCGCTATGTGCGCTGGGTAATGGTGCGCAAGCGGACCGTTGAGGCGGAGGTCCCCGAGCAGGCGACGCCGCAGCTGGCCCAGGCGGTGGCGGCCACGGACCTGATCGTCCCCGAAACGCTGGACTTCTCGAAATACGACTACGCCCTGGGCGGCGCGCCGCACGCGTTCGAGGATTACGAGATCGGCGAGCGGATCGACCATGTCGACGGCATGGCCATCGAGGAGGCCGAGCACGCCATGGCCACCCGGCTGTGGCAGAACACCGCCAAGGTCCACTTCAACCAGTTCGAGCGCGCCAGGGATCCGTCTGGACGCCGCCTCGTTTATGGCGGGGTGGTGATCTCGACGGCCAAGGCCCTGTCGTTCAACGGCCTGCAGAACGCCGGCCTGATCCTGGCGATCAATGGCGGCCGCCATGTCAGCCCCTATTTCGCCGGGGCCACGGTGTTTGCCTGGAGCGAGGTGCTGGACAAGGCCGACCTGGGCGACGGCGTGGGCGCCCTGCGCCTGCGGCTGGTCGCGACGAAGGATCGGCCCTGCGACGACTTCCCGGGCAAGGACGAGGCGGGCGTCTATAACGAGCACGTCATCCTCGACTTCGACTATTGGGCCGCGGTTCCGAAACGTGGCTGAGTTCGGGCTGGACCCGGCGTTCGTCGCCACCTCGGCCCGCCGAGCCGTTCGCGCCCGCCGCCCTCGAAGCGGCGGCCGCAGCGGCCAGGGCGGCGCTGGGCCTCTAGCGCAGGTTCGGCTTCTTCCGGACGGGGGCTTTCTTGGCCGTCGCCTTGCCCTTGCGGGCCGGGGTCGCCTTGGCCTTGGAGCCCTTCTTGCTCTTGGCGACGGCCTTGCCTTTCGAGCCGCCCTTCTTGGCCAGGGCGGCGCAGCGGGCCTTGGCGGCCTTCAGCGCCTTGCCGGTCTTGCCCTTGGTCGAGCAGGCGGGAGCCTTGACCGGAGTCGCGCGGGCCGGCGCGGCGGCGCGGGGCGCGCCCCAGATCACCGGTCCCCGGCTCTGGATCACATAGCCCGGCGGCAGGCTGGGCGGGGCCTCGCGGTCGGCGATCACCGTCTGGGTCGCGCCGGCCTCGTAGAGGCTTCCGCTCCAGCGGGTGGAGCCGGCGGGGGTAAGGGTCAGCACCGAGGTCTGGTCAGGCCGGGGATTGAAGCGGAAAACCAGGTTCTGGCCCGTCCGGTCAACGGTCTCGATCAGACCCGTCGAGCCCACCGCGCCCGGACGGCGCACATCGCGCCAGGCCCCCTCGACGGGTCCGGCGCCGCCGGCCGGATCAACGATCTGCAGCGTGTAGAGGGTCGATCCGTCAGGGCCCTTGACCTTCCAGCCGCCATCCAGCGGGCCTTGCAGGCCCTGCGCCGCGACGATCGAGCCCTTGACCCGCATCTCGTAGATCTGTTCGGCGGGCATATAGCTGCCCTGCGGAACCAGATGCTCGCCCGCCGCGATGGACGGCGCCGGCGATTCCGGGGCCGGGATCGGCAGCAGGGTCGGCTTATGTGGCGCCGGACGCGACGAGGGCGCGGCCTCCTCTTCCTCATCCGTGGTCTGCGAGATCAGGTCGCCCAGCGGATCAATGGCGGGGGGCACATAGGGTTCAGCGGCGGGGGGTTCAGCGGCGGGCTCCGCAGCGGGCTGGGCGGGGTTCGCCTGCTGCGCGACGGGCGACGGCGCGGTCGTCACCGGCGCCTCCTGGGCCAGGGCCGGGGCCGCGATCAGCGCGAAAAGGAGAGCCAGAGCCCGCATGAAACGTCCTAACCGGCCTTGGCGGCGATGGCGGCGGCCACCTGGACCAGGCGCTCGGCCTGGGTCAGGTGCAGGCGCTCGGCCATCTTGCCGTCGACCCTGAGCGCTCCCTTGCCCGCATTTTCGGGCGCCTTGAAGGCGGCGATCACCGCCTGGCTCCAGGCGATCTCGCCCTCGGTCGGCGAGAACACCCGGTTGCAGATCTCCAGATGCTTAGGATGGATCAGGGTCTTGCCGTCAAAGCCGAAATCCACGCCCTGGACGCAGACCGCCGCAAGCGCTTCGAGGTCCTCGATGTCGTTGTGCACGCCATCCAGGATGGTCAGGCCGTGGGCCCGGGCGGCGGCGACCGACAGGGTCAGCAGCGGCAGGAACGGCGCGCGGTCCGGCGTCTGGCGGGCCCGCATCTCCTTGGCGAAGTCGTTGACGCCCATCACCCAGGCCGACAGCCGGGTCGACTTGCTGGCGGCGGCGATCTCCCACAGGTGGAAGGCGGCCTTGCCGGTCTCGATCATGGTCCACAGCCGGGTATGGATCGGGGCGGCGTGCAGGGCGGCGTCATAGGCGTGGACATCGGCGGCGTCATTGACCTTGGGCACCAGCACCGCGTCGGGCCCGGCCTCGGCGGCGGCCTTCAGATCGGCCGCGCCCCAGGGGGTGTCGAGGCCATTGGTGCGGATGACGATCTCGCGCGATCCAAAGCCGCCAGCCTTCACGGCGGCGACGGCGGCGTCACGGGCGGCCTCTTTCATTTCCGGGGCCACGGCGTCTTCAAGGTCAAGAATGATCACGTCGGCGTCGAGGGTGCGCGCCTTCTCCACCGCCTTGGCGTTGGAAGCGGGCATGTAGAGGGCGCTGCGGCGCGGCCGGGCGACGTCGGACATTCAAAATTCCCTGCGTTGCTTGTTCTTATACAGCCTTCTTAATCACGCGCGGGCCCCGGCAAAAGCAAAGACGTTCGTCGCGCGCTAATGTTGGTCGAGGATCGCGCAAAGCGGGTTAGGATGCCGGCATGACCACGCGCTATGACGAGAACGCCCGCAACGTTCTGGGCGGCGAACTGGCCCCCTGTTCCCTGAACCCGGTGACGGGCTTCTACCGCAACGGCTGTTGCGAAACCGGGCCGCACGATCTGGGCCTCCATACCGTCTGCGCGGTGATGACCGAGGCGTTCCTGGCCTTCTCCAGGGCCGCCGGCAATGATCTCTCGACGCCCCGTCCCGAATATGGCTTTCGCGGCCTGAAGGCGGGCGATCGCTGGTGTCTGTGCGCCGGGCGCTGGAAAGAGGCCCTGGACGCGGGCCTGGCCCCGCCGGTGGTGCTGGAAGCCTCGCATGAGGAAATGCTGGCGATTGTGCCGCTGGGGGTGCTGAAGGACCACGCGGCGGTTTAGCGGAGCGCGCCCTCACCCCAGCGGATACTCCCGCTCCAGCCGATAGGCCGAGCCCTCGCTGCCCAGCCAGCTGGAATAGAGCCCAAACCGCTCCACCCGGAACGACGGCGAACGCAGCAGGTTGTTGGCCTGAACCCAGGCGCCGACCTCGGGGACGGCGGGCCGCTTGAGATAGGCCAGGGTGACGTGCGGGGTGTAGAGCCGCGCCTCGGGTTTCAGGCCCACCTCGCGGGCGGCGCGTTCGTTGGCCTTGGCCAGGCGGCGCAGGTCAGGGCTTTCGTCGACGCCGGCCCAG
>NCEV01000086.1 GCA_002280875.1 Caulobacter sp. 32-67-35 | reverse complement strand
GGCCTGTGCGATCCGGAGGCCGTAGACCTGCTGACCCGCGAAGGTCCGGACGCCGTTCGCCTCCTGGCCGCCCTCGGCGCGCCGTTTGACACCCAGGACGGCGCGTTCACCCTCAGCCTCGAAGCCGCACACAGCAAGGCTCGCGTCGCCCGCGTGGGCGGTGACGGGGCCGGCGCAGCGATCATGGCCGCCGTCATCGCCGCCGTCCGCGCGGCGCCCGCCATCGAGATCCGCGAGACCGCCCGTGCTCGCCGGCTTCTTCAGGACGCGACGGGCCGCGTCTTAGGTGTTCTTGCAGAGATCGACGGCCAGCTGGTCGAGATCCTGAGCCCGTCGGTGATCCTGGCCACCGGCGGCGTCGGCGGCCTCTATGCCGTGACCACCACCCCCGCCGAGGTGCGCGGCGAGGGCCTGGGCCTGGCGGCTCTGGCCGGCGCGGTGATCGCCGATCCCGAGTTCGTGCAGTTCCACCCGACGGCCATCGACATCGGCCGCGATCCCGCACCCCTGGCCACCGAAGCCCTGCGCGGCGAGGGCGCGATCCTGCGCAACACCGATGGCCGCGCCTTCATGGCCGACTACCACCCTGCCGCCGAACTGGCCCCGCGCGACATCGTGGCCCGCGCCATCCACGCCGAGCGCGCGGCCGGTCGCGGCGCGTTCCTCGACGCGACGACGGCGGTCGGCGCCCACTTTCCGCACGAGTTCCCGGCCGTGTTCGAAGCCTGCCGCTCGGGCGGGATCGATCCGCGCCGCGAGATGATCCCGGTCACCCCCGCCGTGCACTATCACATGGGCGGGGTCGCCACCGACCTGGACGGCGCCACCTCCCTGCCCGGCCTTTACGCCGCCGGTGAATGCGCCGCCACCGGCGTGCACGGCGCCAACCGCCTGGCCTCCAACAGCCTGCTGGAAGCGGCCGTGTTCGGCGCCCGCGCCGGCCGCGCGGCGGCGATGGAGGCTCACGCGCCCGGACTGCCCGTCTCGCTGGAGCCGACGCCCGACCTGCCCGCCGATGTGCTCCAGACCCTGCGCAAGGCCATGAGCCGCGACGCCGGCGTGATCCGCGACGCGGCCGGCCTGACCCGCCTGCTCGACCAGATCGACGCCCTGGAGCCTGCCTATGGCCCCTGCCCGCCGCTGGTCGCCGCCCGCCTGATCGTCGCCGCCGCCCTGGCGCGCGAGGAAAGCCGGGGCGGTCATTTCCGCGCCGACTTCCCCGCGACCGCCGCGCCACAACGCACCTTCGTCACGCTCGACGGCCGCGAGCCCAGCTTGCAATACGCGGCAGAGTAGCAGTACGTTTCGGGAACGGAGATGCGATCATGACGACGATGAACGCGGGTTTCGAAGAACGCGGCGACAGCGAGTTCCTGTTCGACTTCGAACAGTTTGAACTGATGGACCAAGCTGGTGTGTTCTCCGACGTCCAGGGGCGGGTCGAACTGATCGAAGGGAAGATCATCCAGATGGCCCCGGCGTCGATCGATCATGGCGGCGCCAATGCCGACGTTGTGTTCGCAATCGAAAGCGCCTTGCGCGCGCTCTCGCCACGACCAGCCCTCAAGGTCATCGTCACCGCCACCTTGCGGATCGATCGGCATAGTGCGCCGCTGCCGGACGTCTTCGTGATGCGGAAGTCCAAGGGCGAAAAATACGCCCAGGCCGAGCAGTCGGTGTTGGTGGTGGAGATTTCGGTCTCCACGCGCGGCAGCGACCTGACGGTCAAGAGTCGCCTCTATGCTCAAGCTGGCATACCGGAATACTGGGTCGTGGAGCCCAAAGCCCGCAAGGTCAGCGTCTTTCGAGAACCCCAACCAGATGGGACCTGGGCCTTGGCGACCATCCTGGAAAACGACGACGCCATCTCGCCGCTGTTCGCCCCGCAGATCCGTATCCCGCTGTCGGAGTTGTTTTGACGCTTTCCCCCCTGCCCGACCTCCTCGTCCGCCCGATCATCGACATGGCCCTGGCCGAAGACCTCGGCCGGGCCGGCGACATCACTGCTCAGGCCTGTATCGACGCCGAAGCCCGGCTGTCGGTGGTATTTGCCGCCCGTCAGGATGGCCGGGTGGCGGGCCTGTCCTGCGCGCGGCTGGCGCTGGCGGCGATGGACCCGACCGCCACCTTCCAGGTCGTCACGCCAGACGGCGCCGACTGCGCGCCAGGAACCGTTCTGGCCCGCGCCGAGGGCAACGCCCGCGCGGTGCTGGCCGCCGAGCGCACTGGGCTGAACCTGCTGGGCCGGCTGTCGGGCATCGCCACCCTGACCCGCGCCTATGTGCGTCTGGTCGAGGGCACGGGCGCGGTCATCGTCGATACCCGCAAGACCACCCCGGGCCTGCGGGCGCTGGAGAAGTACGCCGTACGCTGCGGCGGCGGGATCAACCACCGCTTTGGCCTGGATGACGCCATCCTGATCAAGGACAACCACGTCGCCGCCTGCGGCGGGGTCGGCGAAGCCGTCCGCCGGGCGCGGGCCTTCGCCGGGCATCTGGTCAAGGTCGAGGTCGAGGTCGATGGCCTGGACCAGCTGGAAGACGCCCTGAAGCACGGTCCGGACGTGGTGATGCTGGACAATTTCAGCCTGGACGACCTGCGGACGGCGGTGTCGCTGGCCCGGGGCCGGGCGGTGCTGGAGGCCTCGGGCGGGGTCAATCTCACCACCGTGCGGGCCATCGCCGAAACCGGCGTGGACGTGATCAGCGTCGGGGCCCTGACCCACTCGGCGTCGGTGCTGGATATCGGGCTGGACGCGGTTTAGGGCGGTAGATGCTCCCCCTCTGGGGGAGCTGTCGGCAAAGCCGACTGAGGGGGCCTTCTCGGCATGGGCCGTGTTGCCCCCTCCGGCCCTCCGGGCCACCTCCCCCAGAGGGGGAGGATCTGCCTTAGAAGAGGCGCAGGCACTCCCGCACGACCATCACCGCCAGGACGATCGTCGAGGTCGCGAACAGCAGGAACCGCAGGTTCACGACGTTGACCGTCACCTGCACCAGGCTGTGCAGCACCCTCAAGGCCACATAGGCCCACGCCAGCTTCATCGCCAGGTCGTCGCCATGACCGGCCACCGCGATCGCCAGGGCCGCGGCGTAGAAGATGGTCGGCTGTTCCATCAGGTGGTTGTAGTTGTTGGCCGCCTGGCGAGGTCCGGCCGGCAGCACGTCCAGCGAGCCCGGAAAGGCCGCGTCCTGCGGCTTGATCCCCGCCTTCAGCATCGCCGGAATGCGGCGCAGATACATCCACAGCCAGATCACCAGCGACCAGGCCACTAGCGCCATAACCGGCGCGATCATCGTATTCATTGGAGCGTCCCTCCCCGGACGTTTTGATTGTGCGGGGAGGTTAGACGAAGAACGCCGTTATTGCGAAGCTTGCCCCTGGGGCAGCATCTCAGGTCCGGTCGCGAAAAGGATCGGCCGGATAGACGCCCAGGATCTCGAACTTGTCCGAGAAGAACTTCAGCTCATCAAAGGCCAGGGCCAACGACCGATCCTCCGGCCGGCCATCGACCTCGGCGTAGAAGAAGGTCGCCGTGAAGGCGCCGCCCTCCATGTAGCTTTCCAGCTTGGTCATGTTGACGCCGTTGGTCGCGAAGCCGCCCAGGGCCTTGTACAGCGCCGCCGGCAGGTTCCTGACCTTGAACACGAAGCTGGTCACGCAGCGGTGGGTGAACGGCGGCGGGGTGGGATTGGCGTCAGCCGTCATCACCAGGAAGCGGGTGGTATTGTGGCGCTCGTCCTCGATGTCGCGGGCCAGAATCTCAAGGCCATAGATCTCGGCGGCCAGGGCCGGAGCCACGGCGCCGCGGGTCGGATCAGGCTTCAGGGCCAGGGCCTTGGCGGCGCCGGCAGTGTCGCCCGCCGACTCGGTGGTTACGCCCAGGGCGCGCAGGCTGTTGCGGCACTGGCTGAGTGCGATGGGCATCGAGGCGACGACCTTCACGTCCTCCAGCCTGACGCCCTTGTTGACCATCAGCTGGAAGCGGATCGGCTTGAAGCGCTCGCCGATGATCTTCAGGCCCGCGCCCGGCAGCAGGTGGTGGACATCGGCGACGCGGCCGGCGATCGAGTTCTCGATCGGAATCATGCCCAGGGCGCAGACGCCGGTCTTGATGGCCTCGAACGCCTCCTCGAAGGTGGCGCAGGGATAGGCCTCATAGTCCGGAAAATAGGTGCGGCAGGCCTCGTGGCTGTTGGCGCCGGGTTCGCCCTGAAAGGCGATCTTCTTGAGGATGCTCATTGGGTCTTCCCAGCCTGAATACGGGCGGCTTCGAGATCGGAGGGATTGTCGACGGAAATCGGGGCTTCCAGCGCCACGGCGGCGCGGATGGTCATGCCCAGCTCCATGGCCCGCAGCTGTTCCAGCTTCTCGCGCTTTTCCAGCGCCGAGGGCGCGGCGGCGTTGAAAGCCTCCAGGGCCTCGCGGCGATAGCCATAGAGGCCGATGTGGCGCCAGACGGGGCCGTCGCCATAGAGGGTGGAGCGGGTGAAATAGAGGGCGCGGCCGCTCTTGCCGTCGTCCTCCATGGCCAGCACGGCCTTGACCACGTCGGGATTGGTCCGGTCGGCCGGCGAGGCCTCGGCGGCCACCACCGTGGCGATGTCGCAGTCACCGAAGTCCTCCAGCACGCCAGCGCAGGCCGAAAGCACCGCGGGGTCGACGAAGGGCATATCGCCCTGCAGGTTGATCACCACGTCGTGCTCGAAACCCGGATCGAGTTGCGCCAGCGCGGCCAGGATGCGGTCGGACCCCGAGGGCAGCTCGGGGTCGGTAAGCACCGCCACGCCGCCGGCCGCGCGCACGGCCTCGACGATCTCGCGATCGCCCGCCGCCACGGCCACCGGGCCCACCTTGGCCTTGAGCGCCTGGTTCAGAACGCGGACAATCATCGGCAAGCCGCCGATATCGGCCAGCGGTTTGCCTGGCAGGCGGGTCGCGGCCATCCGCGCCGGGATCAGGACGATGGGGTTCATGGTCGCAAATCGCTCCTGCCCGGTTGCGCGAGGGGCGGTAGCGTGTAAGAGACGCGAGCGCAACAAAAGGCGCGCGCGAGAGATTCCTCGCCGTGGAATTTGGCCCCGCCCCAGGCGGGTCGGTAAGAGGCTGACAAGGCTGAGATGAGCGACCTGACGTTCAACAAGATTGCTGGCGGCGTGCTGCTGACCGGCCTGGTTATTTTTGGTCTGCGTGAAGTGTCGACCATCGTGTTCGACAAGCCTGCGCCCGAAAAGGCTGGCTACGAGATCGCGGTGGAAGAGTCGACCGAGGGCGGCGCCGCCGCTGTCGAGGTCGCGCCCGACTGGGGCACCGCCCTGCTGCTGCCGGCCAATATCGCCGCGGGCCAAGCTGTCGCCGCCAAGTGCGCCGCCTGTCACAAGGTTGATGCGGGCGGCGCCAATGGTGTGGGTCCGGGTCTCTGGGGCGTCGTCGGCCGCCAGCCCGGCGTGCATGGCGGCTTTGCCTATTCGGCGGCCATGAAGGAATTTGGCGCCAAGAACCCGGTCTGGGACTACGACCACCTGGACGGCTTCCTGAAAGCGCCGGGCAAGTATGTCTCGGGCACCAACATGACCTTCGTCGGCATCAAGAAGCCGGAAGATCGCGTCGCCCTGATCGCCTATCTGCACAGCCTGGGCTCGACCCTGCCGGTGCCAGCTCCCAAGCCCGCCGAAGCGGCCGCCCCGGCTGCCGCCGAAGGCGCTCCGGCCACGGCTGAGGAAGCTGGCGCAGCCGCCGCTGGCGCCCCTGTCTCGCCGTCCGAGGCCCCTGCCGCGCAGTAGTCGGACGACGACCAAGACAAGACCAAGGGCCGCGAAGTTCGCTTCGCGGCCCTTTTTCGTTTTGCGGTGCTAGCTGCTCCCCTCTGGGGGAGCTGTCGCGGAGCGACTGAGGGGGCTCGCTGGATATCGGCCGCGTTGGCCCCCTCCGGCCCTCCGGGCCACCTCCCCCAGAGGGGGAGGAGCTGCGAGGCGCTAAACCCGCCGATACCCCAGCGGTGAGCCAACGCCCGACGCCTCGATCCGCGCGACAGCCTCGGCCAGGGGCTCAATCGCCGTGGCCATGTGGTGGGCGTTGGCGTGCAGGATCGTCTCGGGGTCCAACAGGATCGCCACGTGGCCCTTCCAGAACACAAGATCGCCGCGACGCCGCTCACCCTCAGCCACTTCAGGGAAGAACTCGCGCTGAAGGTCGGTGTCGCGCGGGCAGGCGCGGTTACAGGCCGCCAGCGCCTGCTGGACCAGGGCCGAGCAGTCCAGCCCCAGCGACTCGCGCCCGCCCCACTGATAGGGCGCACCCAGGAAGCGTTCGGCGACGGCGACATAGTCATCCTCGCCCCGCCCGATCGGCGCCAGGTGCGCCTCGATGAACCAGCCCGACCGGGCGACGCGGACAAAGCGGCCTTCGCGGGCCTCGACCGTCACAAGGGCATTGAGGCTGTAGAGGCCGATGATCGCCGACTTGATGTCCGGCTCGCTGAACCCATAGGTGCGGAGGGCCGACACGCGGTGGGTCGGGGCCAGGACCGGGGCCGAGAGGGCGTCGCTGGTCACATAGCCCACATAGCCGTCGCGACGAGCCTGGCCGAAGGCAAAGCCCTCGACCTCGAACAGCACGTCGAACCGCTCGCCAAAGGCCAGCTGGTCTTCCTGCTCGGCGTCTGGAGCCGGCGCCTTGCGGATCGAGGCGATCGGCGCGCTGGCCTGCATCGGCGTGGCGGCGACGAAGCGCTGGGCCGGAACCAGGCCCTCCAGCCGCTGATCGGCCAGGCCGTCACGCAGAAGGGTCAGGCGGCGATCGGGGGCGCTCATGCCGGAAACCGCATCTTGAGCAGGGCAAACAGCGCCCGGATCGCCTGGGCCTCGCCGCCGGTCGGATAGCCCGGCCGGCTCTTGGGGTTCCAGGCATAGACGTCGAAATGGGCCCAGGCGCCCTCGGTTGGCGCGAACCTCTCCAGGAACAGCGCCGCTGTGGTCGCCCCGGCCTGGGCCCAGGCGTCGGGGTCGTTCTTCAGGTCGGCGATGTCGCTGTCGATCGCGTCGCGATAACCGTCCCACAGGGGCAGACGCCACAGGGGATCGAAGGTGGCCTTCGAGGCAGCCTCGATCTGGCCGGCCAGCCGGTCATCGCTGGTCCAGAACGGGATCACGAACGGCCCCATCGCCACCCGCGCCGCGCCGGTCAGGGTGGCCAGGTCCAGGGTCAGGACGGGCTTGTGCTCGGCCGCCCGGGTCAGGGCGTCGGCCAGGATCAGGCGGCCTTCGGCGTCAGTATTGCCGACCTCCACCGTCAGGCCGGCGCGGGTCTGCAGCACGTCGCCAGGCCGCATGGCGTCGCCGCTGATGGCGTTCTCGACCACCGGCGTCAGCACCACCAGCCGCACCGGCAGCTGGGCGCCCATCACCATCCGCGCCAGGGCCAGGGCGTGGGCGGCGCCGCCCATGTCCTTCTTCATGATCCGCATGCCGGCCGAGGGCTTGATGTCCAGGCCGCCGGTGTCGAACACCACGCCCTTGCCCACCAGGGCGACCAACGGATGGGCGGGATCGCCCCAGCTGATCTCGATCATGCGCGGCGCGCGATGGGGCGCGGCGGCGCGGCCCACAGCGTGGACGGCGGGATAGTTCTGCGCCAGCAGGTCATCGCCGGTGATCACCGAGATCTGCGCCCCGTGCTTCTCGGCGATCTCGCGGGCGATGGTCTCGATCTGCAGCGGGCCCATGTCGTTGGCGGGCGTGTTGACCATGTCGCGGGCCAGGGCGCAGGCATGGCTGATGGCGGTGACCGCCTCGACATCCACGCCCTTGGGCGCCACCAGACGAGGCCCCGCCTCTGCGGAACGCTTGCGGTACCGGTCGAAGCGATAGAGGCCCAGGGCGAAGGCCAGGGTCGCCTCCTGGGCGTCCAGGCCGCGCGGCAGGCGGGCCAGACGATAGTCGCCCGCCGGCAGCCTGGCGGCGAGGCCTCGGAACAGGCCCGGATCGACGCTGGCGCGGCTTCCCAGCCCCATCAGCACGCGCTCAACCTGGCCGCTGGGGGCGGAGAGCACCAGCACCTGCCCGGCCTTGGCCTTGAACTGGGCCTGGGCGGCCAGCACCCGGACCGAAGGGCGGCGCGCGGCCAGGAACGTCTCAAGCTCGGCCTCGAACAGCGGATGGATCGGCGCGCCGCCCTCCGTTGCGGAAGCCAGGATCGGGGAGCTGTCCAACATGTCGCGGCCCTTGGGATTTATGCTTAACGATTCCTTGAGAGCCGCGCGGCGAGGATGCGGCCAACTCTCGGAGACTTGTCTTCCATGTGTCGCAAGCGCGCGCTCCTCGCAACCGTTCTCGCCCCGGCCCTGCTGATGCTGGGCGCGCCCGCCCAGGCCGGCGCAGCCAAGACCCCGCCCGCCGCCGTCGACCCTGCCGCCTCGCGCAAGGCCACGCCGGCCCAGCGGGCCGAGATGCGCCGCGCCGATCCCCTGGCCCGCGCCGCCTTCTGGGGCGGCGAGTTCGAGACCGACGGCCGTGACGCCGAGGCAGGCGTCGCCCTGGCCCAGGCCCTGCGGGCGCTGGGCCGCTATGACGACGCCGCAGAGACCGCCGGCAAGGTGTTGATGGTCCAGCCCGACAATATCGACGCCCTGCTGGAATCGGCCCGCGCCCATATCGCCCGCGGCCAGGGCTTCTACGCCATCGAGCCGGCCCGGCGCGCCGCCGCCCTGGCCCCCCGCGACTGGCGGCCGCAATCGCTGCTGGGCGTGGCCTATGAGCAGGCCCAGCGCGACGACGAGGCCAGCATCGCTCACCGCCAGGCCGTGGCCCTGGGCCCCAACGAGGCCGTGCCAAACGCCAACTACGCCATGCATCTGGCCAGCCAGGGCGACCTGGCCGGCGCCGAGGCCCAGCTACGCCGCGCGGCGGTCATGCCCGCCTCAAGCATCCAGATCCGTCAGAACCTGGCCCTGGTGATCGGCCTGCAGGGTCGCATCGCCGAGGCCGAAAAGCTGGCCCGTCAGGACCTGCCTCCGGAATCGGTAGCCAACAACCTGGCCTGGCTGCGCGCCGCCACCAGCCAGCCCAGGCCCGCAGGTCAATCCCGGTCGTGGGAGGCGATGAAGTCCGGCGGCTGAGGCCTTTGACCCCGGTCCGACCTGATTGTTTCATCAAGGTCGGGCGAAAAGGGCTCTAAATCAGAAGTTTAGAGCGTTTTTTGATCCGATAACCGTTTCACACTTATCGGAAAATGCTCTAGCCCAGCGCGCGCTCGATCACCCGGGCAGCCTCGACGAAGCGGTCCAGCAACGGCATCGCCACCGACGAGCGCATGACGACGGCCAGGGTGGCGGCCAGCGAGAAGATCAGGGCGGTTTCGACGGCCGATCCCCCGACCTCGTCACGCATGAACCCGCGATCGGCGTTCCTGGTTCTGGCGGTCATCGGCTGTCCCAAAAGAAGATTGTGCAAGCCGGGTTCGCAAGTCCCGCGCCGCCGCGGCGCAACGACGCGACAAACCGCCGCGGCTGTCGCATGGTTACGCTTAGGAACACCTTCAGAGATTTTCGCGACATTGATCGTGATTAATCCGCAGGAGATCCGGCGTGGCCCGTCCGACGAAAATGTCACTTCGCATCACCTTGGTCTTCTCGGTGGGCGTGCTGCTGCTGGTCATGGGGCTGGGCATCACGCTCTCGGGCTGGGTGGTGATCCAGGCCGACGCCCAGCGTCAGGCAAAGAGCCAGGCGCGCGCCCTGCTCGACAGCTATGGCCAGAGCATCGGCAAGGACGTGGGCCTGTCGATCAAGAACGCCCAGACCGCCGCCGCGACCGTCGAGTCGCTGGTCGCCGATCCGGCCCTGGTGAACCGCGACCAGATCGGCGGCATGATCCGTCATCTGGTCGAGGCCAATCCCGGCTTTGTGGGCATGACCCCGGTGTTCGACGCCAACGCCCTGGACGGCCGCGACGCCGAGTTCGTCAGCCATCCGATGTCGGACGCCAACGGCCGCTTCGTGCCCTACTATTACTGGACCCCGGAAAAGACCATTGCGCTGGACAAGCTGGTGATGACCACCGAGGCCGGCATCGACTCCTGGTACACCAAGCCCATCGCCGAAAACCGCGATCTGATCACCCCGCCCTATCTCTATCCGGTCGGCGGCAAGAAGATCCTGATGACCTCGGCCGTGGCGGTCATCCGGCGTGACGCCAGCCCGATCGGCGTGGTGACCACCGATATCGCCCTCACCGACCTGGTGGCGCGGGCCGAAGCCTTGCGCCCGTTTGGCGAAGGGCGGGTGTCGATCGTCGCGGGCTCGGTCTGGGTAGCCAACGCCGATCCGGCCCTGCTGGGGGCGCCCGTGGCCGACAAGCCCCTGATGGCGCTGCTGGAACAATCGAACGCCGGCCGCTACGCTCAGGGCGAGATCAAGGGTCCCAAGGGAATGATGCTGCGCGCCGCCGCGCCGGTCACCCTGCCGGGCGTGGCCGACACCTGGCACATCGTGGTCGAGGCGCCGATGTCGGCGGTGATGGCCGGCGCCAACAAGGCCCTGACGATCATGGTCCTGGCCGGGCTGGCCTTCATGGCCGCCGCACTGGCCGTGCTGTGGTACGGCGCGCGTTTGCTGACAGCGCCGATGCAGAGCATGACGACCTATATGGATGGCCTGGCCTCCGGCGATTACAGCGTCGATGTGCCCTTCGTGGCGCGGCGCGACGAAATCGGCGCCATGGCCCGCTCGGTCGAGGTGTTCCGCGACGCGATCGTCGAACGCCAGGCGGCGCGCCGCAGGGAAGAGGCCGACCAGGCCCGCGCGGCGGCGGAACGGGCCGAACGCGACGCCGCCCGCCGTCAGGAAACCGCCGAACGCGAGCGCGTGATGAGCACCCTGGCGGATGGTCTGACCCGGCTCTCGGCCGGTGACCTGATCTGGCGCATCGAGACCGCCTTCCCGCCGGCCTACGAGTCGCTGCGCCGCGACTTCAACGCCGCCGTCCAGGAACTGGAGGGCGCCTTCGCGGTGCTCGCCACCAGCGCCCAGTCGGTGCGCGCCGGCTCCAGCGAGATCACCTCGGCCGCCGACGACCTGTCGCGCCGCACCGAGCAGCAGGCCGCCAGCATCGAGGAAACCGCCGCCGCCCTGGACGAGATCACCAGCACCGTGCGCCAGACCGCCCAGGGGGCCGAGGAAGCCCGCCGGGCCGTGGCGTCCAGCCGGGAGTCCACCGAACAGTCCCGCCAGATCGTCACCGAGGCGATTGGCGCCATGCGCAAGATCGAAAGCTCGTCCAACGAGATTTCCCAGATCGTCGGCGTCATCGACGAGATCGCGTTCCAGACCAATCTGCTGGCGCTGAACGCCGGCGTGGAAGCGGCCCGGGCCGGCGAGGCGGGCCGGGGCTTTGCGGTCGTGGCCCAGGAAGTGCGGGCCCTGGCCCAGCGTTCAGCCGAGGCCGCCAAGGAGATCAAGGGCCTGATCAGCGAATCCTCGCGCAATGTCAGCGCCGGCGTCACCCTGATCGGCCAGGCTGGCGGGGCGCTGGAGTCCGTCACCGCCCAGGCGGCCGAAATCGACCAGCTGGTCGGCGCGATTTCCGCCTCGGCCCGCGAACAGGCCACGGGCCTGGCCGAGGTCAATATCGCGGTCAACCAGATGGACCAGGTCACGCAGCAGAACGCGGCCATGGTCGAGGAAACCAACGCCGCCAGCCACGGCCTGGCCAGCGAGGCCCAGCAACTGGGCGAGCTGGTCTCGCGCTTCCAGCACGGCGACGCCGCCATGGTCGAGGCCCGCGCCCGCGCCGCCTGACGGGGCTGAGCCCGGCGGGGCGCCCAGCATCCCAGGCGGGCCGGGTTGAAGGGCGTATGGCGTGATGCGGGAGAGACCCTCAGGCGTCCGGCAGGTCGCGGCCTGCGGGCCAGGCCCTCGGGGACCAGGCCCTACTGCTTGCCCATCACGTCCTGGATCTTGATGATCGCCGGACCCAGAATCACCACGAACAGCACCGGCAGGAAGAACAGGATCATCGGCACGGTCAGCTGGGCCGGCAGGGCGGCGGCTTTCTTTTCGGCGGCCGAGAGACGCAGCTCGCGGTTTTCCTTGGCCATGACGCGCAGGGCGCTGCCCAGGGGCGTGCCGTAGCGCTCGGCCTGGATCATGGCCGTGGCCACCGAGCGGATGCCGGGATGGTTGGTGCGCCGGGCCAGGCCTTCATAGGCCAGACGCCGGTCGGGCAGATAGGATAGCTCGGCGGTCAGCAGGCTCAGCTCCTCGGCCAGTTCCATCGAGCTGGAGCCGACCTCGGCGCCCACCTTCTGGATGGCCGCCTCGATCGACATGCCGCTCTCGACGCAGATCAGCAGCAGGTCCAGCGAGTCCGGGAAGGCGGCCACGATCGACTCGCGGCGCTTGGTGGCGATGTTGCTGATATAGACGTTGGGCGCGTAGTAGCCAATGGCGAGCGCGGCGACGCAGGCGCACATCTTCTGTATGCCCAGCAGGCCAAAGTCATTGATCACATAGAGATAGAACGCCGTCACCACCGCGAAGACGAACGGCATCACGAAGCGGAAGAAGTAGAAGGTGGTCACCGGTTGGGGACCGCGGAAGCCTGCCTGGGCCAGCTTGTCGACGACCTTGGGGTCTTCCAGCAGGCGCGACAGCTGCAGGCGGTCGACGATGGTCTTGTACATCCCCTCGTCGGTGTGGCGCAGGGTGCTGGTCCCGCCTTTCAGAGCGATGGCCTCGCGCGAGCGGCGGCGCAGCTCCTCGCGGCGGTTGGCCACCGATTTGAGGCGACCTTCCAGGCCGCGATCGCTCATCATGGGCGCAACCAGGGTGATGATCGTGAAGAACACCACCAGGGCGATGAAGCCCGTCAGCAGGTTGCTGGGGTCAGTCAGGACGGCGACGATGTTCATGACGGCGCCCTCCCCTAGAACTTGAAGTTGATCATCTTGCGCATCACGAAGATGCCGATGCTCATCCAGATGCCGCCAGCCAGCAGCATCAGGTGGCCGCGCGGGTCGGTGAACAGCGGCTGCATATAGGCCGGCGAGGTCACGGTGATCAGGATCACCACACCGGGCGGCAGCGCGCCGATGATGAAGGCCGAGGCGACGGCTTCGGCCGACAGGGCCTTGATCTTCTCGCCCATCAGCTTGCGAGCCCGCAGCACGGTCGACAGGTTGCCCAGCGCCTCGGCCAGGTTACCGCCGGTCTTGGCCTGGATCGACAGGACGATCGAGAAGAAGCGCAGCTCGTTGGTCGGCATGCGCTCGTACATGCGCTCCAGCGCCACATCCATGGGCATGCCCATGCCGACGTTCTCGGTCAGCATGCGGAACTCGCCGGCCAGGGGCTCGGGACATTCCTTGCCGATGATCTTCAGACAGTCATGGACCGGCAGGCCCGACTTGATGCCGCGCACGATGATGTCGATGGCGTCGGAAAAAGCCTCGGTGAACTTCTTGGTGCGGGCCGCCGCCAGCATGCCCACCACCCAGCGCGGCAGGCCAAAGCCGGCCGCGAAGGCGCCGCCCAGGGCGATCAGCGGATGCTGGCGCAGGACCAGGATCACCAGGCCGATGCTGAGACCCAGCACGCCGCTGATGATCCAGAACATCTGGACCTTTTCGCCCAGGCCGGCGGCGCGCAGGCGCGCGGCGATGGTCAGCGAGGCCTTCTTCTGCTGCTTGTCCTGCTCTTTGAGGGTCTTGAGGATCTGCTTGCGGCGGGCGTCGGGCGTGTTGGCCACGGCCTTGGCGCGGACGCCGGCGTCGCGGGCTCCGCCGCCGACAATGGCCTGGGCGCGCTTGGCGGTGCGGGCCGCGTTCTGGTCGCCGCCGGCGAAGGCGAAACCCAGGGCGGTGATGGTGATGAAGCCCAGAACGCCGGCGATCACGAACAGCATCGCTTACTCCGCCGCGTCGAGGGCTTCGGCCAGCTCGCGTTCCAGACCGTAATAGCGGGCGCGGTCCCAGAAGCGGGGCCGGGCGATGCCGGTCGAGCGGTGCTTGCCGATCACCTTGCCGTCGGCGTCCTCGCCGGTGATCTCGTAGACGAACAGGTCCTGGGTGACGATCACGTCGCCTTCCAGGCCCACCACCTCGGTGATGTGGGTGATCCGGCGCGAGCCGTCGCGCAGACGGCTCGATCCGGCTGATGGCTTCGCGCGGGCTGTTGGCGTGCAGCGTGCCCATCGAGCCGTCGTGGCCGGTGTTCATGGCCTGCAGCAGGTCGAACGCCTCAGGGCCCCGGACCTCGCCGACGATGATGCGCTCGGGACGCATCCGCAGACAGTTCTTGACCAGATCGCGCATGGTCACCGCGCCCTGGCCTTCCAGGTTGGGCGGCCGGGTTTCCAGGCGCACCACGTGCGGCTGTTGCAGCTGCAGTTCGGCGGCGTCCTCGCAGGTCACCACCCGCTCGGTCGGGTCGATAAAGGCGGTCAGGGTATTGAGCAGGGTGGTCTTGCCAGAGCCCGTACCGCCGGAAATGACGATGTTGCAGCGGCAGGCGCCGATGACGCCCAGAACCCGCGCCCCTTCCGGACTGATCGACGCATAGTCGACCAGGTTCTTCATCGTCAGCTTGTCCTTCTTGAACTTCCGGATGGTCAGGGTGGGACCATCCAGAGCCAGAGGGGGCGCAATGACATTGACGCGACTGCCGTCGGGCAGGCGGGCGTCGCAGATCGGCGAACTTTCATCGACCCGGCGGCCGACCTGGCTGACGATCCGCTGGCAGATGTTCATCAGCTGAAGATTGTCGCGGAAGCGCACATTGGTCAGCTGGACCTTGCCGCCGACTTCGATGAACACCCGCTGGGCGCCATTGACCATGATGTCGGCGATGTCGTCGCGGGCCAGCAGGGGCTCCAGCGGGCCGTAGCCCAGGACGTCGTTGATGATGTCCTGGACCAGGTGCTCCTGCTCGGAGACCGACATCGAAACGTTCTTGATCGCCACCAGCTCGGCGACGATGTCGCGGATCTCTTCGGCGGCCGCCTTCAGGTCCAGCTGGGCCAGCTGGCTCAGGTCGATGGTGTTGAGCAGCGCGTTGAAGATGACCGTCTTGGTGGCGTGGTAGTAGTCGCTCTGCTCACGCACGATATGGGTGGTGGCCGGAGCGCCCTGGGCGGCGCGCAGCTGTTCCAGGCCCGGCGTCGCCTTGGGAGCCGCCACCTTGGGCGACGGCGCGCTGCGCTCGCCCCCACGGTCGGCGGCCGGCTCGACCCGCTGCGGACGCGTGGCGATCGCCGACCCGTCGACGGGCGCCGGAGGCGGCGCCTGACGGTCGGTTGCGGGGTTCTGATCGCGTTTGCCGAACATCCGTCGCTATTTCTTCCTGAACAGACCAGCCAGCATCGAGGCCTTCTGAACCTGCGGCGGTTCGCGACGGCTGATCAGCTGGGCCAGGTGGTCGATGCCCTCGGCCGCCTTGGACTTGGGCGCCACCTCGCCGACCATCTGGCCGTTGTTGGCGGCCTGGCCGAAGGACTTGGGATCGAAGGGCAGGACGAGCGAGGGCGTCACGCCCAGGGCCTCGCCAAAATCCTTGACCGGGATTTCGGGACGGCCGGGCACGCCCACCTGGTTCAGCACCAGGCGCGGCGGGGCGTCATTGGGGCGGGCCTGACGCACCATGTCGACGATGTTCTTGGCGTTGCGCAAGCTGGCCAGGTCCGGCGTGGCGACCACGACCAGGTCGTCAGAGCCGATCAGCACCCTGCGCGTCCAGGCCGCCCAGCTGTGCGGCAGGTCCAGCACCACGAAGGGCGCGGCGCCGCGGATCTTCTGGGTGACCTCTTCATAGGCCTCGGCGCTGATCTCGTAGTCCTGGTCCAGGGTGGCCGGGGCCGCAAACAGCGACAGGCGATCCCCGCAACGGACCATCATCCGGTCCATCAGCACCGGATCCAGGCGCTCGGGCTGGGTCAGGGCGTCGATCACGCCCTGCAGCGGGTCCTGGTTAAAGTCGAGGCCGGCGGTGCCGAACGGCAGATCCAGGTCGACGATCACCGTGGCGGTCTGCATGCGCTCGGCCATCGACCAGGCGAAATTGTGGGCCAGGGTCGAGGCCCCGACCCCGCCCTTGGCGCCGACAAAGGCCACCTGGCGGCCCACGAAGGGCGCCGACGGATCGGCGTAAAGACCAGACACCGCGCGGATGATCTGCAGCGGGCCCAGCGGCTGGGTCAGATATTCGCTCACCCCCCGCCGCATCAGCTCGCGATAGAGGGCGATGTCGTTGGCCTGGCCGATCACAACCACCTTGGTGCCCGGGTCGCAGACCTGGGCCAGGGCGTCCAGCAGGTGCAGCAGGCGCTGGGCGCCGTCATGGCTTTCCACCAACACCAGCGAGGGCGTCGACTGGTTCTGATAGAGCTCGACGGCGGCGTCCAGGCCGCCATCGCGCACGATGGTCGAGGCGCGGGCCATGCGGCGGTCGGCGGCGGCCTGCTCGATCATCTGGGCGGTTTCGGGCCGCACGCAGAAGGCGTGGATGGTGATGCGCGGCACCGCCATCTCGCCCAGGGCGGCGTCGCTGCCGGTCAGGCCGTCATGCAGGATCGGGGCGAACGGCTCGGGCGCCGCAGCAAGGGCCGCCTCGGCTGCAGGCGCGCGCTGGACCTCGGGCTGGGGCTGGGGCGCGGGCGCGGGCGCGCGGGCCGGCGCTGCCGTCTGGACCTGGGCCTGCCGCGCGGCGGCCGGGGCCGCGAAGGGATCCTGCGCGGCCGAGGGTCGTTCGTCGCGCGGCCGGGCCGGGGGGAAGTCGGCGAAGGGGTCGTCCAGCCCGCCCATGGCCGGCGTCAGGGCCGGGGCGGACGAGCGCCAGGGATCGGCGCCGGCCGAGGTGAACTCGTCGGCGGCCTCGAAGCCCAGGTCGAACGGGTCGTGATCCGAAGGAGGACGCGCCATCAGTTGATCGCCTTCGAAATGGCGCCGTTGGCCTGGTCGTCCTTGGCCGAGGAGGTGACCTCGCCCTTGCGGTACTTGCCGACGACGGTGTCGCGGCGGCCCGCATCGATCGGCGTGGAGTCGCGCGGACGGATCAGGTCTTCGGGATTGGCGATCTGGGCGGCCAGGTTGGCGGCCACGGCGCAGCCGAAATTGCCATAGGCCTCGTTCTTGCGCGTGGCGGTGAGGTTTTCCCAGCGGCCGCAGGTCGGTCCCTCGGCGGTGAAGATCTCGAAACCGACCCGCAGGGGCGCTCGGTCCAGGCCAATGGCGTCATAGCCCACCACCCGAACCTGGCCCGGGGCCGCGCCATAGAACACCAGACGTTCGCGAACCTGCACGGCCATGCCGCCAGCCGCGTCGCCGCCGCCAACGGGGGCGCTGACGACGATCTCGCGGGCCTGGGCCGACAGCCAGCGGCTGACGAGGGCCGACAGGGCCTGATCCTGATTGGCCGAGACGCCGGTGGCGTGAACGGCCAGCTGGATTTCGTCCGCGCGGCCGTCGACCTTGATCTGGTCGCGCCACTTTTCGCTGTCGGTGCGCGAGACGGGCGCAGGAACCGGCGGTTCAACCCGGGCGCTGGCGCAGGCCGACAGGGTCAGCAGGGCCGCGCCGAGGAGCAGGACGGATTTGACGGGGGGCTTGTTCATGTCCGCGTCCTCACTCGATCACATAGCCGACGGGGCCCTGATAGGCGCGCCCCGCATTGGCGCCGGCCGGCGCATTGACCACCTGGTTGAGCCGGCCCAGCAGGGCGGTGCTCATGTCGCCGGCGAACTTGAGGCCGTCGGCCGGGGTCTGCAGGTTCTGGGGCCGGGTGGGATCGACGATGTAGGGGGTGATGATGATCACCAGCTCGGTCTCGCCGTTCAAATAGTCGCGCGACCGGAACAGCGCGCCCAGCACCGGCATCGAGGTCATGCCGGGGATCGCGTCGATCGTCTGCTTGGTGGTCTGCTGCAGCAGACCGGCGATCATCAGCGATCCGCCCGAGGGCAGCTCGACCGTGGTCTCCGCTCGGCGGACGGAAAGACCCGGCACCACCAGGACGCTGCTAGCGGTCGTCACCGAATAGGCGCCCAGGCTGCTAAGCTCCGACACTTCGGTCGACAGCTTCAGCGAGATGCGGCCACCCGACAGCACGACCGGCGTATAGCCCAGGCCAACCCCGTAGGGTTTGAACTCGATGGTGATCTTGCCAGTATTGTCGGCCGCGACCGGCACCGGAAACTCGCCGCCGGCCAGGAACTTGCCTGCCTCGCCCGACAGCACGGTCAGGTTTGGCTCGGCCAGGGTGCGGACAAGGCCTACGCGCTCAAACGCCTGGATCATCGCCTTGGCGGAATTGACGTCGTCGCTGCCGGCCAGCCCGTTGGTGACGCTGGCCAGGGGGTTGCCCTTGTCCTGATAGAAGCCCGAGCCCGGCGTGACCGTGTTCACATTGGTCAGGAAATTCTGGATCCACAGGTTCTTGGCGTCGTTTCCGGCTGTGCCGGAACCGCCGGCGAGGAAGCTCTGCACATCGGATGACAGCGAGGCCGCCGAAATCCCGACGTCCTTCATGGTATAGGTCACGGCGTTGGCGCCCGTCCCGACGACGGCGGTAGTCTTGCCGGCGATAGAATTGGCGTAGGAGCCCAGCCACGAGCTCTGGGCCGAGCTCAGGCTGCTGTCATTGGACAGGAAGCGCTGGAGATAATTCAGCAGCGACACGCCCGACTGAGCGCCTGGGACCGCGCCGAACAGGCTGGGGATCAGATTGGTCGGCTGGCTGGTGGTGTTGACATTATAGCCGCCCCGGACGCCCCCCAGCAGGCTGCCGTTGACGCCATAGGTCGGCGAGAGTCCAAACGAGAACTGGTCGCTGCCCAACTGGCCGAGCACGGCGTTCAGATCGACGCCCAGCTGCTTGATGACATTGCGCTGCACCTCGACGATGCGCACTTCCAGCATCACCTGGTCCTTGCCGGCGATGCTGAGCATGTTCAGCACCTTTTCCGGCGAGGACACGAACTGGGCGGCGATGCGCGAGGCCTTCTCGGAGTCGGCGGCGTTCATCACCACGCCGGTCAGGATGACGCTGTCCTTCAGCGGGACCACCTGCACCGACCCGGTGGGCAGCACGCTGCGCAGGGTGGTCGACAGCAGGCTGATATCCTGGGCGACGCGGATGTTCAGTTGCAGGATCTTGCGGCCGGCGGTGTCGAAGAACACCGCGTCGGTCGCGCCCGAGGCCATGCCCAGCACATAGATCCGGCGCGGGCTGCGCAGCACCGCGTCGGCGACCAGCGGGTTGGTCACCAGCATGTCGCGCACGTCGACCGGCAGCTCGATGATGGCCGACTTGCCCAGCGGCAGGTCCAGTACGCGGGCCCCGGCGCCGGCGGTCAGGTCGATGCTCAGCACCTGCTCGGCCGGCGGCGCGATCGGCGCGACGGCCACTGGACGCGGGCGCGCCACACGCGGCGCGGGGCGATAGGTGTGCGAACCGCCAACCGGGCCGTCGGCCATCGCCGAAGCGGTCGAGCTCAGGGCCAGAAGGGCCGCGACATGGGCGGTGACAACGCGACGAAGCATGGGAGAACGGCTCATGGGCGCACCGAAACATTGGTGGTCTGTCCGCCTCGGTTGATGCGGATCACCGCGTCTTCCTGCCCCCTGGTCTCAACCCGGCCGACAGCCCCCGAGGGGCCGCCCAGGTCGGTATAGGCGCGGAGGGCCAGGGTCACGGGGCCGGTGGCCTTGGCCCGGGTCAGGGCCTCGGCGTCGGTGGGGCTGACCTCGATGGTGGCGGTGGCCGCGACGATGGACTTGGCGTCCTTCTCGGCGGCGGTGCTCTGATCGAGGGCCAGAACGCGAACATTCTGCAGGACGGTCTCGGCGATCACCATCTTGCTGCTGCCGCCGTCTTCTCCGCGACCCGCGGTCTCGCGGGTCTGCAGCACGTCGACCCGGTCGCCGGGCAGGATGAAGCCGCCGACGGCGGTTTCGGAGGTGACGGGCACCGACATGGCGCGCTTGCCGGGCGACAGCACGACCGACAGATAGCCGCCGTCGCCGCCGCGCACGATCTTGCGGGGGGTGATGGGTTCGCCGGTCAGGATCGGGTCGCGCACGATCGCGCCCTCGATAGCCTTGGCCGGATCGACGCCGCCGATCATCTCGTTGGCGGCGTTGGAGACGGTGGCGGCGGCCTTGGCGGCGCCTTCAGGCTTGGGCAGGGCCGCGCCATTGGTGATGAAGGCGGCGTTGACGGCCTCGGTCGGCCAGGCCTGCCAGGTGACGTCCTCGCCGGTCAGGCGCGCGCCGATGGCCAGGTCGCGCTTGGCGACCAGCACCTGGGTCATCGGCTTGCCCGAGACGGGCGCGGCGATGGCTGACGGCGCGGCGGCGGGCTTTCCGCCCAGCGCGCGCTGCATCACCAGGGCCAGGCCAATGGCTGAAACGGCGGCGACCAGGACGATCAAGAGGCGGACAGGATTCATTGCGCGGTCACTGGCTTTCGCGACGAGAAGCGAGGTTTCGCGAGCAACGGCCCTTCAGGACGGCGCGCACGATTCGTCAGACAGCCTTTCTGGCCCGCGTCATGCTCGCCCGGGCATGGTTAACACCGGCTAAAGTTTTGGGTCCGTGAGTCGATATGCCCGCTGTGACAGGCTGACGCGGGACTGGCTCAGTCCCCCGGGGGCTCAGCCCAGAATGGCCAGCGCCAGGGCGCCCTGCGGGAAGGTGGCCAGGGCGCCGACCGCGATGGCCACGCCATAGGGAATGTCGCCGCCCTGGGCGCTCAGCTTGCGCAGCCAGGAAGGGCTTCCGGCCAGCACCGGCTCAAGCCAGCCCGAGCGCAGGGCCAGGATGGTCATGGTCAGGGCGCCGCCCGCCAGACCGGTCGACAGCATGAAGGGGAAAGCCGCCGGCCAGCCGATCCACAGGGCGCTGGCCGCAAACAGCTTGGCGTCGCCGCCGCCGATCCAGCCGGCCGCGAACATGCCCATTCCGAGCAGCAAGGCGCCAAAGCCGGTGGCGAGGCACAGGCCGATGGCCGGCAGGGACGCGCCGCTGACGGCCGCCGCCGGGATGAAGGCCGCGATCAGGCCCAGGGAGATCCAGTTGGGGATGGTGTAGCTGGTGACGTCCTTCAGCGCGGCCACGATGACCAGGGCCGGAAAGATCAGCAGCAGCGGGAGCTGGAGGACTTGCATCGGGGAGCGCCTTGTTGAACGCCCCATTCTGGGACGATCAGGTGAAGCAATGGTTTCCCCCAAATACGAAAAGGCGAACACGGAAAAGGCCGCGACGAAACCGTCGCGGCCCTCCCGTTTTCGAGGTCGTGCTTGAGGCCTTGCGGGCCCCGCGCGCTTAGCTGGCCGAGTTGGCCGTGCTGACCTTGGTGCCGACGTTGGTGAACGTGGTCTTCAGGTTGGTGCCCAGCGTGGTGACGGCGGTCACGATCACGAC
>NCEV01000007.1:21394-70120 GCA_002280875.1 Caulobacter sp. 32-67-35 | reverse complement strand
TACTTCTACAAGCACGAGAGCTGCGGCCAGTGCACGCCGTGCCGCGAAGGCACCGGCTGGATGTGGCGGGTCATGGAACGCATGGTCACCGGCGAGGCCGATCCGAAAGAGATCGACACCCTGCTGGACGTCACGACCCAGGTCGAGGGCCACACCATTTGCGCCCTCGGGGATGCGGCCGCCTGGCCGATCCAGGGCCTGTTCCGGCACTTCCGCCACGAGGTGGAAGACCGGATCGCATCCTATCGTAGCGGTCGCCTGCACGTGCAGGGCGCCAAGCTGATCGCTGCGGAGTAGGGCTTGTGGCGGAAGAACCCGACAGCCTCGTGCTTGCGATGCTCCGCCGGATGGATGATCGCCTGGTCCGCATCGACAAAAATGTTGATCGGGTGATGGAAGATATGAAGGACGTGAAGGTTCGCATGACCCATGTCGAAGAAGGTCTGGCCGGGGTGAACCGGCGACTGGATCGTCTTGAGGTTCGGGTGGACCGGATCGAGCAACGTTTGGAACTTGTGGATTCGCCCTACGGCGGAGTGCGGGAATAATGGCTACTGCCAAGGTCAACGGCGTCGAGGTCGAGTTCGAGCCCGGCATGACGGTTCTGCAGGTCGCGGAACTGGCTGGGGAAGAGATCCCTCGCTTCTGCTATCACGAGCGTCTCAGCATCGCCGGCAACTGCCGGATGTGCCTGGTCGAGGTGAAGCCTGGTCCACCGAAGCCGCAGGCGTCGTGCGCCCTGCCGGCCGCCGAGGGCCAGGAGATCTTCACCAAGACCCCGATGGTCAAGAAGGCCCGCGAAGGGGTGATGGAGTTCCTGCTCATCAACCACCCGCTGGATTGCCCGATCTGCGACCAAGGCGGCGAGTGCGATCTGCAGGACCAGGCCATGGGCTATGGCCGCGACGACAGCCGCTACGAAGAGAACAAGCGCGCGGTTGAAGAGAAGGCCATGGGCCCCCTCATCAAGACCGTGATGACGCGCTGCATCCAGTGCACGCGCTGCGTTCGCTTCATCACTGAAGTCGCCGGCTCGCCGGAAATCGGTCTGATCTCGCGCGGCGAAGACGTGGAAATCATGACCTATCTCGGCGCGGCGGTGACGTCGGAACTGAGCGCCAACGTGATCGACCTTTGCCCGGTCGGCGCCCTGACCTCCAAGCCCTACGCCTTCGAGGCGCGGCCCTGGGAGCTGAAGAAGACCGAGAGCATCGACGTGATGGACGCGCTAGGCTCGGCGATCCGCGTCGACAGCCGCGCCGCCGCGGTGCTCCGCGTGCTGCCGCGCGTCAACGAGGACGTCAACGAGGAGTGGATCTCCGACAAGACGCGCTACGCCGTTGATGGCCTGCAGCGCCAGCGTCTGGACCGTCCCTATGTCCGCATCGGCGGCCGCCTGCAGCCCGCGACCTGGGGTCAGGCCTTCGCGGCCGTGGCCGAGAAGATCAAGGCGACCGCGCCAGAGCGCATCGGCGTCATCGCCGGCGACCTGCAGGACGCCGAAAGCCTGAAGGCCACCAAGGACCTCTTCACCGCCCTGGGCGTGAAGAACCTCGACGCCCGCCAGGACGGCGTGGCGCTGGGCGACGGTCCGCGCGAGAGCTGGCTGTTCAATTCGACGATCGCTGGCATCGAAAACGCCGACGTCATCCTGCTGGTTGGCACGAACCCGCGCGTCGAAGCGCCGGTGCTCAACACCCGTCTGCGCAAGCAGTGGCTGGCTGGCAAGGTCCGCATCGGCCTGATCGGCGAGCAGGGCGACCTGACCTACGAATACGACTATCTCGGCGCGGGCACGAAGAGCCTGTCGGGTCTGGCCAAGAGCAAGTCCGACTTCGTCACCGCTCTGAAGAACGCCGAGCGCCCCGCCATCATCATTGGCCAGGGCGCTCTGACCCGCGCCGACAGCGCGGCCGTGCTCAAGGCCGCCGCTGGCGTGGCCAAGACGTTCAACGTCGTGAAGTCCGGCTGGAACGGCTGGAACGTCCTGCACACCGCCGCCTCGCGCGTCGCGGGTCTCGACATGGGCTTCGTCCCGGGCGAGGGCGGCCTGACCGCTGGCCAGATGCTGAAGCCGGGCGCGCTGGACGTGCTGTTCCTGCTGGGCGCCGACGAGTGCGAGACTGCCGCCTCGGACGCCTTCAAGATCTATCTGGGCACCCACGGCGACGCCGGCGCGCACAAGGCCGACGTCATCCTGCCGGGCGCGGCCTATACCGAGAAGAACGGCCTCTATGTGAACACCGAAGGCCGCGTCCAGATGGGCGAACGGGCGGTGTTCCCGAAGGGCGAGGCCAAGGAAGACTGGTCGATCCTGCGGGCTCTGTCGGAAATCCTCGGCCACAAGCTGCCCTATGACAGCCTGGACCAACTGCGCGCCAGGCTGTTCGCCGATCACCCTACTTTCGGCCAGATCGACTTCGCGCCGGGCACGATCCCGACCGCGTTTGACGTCGCAGCCCTCGGCGGCGCCGGCGAGCTGGCCGATACGCCGTTCGAGAACGCCATCAAGGCCTTCCACCTGACCAATCCCATCGCGCGCGCCAGCGTGACCATGGCCGAATGCGCGGCCGTGACCTCGGGCGCAGCCAAGATCGCGGCGGAGTAGGCCGACATGAGCGAGTTCTTCTCCAACCCCGCCGTGACCTGGACCCTGCTGACGACCGGCGGGATCCTGCTGGTCGTGATCTGGGTGCTGCTGAGTCTGGCCTTCCTGCTGCTGGCCGACCGCAAGATCTGGGCCGGCGTGCAGATGCGCAAGGGCCCCAACGTGGTGGGTCCGTTCGGCCTGCTGCAGTCCTTCGCCGACTTCTTCAAGTTCGTGCTGAAGGAAATCATCATCCCGGCCGGCGCCGACAAGGTGGTCTTCATCCTGGCGCCGTTGCTCAGCCTGGTTCTGGCCTTTGTCGGCTGGGCGGCCATTCCGTTCGCTCCGGGCTGGGTCGTCTCCAACCTGAACGTCGGCATCCTCTACCTGCTGGCGATGAGTTCGCTGGGCGTCTATGGCATCATCATGGGCGGCTGGGCTTCGAACTCGAAGTATCCGTTCCTGGGCGCCCTGCGCTCGGCGGCCCAGATGGTTTCGTACGAAGTCTCGATCGGCCTGATCATCATCACGGTGATCCTGCTGGCCGGTTCGATGAACCTGACGACCATCGTGGAAGCCCAGTCCGGCTGGTTCTGGAACTGGAACGTCTTTGGCGGCGGCCTCAGGAACCTGGTCCTGCTGCCCGTGATGGTGATCGCCATGGGCATGTTCTACATCTCGGCCCTGGCCGAGACCAACCGCCCTCCGTTCGACCTTCCCGAAGCCGAATCCGAACTCGTGGCCGGCTATCAGGTCGAGTACAGCTCGACCCCGTACCTGCTGTTCATGGTCGCTGAATATTCCAACATCGTCTTGATGTGCGCGATGATCAGCGTCCTGTTCTTCGGCGGTTGGAACCCCGGTTTCCCGACCGATTTCCTGGTGAGCTGGGGCTGGTGGGGCAACTTCTTCCTGGCCTTGGTGTTCTTCGCCAAGATCTGCTTCTGGTTCTTCATGATCGCCATGGCGAAAGCCATCGTGCCGCGCTACCGCTACGACCAGCTGATGCGGCTGGGCTGGAAGGTGTTCCTGCCGACGTCGCTGGTTCTGGTCGTTCTGGTCGCAGCCTGGCGCGTGTTTGGTCCGGGCGCGTGATGAACCGCCAAACCGCCTTCGCCCTGTTGGGCCTGAGCGTCGCCTCGCTCGCCGCCTGTTCGGCGACGACGGCGTCGGATAAGTCCTATTCGCTGGGGCGTGGCGTTGTGAACTATGACGAACTCCGCCGGGCCGGCGACAAGTGCAAGGTCGAGGGCGGAGCTCTGCAAGCCAAGCAGGACGGGGGAGATCCCGCCCAGCTTTCAAACTACACCTGCGTCATTCCGAAGGGTGATTGACGGCCATGATGCAACGCATTTCCCAGGCGATTAAGGGCGCGGCCCTTCTCGACTTCGCCGGGGCCTTTGGCCTCGCGATGAAATACATGATCGCGCCGAAGAAGACCGTTATCTATCCCAACGAGCGCAACCCGCAGTCGCCGCGCTTCCGGGGCGAGCACGCCCTGCGTCGCTATCCGTCGGGCGAGGAGCGCTGCATCGCGTGCAAGCTGTGCGAGGCCATCTGCCCCGCCCAGGCCATCACCATCGAAGCCGAACCGCGCGAGGACGGCAGCCGCCGTACGACCCGCTACGACATCGACATGGTCAAGTGCATCTACTGCGGCCTGTGCCAGGAGGCCTGCCCGGTGGACGCCATCGTGGAAGGGCCGAACACCGAGTTTGCGACCGAAACCCGCGAAGAACTCTATTACGACAAGGAACGGCTTCTCGATAACGGCGACCGCTGGGAACGTCTGATCGCGAAGAATCTGGAGTTGGACGCGCCTTACCGTTAAGGACGGGACGCGAATCCGAAGGGGGCGATGCGCCGGTCGGCGCCGTCGTCGTGAATGTTGATTTCAGGGGAGCAGCCTTGCAGGCGATCGCTTTCTATTTGCTGGCCTTTGTGACGCTGGCGGCGGGTATCCTCGTCGTCTCGGCGCGAAATCCCGTGCACTCGGTGCTCTTCCTGATCACCGCCTTCTTCTCGGCCGCCGGCCTCTTCGTGCTGCTGGGCGCGGAGTTCCTCGCGATGCTGCTGATCGTCGTCTATGTGGGCGCGGTCGCGGTGCTGTTCCTGTTCGTCGTCATGATGCTCGACGTCGACTTCGAGGAGCTTCGCAAGGGCTTTGCCCAGTACCTCCCGATCGGCGGTCTGGTCGCGGGCGTGCTGACGCTGGAGATGATCTTCGTTGCGGCGACGGTCGCCAACAACGGCAAGGCAGGCCAGAACGCCAATCCGATGGCCTCGCCCGAAGGCGTCAGCAACACCGAGGCGATCGGGCGGGTGCTCTACACCGACTACGCGTTCTTCTTCCAGCTGGCAGGCCTGGTCCTGCTGGTGGCCATGATCGGCGCCATCGTGCTGACCTTGCGCCACAAGCCGGGCGTGCGTCGCCAGAACATCGCCGACCAGGTCGCCCGCTCGCCGAAGACCGGCATGGAACTGGTTCAGATCAAGCCGGGTGAGGGGATCTCCGAATGATCGGCCTGTCGCACTATCTCGTCGTCGCCGCGATCCTGTTCACGATCGGCGTCTTCGGCATCTTCGTGAACCGCAAGAACATCATCGTCATCCTGATGTCGGTCGAGTTGATCCTGCTGGCGGTGAACATCAATCTGGTATCGTTCTCGGTCTATCTGCACGACGTGGTCGGCCAGATCTTCGCGATGTTCGTGCTGACCGTCGCCGCCGCCGAGGCGGCCGTGGGCCTCGCCATTCTCGTCACCTTCTTCCGAAACCGCGGCGATATCGCGGTTGACGACGCCAGCATGATGAAGGGCTAAGCGACGTCATGCAGACGATAGTCACCCTTATTCTCTTCGCCCCGCTGGTCGCGGCGATCATCGCGGGCCTGTTTGGCCGGCGCATCGGCGATGTGGCCTCGCAGGCGATCACCACCGGTGCTTTGGTGCTGGCCTGCGGCCTGTCCTGGTACGTGTTCAGCCAGTGGACCTGGGGCCACATGGAGGCCTTCACGGTCACCCTGCTGCCGTTCATCCATATCGGCGATTTCATCTCCAACTGGTCGATCCGCATCGACGCCCTGTCGGCCGTGATGCTGATCGTGGTCACGACGGTCTCGGCCCTCGTGCACATCTATTCCTGGGGCTACATGGCCGAGGACGACAGCAAGCCGCGCTTCTTCGCGTATCTGTCGCTGTTCACCTTCGCCATGCTGTCGCTGGTCACCGCCGCCGACTTCATGCAGCTGTTCTTCGGCTGGGAAGGGGTGGGCCTGGCCTCGTATCTGCTGATCGGCTTCTGGTTCAAGAAGCCGACCGCCAGCGCCGCCGCCATCAAGGCCTTTGTGGTCAACCGCGTGGGCGACTTCGGTTTCGCCCTGGGCATCATGACCACCTACTGGGCGTTCGGCACGATCCAGTTCGCCGAGCTGTTCCCGCAGATTGCCGGCGCCGCCAGCCGCACCTGGGAATTCGCGGGCCACACCTGGCCGCTGATGGATATCGCCTGTTTCCTGCTGTTCATCGGCGCGATGGGCAAGTCGGGGCAAGTCGGCGCAGTTCTTCCTGCACACCTGGCTGCCGGACGCCATGGAAGGCCCGACCCCGGTCTCGGCCCTGATCCACGCGGCGACCATGGTCACTGCTGGCGTCTACATGTTGTGCCTGCTGTCGCCGATGTTCGAATACGCCCCCGTCGCCAAGAACATCGTCACGGTGATCGGCGCGGTCACCGCCCTGTTCGCCGCCACGGTCGGCCTGACCCAGAACGACATCAAGCGGGTCATCGCCTATTCGACCTGTTCGCAGCTGGGCTACATGTTCTTCGCGGCGGGTATCGGCGCCTATCAGGCGGCGATGTTCCACCTGTTCACCCACGCCTTCTTCAAGGCGCTGCTGTTCCTGGGTGCCGGTTCGGTGATCCACGGCATGCACCACGAGCAGGACATGCGTCGCTACGGCGCCCTGGCCAAGCTGCTGCCGGTGACCTTCATCGCCATGACCATCGGCACCATTGCGATCACGGGCCTCGGCTTCCCGCCGCTGCACCTGGGCTTTGCGGGCTTCTACTCGAAGGACACCATCATCGAGGCGGCCTTCGCCGCGGGCGGCGAAAATTCGATCGCCATGTTCGCCTTCGTGATCGGCCTGCTGGTGGCCGGCCTGACCGCCTTCTATTCCTGGCGCCTGGCCTTCTTTACCTTCAACGGCCACGCGCGCTGGGGACATGACGATCATGGCCACGATGCGCACGACGACCATGCTGCCCACGCTTCGGATGATCACGGTCACGACGATCATGGCCACGGGCATGACCACAAGCCGCATGAGAGCCCGCTGATCATGCTGTTCCCGTTGGTGGTGCTGTCGATCGGCGCCGTCCTGGCCGGTTTCGTCTTCGTCGACTACTTCGTGGGTCACCACCAGGAAGAGTTCTGGCGCGGCGCCATCTACAACGCCCCGACCAACCATGTGCTGCACGACGCCCACGAGGTTCCGACCTGGGTGAAATGGGCGCCGCTGGTTGCTTCGGTGCTGGGTCTGCTGGGCGCCTTCTACGTCTACATCCTGAAGGAAGGCCTGGGCGCCAAGCTCGCGGCCCGCAATGGCCCGCTGTACGTGTTCTTCTATAACAAGTGGTTCTTCGACGAGCTGTATCAGGCCACTTTCGTGCGGTTCGCCAAGTTCCTCGGCGACCTGTTCTGGAAGGGCGGGGACCAGAAGATCATCGACGGCTTCGGGCCAGACGGCGTCAGCGCCGTGAGCTACGAGGTCGGCCGCCGGACCGGCAAGCTCCAGACCGGTTATGTCTATCACTATGCGTTTGTCATGCTGCTCGGCGTCGCCGGCCTGCTTGGCTTCGCTCTTTACGCCTTCCGTTGAGGACGGATCGATGACCGGCCTTCTCAGCCTCACCACCTTCGCCCCGCTCGCTGGCGTGGCCGTCCTTCTGGCGGTTCGCGCGATCAGGGGCGACAACGCGGCCACCGACAATCTGGCCAAGTGGATCACCCTGGCGACCACCCTGGTGACCTTCGCGCTGTCGATCGTGATGGTCGCGCAGTTTGACGCGGCAAACCCCGGCTTCCAGTTCGTGGAAGACTTCGCCTGGTTTGCGGGCCTGCACTACCGCATGGGCGTGGACGGGATCTCGATCCTGTTTGTCCTGCTGACGGCGTTCCTGCTGCCGATCTGTATCCTGGCCAGCTGGACGTCGATCGACAAGCGGATCGTGGAGTACATGATCTGCTTCCTGGTGCTGGAGACCCTGGTCATCGGCGTGTTCTGCGCCCTGGACCTGATCCTCTTCTACCTGTTCTTCGAAGGCGGCCTGGTGCCGATGTTCCTGATCATCGGGATCTGGGGCGGCAAGCGTCGCGTCTACGCGGCCTACAAGTTCTTCCTCTACACGCTGCTTGGTTCGGTGCTGATGCTGGCGGCGATCCTGGCGATGATCACCATCGCCGGTACCTCCTCGATCCCCGAGTTGATGGCCTTCAAGTTTGCGCCCTGGCTGCAGACCTGGCTGTGGCTGGCCTTCTTCGCCAGCTTCGCGGTCAAGATGCCGATGTGGCCGGTTCACACCTGGCTTCCCGACGCCCACGTCGAGGCGCCGACAGCCGGTTCGGTCATCCTGGCGGGTATCCTGCTGAAGATGGGCGGCTACGGCTTCATGCGCTTCAGCCTGCCGATGTTCCCCAATGCCTCGGAGATGTTCCAGCCGCTGGTGTTCACGATGTCGGCCATCGCCATCGTCTACACCTCGCTGGTCGCCTTCCGTCAGACCGACATCAAGAAGCTGATCGCCTATTCGTCGGTCGCCCACATGGGCTTTGTGACCATGGGTATCTTCTCGGGCAATGCGGCCGGCGAGCAGGGCGCCATCTTCCAGATGCTGAGCCACGGCGTGATCTCCGGCGCGCTCTTCCTCTGCGTCGGCGTCGTCTATGACCGCATGCACACCCGCGAGATTGCCTTCTATGGCGGCCTGACCAACCGCATGCCCTGGTACGCGGCGACCTTCCTGCTGTTCACCATGGGCAATGTCGGCCTGCCGGGCACCTCGGGCTTCGTCGGCGAAATCCTGACCATGACCGGCGTCTACCAGGTCTCGACCTGGACGGCCCTGTTCGCGGCCAGCGGCGTGATCCTGTCGGCGATGTATGCCCTGACGCTCTATCGCCGGGTCATGTTCGGCGAGATCGTCAATCCCGAGCTCAAGACGATCACCGATCTCGACAAGCGCGAGATCCTGATCTTCGCCCCGCTGATCATCTCGACCCTGGTGCTCGGCATCTATCCGAATTTCGTATTTGACCTGACCGCGTCGTCCGTCGACGCGCTGGTTGGCGCCTGGCGCGCCGCCGTGGCCGGGTGAGGGACTGATGACGCTTTCAGCCAATCTTTCGCTGATCCTGCCTGAGGTCATCCTCGCGGTTTCGGCCCTTGCCCTGCTGGTCTGGGGCGCCTTTCAGGGGCGTGTCACCGCCGCTTTCACGCTGGCCAGTGTCGCGGCCCTGATCGCGGCGGCTGTGGCGGCCGTGATGGGCCCACACGGTCACGCCTTCAACGGCGTCTATTCGGCCGATGCGGCGGCGACCTACGCCAAGGTCGCAATCTTCTTCTCCAGCGCGGTCGGCATCGTGCTGGGAGACCGCTGGCTGGCCCAGCGCAACGACCAGAAGTTCGAGTATGCCGTTCTGGTGATCCTGGCGGCGCTGGGCATGGGCGTCACCGCGTCGGCTGGCGACCTGATCAGCCTCTATATCGGCGTCGAACTGCAATCGCTGGCGCTCTACGTCCTGGCGGCCTTCCGTCGCGACGACGCCAAGGCCTCCGAAGCGGGCCTAAAGTATTTCGTGCTGGGCGCCCTGTCGTCGGGCCTGCTGCTCTATGGCTCGTCGCTGATCTACGGTTTCGCCGGTTCGACCCGGTTTGCCGACATCGCCGCCGCCGCTCATGACGCGCACGGCGTGGGCCTGTTGTTTGGCCTGGTGTTCCTGATCTGCGGTCTGGCGTTCAAGGTCTCGGCCGCGCCGTTCCACATGTGGACGCCGGACGTCTATGAAGGCGCGCCAACCCCGGTCGTCGGCTTCTTCGCCGCCGCGCCGAAGCTGGCCGCCATGATGATGTTCGCCCGCGTGCTGGGTGACGCCTTCCCGGACTCGGTGGCCCAATGGCGCCAGGTGCTGGTGATCGCCGCCCTGATCTCGGTCTTTGTCGGCGCCTTCGCGGGCCTGGCCCAGACCAACCTCAAGCGCCTGTGGGCCTATAGCTCGATCGCCAATGTCGGCTATGCCCTGCTGGGTGTCGCCACCGGCGGCGAGGCTGGCCTGCACGCCATGCTGGTCTTCATGATCCTCTATATGGTCGACGTCACCGGCTTCTTCGCCTGCCTCCAGGCCCTGAGCCGCGATGGCAAGCCGATGGAGACCATTGAGGACATGGCCGGCCTGATCAAGGAACGGCCGGGTATCGCCCTGGCCATGACCGCGTTCTCGCTGTCGGCCCTGGGCCTGCCGCCGTTCTCGGGCTTCTGGTCGAAGTTCTATGTCTTCAAGGCCGCGCTCGGCACGGGCGACGTGATGATGCAGTGGGCCGCCGTTCTCGGTCTGGTCGGCAGCGTCGTTGGCGCCTTCTACTATCTGCGCCTGATCAAGAGCATCTGGTTCGACGCTTCAAAGGGCGCCGTCGATGCTCCGGCCCCGGCGGCGCGTGCCGTCGGTTTCGCCGCCGCCCTTTTCGCCTTCCCGGTGGTGCTGGTCGCGCTGATCTGGCTCGACCCGGCCGCAAAGGCCGCAGCCGCGGCCTTTGGCCACGCGTGACGTGACGGGCGTTCCCTCACTTTCCAAAGGGCCGCCCGTCGTCGTTCTCGACGAGATCGACTCCACCAATGCCGAGGCCCGGCGCCGCGCGGAGGCGGGCGAGGCCGGGCCGGTCTGGCTGCTAGGCTTGCGCCAGACCGCCGGACGGGGGCGACGTGGGCGGGCGTGGGAAACCGGCGCGGGCAACCTTGCCGCCACGCTGCTGTTTGCCACCGACAAGCCGCCCGCTGAGGCCGCCCAGGTGTCGTTCGTGGCGGCTTTGGCCGTGGCTGACCTGCTGGCGGTCTATGCGCCGGCGTCGCTGATCAGCCTGAAATGGCCCAATGATCCCTTGCTGGGCGGATTGAAGGTCAGCGGCATCCTTGTCGAGTCTGGAACTCGCCCGACCGGCGGGCTCTGGATTGCGGTCGGCATCGGCGTGAACCTGGCCCGCAAGCCCATCGACAGCGAGCGTCCCACCACGGCGCTGACCACCCATCGCGCCGCCCCGCCGCCATCGCCGGTCGAGGCGATCGAGGTGCTGTCTGACGCGTTCGAGCGCTGGTCGCGCGTCTGGCTGACCTTGGGCTTTCCCGCAATCGCCGACGCCTGGACGGCGCGCGCCCACGGCCTGGGCGAACCGTGCGTGGCCAGGCTTGGAACCGAGACCGTCGAGGGCGTGGCCGAGGGCCTTGATGGCGACGGCGCCCTAAGGCTCCGGTTGCCTGACGGCCGCTTGCGGCGCATCACGGCCGGCGATGTCTTCTTCGGCGAGGCGACCTGATGCTGCTGGCCATCGAGCAGGGCAATACCAACACCATGTTCGCCATCCATGATGGCCAGAGCTGGATCGCCCAATGGCGCTCGGCCACCGAGAGCACGCGGACGGCCGACGAGTATGTCGTGTGGCTGTCGCAACTGCTGTCGATGCAGGGGCTGGGTTTCCGGGCCATCGACGCCTGCATCATCTCCAGCGTTGTGCCGCAGTCGATTTTCAACCTTCGCAACCTGTCGCGCCGCTATCTGAACGTCGAGCCCCTGGTGATCGGCGAGAACGCCAAACTGGGCGTCGATGTTCGTATCGAAAAGCCCTCCGAGGCGGGCGCTGACCGCCTTGTCAACGCTGTGGGCGCCAACATGGTCTATCCGGGTCCGCTGATCGTGATCGACAGCGGCACGGCCACCACCTTCGACATCGTGGCCGCCGATGGCGCCTTCGAAGGCGGCATTATCGCACCCGGCATCAATCTTTCCATGCAGGCCCTGCACGAAGCGGCCGCTAAGCTACCGCGTATCGCCATTCAAAGACCGGCCCGTGTGGTTGGCAAGGATACGGTGGGAGCCATGCAGTCAGGTGTCTTCTGGGGCTATATCGCCCTGATCGAGGGCCTGATTACCCGTATCAAGGCCGAACGCGCCGAACCCATGACCGTGGTCGCCACTGGCGGCGTCGCATCCCTGTTCGAGGGCGCGACCGACAGCATCGACCACTTCGATCCCGATCTGACCATTCGTGGTCTCCTCGAAATTCACCGCCGCAACACCATCTTAGAGACCTGATGACAAAATCCTCCCAAGACGAACTCGTTTTCCTGCCGCTAGGCGGGTCGAACGAGATCGGCATGAACTTCAATCTGTATGGCTTTGGCCCGGCCCACGCTCGCAAGTGGATCGTGGTCGATCTGGGCGTCACCTTTGGCGACCAGACGACGCCCGGCGTCGAGATCATCCTGCCCGACCCCGAATATATCGAGGCCTATGCCGACGATATTCTCGGCATCGTCCTGACCCATGCCCACGAAGACCATCTGGGCGCGGTGCACTGGCTTTGGCCCCGCCTGAAGGCGCCGGTCTACGCCACCCCGTTCACGGCCTTCCTGCTGCGCGAGAAGCTGCGCGACGCGCGGCTGCTGGACGAGGTGTCGATCACCGAGGTGCCGCTGGGCGGCAAGTTCTCGATCGGTCCGTTCGATCTGGAAATGATCACGTTGACCCACTCGATCCCCGAGCCGAACGGCCTGGCGATCAAGACCCCGCTCGGCACGATCCTGCACACCGGTGACTGGAAGATCGATCCGGAGCCCCAGTTGGGCGAAGCCACCGACATCGACGCCATCCGCAAGTTGGGCGACGAAGGCATCCTGGCCATGGTCTGCGACAGCACCAATGTGTTTGTCGATGGCGTGGCCGGTTCCGAGGCCGATGTCCGGGTGGCCATGAACAAGCTGATCTCGGGCCTGACGGGCAAGATCGCCGTAGCCTGCTTCGCCTCGAACGTCGCGCGCATGGACACCGTGATCCGCGCCGCCCAGGCTGCCGGTCGGAAGGTGTGCCTGGCCGGTCGCTCGATGCATCGCATGAGCGCGGCCGCGCGCTCGGTCGGCCTGCTGGTGGGTATCGAGCCCTTCATCACCGACGACCAGGCCAAGTACCTGCCCGAGAACGAGGTCCTATTCCTCTGCACCGGCAGCCAGGGCGAGGCGAGGGCGGCCCTGTCGCGTATCGCCGAGGGCACCCATCCGCACGTGAAGCTGTCACAGGGCGATCACGTGGTCTTCAGCTCGCGGGTCATTCCGGGCAACGAGATCCCGATCCGCAACCTGCAGAACAAGCTGGCCGACCGTGGCGTGCGGCTGCACACCGAACGCGACACGCCCGGCATCCACGTCAGTGGCCACCCGTGCCGCGACGAGCTGAAACAGATGTACCAGTGGGCGCGTCCCGAGATCGCCATACCGACCCATGGCGAGCGTCGCCACCTGATCGAGCACGCCGCCTTCGCGCGTGACCTTCAGGTTCCGCAGCAGGTGACCCCGCGCAACGGCGACATGGTGCGTCTGGCGCCGGGCCGCGCCGAGATCATCGACGAGGTGCCAGCTGGCCGACTCTATGTCGATGGCGGCGTGGTCACGGCGGAGAATGGTCAAGCCCTGCGCGAGCGCCGCCATGTGGCGTTCAACGGCATGCTGGCCGTGTCGGTCGTTCTGGACGGCAAGAACCGCATTGTCTCAGGACCGCAGGTGCGTGGCCTCGGTCTGGCCGGAGACAATGACTATCCGCTCGGCGACGCCATGGACGATCTGGCCGAAGAGGCCGAGACCGCGTTCAAGCGCCTGGGCGGCGACCAGAAGGAACTGGACGACGCCATCGAGAACGCCATCTCGCGCGCGGTGAAGAAGGCGGCGTTCCGGATCTGGGAACGCAAGCCGGTGGTCGAGACCACCGTCCTCCGCGTCTGACCCAACGGAAGAGCCGTCCGCCGTCAATTGGCCACGACGGGCGGCTCTTTTCGCGCTGCAGCACAGGTGTTAGGCCTTCGGGCAAACAACAAACGCTCGGGAGCAGGATGATGATCGGCAAGCTCAATCACGTTGGGGTCGCAACGCCGTCGATCGACGAGTCGCTGAAGATGTATCGCGATCTGCTGGGCGCCACCTCGGTCACCGAGAAATGGGCGATGCCTGAGCAGGGCGTCTGGGTCTGTTTCGTCAATCTGCCCAACAGCCAGATCGAGCTGATCGAGCCCTATGGCGAAAAGTCTCCGATCCATGGTTTTCTCGCCAAGAACCCCAAGGGCGGCCAGCATCACATCTGCTTTGAGGTCGAGAACATCTATGAAGCCCGCGACGCGCTCGTCGCCAAGGGCGCCACCGTTCTGGGTGAGCCGCGCATCGGGGCGCATGGTACGCTGATCATCTTTGTTCACCCCAAGGACATGGGCGGCCTTCTGGTCGAGCTCATGGAAACGCCCAAGGAGGCGCACCACTGATGGGCCCGATCACAGGCATCGCGATCTTTCTGACAATCTGGTGGACGGTTCTGTTCGTCGTCCTGCCGCTGGGATCGCGCAGTTATCATGAGATGGGGATCAAGCCGCCAGGCGGCGGGGATCCCGGCGCGCCGGTGAACCCGAATCTGAAGCGCAAGTTCCTCACCACCACCTGGGTGTCGGTTGCGGTGTTTGCTGTGCTTTGGCTGATCATTCGCTTCAACCTGATCCAGTTGCCAACCTTGCCCGCCACCTACTAGCGGCGCCCAAGCCTTGGGCGTCGCGCGATCTTTCTCCCTGCAATCGCTCAAGCCTTGGGCGAAACGCCCTAAAGCGTCACGCAGGCCGCATGTGCGTGCCCCCAACGGATGTTCGCGGGCCTAGGGTGTCTTCACGAGATCAGCTAATCCCTGGTCTCACTCTGTGGCGTCTTCCCCGACGATGAACTTGCAGGGCCGCGCGAGGATCGCGCGGCCTTCTTTTCGTTCCGAGCGCCTCTTGCGTCATCTTTTCGCCGTGTGCGTTGCCAAGCTGAGGCCCAAGGGGCTATCTCAGGCCCTCGCATTTCCTCGGAGACGTCTTTCTGATGCGCCTGTCGCGCTATTTCCTGCCCGTGCTGAAAGAAGCGCCCTCCGACGCCCAGATCGTGTCGCACCAACTGATGCTACGCGCCGGCATGATCCGGCAGGAAGCCGCCGGTATCTATGCCTGGCTGCCGTTGGGTTTGCGGGTGTTGAACCGTATCGAGCAGATCGTGCGCGAAGAGATGGACCGGGCCGGCGCCATCGAGCTGCTGATGCCCACCCTGCAACTGGCCGACCTCTGGCGCGAGTCGGGCCGCTACGACGCTTACGGTCCTGAGATGCTGCGCATTACCGACCGTCACGAGCGCGAGCTGCTGTACGGCCCCACCAACGAGGAAATGATCACCGAGATCTTCCGCGGTTCGGTCAAGAGCTACAAGGACCTGCCCAAGAACCTCTACCATGTGCAGTGGAAGTTCCGGGACGAGCGCCGCCCGCGCTTCGGCGTAATGCGCGGCCGCGAATTCCTGATGAAGGACGCCTACAGCTTCGACCTCGACGCCGAGGGCGCGCGCAAGTCCTACAACCGCATGTTTGTGGCCTATCTGAACCTGTTCTCGCGCATGGGTCTGAAGGCCGTGCCGATGCGCGCCGACACCGGTCCGATCGGCGGCGACCTGAGCCACGAATTCATCGTTCTGGCCGACACCGGCGAAAGCGCCGTGTTCTGCCACAAGGACCTGGTCGAGATGGGCGCGCCGGGTCCGGACGTTGACTGGTACGGCGATCTCCAGCCGCTGGTCGATCAACGCACTGCGCTGTACGCCGCGACCGAGGAAATGCACGACGAAGCCGCCTTCGCTCTGGTACCCGAGAGCGATCGCCTGTCGGCGCGTGGCATCGAGGTTGGCCATATCTTCTCGTTCGGCACGAAGTACTCCGAGCCGATGCGCGCCCTGGTCACCGGCCCCGACGGCAAGGATGTTCCGGTCCAGATGGGCTCCTATGGCGTCGGCGTCTCGCGCCTGCTGGGGGCGATCATTGAGGCCAGCCACGACGATTCTGGCATCATCTGGCCGGAGTCGGTGGCGCCGTTTGACGTGGGCATCATCAACATGCGTCAGGGCGATGCGGCCTGCGATGCAGCCTGCGACACGGCCTACGCCGCGCTGACCGCAGCCGGCCGCACCGTACTTTACGACGACACCGACGCCCGCGGCGGCGCCAAGTTCGCCACCATGGATCTGATCGGTCTGCCCTGGCAGATGATCATCGGTCCCAAGGGCATCGCCGAGGGCGTGGTCGAGATCAAGAACCGGGCGACTGGCGAACGCTCCACCGCGTCGCTGGAGTCCGTGCTGGCGGGTCTCACGCAAAGCAAGGCTGGCTAATGAGCGATCTCAGGGCGGCCGGACCGTTCAGCCGCTGGGAGCGGTCCGTCGCGCGGCGGTACCTGTTCGCCAAGCGCAAGAATGGCGGCGTCGCCCTGATCTCGGTGATCTCGTTCTGCGCGGTGATGCTGGCGGTCTTCGCCCTGATCACCGTCATGAGCGTGATGAACGGCTTCCGGGCCGAGCTGCTCGGGCGAATCCTCGGCTTTAACGGCCACCTCTACGCGCAATCGCCGTTGATCAACGGTCCCGACCGCGACGGCGTGATCAGCCGCATCCGAGCTGTTCCGGGGGTGATCCAGGCCGTGCCGATGGTCGAGGCCCAGGCCATGGTCATCGGTCCGAGCCAAGTGACTGGCGCGATCGTTCGCGGCGTCACGCCCGGTGATCTGCGCGGGCTGAAGATCATCGCTGACAACATCAAGAAGGGTTCAATGTCTGGCTTCGGCCAGGGCGAGTTCGGCGGCGACATTGTCCTGATCGGCGACCGCATGGCCCTCAATCTCGGCGTCGCGCCGGGCGACGCCATCACCCTGATCTCGCCCTCTGGCCCCGCGACGGCGTTCGGGACCTCGACGCGCGAGAAGGACTACATCGTCGGCGGCGTCTTCAGTGTCGGCATGAGCCAGTTTGACGAGGCGTACGTCTATATGCCGCTCGCGCAGTCGCAGCTGTTCTTCGGGCGCGACACCGCCGTCGACTATGTCGAGATCAAGGTCGAAGACCCTGACGACGCCAAGCTGCTGAAACCCGCAGTCGAGGCTGCCAGCGGCCCGGGCGCGCTGGTCGCCGACTGGATGGACAAGAACCACAGCTACTTCACGGCGCTGCAGGTCGAGCGCAAGGTGATGCGCCTGATCCTGTTCTGCATCGTCGCGATCGCCACCCTGAACATCATTTCCAGTCTGGTCATGCTGGTTAAGAACAAGGGCAAGGACATCGCCATTCTCCGGACCATAGGGGCCGGGCAGGGCTCGATCCTGCGCATCTTCCTGATGGCGGGCGCCTCGATCGGCGTGGCCGGCACCCTGGCGGGTCTCCTGCTCGGCGTGGTGTTCTGCGCCTACATCACGCCCATCCAGAACTTCGTCGAGTGGGTGACGGGCACAGCCGTGTTCAGCGCCGACGTCTACATGCTCTCGCACATCCCTGCGAAGATCGACTGGGCCGAGGTCGGCGGCATAGTTGGCCTCTCGGCGCTGATGAGTATCGCTGCAACCCTTCCGCCGGCCTGGCGCGCCTCGCGCATCGATCCCGTGGAGGCGCTGCGCTATGAGTGATCCCGTCCTGTCGCTCCGCGGCGTCGAACGCGTGTACAAGACCGAAGCCGGTGACCTGCCTGTGCTGCGAGGGGTCGATATCGACATCTATCCCGGAGAGGTCGTCGGTCTCATCGGGCCGTCGGGGTCGGGCAAGTCATCCCTGCTGCACTCGGCCGGCCTGTTGGAGCGCCCCGATGCGGGTCTCGTGGCCTTGGGTGGTCGCGACTGCTCAAAGCTATCGGAGCGTGTCCGCACGCGGATCCGTCTGGGCACCGTGGGGTTCGTCTATCAGTTCCACCATCTGCTGCCCGAGTTCAGCGCGCTGGAGAACGTGGCCATGCCCGGCATGATCGCCGGACGCAGCCGGAGCGAGGCCGAGGCGCGGGCTCTTGAACTGCTGACCGAGCTTGGCCTCACCGCTCGCGTGAACCACCAGCCGGCCCAGATGTCCGGCGGCGAACAACAGCGGGTGGCCATCGCCAGGGCTCTTGCCAACAAGCCCCAGTTGCTTCTGGCCGATGAGCCCACCGGCAATCTAGATCCTACGACGTCGGCGGCGGTGTTCCAGTCGCTCTACAGTCTGGCGCGCGGCCAAGGGGTAGCGGCGCTGATCGCGACCCACAACATGGATCTGGCGCGCTACATGGACCGGGTCTTCGCCCTGAAGGATGGGCACCTGGAGCCGCAGACCTTCTAAGAGGTCTGCCCGGCGCTAAAGCAAGGCCTGACGCATAACGGCGAAGAAGCCGGCCTGATCGATCTTCTTGATCACCCGGGCGTTGGGCGGCCGGCGCTTGAGCGCGGGATCGGCGATCTCGATATCGGGCAGAATGGCGTGTGAGACGCTCAGATAGCCTCGGGTCAGTTCGCCCAGGGTCTCCACATCGACCACGGCCTGCTCGGCCTCCAGGATCAGACTTTCGTCCAGGGCGACGGCGCAGGTCAGGGCGTCCGGATGCAGACTGCCGTTCAGACCCTCGGTCTCCCGGGCAAAGGCCAGGGACGCTCTATTGACCTCGGTGAAGAACCGGGCGCGCGGGGTGTTCAGGGCCTCCAGCTCGGCCAGTTGCGAGATATCCAGCAGTCCGTCTCGAAGCGTCTCGGTCCAGGTGACGATCGACAGGTTGAAGCCTGCATTGATCACGATCCTGGCGGCCTCGGGATCGGCATAGAAATTGTACTCGGCCGCCGGCGTCACATTGCCGACCCCATTGTCCGTGCCGCCCATGATCCACAGATGCTTTACGGCCCTGGCGATACGCGGTTCACGCAGATAGGCCAGGGCGATGTTGGTCAGCGGCGCCTGGGCGATGAGGGTGATCTCGCCGGGCGCGGCCATCACCCGGCGAACGATTTCGTCAACCGCGTGACCGTCAGCCGGGCGCTGGGCGGCGAGGGGATAGCCCATGTCGCTCATGCCATCGGCGCCAAACACATAGGCTGCATCGAGCGGGGCGCGGGAGAAGGGAGCCTGCGCGCCCATATAGACGGGTACGCCCTGACGGGCGCAGACCTCCAGCGTGAGCAGCGCGTTCTCCGCATGCTGGATGAACCCGACATTGCCGTGGGCGATTGTGATCGCCTCGACAGTGACCCCCGGGCGGGTGAGGGCGAGCATCAGGGAGAACACGTCATCCCCGGCGGTATCGGTATCGATGATCAAGCGCATGAGGTGATCTGACCTGATCCGGCGTTCAGGGCAAAGGCCCGGCGGGCGCTTTCGAGCGACCCGCCCAAAGAAAATGCGGTGAATCGTCGCGGAACATCTTGTGAACAGAACAAAACCGGAATATGGAACAAAACAAGAAATGTGTGGAGGTTCCTGTGATCCGTATCGCGCGAGAGTCTTTGGCGCTTGTGTCCGTCGCCAGCTTCGTCTGGATGATGTGCTCGGTCGCTCAGTTGGTGGCCTGAGTCGATTGATTGGAGGCATGGGCTATGTCGAACGACGAGGGACAAGGGTTCGTCCACCTTCGGGTTCGCTCGGCCTATTCCCTGCTGGAAGGCGCCATCAAGGCTGACGTCATCGGCAAGCTGGCCGAGGCGGCGGGCATGCCGGCTGCTGGTCTTACGGACCGCGCCAATCTGTTTGGCGCGCTTGAATATTCCTCCTACGCCAAGGACGCAGGGATCCAGCCCATCATCGGCTGCGCTCTGCCGGTTGCCGGTATCGGAGCCGGCCCAACCGAGCGTTGGGCGAGGGCGCCGACGATCACGCTGCTGGCCCAGAACGAGCGGGGTTATCTCAACCTCTCCGAACTGTCGTCGATTGCCTATCTTGAGAGCAGCGACCTGGCCGAGCCGATCGTGCCCTGGTCCAGGGTGGCCGAGCATGCGGAGGGTCTGATCCTGCTGTCTGGCGGGACTGACGGTCCGGTGGACGCCCTGTTCGCCGCCGGCAAGAGCGCCGAAGCGATCCAGGCGCTCTCGGAAATGAGCCGCGTGTTTGGCGACAGGTTCTATGTTGAGCTGCAACGCCATGGCCTGCCGCAGCAGGCGGCGGCCGAGCCGGGTCTGGTCAACTGGGCGTACGAGCACGATGTGCCGCTGGTCGCGACCAACGATGTGTATTTCGCCAAGGCCGAACTCTACGACGCTCACGACGCCCTGCTGTGCATCTCCGACGGCGCCTTCGTGGGCCAGGACGAACGGCGGCGTGTGACGCCGGAGCACTGGTTCAAGCCGGCGGCCGACATGCGCAAGCTGTTCTCGGATCTTCCGGAAGCCTGCGACAACACCCTCGACATCGCCCGTCGTTGCGCGTTCCTGGTCAAGAAGCGCGACCCCATCCTGCCCAGCTTCCCCACCGGGGCCGGCCGCAGCGAGCCTGAAGAACTGACCTATCAGGCGCGAGAAGGCCTCAGGGCCAGGCTCGCCGACAACGTGCTGGCTGTCGATGAGCAGGTCTATTGGGACCGACTGGACTTCGAGCTCGGCATCATCATCAAGATGGGCTTCCCCGGCTACTTCCTGATCGTGTCGGACTTCATCAAGTGGGCCAAGTCGCACGGCATTCCCGTCGGTCCTGGCCGGGGTTCGGGCGCCGGATCGCTGGTCGCCTGGGTGCTGACCATTACCGATCTTGATCCCCTGCGCTTTGGCCTGCTGTTCGAGCGGTTCCTGAATCCCGAGCGGGTCTCGATGCCCGACTTCGATATCGACTTCTGTCAGGAGCGACGCGAAGAGGTCATCGTCTACGTTCAGGAAAAGTATGGCCGCGACCGTGTGGCCCAGATCATCACCTTCGGCTCGCTCCAGGCCCGCGCCGTGCTGCGCGACGTCGGACGGGTGATGCAGCTGCCGCTGGGTCTCGTTGACCGGCTTTGCAAGATGGTCCCGAACAATCCGGCCGCGCCGGTGACCCTGGCCCAGGCCATTGAACTGGAGCCGCGGCTCAAACAGGCCAAGAAGGAAGACGGCGCCGTCTCGGCTTGTCTTGACGTAGCCCTGCAGCTGGAAGGCCTGTTCCGCAACGCCTCGACCCACGCCGCCGGCGTGGTCATCGGCGACCGGCCGCTTACCCAGCTGACCCCGCTTTACAAGGATCCGCGCTCGGATCTGCCCGCCACCCAGTTCAACATGAAATGGGTCGAGAGCGCCGGGCTGGTGAAGTTCGACTTCCTGGGCCTGAAGACCCTGACGGTGCTGGACCGGGCCGTAAAGCACCTGAAGAAGCGCGGCGCCGAGGTCGATCTGGGCAAGCTGCCCTTCGACGACGCCAAGACCTACGAGCTTCTCGCCTCGGGCCAGACGGTCGGCGTGTTCCAGCTGGAAAGCCAGGGCATGCGCGACACCCTGCGCAAGATGCGTTGTGGCTCCATCGAGGAAATCACCGCGCTGATCTCGCTCTATCGGCCAGGCCCGATGGACAACATCGACACCTTCGTCGACTGCAAGTTCGGCCGCAAACCCGTGGACACCTTGCACCCCTCGCTGGAGGCGGTGCTCAAGGAGACCTACGGCGTCATCGTCTATCAGGAACAGGTGATGCAGATCGCCCAGATCCTGGCGGGCTACAGCCTTGGTGAAGCCGATCTTCTTCGCCGGGCCATGGGCAAGAAGAAAAAGGAGGAGATGGATCTTCAGAAGATCCGTTTCGTCGACGGCGCGAGGCAGAAGAACGTCCCTGAGGAGCAGTCGGGCTCGATCTTCGAACTGGTGGCTAAGTTCGCCGGCTATGGCTTCAACAAGAGCCACGCGGCCGCTTACGCACTGATCGCCTATCAAACCGCCTGGTTGAAGGCCAACACGCCGGTCGAGTTCCTGGCCGCGTCGATGAGCCTGGATATCTCCAACACCGACAAGCTGGCCGTCTTCCATCAGGATGCGCGCCGGTTCGGCATCACCGTGCGCGCGCCTGACGTCAATCGCTCGGGCGCCGACTTCGAGGTCGAGAATGGCGAAGTGCTCTATGCGCTCGGTGCTGTTCGCAATGTCGGTCTGGAAGCCATGAAGCATCTGGTCTCGGTGCGCGAAGAGGGCGGACCGTTCCGCGACATCTTCGACTTCGTCGAGCGCGTGGATCCCAAGCAGGTCAACAAGCGGGCCATCGAAAACCTGGCGCGGGCAGGGGCCTTTGACTCGTTCCACAAGAACCGCGCCCAGATCCTGGCCTCGTCCGACGTGCTGATCGCCCATAGCCAGAGCATCGCCGCCGATCGCCAGGGCGGGCAGCACGCCCTGTTCGGCGGGGATCCCGCTGCAGGGCGACCGCGCCTGAAAAAGACCGAGCCCTGGAATCAGGTCGATCTGCTCGACGAGGAACTGGCCGCCGTCGGGTTCTATCTGACCGGCCACCCGCTTGAAGACATGGTCGGCATGCTGCGCCGCAAGCGCACCGCCATGCTGACCGAGGTGATCCCCCAGGCCGAGGCCGGTATGGAGGCCTTCCGGATGTGCGGCGTGGTGCGCCGGCGTCAGGAACGCGCTTCGCAAAGCGGCGAACGCTTCGCCTTCGTCTCGCTGTCTGACCCGACGGGCGAATATGAAGTGCTGTTCCCGCCCGAGGCGTTGCGCAAGTGCCGTGAGGTGCTGGAGCCTGGCAAATCGGTCGCGATCAAGGTGCGCGCTAAGGCCCGTGACGGCGAGGTTCGCTTCTTTGGTGACGACGCCGAGCCCATCGAAAAGGCGATCGAGAACGTGGTGGCGGGTCTGCGCGTCCACCTGTCGCCCTCAGCCACCGAGGTTGACGCGCTCCGGAAGCGTCTGGAACCCGCAGTCTCGCAAAAGGGCGGCGAGATCAGCTTCATCGCCGCGATCGGCGGCGGTCGGGAGGTCGAGCTGAAGCTGCCGGGGCGCTACACCTTGGACGCTTCCCTTCGCGGGGCTTTGAAGACCGCGCCGGGCGTGGCGCTTCTGGAAGACGTCTGACGCGCCTTCCGGCGCGCCTTTACGGAAAGGAGATCTGTGGATGGCGAGGCGTCAAGGCGGCTGCCAGTGTGGCAAGGTTCGGTTCGAGGCCGAGGTTGGGCTTGAAGACCTGATCACCTGTAATTGCTCCCGCTGCGGGAAGCTGGGCTCGGTTCTGGCCTTTGCCGCTGAAGCGGATTTCAGCCCGTTGCAAGGTGAGGACGCCTTGACCGCCTATAGCTTCAATACCGGCAAGATCAGCCACCTGTTCTGTTCGACCTGCGGGATCGAGCCGTTCGCGCGCGGTGAGGGCCCGGGCGGCGTGCGCATGGCGGCGATCAATGTGCGCTGTCTCGACGAGATCGACGTCTTCGCGCTGGAGCCGACGCCGGTGAACGGCAAGGCGTTCTAGACAGGCTGCCCGCCTGACCGGGCCCGAGACGGCGATCTGTTCGACGCCTCGGCCCTTTAGAGACAGAACTACCCGACAAGGCTTGCTTTTTGGTCCAATCCCGCCTATCTGCGCGCCATTCCACACGCGGACGTTCGGCTGTGACCCGGGGAGACATCCCGGCGCCGCCGTTCCGGTCCCGCTCCAGATGTCTGGATCGGGGGTGTCCGCGGAGGTTCAACCGGAAGAAGGACTATAGGCCTCATGGCGCTTCCCGAATTCTCCATGCGTCAGCTCCTGGAAGCTGGCGCCCACTTCGGCCACCAGACGCACCGCTGGAACCCGAAGATGGACCGCTACATCTTTGGTTCGCGTTCGAACATCCACATCATCGACCTGTCGCAGTCGATTCCGCTCCTGCACCAGGCTCTGGTGAAGGTGCGTGAAGTCGCCGCCGCTGGCGGTCGCGTGCTGTTCGTCGGCACCAAGCGTCAGGCGTCTGACCCGGTCTCGACCGCCGCCAAGCGTTGCGCCCAGTACTATGTCAATCACCGCTGGCTCGGCGGCACCCTGACCAACTGGCGCACCGTCTCGGGCTCGATCGCGCGCCTGCGCGAACTCGAAGGCATCATGGGCGGCGAAGGCCAGGGCCGTTCCAAGAAGGAACTGCTGCAGCTGACCCGCGAACGCGACAAGCTGGAACTGTCGCTGGGCGGCATCAAGGACATGGGCGGCATCCCCGACATCATGTTCGTGATCGACACCAACAAGGAAGCGATCGCGATCCTTGAAGCCCGCAAGCTGAACATCCCGGTCATCGCGATCCTGGACACCAACTGCGATCCGGACGGCATCACCTATCCGATCCCGGGTAACGACGACGCCGCCCGCGCCCTGCAACTGTACTGCGACCTGATCGCGGATGCGGTTCTGGATGGTCTGGCCGCCGGCCAGGCCTCGTCAGGCGTCGATCTGGGCGCTTCGGTTGCTCCGATGGAACCGACCCTGGCTCGCGAACTGACCCCGGAGCCGGTGGCTGCTGAAGCCGCTGCCCCGGAAGCCATCGTTCAAGAAGCCGCTCCCGAGGCCGCTCAAGAAGCGACCGCTGAAGCGCTCGAAGCCGTCGCTGAAGAGCCGGCCGCGAGCTGATTTCCAGTGGTCGCCTTCGGGCGACTGTTGCGACCCTGACATGCGACCGGGCTATCAAGCCCGGTCGCTAACCGTTTGAATATGGAGATTATCCATGGCTGAGATCACGGCTGCGCTGGTTAAAGAACTGCGCGAAAAGTCCGGCGTCGGCATGATGGACTGCAAGAAGGCGCTGCAGGAGAACGCGGGCGACATCGACGCGTCCATCGACTGGCTGCGCGCCAAGGGCCTGTCCAAGGCCGCCAAGAAGGCCGATCGCGTCGCCGCTGAAGGCCTCGTGGGCGTCGCCGTTCGCAACGACGGCGCCGGCATGACCGCCGCCGCTGTCGAAGTGAACGCCGAAACCGACTTCCTGGGTCGCAACGACCTGTTCCAGAGCGCTGTCCGCAAGATCGCCGCCGTCGGCCTCGACAACGAGGGCGTCGACGCCATCAATGCCGGCAAGACCTCGGACGGCGAAGTCGTCTCTGACGTGCTGACCAACCTGATCGCGACCATCGGCGAGAACATGGTCCTGCGTCGCTCGGCGCGCTTCAGCGTCGCCGAAGGCGCGATCGCGACCTACATCCATAACGCCACGGCCCCTGAACTGGGTCGCATTGGCGTGCTGGTGGCCATCGAAGGCGCTGGCGACCAGGCCAAGATCGTTGAACTGGGCCGCAAGATCGCCATGCACGTCGCTGCGACGTCGCCGCTGTCGCTTTCGCCGGACGACCTGGACCAGGCCGCCATCGAAAAGGAACGCGCGATCTTCACCGAGCAGGCGCTGGAATCGGGCAAGCCCGCCGGCGTCGTCGAGAAGATGGTCGAAGGCCGTATCCGCAAGTTCCTGGAAGAAGTCGTGCTGCTGAAGCAGGCCTTTGTCATGAACCCGGACCAGACCGTCGAGCAGCTGGTCGCCGACACTGGCAAGGAACTGGGTTCCACCCTGACCGTGAAGGGCTTCGTGCGCCTGGCGCTGGGCGAAGGCGTCGAGAAGGCGCCGGTTGGCGATTTCGCCGCTGAAGTCGCCGCCATGGCCGGCCAGGCCTAGGATATTGAGCTCGCGGGTCGCCTCGGCGGCGCGTGGCTTTTCTCCCCTGAGGGCGCGGCGCGTGTGACGCGCGCCGCGCCCTTCTTGCGCCTGCCTGCGGTCATTTCGGCGTTCCTTGGCCGACCACCGCCCGGCGTGCGCAAAACCGATCCCACTTTTGACGAACGCGCACTATGTTGCGTGCCGACGACTCAGGAAGAGCCCGGTCCATGTCCGAACCCAGCACCACCACGCAGAAGCCTTTCCGTCGCGTGCTCCTGAAGGTTTCGGGCGAAGTGCTGATGGGCGATACGCCCTACGGCATCGACACCAACACCGTTCAGTCCGTGGCCGAGGACATCGCCCAGATCGTCAAGTCCGGCGTCGAGCTTTGCATCGTGATCGGCGGCGGCAACATTTTCCGCGGCATGGCCGGCGCCGCCAAGGGCATGGAGCGCTCCAGCGCCGACTATATGGGCATGCTGGCCACGGTCATGAACGCCCTGGCCATGCAGGACGCGCTTGAGCGCGTCGGCGTCTCCACCCGCGTGCAATCGGCCATTCCGATGGCGACGGTTTGCGAGCCCTACATCCGCCGCCGGGCCCAGCGTCACCTGGAAAAGGGCAGGGTGGTGATCTTCGCCGCCGGCACCGGCAACCCGTTCTTCACCACCGACACCGCCGCCGCCCTGCGCGCCGCCGAAATGCAATGCGACGCCCTGTTCAAGGGCACCAGCGTCGACGGCGTCTACACTGCCGATCCCAAGAAGGACGCCAACGCCCAGCGCTACGACCGTCTCACCTACATGGACGTGCTGGCCAAGGACCTGAGGGTCATGGACGCCTCCGCCGTCGCCCTGATGCGCGACAGCAACATTCCGATCGTGGTCTTTTCCATCAAGGGGCGCGGCAATCTGCTGAATGTCCTGCGTGGCGAGGGCACCTTTACCGTCGTCGCCCAAGACGCCGCCGCCTAACTCAAGCGAAGAGAGCCCAAGCCATGGCCGCCGCCGAAAAGCCCGTTCTGTCCCGCTACAAGGAGCGCATGGAGAAGTCCGTGCAGGCTCTGAAAGAAGATTTCGCCGGTCTGCGCACCGGTCGCGCGTCGTCCAGCCTGCTCGACCAGATCATGGTCAATGCCTATGGCTCGATGGTGCAGCTCAATACCGTCGCCTCGATCAGCGTGCCGGAACCGCGCCAGATCAACGTCAACATCTGGGACAAGGGCGTTGTCTCGGCTGTGGAGAAGGCGATCCGCAACTCGGATCTGGGCCTGAATCCGGTCGTTGAAGGCAACAATCTGCGGATCCCGATCCCGCCGCTGACCGAAGAGCGCCGCAAGGACCTCTCCAAGATCGCTGGCAAGTACGCCGAGGCCCAGAAGGTCGCCGTGCGCAACATCCGCCGTGACGCCAATGACGACCTCAAGAAGGCCGAGAAGGCCAGCGTCATCAGCGAGGATGAACTGAAGAAGATGGAAACCGAGGTCCAGAAGATGACCGACGACGCCATCAAGAAGGTCGACGAGGCCTTGAAAATCAAAGAGCAAGAGATCATGCAGGTCTAAGGGCCGACCTGAGTAACGGGGACGGTTAGGGAAGGCTTGAAGCGAATGTCGGCGACGACCGGCCTGCAGGATGTTTCGGTGCGCGCTGGGGGCGATGCGTCGAACCGCTCCCTGCACGTGGCCATCATCATGGACGGGAACGGTCGCTGGGCTAAGCGGCGCGGCATGCCGCGCGCGCTGGGCCATCGCGCCGGCGTCAATGCGCTCAAGCGCACCGTAGAGGCTGCGCCGGAGCTGGGCGTCAGCGTACTCACCGTGTTCGGCTTCTCGACCGAAAACTGGAGCCGCCCCGCGCAGGAGATTTCCGAGTTGATGGGTCTGCTGAAGGCCTATGTCGAATCGGACCTGGAGCGCCTGGCGCGGGAAGGCGTCCGGGTTCGGATCATCGGCCGGCGGACGGGTCTGGCCCCCGATATCCAGGAAATCATCGCGCGCGCCGAGCAGCGCACCGCAGGCAATACGAAGTTTACGCTCCAGGTGGCTTTCAATTATGGTGGCCGGGCCGATATTGCCGACGCCGCCCGCGCCTTCGCCGAGGCGGTTGAGCGCGGCGAGGCCAAGGCGGCCGATCTCGATGAAGCGGCCTTCGAACGCCTTCTATCCACCTCCACCGCACCGGCGCCTGACCTGATCGTGCGCACCAGCGGAGAGCGGCGGATCTCGAATTTCCTGCTGTGGGAATGCGCCTACGCCGAGCTCGTCTTCCAGGACGTGCTCTGGCCTGACTACGGACCCGAAGCGCTCTCGGCGGCCATCGCAGAATACCGCGGGCGTGACCGACGCTATGGAGGCATTGCCGCCGATGACGTCGCCGTCGCCGGCTAAGCGCTTCAATTGGAAAAATCTACGAGTACGGGTGCTTTCAGCCGCCGTGCTCGTACCCACAGTCGTATCCGCAGTCTGGTTTGGCGGCGTCTGGTTCCTCGCGCTTGTCGCGGTCTGTGTCGCCTTGCTGGCGCGCGAGTGGGGAATGATGAGCGCGCCGCGCGCGCCCAGGGGCGTGGCGCTGGCGATTGGCGCCGCCGCTCTCGTGGCCGTCGTGGCCGCTTTCCAGGGCCACTATTACCTGATGTGGCCGCTCCTGGCCGCCGGGGCGCTTCTGGCGGCCCTGATCGCCCGCGGCGCCGTCGAGCGCAGAGTGGATGCGGCCTATGGCGTGATCTATATTGCGCCGGCCTGCATCGCCCTTGTGTGGCTGAGGGAGCTGGATGCGGGCCTGAGCTGGACGCTTCTGCTGTTTGCGGTCACCTGGTTCGCCGACATCTTCGCCTTTGTGGTCGGCAGCATCCTCAAGGGGCCCAAGCTGTGGCCCAAGTTCTCACCCAACAAGACCTGGTCTGGCTTCTTTGGCGGCCTGGTGGCGGCCTCGGTCGCCGCTGTCGGGATTGATGCGCTGTCGGGCCTGGCGCCGGCGCTTCCAGACATGAATCTGACCTGGCCCGTAGCCGCTGCGATCGGCTTCCTGGGCGGCCTGTCGACCATGATGGGCGATCTCTGGGAATCGATGTTGAAGCGGCGGTTCGGCGTGAAAGATTCCGGCGACCTGATACCCGGGCATGGTGGGCTGCTCGATCGTGTGGACGGCCTGATGTTCGCGGCGATCGTCATCGCCGGTGTGCGCCTGATTTACCTCTACGGATGGGCACATTGACGGTTATCCGGAAGGTCGTGGTTCTCGGCTCTACAGGGTCAATCGGCGTTTCGACCCTGGGGCTGTTCGAGGCCGCCGGTGTCGAGGTCGAGATTCTGGCGCTGACCGCTGGTCGCAATGTCGAGCGCCTGATCGAGCAGTCGCGTCGCTGGCGCCCGGCCGTGGCCGTGATTGAAGACGAGCGCTGTCTCGACGCCCTGCGCGCGGGTCTGAAGGACACCGGGGTCCGGGCGGCGGCGGGAACCTCGGCGGTCATCGAGGCTGCGGCGATGGGCGCAGATTGGGTGATGTCGGCCATTGTCGGCGCGGCCGGCCTGGCGCCCACCCTGGCGGCCGCGCGCACAGGCGCGGTCATAGCCCTGGCCAACAAGGAAAGCCTGGTCTGCGCGGGACCGGCGCTGTTGAGGATCGCACGTGAAGCCGGTGGGTCGGTGATCCCGGTCGATTCGGAACACTCAGCGATTTTCCAGGTGTTGCAGCCGGCTTGCCTTCAACGTGTATCGAGGCTGATCTTGACGGCGTCAGGGGGCCCGTTCCGCACCTGGACGCGCGAGCAGATGGCGCTGGCCACGCCCGAGCAAGCCGTTGCTCATCCAAATTGGTCGATGGGCGCCAAGATTTCGGTCGATTCCGCGTCCATGATGAACAAGGGCCTCGAGATGATCGAGGCCTCCTATCTGTTCGACACTCCGGAAGAGCGCATCGAGGCCGTGATCCACCCGCAGTCCGTGATTCACAGCCTGGTGGAGTATGCCGACGGCTCGACCCTGGCTCAGTTGGGCCCCCCCGACATGCGCAGCCCGATCGCCTGCGCCTTCGCCTGGCCAGATCGCCTGCCGTGGCCGGCGCCGCGCCTGGACCTGGCGGCCTATGGCCAACTCACCTTTGAAGAGCCTGATCTGGAACGTTTTCCGTCCCTTGGCATCGCCCGAGAGGCGATGCGGCTAGGCGGTGGCGCTCCGGCTGCTATGAACGCCGCCAATGAAGTGGCCGTGGCGGCGTTCCTTGACCGTCAGATCGGCTTTCTCGATATTGCCGCCTCGGTGGCGGGGACCCTTGAACGCATGAACAGTCTGGGCGCCTTGATGGAAGCCGACACCGATCCGGTCGAAAGCGCCATGACGACGGATGCAAGCGCCCGCCGCATTGCGGCCGAGGTTGTACGCCAAGTTCATCGCCACAACTGAAGACGAGAAGAGATCCGACATGCTCGGCTTCATGCAATCGGCGGCCGCCTACATCATCGCCTTCCCCCTCGTGATCCTGGTGGTCGTGACAGTTCACGAGCTGGGACACTTCTGGGCCGCCAAGGCCTGCAACGTGGAGATCGAGCGATTCTCGATCGGTTTTGGCAAGGCCATCGTCTCGTGGAGGGACCGCGCCGGCGTGCAGTGGCAGATCGGATGGCTACCCTTGGGCGGCTATGTTCGCTTCGCCGGCGATGAGAACGCGGCCAGCGTTCCCGACAAGGAAGATCTGGCCAGTATGCGCACCGCGATCGAGCGTCGCGAGGGTCGCGAAGCGGTCAATCGGTACCTGCATTTCAAACCCCTTTGGCAGCGCGCCTTTATCGTCGCGGCGGGCCCCTTGGCCAATTTCGTCCTGGCGATCACGCTGTTTGCGGTTCTGCTGGGCGTGTTTGGCGAGACCGTGCGTCGACCGGTCATCAGCGGCGTAAACGCGGGTAGTCCGGCCGCTGCGGCCGGCTTCCGGCAGGGCGACGTGATCATTTCGGCCGATGGCCGCAAGGTGAAGAACTTCGGCGAACTGGACAATTATGCGCTGCTGCGCAGCGATGTTCCGATCCGCTTCGAGATCGAGCGCGGCGGCAAGTCGCTCGAACTGGTGGCGACGCCCGCGCTCGTGGAGATCTCGGACGGCTTTGGCGGCAGCCAGAAGGCCGGGGTTCTGGGTTTCGGCGCGCCGCCCCTGATCGCCAGCGTCGAGCCGGGCTCGCCCGCCGAAAAGGCTGGCCTTCAGCGTGGGGATGTCATCCAGCGCGCCGATGGCGCTGCGATCGGCAGCTTTGAAGACCTGACGCGTCATGTGACCCAGCGGGGCGGCAAGCCGATCGCCTTTGAGGTCTATCGGGGCGGTGAAACCATCAACATCGTCGCCACGCCGACTCTGCTGACCCGTCCGGACGCCGACGGCAAACCCAAGACTCGCATGCTGCTGGGCGTAGCCGGCGGCCTGCCCGCCAGCGACATTCAGCGCGTGCGCTACAATCCCATTGAGGCCATCGCAGGCGGCTTTGCCCGGACCTGGGAAGTGCTCGAAACGACGGTTTACTATCTGGGTCGGGTCATTCGTCTGGAAGTCTCCGCCGAACAGATCAGCGGTCCCATCGGCATCGCCAAGACCTCCGGTCAGTTGGCTCAGGCAGGCGCGGCGGGCGCCACGGACCTTCCCTCGATGCTGCTGGGTTCAGCGGTCGCGCTGATCTGGCTCTCGGCCATCCTCTCGGTCAGCGTCGGTTTCATGAACCTGTTGCCGATCCCTGTTTTGGATGGCGGACACCTGCTGTTCTACGCCTACGAAGCGATCGCCCGGCGGCCGCTTGGCGCCCGGCTTCAGGCGGCCGGGTACAGGGTTGGTCTTGCGCTGTTGCTGAGTTTCATGTTGTTCGCCACCTGGAATGATCTGCAGCGCCTCAGCGTATTCAAATTTTTCGGCGGGCTGTTCTCTTGAGCGGTCGCCTTCCGTCCATGATTGGTCCCATGAACAAAATTCGCGCCCATAGCGCCGCGTTCGCCACTGGTGTGGCGCTTCTCTTCGGTTCGACCGCGATGGTCGCGCCTGCGGCGGCCTTTGCCCAGGCGGCGCAGACCGGCGTCGTTCAGCGAATCGTCGTGCAAGGTAACGAGCGGATCGAGCAGGGCACGGTGATGTCCTACCTGCCGATCCAGCCGGGCGACACCGTTGACGCCGCGCGCCTCGACCTGGCGCTCAAGACCCTGGCGCGCACGGACCTGTTCGCAGACGTCAAGATCGAGATGGTGTCGGGCGACCTGATCGTAAGGGTCGTCGAGAACCCGATCATCAATCAGGTGGTCTTCGAGGGAAACTCGTCGCTCAAGGAAGACAAGCTGAAGGACGAGGTCCAGATCCGTCCGCGCGGCATCTTCACGCGCGCCAAGGTTCAGGCCGACGTCCAACGCATTATCGAGCTTTATCGTCGCTCGGGCCGCATTTCGGCGACCGTGACGCCAAAGGTCGTGGAACTGCCGCAAAAGCGCGTCGATCTAGTCTTCGAGATCAACGAAGGTCCCAAGAGCGGCGTGCTGGGCATCAACTTTCTGGGCAATTCCGAGTACTCGGACAACGATCTGCGCGACGTGATCGTGACCAAGGAGTCGCACTGGTACAAGTTCCTGACCAGCAACGACAATTACGATCCTGACCGGATCGAGTACGACCGCGAACAGCTGCGCAAGCACTATCGCAACCGGGGCTTCTTCGACTTCCGCGTCGTTTCGTCCATGGCCGAACTAGCGCCGGACAAGAATGGCTTCGCGGTTACCTACACCCTGGACGAGGGCCCCAAGTACAAGTTCGGCAAGGTGACTGTCGAAACCGAACTGAAGAAGCTGGACGGCACGCTACTGGCCCAGATTCTGCCGATCCGCACCGGTCAGCTCTATGAAGACGAGCGTATAGAGCAGGCCACCGACGCCCTGACCTTCGCGGCGGGCGCCGCCGGCTTTGCGTTCGTGGACGTGCGTCCGCGCTACGTGCCCAATCGCGAGACCAACACGGTCGACGTGGTGTTCCAGGTTCGCGAAGGTCCGCGCGTCTATGTCGATCGCATCGACATCGTCGGCAATACCCGCACGCTGGACTATGTGCTGCGTCGCGAACTGGAAGTGGCCGAGGGCGACGCCTACAACCGCGTGCTGGTTGACCGCTCGAAGAACAACATCCGTCGCCTGGGCTTCTTCAAGGAAGTCGAGATCGAGGAAGTGCCTGGCAGCGCGCCCGACCGCACGGCCCTGCGCGTCAAGGTCGAGGAGCAGCCCACGGGCGAACTCTCGTTCAGCGCCGGCTACAGCTCGGTCGACAAGCTGGTGCTCGACGTGGGCATCACCGAGCGGAACTTCCGCGGTCGCGGTCAGAACATGCGCGGACGGATTTCCGTCGGCTCGCTGCGTCAGCAGATCGACTTCGCCTTCACCGAGCCGCGGTTCCTGAACCGCAACCTGGTGGCCGGCGTGGACGTCTATTCGTTCCGCTACGATCTGAGCGACTATGCCGCCTATGACACCCGTTCGGTGGGCGGCAACGTCCGGGTCGGCTTCCCGCTGACCCAGAACGCCTCGATGAGCATGCGCTACACGCTGCGTCGCGACGAGGTCAGCGTCTCGGACGGTCTCTGCGACAGCGGCTCGGTTTCCCAGATCCTGTGCCTGCAGCGCGGCGCCTACATGACGTCCCTGGTCGGCTACGGCCTGCGGATCGACAAGCGCAACGATCCGATCCAGCCCACTCGCGGCTGGTTCGCCGACCTGAACCAGGACCTGGCGGGCTTCGGCGGCGACGTGAAGTACCTGAAGACCGAGACCGACGCGGGTTGGTACTGGGGCTTCAACAAGGACTTCATCTTCAGCGCCACCGGTTCGGCCGGCTATATCGAGGGCTGGGGCGGCGACAACGTCCGTATCAATGATCGCTTCTACAAGGGCGGCACCAACTTCCGCGGCTTCGAGACTGCCGGTATCGGTCCGCGCGACGTATCGACCCAGAGCAACTCACTGGGCGGCAAGCTCTATGCCATCGGCACCTTCGAGCTGACGGTTCCGACGCTGCTACCCGAGCAGTACGGCATCAAGGCCGCCGTGTTCAGCGACTTTGGTACGGCCGGCCTGCTCGACGACGTCGACCGCCAGTCCTCGGCCGGCGTGTTCGATCCCAATATCCGCGACAACCTGGGTCTCCGGGCGTCGGCGGGTATCAGCATCGACTGGAAGTCGCCCATGGGTCCGATCCGGTTCGACTTCAGCAAGATCCTTTCCAAGGAAGACTATGACCGGACCGAAACGTTCCGGTTCTCCACCTCCACAAGGTTCCAATAATCATGACTTCCAAGTTCCTGTTCGCAGCCGCGTCCGGCGTCGTCGCCATTGCCATGTCGACCAGCGCTGTCGCCCAGACGGCTCCGGCCGCCCCGGCGATCTCGCACGGCGCGCCCATCACTGGCGTTTGCATCTTCTCGAGCCAGCGCGCCGTCGGCTCGTCGGCTGTCGGCAAGGCCGTCGACGCCCGCCTGAAGACCATCATCGCGCAAGTGAACGCCGAGCTGACCGGCGAACGCACTACGCTCGACAACGAAGCCAAGGCGCTGGACGCCAAAAAGGCGACGATGGATCAAGGCGCGCTTGAGCAGCAGGCCGCTGGTCTGCAGGTCAAGGCCAACGCCTGGCAGCGCAAGGGCCAGCTGCGTCAGAAGGAAGTTGAAGCCACCGAGCAGAAAGCCCTGTCGCGCGTCTATCAAGAGCTCGATCCGGCTATCAAGCAGGTCTATCAACAGCGTACCTGCGGGATTCTGCTGGACCGCGAGTCGGTGCTTCTGGCCAACCCCGCCATGGATATCACCGACGCCGTCGTCGTGGCGCTTGACGCTCGCATCAAGACCCTGACCTTCGATCGCGAACGTCTGGACCAACCCACCGCCGGCGCTCAAGCTCTGACGCCGACCAGGAAGTAAGCGAGTCGGCCCGAACCTCACGCTCGGGCTGATCGTCGAGAGGACGAGATGCCGGACCCACGATTTTTCGATGACATGGGTCCGGTTTCACTCGATGAGCTCTCCCGCCTTGGCGTAGCAGAGCTTGCGGACGCCAGCCTGGCGTCGCGGTCCATCACCCATGTCGCGCCGCTTGACGCCGCTGACGGACGGGCGGTCACCTTCTTTTCCGACGCCAAGCGCCGCGACGCAGCAGGCGACACCCGGGCCGGCGCCTGCTTTGTTCGTCCGGAACACCGTGAGCTGCTCGCACCCGATTGCGCGGCGCTGCTGACGGCGCACCCTCAGGCCGCCTGGGCCGCCGCGGCGACGCGGTTGCATGCGCCGCGCCGCCACGAGCCGCTATCGCCTTCAATCCATCCCGATTGCGACCTGGAGGACGGCGTGAGGCTGTCGCCCGGCGTCACCGTGGGGCAGGGGGCGAGGATCGGGCGTGGAACATGGTTGTCGCCTGGCTGTGTGATCGGTCCCGGGGTCAGCATCGGTCGTGACTGCCTGATCGGCGCCAACGCGGTGATCGGCTTTGCGATCATCGGCGACCGGGTCAGCATCCATGCGGGCGCGGTGATCGGCGAGGCGGGCTTTGGCGCGGCCGGCGGGCCGCGTGGGGTGGTGGATCTTCCCCAGCTGGGCCGGGTGGTAATCCAGGACGGTGTCACCATCGGCGCCAACAGCTGCGTCGACCGGGGCGCCTTTGCCGATACGATGATCGGCGAGAACACCAAGATCGACAATCTGGTTCACGTCGCGCACAACGTCCGTCTGGGTCGCAATTGCGTGCTGGCGGCCTATACAGGGCTGTCCGGCAGCACGGTTGTCGGCGACGGGGTGGCGTTTGGCGGCAAGGCCGGCGTCGCCGATCATTTGACCATCGGCGCGGGCGCGAGCATCGGGGCATCGGCTTCGGTGTTCAAGGACGTGCCTGCGGGCGAAACATGGACAGGGTTTCCGGCTCGACCGCTGAAGCGGTGGCTCCGGGAGACCGCATGGCTGTCGCGCATGGCGCGCGGCCGGGGAACAAGGGGCTAAGTATGGGCCAAGATGCCGCCGAACCGGCGCAAACCGATATCGATATCGCCGAAATCCTGGCCAGGATTCCGCACCGCTATCCTTTCCTGCTGGTGGATCGCGCCGAAGATTATCACCCGCACAAATCGATCGTCGGCATCAAGTGCGTGACGATCAACGAGCCTTTCTTCCAGGGTCACTTCCCGGGCAATCCGGTGATGCCGGGCGTACTGATCATTGAGGCCATGGCCCAGACGGGCGCGATCCTGATGAGCAAGTCGCTGGAAGTCGACACCGAGGGCAAGACCATCTTCTTCATGTCGGTCGACAACGCCCGCTTCCGCAATCCCGTGCGCCCCGGCGACGTGATCCGTATGGAGGTCGAGGTGACCCGCTCGCGCTCGACCATTTTCAAGTTCAAGGGCGTGGCCAGGGTCAACGACAAGGTCGCCGCCGAAGCCGAGTTCGCCGCCATGGTGGTTGAGACGCCGACCAAATGAGCCAGATCCACCCAACCGCCCTGATCGCCCCCGGCGCCGAGCTGGGAGCCGACGTCGAAATCGGCCCGTTCTGCACGGTCGGCCCCAAGGTGCGCCTGGGCGACGGCGTGCGCCTGATCTCCCACGTGGTCCTGGACGGGGCGACGTCCATCGGCGCGGGCTGCACCATTTATCCCTTCGCCGTGCTGGGCGCTCCGCCACAGCACCTGGCCCACAAGGGCGAGGACACCCGGCTGGAGATCGGCGAACGCAATCTGATCCGCGAGCATGTCACGATGCAGACCGGCACGGTTGGCGGCGGCGGCGTAACCCGGGTCGGGTCCGACAGCCTCTATATGGTCGGCGCCCACGTGGCGCATGATTGCACCGTTGGCAATCACGTGACCTTCGCCAACAACGCGACGCTGGGCGGGCATGTGACCGTGGGCGATTTCGTGTTCATGGGCGGTCTCTGCGCCGTCCATCAGTTCAGCCGTATCGGTCGCTACGCCTTTGTGGGCGGCGGCGGGATCGTGACCAAGGACGTGATCCCCTATGGTTCGGTCTGGGGCAACCACGCCCACCTCGAGGGTCTGAACCTGGTCGGTCTCAAGCGTCGGGGCTTCAGCCGCGAGGCGATCAACGCCCTGCGCGCCGCCTACCGCCTGCTGTTCGCCGACGAAGGCACCTTCCAGGAGCGCCTCGAGGACGTCGCCGAAATTCATGCCGGCAATGTCGAGGTCATGGAGATCGTCGACTTCATCCGGTCGGACAACAACCGCCCGCTTTGCCTGCCCGAGCGCGAGGTCTAGGCTCCTCTGATGCGCAAGCTTGGTCTGATCGCCGGCGGGGGCGCGCTACCCGTCGAACTGGCGGCCCATTGCGAGGCTGCGGGACGGCCCTTCGCCGTGATGCGGCTGCGCAGCTTCGCCGATCCGGCGCTGGCCCGTTATCGCGGCGTTGAAGTGGGCCTTGGCGAGTTCGGCAAGGTGTTCAAGGCGCTCAAGGCTGAAGGCTGCGAGGTCGTCTGCTTCGCTGGCACCGTCGAGCGCCCCGATTTCGCGGCCATCATGCCCGACCTGCGCGGCGTGGCCGTCATCCCCGGCCTGATCAAGGCCGCGCGCCAGGGTGATGACGCCCTGTTGCGGCGTCTGCTGCTTGAGTTCGAGAAGGAAGGCTTCGCCATCGAGGGCGCGCACGAGGTCGTCGGCGAGATGACCCTGCCGCTTGGCGCGCTCGGAGCGCATAGGCCCCGACCGCAGGATCAGTCCGACATCGACCGGGCGCTTCTGGTCGCGCGAGAGATCGGCAAGCTGGATGTAGGGCAGGGCGCGGTCGTCTGCGAGGGCCTGGTGCTGGCCGTCGAGGCCCAGGAGGGCACCGACGCCATGCTCCGGCGCGTCGCGGACCTGCCCCAGGCCATTCGCGGCTCGGCCGAAGGGCGACGCGGCGTGCTGGCCAAGGCCCCAAAGCCCATCCAGGAAACCCGGGTCGATCTGCCGACCATCGGCGTCGCCACCCTGCAGCGCGCGGCGCGGGCAGGCCTTGCGGGCATAGTCGGCGAAGCCGGCCGCCTGCTTGTGGTGGACCGCGAGGCCGTGATCGCCTGCGCCGACGATCTGGGACTGTTCATCGTGGGGGTGGAACCCGGAGGCCCGGCGTGACCCGTCCCCTGACGGTCATGCTGGTGGCGGCGGAGGCTTCGGGCGACGCTCTGGGCGCCGGCCTTGCCAGGGCTCTGAAGGCCCGTCTCGGCGACCATGCGGTGCGCTTCGTGGGCGTTGGCGGGGCCAAGATGGCGGCCGAGGGGATCCAGAGCCCCTTCGATATCGCCCAGTTGTCGATCATCGGGATCCTGGAGAGCGTCAAGGCCTATCCCCGGGCCATGGCGCGCCTGAAGGACACCCTGGCCCTGGCGGACCGGGAAAAGCCCGACGTGGCCGTCCTGATCGATTCCTGGGGATTCAATATCCGGCTCGCCCATGCCCTGCGTCGACAGAACCCGGCGCTGCCCTTGGTGAAGTATGTCGCGCCGCAGGTCTGGGCCTACAGGCCTGGTCGCGCGCGGGGACTGGCGAAAGCCGTGGACCTGCTTCTCTCGATCCAGCCGATGGACAAGCCGTTCTTCGATCGCGCGGGTCTGGACAGCGTCTTTGTCGGCAATTCCGCTCTGGCCAAGGACTTCAGCAGGGCCGATCCGGCCAGGCTGCGCACCGCCATCGGCCTTTCGCCCGACGATCCAGTCCTGCTGGTCCTGCCAGGCAGCCGCCCTTCCGAGATCGAGCGCGTGATGCCGGTCTTCGAGGACGCCGTCCGCAGGCTGAAAGACGCTCGTCCGAACCTTGCCGTGGTCGTTCCGGCTGCGTCCACGGTCGCCGAGTCCGTCAAGGCGCAGGTCGCGGGCTGGCCGTTCCGCGCGCACGTGATCGAGGACGAGGCGCTGAAGGACGACGCCATGGTCGCCGGGACAGTCGCCCTGGCCTGCAGCGGCACCGTGACGACCGAGCTCGCCCTTGCCGGCTGCCCGATGGTCGTAGGCTATCGCACCGGAGCTGTTACCTACGGCCTCCTGAAGCTGCTGTTCAAGCCGCGCTGGGTCACCCTGCTGAACATCGCGGCCGGGAAGGCCGTCGCGCCCGAGTATCTGCAGGATGCGTTGACGGGCGAAGCGCTGGCCAAGGCTGTCGCCGTTCGCCTGGACAATCCAGCCCTTCGCAGGGATCAGGCCGCAGAGCAGAGCGCCGCACTTGACCGGATGGGCCGGGGGATGCCCGACCCGTCGGAAGCCGCCGCCGACGCCCTGATCGCCTTTCTGGCCCGGGCGCGGCCGGCCTGACGGGCTTAAGGTCCGCTTCATCGACGCGAACTAGGGTAAGGCTGTTCTTCGCGGCCTGCGCGGCTGGAGACCAGCTTTGCCGATCGATCCGACCAGTCCGGTAACGCCCATCACGCCCGTCCCGGCGACGGCAGGTCGCCCCGAGCCTGCGGCGGCTCTCGCGGCGCTGGCGCGAGCCGCCATGGCGGCCAATGTATCGACCCTTGGCCAGATCGCGACCGGCGCGCATCTCAATCCCGACACTGGCGATGGGGTCAGCGGATCCGCCGCGACCGCCACCGATGCAAGTGCGGCCTCACTCAGCGGGAGCAAGGCCGCCGCCCAGGCTCGCGCTCCGCTTGAAGCCCCCATCAGCGACCGGCTCGCCGCTGCGGTGCGATCAGCTGCGGCTCACGCGGCGCCCGTTCAGTCTGGATTGGCGGCGGCGATGGCCGATATCGAGGCCGCGATCATCAGGCCTGAAACGCCCGGACCTGTGCGTCAGGCTGCGCGGGCCGTGCTCGAAAGCGCCATCCCGACCCAGCGCCCCGTCACCTCGGCTGCGATGCGCTCGGCTGTGCAGGGCTCCGGCGTCTTCCTCGAAGCCCATCTGGCGCGCACCGCGGCGACGGAACGCGGAGCCATCGCCACGGCGGCCATTCCATCAGCGCCCAGCGACATGAAGGCCGCGCTCCTGGTCTTTCGCGCCGTCGTTTCCACATGGCTGGCCAGGATGCCGGCGGTTGAATCGAAACCGCAGGGCGCGCTCTCTGAGCCCTCCCTGGCGTCGAGACCCGACCCCAGCCGGGTGACCTATACCCCAAGCAGCTTGGCGCACTCGGCCGCCGATCAGGTCGATGGCTCGGCCGATCCTCTGCGTCGCGACGCCATGGGGGCAAATGTTGGGCCGGCGCCGCCTGCGCCCCCTGGCGCCCCCCGTGCGCCAGCTCCGGGAGCGCCCGTACAGCCATCGACCTTGGGGACATCGGCGTCCCCGGCGACGGCGTCGGCGCAGGCGCTCCTGGTGACAGACAGTCCTGAGGTTCCTCCGCCCCCAGGACAGGACGCCTTGGCAAGGCCCGCGCCCGCCGCAGCGCCACGTGCGGCGCCCACCCTGCCGTCTCAGCCCTTCCTGATGGTGGGGATGATCGAGGATGACGCAATCGAGCCTCTGCCGCTGGCCGACAAGGAAGGGCAGGAGGTCGCTCGCGATCTCCGGTCCGGTCTGCCATTGCCGCCGGCGCGTGGGCCTTCCAAGCCGCCGCCGCCCTATGCCGGAGGACCGACATCGGCGCAGGCCGCCGTCCCATCAGATCTCCCCCAAGGCCTGACGCCGGCTGACCTGGCGCGGCAATTATTGAAGGGCGCCGACGGCGCCATTGCCCGCCAGGAGCTCCTGCAGATCGCCTCGCTGCCAGAACCGCGGGCCGAAGCGGAGCGAACACTCGAGACCCGAGGCTCGCGCTGGGTGTTCGACCTGCCGTTCCATACCCCTCAGGGCGTCGCTGTCGCTCAGTTCGAGATCAGCCGCGATGGCGGCGGCGGGGGGGCGGATCCTGGTCGCGAGGTCGAGCGAACCTGGCGCGCCCGCTTCTCGCTGGATGTCGAGCCGCTGGGGCCGGTTCATGTGCAGATCGCGCTCACGGGCGCCTGCACGCGCGTGGGGGTCTGGGCCGAGCGTCCGGACGCCATGGCGCGCCTTCAGGCCGGAGAGGCGGCTTTGAGCGCCGCCCTTCGCGAGGCCGAGCTGTCGCCGGAGGTCGCGTTCCACGCGGGCTCGCCGACCGTGGCTGCGACAGAGCCAGGCCACTTTGTGGATCAGGCCTCATGACCGGGTCGATCGGTGGCGTGCGGGGCCGCGGCACGATCGCGGTCGCCCTATTCTACGAAGGCGTCGATGCGCCCAAGGTCGTGGCGTCCGGCCAGGGCTGGCTTGGCGACAAGATCGTCGAGACGGCGCGCGAACACGGCGTTCCCATTGAGGAGAACCCGGCCCTGGCCCAGGCCCTGTCGACCATCGAGATCGACGAGGAAATCCCCGAGGCTCTCTATCGCGCGATCGCCGAGATCCTCAGTTTTCTGCTCAAGCCGTAGCCGGCAAAGAAAAAGCCCCGTCCTGCGACGGGGCTTTTCCAGATCCTTTCGGATCGATCTTTAGCCGCGCTTTTCGAGCGGCAGGTAGTCGCGTTGCGTCGCACCCGTATAAAGCTGGCGCGGGCGGCCGATCTTGCGGGTGGGATCCTCGAACATTTCCTTCCACTGGCTGATCCAGCCAACGGTGCGGGCCAGGGCGAACAGCACGGTGAACATGTTGGTCGGGAAGCCCATCGCGCGCAGGGTGATGCCCGAATAGAAGTCGATGTTCGGATAGAGCTTGCGGTCGATGAAGTAAGGATCGCTGAGGGCGACCTTTTCCAGCTCCATGGCCACCTGCAGCAGCGGGTCGTTGATGCCCAGCTGCTCAAGCACTTCGTAGCAGGTCTTCTGCATGACCTTGGCGCGGGGGTCGAAGTTCTTGTACACGCGGTGGCCAAAGCCCATCAGCTTGTACTTCTTGTCCTTCACGCCCTGCACATAGGCTGGGATGTTCTCGACCGTGCCGATTTCCTCGAGCATCTCGAGGGCTTCCTGGTTGGCGCCGCCATGCGACGGACCCCACAGGCAGGCGATGCCGGCGGCGATACAGGCGAACGGGTGAGCGCCCGACGAGCCGGCCAGGCGGACGGTCGAGGTCGAGGCGTTCTGCTCGTGATCGGCGTGCAGGATGAAGATGCGGTCCATGGCGCGCGTCAGGACGGGGTTGGGAACCCAGTCCTCGGCCGGCACCGAGAAGCACATGCGCAGGAAGTTTTCCGAATAGCTCAGCTCGTTGCGCGGCGTCACGAACGGACGGCCGACGCTGTACTGGAAGGCGCGTGCGGCGATCGTGGGCATCTTGGCGATCAGGCGATGGGCGCTGATCTCGCGTTGCTTGGGATCATCGACGTTCAGGCTGTCGGCATAGAAGGCCGACAGGGCGCCGACGGCGCCGGTCATGATCGCCATCGGGTGGGCGTCGCGGCGGAAGCCCTGGAAGAAGGTGTCGAACTGGGCGTGCAACATCGTGTGGTAGGTGATGTTGTGCTCGAACTTGGCAAATTCATCGGCCGTGGGCAGCTCGCCGTTCAGCAGCAGATGGCAGACTTCCAGGAACGAGGACTTTTCGGCCAGCTGGTCGATCGGATAGCCGCGGTGCAGCAAAACACCGGCGTCGCCGTCGATATAGGTGATCTTGCTTTCGCAGGACGCGGTCGAGGTGAAGCCCGGATCAAACGTGAAGTGGTCGCTGTCGCCGTAGAACTTGCGGACGTCGACGACGTCCGGACCCGTGCTGCCCTTGAGGATCGGCAGATCGTAGCTCTTGTCGCCGATCGTCAGTGTGGCTTTATCGGTCATGCGGGAGACCCCTTCATGGATGGAACGTATAGTCCAAGTTTCATTTCGCGGTTGCGTTATAGGCGCCTCATGCGCGCGTAGCTAGCGCGTCGTCAAGCCGGCCGAGGCTCTCCTCGCGACCGATGGCGGCCATGATCTTGTTCAGGTCTGGCGCCTGGGCGCCGCCCGTCAGGATACCGCGCAGCGACGGGCCGAACTTGCCAAAGCCGACGCCCTCGGATTCCGCGAAGGATTTCAACAGCGTTCCCAGCTCTTCGACCTCCCAGGCGGGGGTCTGGGCCAGTCGATCACGCAGCCGGCGCAGACGCTCGACGGTCTCCTCATTGAGCTGCTTGGCGGTTTTTTCCTCCAGCGCGAACGGCCGGATTTTCAGCGCGAACGCGCAATGTTCGGCCAGTTCCAGGATGGTCTTGGCGCCTTCCTTGACCTGCGGCACGACCGCCAGCAGGCGTGCCGCCGCGTCGGCTGGCAGAGTCGCGCCCTGGGCGAGCAGAGCCTTCATCACCAGGTCGGCCAGGCGAGCGTCGTCGGCCAGGCGCAGGTGCTGGCTGTTGATGTGGTTGAGCTTGGCCCAGTCCAGGCGGGCAGGGGCCTTGACCACGTCCTTGACGTCGAACCATTCGACGGCCTGATCGTCGTTGAAGACCTCGTCATCGCCATGGCCCCAGCCCAGGCGCGCCAGATAGTTGCGCAGGCCCTCGGGGATGTAGCCCATGTCGGCGAACTCGCCGACGGCCTGGGCGCCGTGGCGCTTGGACAGCTTGGCGCCGTCGGGGCCGTGGATCAGCGGGATGTGGGCGAAGGCCGGCAGGTCCCAGTCCATCGCCTGATAGATCAGGGTCTGGCGGGCGGCGTTGTTGAGGTGGTCGTCGCCCCGGATCACGTGGGTGACGCCCATGTCGTGGTCATCGACCACCACCGCGAGGTTGTAGGTCGGCGCGCCGTCGGCGCGCAGCAGGACGAGATCGTCCAGATCGGTGTTCTTGAAGGTCACGGGACCCTTGACCAGGTCATCGACCAGGGTCTCGCCCTCGGCCGGGCCCTTGAAGCGGATCACGTGCGGCGCCGACGGGTCAGCTGGCGGCGGGGCGTCGCGCCAGGGCGAGCGAATGGCGTGGCCTTCGGCGCGGGCCTTTTCGCGGGCGACCTCCAGTTCCTCGACGGTCATCCAGCAGCGATAGGCGCGGCCGCGCTCCAGCAGTTGCTCCACCACCTCGACGTGACGCGGCGCGCGGGTGTGCTGGAACACCGGCTCCTCGTCCGAGGTCAGGCCTAGCCAGTCCAGACCCTCGAAGATCGCGGCGACGGCGGCTTCGGTCGAGCGCTCACGATCGGTGTCTTCGACGCGAAGAAGAAACTTTCCACCCGTATGGCGTGCATATAACCAGTTGAACAGCGCTGTGCGCGCGCCGCCGATATGCAGGAAGCCGGTGGGCGAGGGGGCGAAGCGGGTGACCACGGCGCGGTCGGTGGAGGAGGGGTTCGACATCGAACTCAATGCTGAAAGGCAGGACGCCGCCGAGACGGCCGGGATCGCGCGCCGAGGCGCGGCTTGGGTCGCGCGTCTTAGCACGGCGGTTCGCGCGTGGCCTAGCCCGGCGGCGATGTTCCGCGTCATCCGCGATGAGACGAGCGCCAATCTGGATCGCTGGGTCCTGTGGAGTCCGGTCTGGTTCGGGTTGGGCGCGGCCGGCTATCTTGAAGCGCCAGTCGAGCCCCCGCTGACGCTCCTGGTGCTCCTGGCCGGGAGTGGGGTGGCCCTGTGGTGGCTATCGCGCGCTTCACCGCGAATCCTGATCGTTCTGGCTGCCCTGCTTGCCTTCATGATGGCCGGTGGGTTGGCGGCGAAGATCCGCAGCGATCGGGTCGCCGCGCCCGTCATTGACGGGGAACGCGCGCCGCGCCGCCTGGAGGGCTTCGTGGTCGATGTCGTCAGTCCGGGCGCGGGCGGACCTCGACTGCTCATCGCGCCCGTCGCCATCGGTGGTCTCGCGCCGGAGGCCACACCCAAACGGGTCCGGGTGACCATCGACGCCATCGATCGGGTCGAGCCGGGCGACGCCGTGCGGTTTCGGGCGATTCTGGGACCGCCGCCGCCGCCGGCCGCGCCAGGTTCGTACGACTTCGCCCGCGACGCCTGGTTCAACGCGGTCGGGGCCGTCGGGTTTTCGCTGGGCGACATCAGTCTCACAGAGCTGGAGCCGCCGCCGTGGCGACTGCGGGTCACGATGGCCGTCAACGCCTTTCGCTGGCGTCTGGCCGAGCGGCTCGTCGCCCATATGGGCCCGGAAAGCGGCGGTATCGGTGCGGCCATGGTCACCGGCCACGAGGCCTGGATCACGCCGGAACAGACCGAAGCCATGCGCGCCTCGGGTCTGGCGCATATCCTGTCGATCTCGGGCCTGCACATGGCCATCGTGGGCGGCTTCGTCTTTGGCGTGACCCGTCTTGTGATCGCGGCCTGGCCCTGGATGGCCCTGCGTGCGCCGGGCAAGAAGATCGCCGCGGTGACCGGCCTGGTCGCGGTGGCCATCTATCTGGTGATCTCCGGCGCGCCGCCGCCGGCCGAGCGCGCGGCCATCACCGCCAGCGTGGCCTTCGCGGCCATTTTGTTCGACCGGCAAGCGGTGACACTGCACGGCCTGGCCCTGGCCGCGTTGATCATCCTGGCGCGTCAGCCCGAGGCCGCCGGCGCGCCGGGATTTCAAATGTCCTTCGCGGCCACCGCAGCCCTGATCGCCCTGGCCGAAGCCTGGCCAAGGCCGATGCGCGAGATCTCGGTGCCCTGGCTGATCCGCGCGATCCAGGCGGTCGGCGCCTGGCTTGCCGTCAGTGTCGGCGCAAGCTTCGTTGCGGGCCTGGCGACCGGTCCTTTCGCCATGCAGCATTTCAACCGCGTCGCCATCTGGGGCTTGCCGGCCAATCTGATCGTGGCCCCGCTGTCATCCTTCGTGATCATGCCCTTCCTGGCCATCGGCACGGCGCTGGAGAGCGTGGGCTGGGGCGAGCCCTTCCTGCGGATCGCCGGATGGGGCGTCAAGGCGATGGTCTCCGTGGCCCGGAAGTTCGAAGCGCTTGGCGGACAGGCCGTGATCGCCAGCGGTCCGCCGTTTACGCTGGTGGTCGCCTTCCTTGGCCTGATGATGCTGTGCCTTTGGAGCGGCCGCCTGCGTTGGCTGGGCGCGCCTCTTGCCATGGCCGTCGCCCTCTGGCCTCGGCCGACGGCGCCGGATGTCTGGATCGCCTCTGACGGCGCGACGGCCGCTGTTCGACACGGCGGTGAAGCAATTCTCCTGCGACCCGACAACCGGCGCTTCGGCGCCGAACTCTGGGCGCGACGACGCGGACTGGTGATTGGCGAGACACGAGGCTTCGCCTGTTCGGGCTATGCCTGTCGGCCGGAAGCTACAGCGCCGGTCGCCATGGCCCTGTCGTGGAGCCGCAAGGATCTCCCGGAGCCAGCGCTCGGCGAGCTGTGCGCAGGCGCCGAGATCGTCGTCCTGCGGGGAGGCTTTGCGAGCGTCACGCCCGCCGGTTGTTCGGATCGCATTGTGCTGACCGGAGAGGACTTCGCCCGGGGCGGCGCGGCCGAACTCTATCGCCGCGACGAGACCTGGTGGATTGTATGGGCTCAGCCACTGCGCGGACGACGGCCATGGTCCGCGCCGCGCTGACAGCTGCTGCCACTTACTGTCACGACCAGCCGCTATCTCTGGCGAAACTCGGAGGATTCCATGTCGTCGACCGATCTCGCCGCCCGCCGCGCCGCCTTTCGCGACCTGCATGCCGATGGCTGCTTCACCCTGCCCAACCCCTGGGACGCCGGAAGCGCCAAGCGCTTGCAAAAGCTCGGCTTCAAGGCCTTGGCCTCGACCAGCGCCGGCGCGGCATGGGCGCTGGGCCAGGACGATGGCGGCCTGACCCGCGAGCAGGTGCTGGACCACCTGCGCATGCTCTGCGCGGCCACCGACCTCCCGGTGAACGCCGACTTCGAAGCGGGCTTCGCCGACACCGCTGAAGGCGTCACCGAAAGTGTGCGGCTCGCCGTCGAGACGGGCGTCGCGGGTCTGTCCATCGAGGATCGCGTCGGACGTGAGCTTTACGAGACTTCAGTCGCGGTGGAGCGGATCAAGGCCGCCCGGGCCGCCATCGACGCCAGCGGCGCGGACGTGATCCTGGTCGGGCGAACGGAAGGCTTCCTGATCGGTCGCAAGGATCTGTCGCCGACCATCGACCGTCTTGTCGCCTATGCCGAGGCCGGCGCTGACTGCCTGTACGCGCCCGGGGTGATCGACATCGCCGCCGTCGCGGAGATCGTCAAGGCGGTGGCTCCGAGGCCCGTGAACGTCCTGATGGCCTGGCCCGGCCAGTCGGTCGCGCCGCTGGCGGATGTCGGCGTGCGTCGGGTCAGCGTCGGCGCGGCCCTGGCGGGCGCCGCGTGGGCCGGATTCGATGCTGCGGCCAGGATGTTGGCCGATGAGGGCAAGCTGCCCTAGGCGCTCAGAGCCTGATCGATGGCCTCGGCGATCCGTTCAGGCGATTCCGCCCCGACGACCGCGACCTTGCCGCCGAAGATCACATAGGGCACGCCGGTGACGCCGCCCTGCACCGCCATGGAGTGCTCGCGGGTCACCGACTCCTTGTCGGCGCCTTCGGACAGCAGTTGCAGCACGACCAGGCGCTCCATGCCCGCCGCCTCGGCGATATCGGCCAGCACCATGGGATCGCCGATGTCGCGACCTTGTGTGAAGTAGGCCGCGAACAGCGCCTCAACCACGGCGTCCTGGACGCCGGCGGTCAGCGCCCAGCGGATCAGTCGGTGCGCGGCGTTGGTGTTGGGCGACTTTTCGATGATGTCGAAGTTGAAGGTGATCCCGTCATCGGCGCCGCCCGTGACCAGAGCGTCGTGCACCGCTCGCAGCCGTTCCGAGTCCTTGAACTTGGCCGCCATATAGGCTTTGCGATCAACGCCTTGCTCGGAAATCGTCGGGTCCAGCTGATAGGGCCGCCAGACCAGCTTGGCCTCGATATCCGGGCGCAGGGCCACGGCCGCCTTCACGCGTCGCCAGCCCAGATAGCACCACGGACACACAACGTCGGCGACCACGTCCACGATCATCGGCTGGCTCATCGGGGGCCTCAGCTGGCTTCGCGTTGCAGCGCCCGGGCGGCGGCGCGTTCGAGGGCCTTGACCGCCCCTTCGCCGGCTTCGATCTGGGCGACACCGATGTCGAACTCGCAGACGAAGGGCGCACGGTCCTCGCCGGCGTCAAAGGCGGTGCAGCCGATGACGGCGGCGATGCGCTCGGCGGCGGCGCGGGCGGCGTTCTGGTTGGTGGCGGGCAGGGCCAGGGCGAAGACCTCTGGCGCCAGGCGCGCGGCGGTGTCCTCGACCCGGACCAGGCGACCCACCATCGAGCCGATCTGGGGAATGGCGCGATCCAGCCAGCCGTTCTGACGGGCCCAGACGGTCTCCGGCTTGTCGGCGACCCGCAGCACGCAGATCGACAGCGGACGCGAGCGCTCACGGGCGGCGGCCGTCAGACGCGCCAGATGGGCGGCGAACAGGTCGCGGGTGAAGAGACCCGTGGCGGCGTCCATCAGGCCCGAACTACGCGCCTTTTCCAACGCGCCCCGGATGGATTCGCCCCGGCGATAGTTGCGGGCCAGTTCCATCACACGGCGCGCGGTCTCGACCTCGGCGGTCTCGGGCGAAGCGACGTCGGAAACGCCCCGATGGAAAGCCTCCGACATGGTCACATAGCTCTCGGCCTTCAGATACAGCATGGCCGGGATGTGGAAGAGGCGGGTGTTGCGGCGCATGCCGGCCGCGATCGACAGGGCTTCCTGCTGATTGTCGCCGGCCCACAGCACCACGGAATCGAAGGCCCGCTCGTGCAGGTAGTCGAAGGCTGTGTAGGCGGTGAAGGCGCCCACCACCTCGGCGCCACTGCGCTTGAGGGCGTTGGACAGGGCCAGGAACTGCGGCGCCGGTTCGCCGACCGCCAGGATGCGGAACGGCGAGGGCTGGGGCTCGGGCAGATCCATCCGACGGCCGCGCTCGCCGAAGGTCTCAAGCCGCAGCTCGAACTCTTCCTCGGCGATGGCCGTTCGGACCAGCGACTCCAGCCGCAGAGCCGCTTGCGACGGATGCAGAGGGGGCGAGAGGGTCAGGTCAAAAGCCTGGCTTTGTTGTCCGCCGTCCAGTTCGCCAATAGCGATCACGGGCAGGCGACGCGGCGCCACGGCAGCTTTCAGGCGGCGAGCCAGTGACTGGATGTCGGGACCCGCGCTGGCCAGATCGACGATCACGGCTTCAATGGGCAGGTCACCGAGCGCGGCCAGAGCGGCGTAGGGTCCCCGCGCGGTGATCGTGCGCCAGCCAAGCCGATCCAGCCCCTCAGCCAGGGGACCTGCGCGCAAGTCGTCGCGCGCCACGATTAGGATCCGGGCGTCTACCGCCACACTTACCTCCGACCCGAAACCCGTCGAACCTTGATCGACATCGACCATCCAGATTCGACGCTGCAACATAGCAGAGGCTCTAGCCGGAGATAGGGATGGAACGCCGCAGGGGCCAGACTGTCTTGGCAGGGCGCGCCCAGGGCTGACAACGGGGATAGGCGCTGCTCGATCATCTGCGTTCGAAACCCAAAGGCCCGTAAAACCAGAGCCTTGAAACTAAATGGAGCGCGCCAATCCTCGGCGCTGAAACCGCCCGCATAATCACTCCCACCTGACAGCACGGGAAGGGCGTCCGGCCGGCGACCAGCGACGGCTGTCAGGGGTG
>NCEV01000007.1:0-21345 GCA_002280875.1 Caulobacter sp. 32-67-35 | reverse complement strand
CTGTCTTCGTCGAAACGGTACTCAACTATCCCATCATCCGGGCGAGGCCCGGACGCTCCGCGACCCTTCCCACCCCCATCGCAGCGAAAGCGCGAGGCTGCTCTTGCGTGACCGAACGTCAGCGCTTGTCTAACTCACTCAAACGACCGCGTTGAAGGGTCGATCAGGAGGACGCCATGGGCCAGGGGCCGCTTTCAGGACTGAAGATCGTGGAATTCGCGGGCATCGGCCCGGGTCCGTTCTGCGGCATGCTGCTGTCCGACCTGGGCGCCGATGTGGTCCGGATCGATCGCAAGGGTGCGGGGCGAGGCTCTCCGGCGGATGTGACCGCGCGCGGACGCCGGTCGGTGGCCCTGGACCTGAAAAATCCCGCCTCCATAGAGACCTGCCTGAAACTGCTGGAAAGCGCCGACGGCCTCATCGAGGGCTTCCGCCCGGGCGTCATGGAACGGCTGGGCCTTGGTCCGGACATCGCCCTGGCCCGCAATCCCAAGCTGGTCTACGGCCGGATGACCGGGTGGGGACAATTTGGCCCCTACGCCAAGGCCGCCGGCCACGACATGAACTATATTGCCATCACCGGCGCTCTGGACGCCATTGGCACGACGGACAAACCCGTGCCGCCGCTCAACCTGGTCGGGGATTTCGGTGGTGGGGCGCTCTATCTGGCCTTCGGGCTGTTGGCTGGCGTGATCCATGCCCGCGCCACGGGCCAGGGCCAGGTGATCGACTGCGCGATGAGCGACGGCGCCGCGTCGCTGATGGCCATGTTCTACGGCTTCAAGGCCGGCGGCATGTGGAGCGAGGGGCGCAGGTCCAACCTGCTTGACGGCGGCGCCCACTTCTACGACACCTATCAATGCAGCGATGGCGGCTGGATCTCGATCGGGTCGATCGAGCCGCAGTTCTACCTGCTGCTGCTGGAAAAGACCGGCATCACCGATCCGCAGTTCCAGCACCAGATGAGCCGCGAGGAATGGCCAGAGCTTCGCGACAAGCTCGCCGCCGTCATTCGCACCAAGACCCGCGATGAATGGTGTGCGCTGATGGACGGCACCGACGTCTGTTTCGCGCCCGTCCTGACGATGGAAGAGGCCCCGAAACACGCTCACAACGTCGCGCGGGAAACCTTTGTCGACCTTGGCGGCGTGGTGCAGCCCGCGCCCGCGCCGCGCTTCTCTGCGACGCCAGGCAAGATCCAGGGACCTCCGCCCAGGGTGGGCGGCGACAATGACACGGCGCTGGCGGACTGGGGCTTCTCGGCTGAGGCCATCTCGGATCTGAAGACCAGCGGCGCGCTCTGAAAGCTGTCGGCCAGGCGACTGGCGTCGTTCAGCGTGGGTTCAGCCGCAGGGCTCTAGTTTGGCTGTACACCGGACGTCGCGCCACCCGTCCCTCGATGTGGCGTTCGGTTTCAGGCTTGTCCTGCGGAGACGCGTCGCCTTCCCTGAGGCGGCGCGTCTTTGTCGTTTGGTCGCCGGGGTTGCGCCGCGTGGCGGGCGAGGGCAGTTTCCGCCCGATGCAAGACCCCCAACCCATCCGCTGGCGCGACCTGGATCTGGATCCGATCCACTGGGCGCGCGAGGTGCTTCGCGTTCTGGGGCTGGCCCTGTCGCGGATCTGGGGGCGTGACGTCATGCTCTATGTCGGCGGCGTGTCGTTCTTCGCCCTGCTGGCGGTGTTTCCGGGCCTGGCGATTCTGATCGGCCTCTACAGCCTGTTGCTGACCTCCGAACAGGCGGCCGCTCAGGCGGAGAACTTTGCCGACCTGATGCCGTCTGGCGCGCGGGCCCTGTTCGAGAGCGAGCTTGCCCGCCTGGCTCATGCGCCCGAACAGGCCGTATCGGCGCAGAGCGCGGTCGTTCTGGTGATCGGCGCCTATGCCGCTCATCGCGGCTTCAAGGCGCTGCTGGCGGGCCTGTCCTTCATTCACGACGAAGAAGACCAGCGCGGCTTTGTCGGCTTCAATCTGATGGCCCTGTTCGTGCTGATCGCCGCCTTTGCTCTGCTCTTCGTGATGTCGGGCATCTTCCTGACGTTCCGGCTCCTGGGCAGCACCCTCAACCTGCGGCCTCTGGAAGGCGTTTCCTGGATGCAGAGCGAGTGGACATGGGCCAGCCTGGGCCTCGTGATCGGCATGACGCTGATCTATCGCTACGCCATGTCGCGTGTTCCGGTGGACTGGAGAGCCTCCCTCGCCGGCGGCGTCGCGGCGGCGCTGCTCTGCCTGTTCATGTCTTCGGCCAGCGCCTTTTATGTCGAGAAGGTCGCGCAACTGGGCGCGACCTATGGCTCGATTTCGGCGGTGATCATTTTTCTGATCTGGCTGTCGTGGAGCGTGAACGCCATCTTCCTGGGCGGCGCCCTGGCGACGGAGGTCGAAATCGCGCTGGATGAACGCCCGCGCGCCCTGGTCGAGGGGCCGCGCGGCGTGCCACTCAAGACGCCTTCGACACCAGAAAGCTGATGGCGCCGCCTTCCTCGGTCGTTGAAATCACCGTTGCGCCGATGCTGGCGGCGAAGTGCGGCACGTCGATGCGCGCCAGGGGGTCGTCGGCGATCAGCCGCACCTGCCCGCCCGCCGGCGCCGCTTCCAGGGCCCGCCGCAACCGAAGCGTCGGCACCGGACAGCGATGCCCTCGGGCGTCGACGAGGATCGGTTCACTCATCACCGAACACCTTTTCGGCCTCGGCGGCGGTCAGGATTCGATGCTGCCCGGGTTCCAGATCGGAGGGCAACACAAGGCCGCCAATGCGTTCCCGGTGAAGTTCGAGCACGTGGTTGCCGACAGCCGCGAACATGCGCCGCACCTGGTGATATCGCCCTTCGGTGATGGTCAGGCGGGCATGATGCGGATCGATGACGGCCAGCTCTGCCGGCAGCAGCGGCTTTTCCTCGCCTTCCAGCATCAGCTCGCCCGATGAGAAAATCGCACCTTCCGAACCCTTTAGCGGCCGATCCAGCGTCGCGAGATAGGTCTTGGGCACATGGCGTTTGGGCGAGATCACCCTGTGGAGATAGTCGCCATCGTCGGTGATCAGAATCAGGCCCGAGGTGTCCTTGTCCAGTCGCCCGACGGTCGACAGCCCCGGGTCGCGAATGCGCCAGCGACGGGGCAGAAGGTCATAGATCCGCTCGCCGTCTTCCTTGTGCGAGCAGACCACGCCCAGCGGCTTGTGCATCAACAGGACCAGCGGAGCAGGCGGATCGACAGGGCGGCCCCGGATGCTCATGCGCTCGGGCAGATCGGCGGTGACGGCGACCTTGGTCCCGACGTCTTTCAGAACCCTGCCGTCCAGCATAACCTTGCCGCTCGAGATCAGCGCCTGGACGTCCTTGCGGCTGCCGTAGCCCAGATTGGCCAGCAGCCGGTCAAGGCGGGCCATCAGGGCCTTGGTCACTTGCGGGCCTCATAGACCTTGTAACCATTGGTCTCGCCTGCGAGACGGACCTTGGCGAACTGCTCGTTCAGAATGGCCTCGTAGGGCAGGTGCCGGTTGGCCACGAGCCACAGGTCACCGCCCTTGCGCAGGCTGGCGGCGGCCGTCTTGATAAAGGCCTGCCCCAGCGAGCGATCTTCACCGCCGGTTTCATGAAACGGCGGGTTCGTTACGACAAAATCGAGCTTCTCCAGTGTCGAAGCGGTTTGCCGCACGTCGTCCCACACGAACTCGGCGCGTGGGTCTTCAATATTGCGGCAGGCTGCGTCAATCGCGCGGCGATCCAGATCGACCAGCGTCAACTTAGTGACCTTGGGCGAGGTCAGCACGCTGCGCGCCAGCCAGCCAATACCGCAGCCAAAGTCCGCGCCTGCCCCGGAGAGCTCCGGCAGCACTTTCAAGAGCAAGGCCGTGCCCGGATCAAGGCGATCCCAACTGAACACGCCGGGCTGCGTCCAAAGATCATCGGAGGCCCGACGCGGCGCGCCGGCTTCGATCGCTTCGGCCAGCCCGACGGGTTCCGCCGGACGAAGCGCGACGCAGATACGGTTGTGCTTCTTGGAGCTTTCACCCACGACGCAACCGAAAGCCTCGAGCTCCTTCTTCAGTCGCAGTCCGCCGCGATCCTTGGGACCAAAGGCGGTCAGGCGACCCTCGACCGTCAGAGCGCGCAGCGCATGGGCCAGAACGAACCGTCGTTCCACGACACCCGCCGGCGCCCGGATCGCGATTGCGTCCAGCGACTGGTCAGCAATAGACGCCAGATCGGTGGCCCCGATCACCAGGGGAGAGACCTGGATTGCGTCCGCAGCGACCGGCGCGAGGTCGTGATCGGCCGGGCCGTAGAACGCGGTGCGAGCTGTAGACATCGGTATCCTGAAGGTTCCGCCGCGCTGGAAATCTGTTCGACCAGCGCGGCGGGGAAGGGTGGCGGACAGAGTGGGATTCGAACCCACGGTAGACTTTCACCTACGGCGGTTTTCAAGACCGCTGCCTTAAACCACTCGGCCATCTGTCCGGAGCGAGCGGCTATATCAGCGCGCCCGCGCCTTAACCAGACTTCAAAACAACTGATGCATCATCGAGGCTTGGAAGGGCGCGCCCGCGTCGGAAAGACGTCAGCATGGTTGTGGACAAGCATCTTTGGCGCGGCCTCCGCGTGGCCAGCCTGGTGGCCCTGGCCGCAGCGAGCCTCGCCGCATGCTCGACGCCAAAGCCGCGTCTCGAGACGCGTATAGATAGCAAGCGCCACATTGCCTCTTCGCCGCGCGGCCGGATGGTCTCGCCGTCCGGCAAGCCTTTGCGGGGAACTGAGAAGCCATATCAGATCAGAGGTATCTGGTACTATCCTCAGGCGGACCCTGATTATGACGTCAAGGGCGTCGGCTCTTGGTATGGCGAGCAATTCCACAACCGCCGAACCGCCAATGGCGAGATCTTCGACATGAACGCCCTGTCAGCGGCCCACAAGACCTTGCCATTGCCCAGTCTGGTTGAGGTGACCAATCTCGATAACGGTCGCAAGATGGTCGTCCGCGTCAATGACCGGGGACCGTTCGTCGGCGATCGGATCATCGATCTGTCCCGCGCGGCGGCCGACAAGTTGGGCTATCGCCGCCAGGGCGTGGCCCGCGTGCGGGTCCGCTACATTGGTCCTGCGCCCAAGAGCGCATTCGACTCCCGGCAATATGCGCAGGCGCCCCAACAGCCGCCGCCGCCCAGGCAAGACCCTCCGCGGGACGCCGCACCCCTGACCTGGCCGGACGAGCCGCCGCCGGTTCGCGTGCAGGTCATTCCGAGCCGTCAGGCCGGTTTCAGAATCCAGGCGGGGGCATTTTCCAGTCGGGAGAATGCCGAGCGTGCGGTGGCGCAACTGCAAAGCGCCGGGCGTGCCGTCATCGAGCCCATGGCGCGCGCCAGTGGTACGCTTTACCGGGTCACGGTTTCCGCGGGAGAGGACGAGCTTTCCGCCTGGTCGCTGCGCGATCGCGTTGTCGCGCTGGGCTATTCGGGCGCGACGGTTCTGCGGCCCTGATCGAACGCGGCGAGACGACTGGACAAGTGATGCGATCCGGTTGAATTGAGACCGGTGACGCGCGGTGCATTCATCAGTTTCGAGGGCGGTGAGGGGGCTGGAAAGTCGACCCAGATCCGTCGCTTGGCCGATCGCCTCAAAGCGACCGGCTTTGACGTGGTGCTGACCCGCGAACCGGGCGGCAGCCCTGGCGCCGAAACGATCCGCGACCTGCTGGTCAATGGCGACGCCGACCGCTGGTCGTCCGTAACGGAAACCCTCCTGATGTACGCCGCGCGGCGCGACCATCTGGAGCGCGTTATTCGGCCCGCCCTGGACCGCGGCGCGATGGTGCTGTGCGACCGGTTCGCCGACTCGACGCGCGCCTATCAAGGAGCTGGCGGAGACGCGCCCGCGTCTCTGATCGCGGCGCTGGAGGATCATGTCCTGGCAGGTTCGATCCCGGACCTGACCCTGATCTTCGACATACCCGCCATGATTGGTCTGGATCGGGCGGCCTCGCGTGGCGGCGCCGCGCGTTTCGAGTCCAAGGGCCTGGAATTCCATGAACGGCTGCGCGCCGGTTTCCTGGCCATCGCCCAGCGAGAACCCGAACGCTGCGCTGTCATCGACGCCAACGCCACACCTGATGCGGTCTTCGAGACCGTCTGGGCGGTCGTCTCGACCCGTCTCGACCTCTGATATGGACGCGCCTCCCCATCCTCGTGATGTTTACGGACTGGAGGGTCTCGGCGCCGCCGAAGCCGCTTTTCTCGACGCTCTGGCGCGAGGCCGTCTGCACCACGCCTGGCTGCTCGTCGGTCCCGAGGGTGTGGGCAAGGCGACCTTGGCCTATCGCATGGCCCGCCGCTTGCTCGGCGCGCGGCCGGATCCCTCTCAGGGGCTGCTCGGCGCCGCGCCGTCTGACGTGGTCAGTCGACAGGTCGCCGCCCGTTCACATCCTGACCTGATGGTGTTGGAGCGCGCCACCGACGATGGCAAGGCGCGCAAGTCGATCCCGGTCGACGAGGCGCGGCGCCTGCCCGAGTTCTTCGCCAATTCGCCGGCGGTCTCGCCCTATCGCGTCGCCATTATCGACGCCGCCGACGACCTCAACGTCAACGCCGCCAACGCGGTGCTGAAGACGCTTGAGGAGCCGCCAGCCCGGGGCGTCATCCTGCTGGTCAGCCACGCGCCAGGAAAGCTGTTGCCGACCATCCGTTCGCGATGCCGCCGGCTCGTCGTCCCGGCGCCCGGCGTCGAAGCCGCCACCAGCATGGTGGAGCAACGGGCAGGTCTGGACCATCGGGACGCCGAACGTCTGGCCCGCATGGCGCACGGCGCGCCAGGCAAGGCGCTGCAACTGGCCTCCTCCGGCGCCCTGGCCATGGACGATGCGGCGAGCGAGATCCTGCGCGGTCTGCCAGCCGTGGACGAAGGCGCTTTGCTGGCCCTGGCCGACACGTTCAGGGGCGGTGAGGGCGCGGCTCGTTTTGAGCTATTATTCGATCGCTTAGCCGATCAGGTTCATGCCATGACCACCCGCTTGGCGGCGACGGGCTCTTCTCCCGCGCTGGATCGTTGGGCCGCGGTCTGGGAGCGCCTGTCACGATGGCCAGGAGAAGCCGAAGCGATCAATCTCGATCGCGCGGATGTCCTCTGGAGCGCCATCTCGGACTTGCGCGCGGCGGCCAAGACGGCGATGTGAGCCGCATGCTCATCGACAGTCACGTCAATCTCCACGCCCATCAGTACGACGAAGACCGCGACGCGGTGATTGCCCGCGCCCGCGACGCTGGCATCGGCTTGATGGTCACCATTTGCGACAAGGTCTCGTCCTTTGAAGCCGTCCACGCCATCGCCTTGGCTGAGCCCGACATCTGGTGCACGGTCGGCACGCATCCGCATGAAGCCAAGGAAAATCCGGAGCTGACCGCTAACGCGCTCGTAGAGCTCGCCGGCCGCCCCCGCGTGATCGGCATCGGCGAATGCGGTCTCGATTTCCACTACGACTTCTCGCCTCGCGAGGTTCAGGCCGAGGTGTTCCGCGTCCATGCCACCGCCGCGCGCCAAACGGGCTTGCCGTTGGTGGTCCACACCCGCGAAGCCGATGACGTGATGGCCCAGATCCTGGAAGAGGAGCATGCGCGTGGTGCGTTCAAGCTTCTGATGCATTGCTACACTAGCGGCCCGGAGCTCGCAGCCCGTGCGGCGGCCCTCGGCGCATGGTTTTCCGTGTCGGGCATCGCCACCTTCAAAGCGGCTGAAGCGGTCAGGGCGATCATTCGCGACATGCCGGCCGACCGGATTATCGTCGAGACTGATTGCCCGTATCTTGCGCCCGTGCCGATGCGGGGTCGCCGGAATGAACCGGCCTATCTCCCTCATATCGTCGACAAGCTGGGCGAAATTCGCGGCTGGACACGCGCTGAAAGCGAAGGCCGGACTGAAGACGCCTTTTTTGCGCTATTCGACCGGATTCCGCGACCGTGACCGGCCCGCTGGAGTTCACAATCCTGGGGTCAGGCTCATCGGGCGGCGTACCGCGCGCCGACGGCGACTGGGGTGATTGCGATCCGACCGATCCGCGCAATCTGCGGACACGGTGCTCCCTGTTGGTGCGCAGGAAAGGGCAGGGCGGCCCCCTTTCCGAGACCACCGTCGTTGTGGACACCTCGCCGGATTTCAGACTTCAGGCTGTCGCTGCGGGCGCCCGGCGAATTGACGCTGCGCTCTTCACACACGACCACGCTGACCAAGCCCACGGCATTGACGATTTGCGGCCATTCTTCCTCAATCAACGCCGCAAGATCCCAACCTACATGGACGAGGCGACGCACGCCGGACTGACCCGGCGTTTCGAGTATGTGTTCGAGACGCATGGCGGCTATCCAGCCATCTGCGAACCGATGCCCCTGCCGCCCCATGGCGAGGCCTGGAGCTTGGAAGGACCCAGCGGCCACATCCCCGTCCAGAGCTTCGATCTGGATCACGGCAACATCCGGTCTGTCGGCTTTCGGTTCGGCGATGTTGCCTACACGCCCGACGTAGCAGCCATTCCTGAAGCCAGCTGGCCGGCGCTCGCCAATCTCGATGTCTGGATCGTGGACGCACTACGCTGGACGCCGCATCCAACCCACGCCCACGTTGACTTGGCGCTCGAGTGGATCGCCCGCGCCAAGCCGCGCCTGGCGATTCTGACAAATCTACATATCGATCTGGATTTCAATCGGTTGGCTGAAAAACTTCCAACCGGGGTCAGGCCAGCTTTTGATGGTATGCGCTTCGTTCGCGACGCCTGAGGCGTCAGCGCAAATCTTTCCAACTCGATTGGGTCTGGAACAGTTTGCGCCGCAAGGGGTTCTCGACAGGGCGCGGATCGTATCGCCGCGACAGGTTTAAAGCGGCGCCCAGCGCGCCCCAGTCGGGATCAGAACATGGATGAGCAATTGAACGGCGCGTTGGAGATCGGCGCAGGGCGGGCTCAGGACGCAGCGGGCGCTCTCACTGGCGACGCAACCATGCAAGTCAAGGGCAAGCTGAAAGAAGCGGCCGGTTCGGCGAAGCAGGCGGTTGGCCACCTCAAAACGGTCGCCGCCGATGCCTTGGGCGATGCGCAACATCGCGTTCACGACGCCGCGCTTTCGGCGCGCGACCAGGCCAAGGATCGCTTTTCCCAGATCGAGACCCAGGTGCGTGACAAGCCAGGCCCGGCTTTGGCCGTCGCTTTGGTTATCGGCCTTGGCCTGGGCCTTCTACTCCGCGGCCCTAGCAGCCGCACCGTCTATCTGCGCGACTACGAGTAAGCGCCAGGCTTGGTGCAGTGACGGCGGCGCTCAGTGTCGCCGTCAATGCTTCTGATGACCGAGTCGTTTTTGAACCAGCGGTGGGGTCAAAGGCCGGGGGCTGGCTGCCGGGGCATCAGCCCGCTCAGGCTTACCGCGCCCATGGCGGCCATAAGTCTGTCGGGCGTCACGCCCTTGAACGCGGGCACCCATTTGGCGAGCCAGATCAGCATGCCCAATAGCAATTGAACGACCAGCTTCGGCTCACAGGGGACGATCGATCCGTCCATGATGCCTTCCTCGACAAATCGCTCGAGATCGCCGATCAGCCTCAATCCCCACACCGAGACTTCGTCGCGCTGCGAATCCGTAAGATAGGAAAGGTCGCCGAAGTACAGCTGGGGTCCATTCTCCGCCGTGTCCAACATCAACAGTTGGAGAACGTGTTCCAGTCTGGCTGCGCCGGAACCGCCGTTCTGGTCGGCAGCGATCAGCATACCTTCGAACCGCTCCAGAGATTGCAGGTGGCAGGCGAAGGCCAAGGCCTGCTTGCTTGGGAAATAATAGTAGAGCGCAGCATCCCGGAGATCGAGTGTAGCGGCGATTTCCGACATCGTCGCGAGTGCGAAACTCTTGACGTTGATGATCTCGATCGCGGCTCGCAGGATCGCGTCGCGCTTCTTGGCTGATTTTCGACTGTGGGACAGCTGCCTGGGGCCATCGGCTTCGCCTGTCGCGATAGCATGCTCACCCTTCATGAGACCCTCCCAGTCGCCCATTGCTGGCGATCTGTCCCCAATTGAAGCGAGGAAAGGCGATACCGCAAGCGTCGCCCTCAAAAGTCTAACTTGCATTAAAATATCTAGGTGCTCATAAAATTGGACAACGATGGCCGGCGCAACGACGTGGGCCCGATAAAAAACATTGGGAGGTTCACGTGAATAAGAGTCACTTGCTCGGCGTTTCACTCGTCGCGCTCATCGCCAGCACCCCTGCATTTGCGCAGGTTCAAGCGCCCAGCTCGACCGTCGAAGAGATCATCGTCACGGCGACGAAGCGCGAACAGACTTTGCAGGACGTTCCGGTTTCGGTGTCGGTCACGGGGGCGCAGGCCGTCGAACGCGCCCAGGTCCGCGACCTGATCGATCTGCAATCGCTGGTGCCCTCCCTGAAGGTTTCCCAGTTCAACGCGGTAGGCCAGACCAACTTCGTCATTCGCGGGTTCGGCAACGGCAATGGCAATGACGGTATCGAAAGCTCGGTCGCCGTCTTCATCGACGGCGTCTATCGCTCACGCTCGTCGTCTGCTCTGGATGACCTGCCGGAGATCGAGCGCATCGAGGTTCTGCGGGGTCCGCAATCGACGCTGTTTGGCAAGAACGTCTCGGCCGGCGCGATCAGCATCGTGACGAAGAAGCCGCAGTTCGAATTCGGCGGCAAGGCCGAGGTCACCGTCGGCAACTTCGGCCAACGCCAGGCCAAGGGCACCATAACCGGCCCGGTCAGCGACAGCCTGGCCCTGCGGCTGTCGGGGGGTCTGAACAAGCGCGACGGCTTCGCCACCAACACGGTCACCGGCAACGACGTCAATAACCGCGACCGCTGGTCGATCCGCGGCGACGCACTGTGGCTTCCCACCGATCAGACCTCGGTGCGGGTCATTGCCGACTACAACAAGATCAACGAGATCTGCTGCTCGGTGGTCTCGCTGTTGAACGGCCCCGCTACCCAGTTCATCGGCGCGCCGGCTCCCTTCGGTCTCGGCAAGCCGGTCGGTAATCCGGCTGCCAAGTTCGACCGCAATGTCACCTTCACCAGCGATCCGAACAACAGCCTGGTAGGCAAGGGCGTGTCAGCGCAGGTTGATCACGACCTGGGTTTCGCGGCGCTGACGGCGATCACCGCCTATCGCAAGCAGACCAGCGAGTCGCTGCAGGACGTCGACTTCACCGGCGCCGACCTGGCCAACAACGATCTGCGCAACAACATCAAGACCTTCACCCAGGAACTGCGACTGGCCTCCAAAAGCCAGGGGCCGTTTAACTGGCTGGTGGGCGGCTTCTATCAGAATGAGAAGCTGGCGACGGGCCGTACAATCAATTACGGGACCGACATCCGGGCCTTCGGCGAGGGGCTGAGCGGTCCGGTGCCAGCGGCCCTGCTGGGCGCCTTGCCCGCACCTCTGCGCCCCGCCTTGACGGGCAGGTCCAACCTCTATGCGCTAGAATTCCTGCAGAGCCTGGTGACGCCATCGGTGGTTCCGGGCGCGACCTATTTCCAGGCAGGGCAGGGCATCGACGACTACTACACGATGGAGCAGACTTCGTTCTCCTTGTTCGGCCAAGCCGACTATGAGGTGACCGAGCGCCTGACCCTGACCGGCGGCCTGGCCTTCTTGAGCGACAAGAAGGACGCCGAATCTGCAGTCGTGCTGCGTGACCCGTTCTCTTCGCTGAACCTGTCGGCGGTGCCGCAACTGGCGGCCCTGGGTCTGCCGGGCAATCTCTACAGCGCGCTGGGCGGCCTGCAGTTCTACTACGGCAACACCACCAACCACGCGCCGGTCAACTTCCCCAACGCTACCGAGTCGGGGCGCCTAAAGGACGACAAGGTCACCTATGCGGTGCGTGCGGCCTATGACTTCGGCGCCATCAACACCTATGTCAGCTACTCGACCGGCTGGAAGGCCGGGGCGTTCAACCTGTCGTCCGACAGCCGTCCGCCGAACGCCAATGGCGTGGGCCGCACGGCGGCGCCCGAGGATGTCAGCGTGCTTGAGGCAGGCCTGAAGGCCAATTTCCCAGGCGGCTACTTCAACGTCGCTGTCTTTGATCAGGCGATCGAGGGCTTCCAGTCCAACGCGTTCACGGGCCTGGGCTACAGCCTGGTCAACGCCGGCAAGGAGTCCGTTCGCGGCTTCGAGGTCGACAGCGCCTATCGTCCGCTGCCCTGGCTGGCCCTTACCGGCGCGGTCACCTATCTGGACCCAAAATACGACTCCTTCACCGGCGCGGCCTGCGTGAACTATGACACCGCCCGGTGCCCGGTGGATCCGGCGACCGGCCGGCGTCCGAACTTCCGCGATCTGACGGGCGACAAGCCGGCGGGCATTCCCAAGTGGAGCCTCTCGACCTCGGCCACCGCCAACCACAACTTCGGCAACGGCTATTCGGGCTATCTGCGGGTCGAGTATGACTACACAAGTGACGTTCAGCTGAGTGAGACCACTCCGCCCGAGCTGTCGACCTGGGGTCAGAAAAACGTCAATGCCAGCCTGGGCCTGCTGAATGAGACGCATCAGCTGGAAGCCATGCTTTGGGTTCGCAACCTGACCAAGCACGAGAGCCTGATCAGCACCTTCCCGACGGTGGCTCAGGACGGCAGCTACAGCGGCTATCCGAGTGCGCCCCGCACGTACGGCGTCACCTTGCGCAAGACGTTCTAGTTCCTCGACTTAGCGCCGCTCGGCCCTCGTCGAGCGGCGCTCTTCTCTATTCCGAAATGACGGCAATGTTCTAAGATGTCGTCGGTATCGGCTCCAGGATCATGGTACTAAGTTGCCGAACGTTAGAGCGCAAAATTCCTGACAATGGGGAGTTAGCGAGCAGCGGCCAAGACGGGGTCTGGCGCTATAAGGACCAATCAGGGTGAAGATTGGTTTTGAGTGATGGCTTACGCATGGTGGTAGACATTGCTGGCAACAGCGCGCCAGGATTGGCGCATGTCTAGGCCGCTTCTATTTCTTGATCCCGATAGCGATCTCAGTCTTCAGGAGCAGGTGCGGCGCAAACTGGTCGAGGCCGCGTACGCCGGAGCTTTTCCGCCTGGCAAGCGCCTGCCGTCTTCGCGGGGACTGGCGACCCAGTTGGGCGTGGCGCGCATTACCGTGACGCTGGCCTATCAGAAATTGCTCGATGAGGGGTTTTTTGTCAGTCGCGAACGCAGCGGCATTTATGTCGACCACGACATGCTCCGCGGCCTTACAGCGGTCCAGTCGGTCGCGGGCCGCCGCGAACCGGCGCCATCCTCACCCTGGGGCGCGCGGTTCAAGTCAAGCGAGGGAGATGAACCGGTCGCCCGACGCTCGCCCAACTGGCGCCAGTATCCGTATCCCTTCATTGACGGTCTTTTTGACGCCTCGCTGTTTCCGGTTTCAGAGTGGCGCGAGGCCAGTCGGCAGGCCCTGGCCCTCGCTGACATCAGCCAGTGGTCAATGGATGGTGGCGATGCGGACGATCCGATGCTTATCGAGGAGATTCGCACCAAGGTTCTGCCACGACGGGGAATTCAGGCCCGGCCGGACGAGATACTGATTACGGTCGGCGCCCAGCAGGCCCTTGCCCTGATCAGCCAGATGCTCGTCGACAGGACAAGCGTCGTCGCCGTTGAAAACCCCGGCTACCCCGACCTGCGCCGACTGTTCATGGATCGCGGGGCGCGGCTGGTTCACCAGCCGGTCGATGACGAGGGAATGGTCGTTGATCGGCGGCTTGACGACTGCGATCTGGTCTATGTCACGCCAAGTCATCAGTTTCCCACCGGTGTGATGATGACCCAGGCGCGTCGGGAAGCCTTGCTAAAGAAGGCTTCAGCGCGCGACCTGATCATCGTCGAGGACGATTTCGCCTGCGAGACCAATTATCTGGACGAGGCCTGTCCGGCCCTTCGGAGCCTGGATCGCGATGACCGGGTGATCTATGTGGCCGGCTTTTCAAAGGTGCTCGGCCCGGGGCTGCGATTGGGGTTCATGGTCGCCTCCGCCGACGTGATCGCGGAAGCGCGCCGGCTTCGCCATCTGGCGGTCAGGCACCCGCCCCTGAACAACCAGCGCACGGCGGCCCATTTTCTCGCCATGGGCCACTATGATGCGACGATGATGCGTCTGGGCCGGCTGTTTCGGGAGCGCCGAACGGCGCTGCGCGACGCCCTCAATCACTATCTCCAGAACGCCGTGGCCATCGCGCCCTTGCGGGGCGGCGCCACCTACTGGGTGCGGGGCCCAGACCATCTAGACGTCGAGGTGTTTGCGGCGGAGGCGGAACGACGGGGCGTGCTGATCGAGCCGGTCGGCCCCTATTTTGCCGACAGCAAGGCGCCCCGGAATATCTTCCGGCTCGGGGTCACCAGTCTGCCCCTGGACCGCATCCGTCAGGGCGTGGCGGCCCTGGCCGACCTGATGCGGGACCTGCCGGGGACGGCCCATGCCTTTCCGGATACGGCCAGCGCCCATTTGGTGGGCGCGGCGCTTCAGACCGCAATGTCCGGCGCCGTGCTACTGTGCAAGACGGTCTATGGCGACCCGTGCACGATCGAGTTGCTGCCCAATGGCCGGATGTCGGGCCGGGCCGGGTACGCCAACGAAGACTGCGACGAGGGCCGATGGTGGGTCGAGGGCGACTTCTGGTGCCGGCAGTGGAGCCGCTGGAGCTATGGTGAGACGTCCAGGCTGATGACGACGATTACTGGAGACCGCATCGGCTGGTTCGACGCTGGCGGGCGCCTGGTGGATTCGGCCGTCATTCGGCGTGCGGATCTGTCATGACCTCTTAGGGCCAGATCATTCTTTAGGTGCAGGCCGGCTCAGATCTGGCCCTATACGCGCCCGACGACTGGCGCTATGGGGCAGCCGTTTGCGCAGTCACTCTGAGTGCTCAGGGCCGCCCGGCCCGCCTTAGAGAGTTCCCATGCGCCCTATCGGTATAGCCGGCCTTCAACTGCAGCTTGGCAAGGGCGACAATGGCGACCGCATCGCGGCCGAGATCGCGGCGGTAAAGGCGCGCCTGCCCTGGGTGGACATGGTGGTGCTGGGCGAACTGTCCCTGTTCGGGGCGTCCATTTCCACCGCCCAGCCGCTGCCTGGCGACGCCGAGGCCAAGATGTGCGCCGCCGCACGGGCGTCCGGCGTTTGGCTGGTGCCCGGTTCGCTGTTCGAGGCGGATGGTGGACGGGTTTACAATACTGCCCCGGTGATTGATCCGACCGGTCAGGTTGTCGCTCGCTATCGCAAGATCTACCCCTTCCTGCCCTATGAGCAGGGGGTGACCCCCGGAACCGAGTTCGTGGTTTTCGACGTGCCCGGGGTCGGCCGGTTCGGTCTGTCGATCTGCTACGACATGTGGTTCCCGGAGACGACCCGGACGCTGGTCTGGATGGGGGCGGAGGTCATCATCCATCCGGGCATGACCAACACCATCGACCGTGAGGCCGAACTGGCCGTCGCCCGCGCCAGCGCGGTGACCAACCAGGTCTATTTTGTCGATATCAACACCGCCGGTCAGTTGGGCGTCGGCCTGTCGGGGGTATTCGGGCCCGGAGGCGAGGTCATTCATCAGGCGGGGTCGGGCCATGAGGTCATCGCCGTCGAACTGGATCTGGACCAGGTCACCCGGGTGCGAGAGCGCGGCTGGCACGGGCTAGGGCAACCCCTGAAGAGCCTGCGGGACAATCCGATCACCTTTCCGCCCTATCGGGACGGATTTGCGGCTTCGCCGGCCTTTTCAGGACTGGGCCCGTTGCAAAAGCCGGGATCGGAACAGCCGGGGAAGCCCCGTTTGGGGTGATCATGGCGCCGGCCTGATCCAGGCCCGCCCGGCGCGCATCGGACCAACAAAAGCAGCCAGATCGGCTGATAAAAACGGGGGAGTGAGATGAACAAGTCGAATCTGAGAGGCGCTGCGTCGATCGGTGCGCTGGTCATGGCCCTGGCGTCCGCCGGCGCCGGCGCCGCGCAGGAGATCAGGGACACCACGATCGGTGAAATCGTGGTCACCGCAAACCGTCGCGAGCAGAGCGTTCTGGAGGTGCCCTACAACATCTCGGCCGTCTCCGGCGACGCGATCGAGGACGGCAAGATGCTCGACGCAGCCGAGCTGATGCGCGGCATTCCCGGCGTCTCGGTAGTCGATCGCGGCTATCGCAACGGCGGCGTGGTCAACAACGTGCTGATCCGCGGAATCAATGTCGATAGCAACGCCCTGGGCGACTATGCGGTCTCCAGCGTCGCTCCGGTGTCGACCTATCAGAATGATACGCCACTGTTCGCAGGGTTCCTTCTGAAGGACCTCGACCGCGTGGAAGTGCTGCGCGGGCCGCAAGGCACGCTTTACGGGTCTGGTTCCCTGGGCGGAACTGTACGCTACATCACGCGCGCGCCCCGGCTTGGTCAGTTTGGCGGCGCCGCCAACATCACCGCCAGCCAGGTCGAGGGCTCGGGCAGCACCGGCTGGGCCGGCGACCTGACCGTCAACCTGCCGCTTGGCGACATGTTCGCCCTGCGCGCCACGGTCAGCCAGATCGATTATCCGGGCCTCACCGACTATGTGAACCTGTATGTGCTGGACAGCACCGGCGCGCCGGCGGCGCCCAGCGGCGTCCTGTCGCCCAACGCGGCCTATACCGGCAAGAAGGACGCTGACACCGTCGAGATCAGCTTTGCGCGGGTCGCCCTGTTGTTCGAACCGAGTGACCGGTTCAACGCCACCCTGACCTACAGCCAGCAGTCCGACGAGGTCGGTGGCCGACGCCAGGTGACGCGCGGCCTTGATGGCTATGGCAAGCGCTACGGCGACTACCAGAACGGGTCTATTCAGCTAGAGCCGTCATCGCGCGATGTCAGCCTCGGCGCCCTGGAAATGAACATCGACCTGGGCTTCGCCACGCTCACCTCGTCGACCTCGGTCTATAACCATGAGGGCGACAGCGTCAGCGAGAACACCGGCTTCTATGCCAAGGCTGGCTTTCTGAGCTTCTACTACAACTATCCGCGCCCCATGGCCTCGGCGGTGCGCGCCTATTCGGACGAAGCGACCATCGAGGAAATCCGCCTCGTTTCAAAGGCAGGCGGCGATTTCGATTACGTCGTCGGTCTCTACCTCAACGACAACACCCTGGTCTCCACCCAGCAAAGCTATCTGCGCGGTTTCAAGCGCTGGTGGGATACCTCGAGCGGCTTCCCGTCGGCAGTCGCGGGCGACCAGGACTTTGCCTATAGCCGTCGCGAGGACTTCAACGAAAAGGCGGTCTACGGCGAACTGACCTGGCGCCCCACCGACAATCTGGCCCTGACTGGCGGCGTGCGCTGGTTTGACAACAAGGCCGTCAACACGACCGCGATCGATGTGCCGCTCTACGCATCGCTCAGCCAGCCGGCCACCGCGCGCTTTGAGTCTTCCGAGAGCAAGGCGCTGCTCAAGGGCAACCTGTCCTGGACGTTCGCCGAGAAAGGCCTGTTCTACGCCACGGTGTCGCAGGGCTATCGCCGGGGCGGCTCCAACGCTGTGCCCCTGACCGGCAATTTCGCCGAGGATGCGCGCTGGCAGACCTACAGATCCGACTCCGTGGTCAACTACGAGGCCGGCCTGAAGGGGCGCCTGGGCGTGTTCACCTATGATGCGGCGGCCTTCTATGTCGACTGGGATGACATCCAGCTGAACACGGCCACCCCCAACTGGGGCTTCTACGTCGTGCAGAACGGCGGCAAGGCGCGGACCTATGGTCTGGAGACCTCGATCGACGCCCGCCCGACCGACGCCTTCCACTACGCTCTGGGCTACACCTATACCAAAGCCGAACTCACCGAGGCGGTGATCAGTCCGCTCGGAACGGTGCTCGGCGTGGATGGCTCCATGCTGCCGGGCACACCAGAACACGCCATCACCCTGGCCGCCGACTACACCTGGTCGCTGCCCGGTGACGTGACGCTGGTGGCGCGCGGCGGCGGCTACTATCAGTCAGCGACCCGCAACGCGATCGGCAGCCCCACCTTCAATACAGGGCTCTCCGACTTCACCCTGTGGAACGGCTCGGCCACCCTGGCCAAAGGGCCCTGGGCGGCGACCTTGTTCGTCAAGAACATCCTCAACGAGGACGGCGTGACCGGCGAGTTCACCGAGGCCTATATGGGCACCCGCCCGGCGGTCGGCTACTACGGCAACGCGTCCAAGCAGTTCATCTCGCTGCCGCGGACGCTCGGCCTGTCGCTCGACTACAGCTTCTAGAATCAGGATGGTTAGCCTGGCGATCAGGGACGACGTGATGGATGAGCTGGGCCGGGTCGCCCCGCTCATCCGCGACGGTCGCGTTGGAGACGCCCTTGCCAGGCTGGCCGCTCTTGAGGCTCGGGCGGGCGATGACGCTCGCCTGCTGCAGCACCTGGGAGAGCACTACACCCACTGCGCCAGATCGGCCGATGCAGCGCGCTGTTACAGGCGGGCGGCTGCGCTCGCGCCGGATGACCCGCGTGGTCTCTACAATCTCGCCACGGCCTTGATCGCCCTGGGTCAGGCCGGCGAGGCCGAAGCGCTCCTGGACCGCGTCATTCAGCTTGATCCGGAGGATTATGATGCGTGGCAGAACCGCTCGACGCTCCGGCGGCAGACGCCTGGATCCAACCATACGGCGGCGCTTCTCCAGGCGTCGCGGAAGCGTCTGACCGGACCCGGCGAGGTGGCGATCAGCTATGCCCTGGCCAAGGAGTTCGAGGACCTGGGTGAGTACGAAGAGAGCTTTGCCTGGCTCAGGCGGGGCGCGGAACGTCGACGCAGCCTGCTCAGCTATCGGGTCGAAGCGGACGTCGCGGCCATGGCGGAAATCGAGCGGGTTTTCCACGCGGCGCTGTTTACCCAACCCTCGAAGGGTTGCGACGCGGCAGGGCCGATCTTTGTCCTGGGTTTGCCGCGCAGCGGAACGACCCTGGTGGATCGCATCGCCAGCTCCCACACGGATGTCGAGAGCTTGGGCGAAATCAATGATTTCGCGCTGGCTCTGATGCGATTGGCCGGTCCCGCCAAGGGCAAGGGCGAGCTCATCCAGCGTTCCGCCGATCTGGACCCGGCCGCTCTTGGGCGGGCCTATCTGGACAGCGTCGCCGGCTATGGCCGGACCACGCCGCTGTTCATCGACAAGACCCCGGCCAATTTTCTCTACATCGGGCTGATCGCGCGGGCGCTCCCGAACGCCCGGATCATCCACCTGCGCCGTCACCCGATGGACAGTGGCTATGCGCTCTACAAGACGCTGTTCCGGATGGGGTGCCCCTATTCGTATGATCTCGCCGACATCGCCGCCTATCAGTTGGCGCACCGGCGTTTGATGGACCATTGGCGTGACGTCTTGCCGGGCCGCATCCTCGACATCGACTACGAGGGTCTAGTCACCGACGCAGAGACCATCAGCCGACGGATCATTGACCATTGCGGTCTGGCTTGGCAGGACAGCTGTCTGCGCTTCCATGAGAACAGCAGCCCGTCGGCGACAGCCAGTGCGGTCCAGGTGCGTCAGCCCATCCATAGCCAGTCGGTCGGACTCTGGCGGCGCTATGCCGAGCAACTTGGTCCTCTGAGAGCGGCCTTGACGGCTGGCGGCATTGATCCCGACGAGTTGCTTTGATGCGCCCTATTATCCTTGCAGCGACCGCCCTGGCGGCATGGCTCTGCGCGGTTGCGCCGGTTCTGGCCGGCCCGGTCTTTGTCGATGATTTCCAGGACGGCAAGGCCGATGGCTGGAGCGCGACCGGCTCCGGCGACGTGCGTCTGACCACCTATGGCGACAACATCTCGCTTCGCGTGACCGGCGGAGCGACGGCCGCGACAACGGTTTCCACGCGCGGCTTCGTGCGGGTGTCCGTCGCCGGCTCGCTCGCCGCGATGGGCCTGGTTCGGACGGACGCCTGCCTGATCGAGGTCTCGCCCGACGCCGGCGCAAACTGGCAGACGGTCGTCGCGGTCCGTGATGGGGAGGATGACGGCGTGACGCTCAAACGGGCTACGCTCATCCCGACCGGAGCGGATGATCGTATGGGGGTCCTGATCCGGGTTCGGGCCGTCGGCGGGGAGCAAGCGTCCTGCTGGGCGGATGCGGTGACTGTGACCGGCGAGCGTCCCGCAGCCGGCGGCCCGCGCGCCGTCTTGACCCTGGAAAGCCTGATGACCGGCCCCGGCCTGACGGCGCCGGTCGATCTTTCGGCCTTCGGCGCGCCAGCGGACGCCGAGGCGCTGACAGGGCGGTTCGCGGCGCGACTGGCCCTGGATCTGACCAGCGTCACCCTGGGCATGAGCCTAGTCCGCGATGAGACGGGCGACACCGCCGCCGAGCGAGCGGCCCGGGTCACCTTGCCGGCGTTCGATTTCCTCTTTGTGCGTGACGATGGGGACCTGGTTCCGGTCAGGCGCGGGGTGATCGTTGGCGATCACCCCGCCTGGGATTGGGTGATAGAGCCGGGGCGGGTCTGGCGCGAAGCCGGCGACTTGGGATGGCTGCGGGCGGCCGTTCCGTTTGCGCTCCAGGAGCGTAACGCCAACTGCCTGCACAACGGCGTGCTGACCTTCCTGTTCAAGCCCGACGGATCGGTTTCCAAAGTGGCGATGCAGATCTCTTCGGAAACCTGCGCCTATCTGAAGTTCGACGCCTGGGCCACGGTCCCGGCGCGCCTGACGCCTTCGGCGGTTGTGGAGGCCGACGCGGTCATCACAGCCTGGCGCGCCGAGGTCGCCGCGCGCCTTCCAGTGCGTCCTCTCGCCGACCTAGCCCGACTGCGCCCGGACGTGAACCTCGCCGCCTTTTCGCTGGAGGCGCCCAAGGACGGCGATCCGCCGACGGCCTTTGGTCTTGTCGTCGAGGGTGTTCACTATGCGAGCCCCTGTCAGACCCGACACGGCGACAACCCCTATTGCGATGTCCTTGACCTCCCGTCCTATTCGACGGCTAAGTCGATCGTCGGCGGCGTCGGCCTGATGCGGCTGGAAGCGCTGCATCCGGGCAGCGGCGGGGCGTTGATCCGTGACCATGTTCCCGCCTGCGCCCGAAGCGACGCCTGGAGCGGCGTGACTCTGGCCCACACCCTTGACATGGCCTCGGGCCTCTACGGCTCGCAGGTCTTCGAGGCCGACGAGAACGCGCCGGCCGGGCAGGTCTTCTTCGACGTGGAAGACCACGCCGCAAAGGCCGCCTATGCCTGCGGCCAGTTCCCTCGCCGCGTCCGCCCCGGAACGACCTTCGTCTATCGCACCTCAGACACCTACCTGCTGGGGACGGCCATGGCCGACATTCTTCGGCAGGCGGGGGAGGGCGATCTCTATGACGACCTGATCGCCCCGCTCTGGCGCGCGC
>NCEV01000006.1:99729-187629 GCA_002280875.1 Caulobacter sp. 32-67-35 | reverse complement strand
CCCAATTCCGTGCGCCTGGCGCCGCGTGTGTAGATGAACACCCAGCGTCGCCGCCCGGTATCGTCGATGGAGAGATAAAGGCCTCCGCCATCGGAATGTCGGCCCGGCGCCTTCAACTTCGCCGCTTGGATCGCAGTCAGCTTGTGGAGGGATCGTCCGCCCATAGCAATGTCTCCGCCTAACGTCTCCGCCGAACCTTTTCGGCCCCACTTTCGGCCCCACTTTCGGTCCTGTTTTGTACCTGCAATTTGGTGAGACGTCGAGAGACGAATTAGGACCCATTTTCAGAATTTGGCTTTTAAATCAGTATCATAGTGGGACATTGCGGGCACGTATGATGCGGTATGGGACTACTGGTTTGGCGGACTCTCTCACCGCCACGCCCCCGCTTTTCCGCAAGATTTCCCGTCGCTCAAGCCAGCGGCCCGTTGTCCTCGACGGGTAGCCGCCCTGCGGCCTTCACCGACCTTGAAATCTGGCTAAACGCGGCCCTTCGCGAGCGACTTGACGCCGGTCAAGGCCGCAGGCCCCGCCGTGGGGCAGACTGAAGACAACACGCCCATCGATGTTGGCTGCGGGCCAAGCGACAAACGCCGAAGGAAGATATCCATGCCCCTCGCCCTCGCCGCGACCGCTGGCGTTCGTCCGACAGCCGAGCTCATCGCCAGGTACGACGGTCGCGCGCCGCGCTATACGAGCTATCCGCCGGCGACGCAGTTCAGCGCCCAGGTCGACGCCGAAACCTATGCGCTCTGGTTGCGTGACCTGCCTGTCGAGCAGGCCGTGTCTCTCTATGTGCACATCCCTTTCTGCGCCCGGCTCTGCTGGTACTGTGGCTGCAATACCCGCGCGGTGAACCGCCACGAACCCGTCGGCGACTATGTGCGCCTGCTGCTGAACGAGATCGCCCTGCTCGGAGCCGCCCTGCCCGGTCGCCTGCCCGTGGGCGCCATCCATTTTGGCGGCGGCACGCCCAACATGCTGTCCACGGGCGAGATCGACGCGATCTTCGACCGCCTGGGCGAGGTCTTCGCCCTGACCGCCGACGTCGATGTGGCGGTGGAGATGGATCCCGCCGTGCTGACGCGCGACTGGGTGCGCGCCGCGGCCCGGCGGGGGATGAACCGCGCCAGCCTGGGCGTCCAGAACCTGACCCCCGAGGTCCAGGCGGCCGTCAATCGCCGCGACACCTTCGAGCACATCGCCGACTGTGTCGCCTGGCTGCGCGAGGCCCGGATCGGTTCGATCAATATCGACCTGATGTATGGTCTGCCGCATCAGACCACCGCCAACACCCTGTCGACGCTCGATCAGCTCCTGCCGCTTCGTCCCGAGCGCCTGGCCCTGTTCGGCTACGCCCATGTGCCGTGGATGAAAAGTCATCAGCAGCTGATCGACGAGGCCGCCCTGCCCGACGCCCAGGCGCGGCTGGATCAGAGCGAGACCGCCGCCGAACGTCTGGCGGCAGAGGGCTACGTCCGGATCGGCCTCGACCATTTCGCCCTGCCCGAGGATCCGATGGCCAAAGCCCAGGCCGCCGGAACCCTGCGCCGCAATTTCCAGGGCTACACCACAGATCCCGCTGTCACCCTGCTGGGCATGGGCGCTTCGGCGATCGGCTGCCTGCCTCAGGGCTTCGTGCAAAACGCCGCCCATGAGCTGACCTGGCGCGCCGCCGTCAAGGAAGGTCGCCTGCCCATCGCCCGGGGCGTCGCCGTCGATGCGGAGGACCGCTTTCGGGCGGAGATCATCGAGCGTCTCATGTGCGACTTCCACGTCGACCTGGCGGCGGTCTGCGCCCGGCATGGACGGGCCCTTAGCGACCTGGCGGAGGACGTCTCTCGCCTGGCGCCCTTCATCGCCGACGGCCTGGCGCAAGTTCGCGGAGCGCGGGTCGAAGTCCTGCCGGCCGGCCAACTGCTGGCGCGGTCCATCGCCGCCGTGTTCGATGCCTATTTCAGCGCTGAAAGCCAGCGCCATGCCAGGGCGATCTGACGTTCGCAGGCAAAACCCTAAAAGAGGTGGAGCCTGGGCCATCCGTGAGCTTAAGAGCTAGCCCAGCGTCGCGTCGCTCTGGACGCGTCGAGCCCTTTCTCACGGTCGACATGATCTTGCCGCCCACCCGCGCCGCTGCGCTGCAGACGCTCGCCGAATTTGTCCCCAGGGCGGATCGATCCTATGCGTCCGGGCGCAATATTGATCCGGGCCCCGACCAGCCGGCCGCCGTCTCGAGACTTTCGGCCTATGTGCGCCATCGCCTGATCACCGAGCCAGAGATCATTGCCGCCGTGCTGTCGCAGCACGACATGGCGTCAGCCCAGATGTTCATCCAGGAGGTGCTATGGCGCTCCTATTGGAAGGGCTGGCTGGAAATGCGCCCGTCCATCTGGACCCGGTTCACGACGGAGCGGGATCGCCAGAGCGAGATCTTCGCAAACACCCCTGCCCTGGCCGAGGCCCTGGCGGGGCGGACGGGCATCGAGGGGTTCGATGACTGGGTGCTGGAACTGCGCCAGACCGGATACCTCCACAACCATGCCCGCATGTGGTTCGCCTCCATCTGGATTTTCACGCTGCAGCTGCCCTGGACGTTGGGCGCGGACTTTTTCCTTCGCCATCTGATCGACGCTGACGCGGCCAGCAACACCATGTCCTGGCGCTGGGTCGCGGGACTGCAGACCCCGGGCAAGACCTATCTCGCCTCAACCGACAACATCGCGCGCTACACCAACCATCGCTTTGCGCCCAAGGGCCTGGCGACGGAGGCCAGGGTGATCGCAGAGCCGCCGATACCGCCGGCTTGCGCGCTGCCAGACTCGCACCGCGCCAAGCCTTCCCAGCCCGCGATCCTGCTTGTGACCCACGAGGACATGCACCCGGAGTCGCTTTTCGCACCAATAACGCCCTTCGAGGCGACCGTCGTCGCGATCGATGAGCGCCTGCTCTGGGGCAAGGCGGCCCATGATTTCGTCAAAGCTGCGGCTGTGGATACGGCAGCCCGTGCGGAGAAGGCTTTCGGGCGCCCCGCAACACTCTGCGACAGCCTGGATGCCGAGAGCCTGCTGTCGGCTGCCAAGGCGGCAGGCGCCCAACAGATTATCACGCCCTATGCGCCGGTCGGTCCCGTCGCGGACGCCCTCAAACGCCTGGCTCCGGCCCTGGCCAATGAGGGTGTGACGCTGGTCCAGGCGCGACGTCGCTGGGACGACCAGCTCTGGCCTCACGCGATCAAGGGTTTCTTCCCCTTCAAGGCGCGCGCCATGTCCATCCTCGCGGACGGCGATCTGACCTAGCGGGTCGCCCAGGCGCGCCCGATCTCCGCCAGCGGCACGCAGCCACGATAGGCGCCGGGCACGGGATCATACTGCAGCGCCACCGTGGCGCCGGGTTCGGAGGTGAAATAGCCCACCGTCACCATGTCTTCGAGGGCCGGGAAAAAGTGGGACTGGCTGGGTGTCTGCGCCTTGGCCGCAACGCCTTCGCGCTCATAGGCCGTCAGCAGATCGACCTGTTGCTGCGGGGTGAGGGCGATGAACGCGGCGCCATGGGCGGCCTGGGCGTCGGCGTCCATGCGCGTCAGACCGGCCCGCAATCTATCGGCTTGATCCTTCTCGTAATAGTTGGCCAGGGCCCGGTCGATGAACTGGGGCACCCCGGCCTCGCGGGCGCCGGGCGTGTCCGTCTTCGGAATGATCAGTTCGGCCACCACATCCAGCACGCGGGCCTGATCGGGCGTCAAAGCTGTGGGGGTCCAGGTCAGGGCCGGCGCTGGCGCGGCGGCCGCAAGGGCGCGCTCGGCCCAGCCTGAGGCGCCAACCCCGATCGTCAGGGCCAGGCCCCGAAGGGTGTCGCGTCGGTTCAGCATCACAGGTCTCCCCGCTTGCGCGCCTGGACGGCGTGATCGACCGCGCGTGCGGTCAGGGCCATATAGGTCAGGGACGGGTTCACGCAGGACGCCGAGGTCATGGCTGCGCCGTCGGTGACATAGACGTTCTTGCACTCATGCACCTGGTTGTGGGCGTTCAACACCGAGGTCTTGGGATCCCGGCCCATGCGCGCGGTGCCCATTTCATGGATGCCCAGGCCCGGCGCGTAGCCGCCATCGCGACCCTTGACGTTCTTGAAGCCCGCCGCCTCCAGCATCTCGGCCGCCGCCGTTTGCATGTCGTGGTTCAGGGTCAGGCGGTTGTCCTCGTAGGGGAGGATTTCGCCAAAGCCGCCCAGGCCAATGGTCCAGGGCCCGGCCTGACTGAGCGCCGCCTTGCGCTCGGCCCCAAAGCCGCTGCTGCCGTCGCTGCGCCGGCCCAGGTCGCGGTCCCAGCCCGCGCGAGATGCGCCGCCCTGATAGCCGAAGCCTCGCAGATAGTCGGTGCGCTTGGTGGCCGCGTCACCCAGGTTGCGGAAGCGCGGCACATAGATGCCGTTGGGTCGGCGGCCGGAATAGTACTGGTCGGCAAACTCGGGCGCCTCGCCCGATGCGCCCACGCCCAGATGGTGGTCCATCACGTTTCGGCCCAGCTGGTCGCTGCCATTGCCAAAGCCGTTGGGGAACCGCGAGCTGGTCGAGTTCATCATGATCCAGGCCGAGTTGAAGGCCGAGGCGCACAGGAACACCACGTCAGCATAGAACTCCTCTTCCTGGCGCGTTGTCGCGTCCAGGATGCGCACGCCCGTCGCCTTGCCCGCCTTCTCGTCATAGATCAGCGAGGTGACGATCGAGCCGGGGCGGATCACCAGATTGCCGGTGCGCTCGGCCGCCACCAGCCCGCCGGAGTTGGAGCTGTAATAGGCGCCGAACGGACAGCCGCGAATGCACAGGTTGCGGTGCTGGCACTTGGTCCGGCCAAGGCTCATCTGCTCCTCCGTCGGCTCGGTCAGGTGCGCCGTGCGGCCCATGGTGATCCGGCGTTCGGGGAACCGCGCCTCGGACTTGGCCTTGAAGGCCTTCTCGACGCAGTTCATCTCCATCGCCGGCTGGTACTGGCCGTCAGGCAGATGAGGCAGCCCCTCGGCCTGACCCGACACGCCAATGAAGCGCTCGACGTGGTCGTACCACGGGGCCAGGTCCTCATAGCGGATCGGCCAGTCGACGCCGATCCCCTCGCGGGCATTGGCCTCGAAATCGATCGGGCTGTGGCGATAGCTCTGGCGACCCCAGGTCAGCGACCGTCCGCCCACGTGATAGCCGCGAATCCAGTCGAAGCGGTTTTCCTCGACATAGGGGTTCTCGTCGTCGCGCACGAAGAAGTGCTGGGTGTGCTCCGTCATCGTGTAGCCGGTGCGGCGCTGGACGGAGTATTTGGCGGCCAGTTCAGCCTGGGGCAGTTGCCCTTGCGGGTACTTGGTCTCCCAGGGCGCCGTCATGGCGGTGGGATAGTCCTGCTGGTGGCGCACCATCGGCCCGCGCTCCAGCACCAGCGTCTTGAGCCCCTTCTGGGTCAGCTCCTTGGCCGCGATGCCGCCGGTGATGCCGCTGCCCACGACGATGGCGTCATAGGTGTTTTTTCGGCGCGCGCGACCGGTGAGATTGGCCATGGGTGTTCCCTCATCCGCTCGCTCGTGGCGCGAGGCCGGCCCGTTACAGCCCGACACGCAACCTCGGCGAACCCCTTGATTGTTGGCGAAAGGCTTCCATGAAATGGGTTACATTGCAAGAAAGCTCGGCAATCGACGTAAGTTGTTGGGCGCGCGGGAGGAAACCAGCCATGACCACGTCAGATCGTTCCACACAGGTTCGCCATGTAACAGCCAGGCGCCGCGTCGCAGTGAGCGCCCTGCTCGGGTGCCTGTCGCTGGGCGTCGTCAGCGCGGCCAGCGCCGAGGAGCTGAAGGCCGGGCCGTGGCGCTCGCTGTTCGATGGCCGCACGCTGGACGGGTGGACGCCGAAGATCGCCAAGCATCCTGTGGGTAAAAATCATCAGCAGACCTTCGTGGTCGATCAGGGCGCCATCCGGGTGTCCTATGCCGGCTACGACACGCTGAACGGACAGTTCGGACACCTGTTCTACAAGACCCCGTTCAAGGCCTATCGCCTGCGGTTCACCTATCGCTTCCTCACGGAGGGGGCCTTGGCCGACACGCCCGCCTGGGCGCGCAGCAACAGCGGGGTGATGTTCCACAGCCAGAGCCCCGCGAGCATGATGGTGGAGCAGTCCTTCCCCGTGTCGGTGGAGTTCCAGCTGCTGGGCAAGGACGGCGACGCGCCCCGCCCCACCGGCGCAGTCTGCACGCCCGGGATCACGATCACCTTCGACGGCGTGAAGGCCAAGGAGCACTGCACGCCCCCGGCCAATGCGCCGACCATTCCGGATGGGACCTGGACGAAGGTCGAACTGGAGGTCCGGCCCAATGGCGAGGTCTTCCAGAAAATCGACGGGGTGGTGGTCCACCACTATGCCGGCCTGACCCTGGATCCCGACGACACCGTCGCGGGCGGGGCCAAGCCCTACATCCTGGCGCGCGGCGCCCAGCCGGTGACGGAGGGCTATATCGCCCTGCAGAGCGAGGGCCATCCCATCGAATTCAAGGACATCGAGATCCAGGAGCTGACGGCGCAGTAGCTTCGCCTAGGCGCAGCGTTGCGTCCGGAATCCAGATGCTGTCATCCCGGACAAGCTCGGCGCAAGCCGGGCGCAGATCCGGGACCGCGGGGAGCACCGAGTTCACGCGTCGGTCCCGGATCTTCACGCTGCGCGCTCGTCCGGGATGACAAGTTTTTGTAGGTGTAGCGCTCCCGCAGGATGCCCCGCCCTACTTCTTGACCGAAGCCAGGTACTGGATCACGGCCGCGCGCTGCTGGGCGTCGGGCGCGCCGAGCAGCATCTTGGTCCCCGGCACGGTCTTGGCCGGGGCTTTGACATAGGCGTCCAGCGTCTGGGCGTTCCAGGTGATGCCCGAGGCCTTCAGGGCGTTACTGTAGGCATAGCCGCCAAGCGTTCCGGCCTTGCGGCCAACGACGCCAGCCAGGGGCGGCCCCATCTTGCCCGGCGCGGGCTTCAGCGAGTGGCAGACCGCGCAGCGTTGTTCGAACACGTCCGGGCCCGACGGCGCGGCCACGGCGCTGGTCGCCATGGCCGACAATGCAGCGACGAGCAAAAGCTGGAACTTCATCAGGACGTCTTCCTCGAAGGTTTGGTCTAAAGGCCCAGTAGCCGCCGATTGCGGCCGGCGTCGGGCGCGCTGCCGGCGAAGTCGTCGAACGCCCGGTCCGTCACCTGGATGATGTGATCGCGGATGAACGGCGCGCCTTCGCGGGCGCCCTGCTCGGGATGCTTCAGCGCGCACTCCCATTCCAGCACCGCCCAGCCGGCATAGTCGTACTGGGCCAGCTTGGAAAAGATCGCCTTGAAGTCCACCTGGCCATCGCCCAGCGAGCGGAAGCGCCCCGGCCGCTCGGCCCAGCCCTGATAGCCGCCATAGACGCCCGACCGGGCCGAGGGCCGGAACTCGGCGTCCTTGACGTGGAAGGCTTTGATCCGCTCGTGATAGCGGTCGATATAGCCCAGATAGTCCAGCTGCTGCAGCACGAAGTGGCTGGGATCATACAGGATATTGGCGCGCGGATGGCCGCCCACCTCGTCCAGGAACCGCTCGAAGGTTGCGCCGTCGTGCAGATCCTCGCCCGGATGGATCTCGTAGCAGACGTCGACGCCCTCGGTCTCGAAGACGTCGAGGATCGGCTTCCAGCGACGGCCCAGCTCGGCGAAAGCCTCCTCGACCAGACCGGCCGGCCGCTGCGGCCACGGATAGAAATACGGCCACGCCAAAGCGCCGGAAAAGGTGGCGTGGGCGTTCAGGCCCAGGCGCCGGCTGGCGACGGCGGCGGCCTTGACCTGCCCCACCGCCCAGGCCTGACGCTCGGCCGGCTTGCCACGCACCTCGGGCGGGGCGAAGCCGTCGAACAGCTCGTCATAGGCCGGATGCACGGCCACCAGTTGGCCCTGCAGATGGGTCGAAAGCTCGGTGATCTGCAGACCGTGGGTGGCCAGCATCCCGGCAATGTCGTCGCAATAGGTCTGGCTCTCGGCGGCCAGGGCCAGGTCGAAGAACGAGTCCGCCCCGCCGGTGGGCATCTGCACCCCGACATAGCCGAGGTCGGCGACCCAGGCGGCCATGGTCTCCAGCGTGTCGAACGGGGGCTCGCTGCCGATGAACTGGGCCAGGAAAATGGCCGGTCCCTTGAGCGTCTTCATCGGCCCTCTCCTTCTTGGGTCGCCCAACCCGGCTGAGCCGGGCTGGTGGCCAGCGCCACCCAGCCCGCGTCGCTGCGGCTGGCGGCCACGGCGCGCTCGACAAAGGCCATGCCGCGCACGCCCTCGGCGATGTCCGGGACCAGCCCCGAGCCCTGCCCCTCGATCGCGTCGGCGAAGTCGCGGTAGATATTGGCGAAGGCCTCGATGAAACCCTCGGGATGGCCGGTCGGGATCCGCGTCACCGCCTGGGCGCCCGCGCCCAGATAGGCCGAGCCGGCGTGCAGCACCTGGCTGGGCGCGTCCAGCCAGTCCAGGGTCAGCTCGGTGTGACGCTCGTGGCTCCAGGTCAGGCCGCCTGTCTCGCCATAGACGCTGATCTTCAGCCCGTTGCGCGCGCCCGCCGAGATCTGCGAGGCGATCAGCACGCCGCGCGCGCCGCCCTCGAACCGCAGCAGCACGTTGCAGTCGTCGTCCAGGTTCCGCCCCGGAACCACCGTGGCGACGTCGGCGCACAGGTGCTCGACCCGGCGGCCGGTGAGGAACTCGGCGATGTTGAAGGCGTGGACGCCAATGTCGCCAATGCAGCCGCCCACACCTGATTGCGCGGGGTCCGAGCGCCAGTCGGCCTGCTTGTTGCCTTCCCGCTCCAGCGGTCGCGACAGCCAGCCTTGCGAATATTCGACAACCACCTTGCGCACCGCGCCCAGGTCTCCGCGCGCCACGATCTCGCGCGCCTCGCGGACCATCGGATAGCCGGTATAGGTATAGGTCAGGGCGTACAGCTTGCCTGACGCGGTGACGATCTCAGCCAATTCCTTGGCCTGGGCCAGGTTCAGCGTGGCGGGCTTGTCGCTGATCACGTGCAGCCCGCCGCGCAGGGCGGCCGCCGAGACGTCGAAGTGCAGGTGGTTGGGCGTCACCACCGCAACCAGATCGGCCCCGTCGGAGCGGGCCCGCTCGGCGGCGATCATCGCGTGATGGTCGGGATAGATCCGGTCGCGCGCCACGCCCCAGCCATCGGCCGCCGCCGCGTTCTTGGCCGGATCGCGGCTGAACACACCGGCCACCAGACGGATGCGGCCGTCCAGTTCGGCGGCCATGCGATGTACCGGCCCGATGAACGAGCCGGGACCGCCGCCCACCATGGCCAGCCGCAGGGGCGCGCGCGCGCTCATCAGGCCGTCACTTTCGCCAGGTACTCAAAGCTGATCCGGGCCGACTCCAGACGGGCGTGGGCGAACGGCGGCTCCTGCTCGTAATAGAAGCCCCGGATCCCGGCGGCGTAGGCGGCCGGCAGCAGTTTCGTCCAGTCGATCATGCCGCCGCCGACCTCGGTCGGATCCTGCCGCAGCTCGAAATTGGCCTTGGTCGTGGGCTTGATGTCCTTGACGTGCATCTGGGTGAACCGGCCCGGATGCGCCTTCATCAGGGCGATGGGATCGTGACCCGCCGCCGTGACCCAGCCGGCGTCCAGCTCGAAGGTGACGAGGTTCGGGTCCGTGCCCTTCAGCAGGATCTCCATGCCGTTGGTGTCGCCCCCATTCTTGTCTTTCAGCGGGGCGAACTCGAAATTGTGGTTGTGATAGCCGCTGATGATGCCGGCTTTCTTGAGCACGACGGCCTTCTCGTTGAGGAAGTCAGCGTTCCATTTCCAGTCATCGGCGGTCATCTGCACGCCGGCCTGACGCAGGTCGGCGGCGCCCATGCGGTCAGGGATATAGTGGATCGGCATGATCGCCGACTTCACCCCGATCACGTGCAGTTCGTCAGCCAGCTTGGCCAGATCGCCGCTGAAGCCGCTCTCGCCCTTGGGCGAGATGTGAGCGCTGGGGCAGATCAGGCCGGCGCGATCGAAAGCGGCGCGCAGCTCGGCCGGGGTGCGGCCCAGATAGCCGGCCAGCTCCACCGACTTGAAGCCGATCCTGGCCACGGTGGCGAGCTGGGCGTCCAGCTCCTTGGCCAGATCCGGACCCAGGCTGTAGAGCTGGATGCCGACCGGCAGGTTGTGGCGCTGGAAGAACGGCTTGTCCGCCGCACGGGCGGCGCCGCCCCAGGTCATGCCCAGGGCCGCCGCGCCGGCGCCCAGCAGGCCCCGCCGCGACAGGTCGGCGCGATTTCCGAAAACAGTTGAGCGCACGAGGCTTTCCTTTTTCTGGATGGGCATGGGTCAGGGCTGGGCCGGGGTGGCGGCCGCCACCGGCCCGTCGTCGGCGACCTCGGCCACCGGGGCGCGGGTCGGCGGTTTGAAGAACAGGGCCAACAGACACACGGCCGCGAGAGCCATGCCGGTGGGGACCAGGAACAGGCTGGTATAGTCCACCGTCGCGACGCCATCGGCGCCCGTCTGGGTCAGGCGGCTGATCAGCGACGGGAACAGGAAGCTGGCCACCACATTGCCGACGCCCAGGATCAGCAGGTTGAACAGGCCCTGAGCGCTGGAGCGCACATCCTTGGGAAACACCGCGTCGACGAAGATGTACACCGTGGCGAAGAAGAAGGCGTAGCAGATCCCGTGCAGCAGCTGCACGGCCACGATCACCGGGATGCTGTCGGCGAAGAAGGCGAAGACCGCAAAGCGCGCGGCGTGGCCCAGCACCCCGACAATCATGGTGATCTTCCAGCCCAGCTTGGCCAGCACCCGGCCCAGCAGGAACATGGTCAGGATCTCGGCCACCTGGCCCAGGCTCAGCACCACCATGCTCAGATTGCCGGCGATGCCCACACGGTTGGTCAGGAAGGCGTCGGCCATCACGAAGTAGCCGTTGTGGATGACGGAATCGATGAAGGTGACGATGAACAGCACCAGCACGAACGGCGTCGCCAACAGCTTGAAGGCGCGTCGCCAGGCCAGCTTGTCGATGCCGGGCGCGTCCTTGCGGGCTGGAGTGTGCGGCAAGGTCAGAGAGTAGGCAGCGAAGACGAAAGAGACGAGCGCCGCCACCAGGAAGATCCAGCGCATCTGCTCGACGTCGGCATTGGCGCCCAGCAGGAAGACGAACGGCCAGCTGACCAGCACCCAGCCCACCGTGCCGCCCATGCGCACCGCCCCGAAGTCGGCCGCCGGGTTGCGCAGGTTGGCGAAGGCGATGGAGTTGGTCACCGACAGGGTCGGCACATAAACCAGGCTGAAGATCAGGTAGCAGGCGAAGAAAGGCCAGAAGCTGGTCGCGAAGGCCGTGCCGACCAAGGCCAGACCGCCGATCAGGTGGCTGACGGCCAGGAAGCGCTCGGCCGCGAAATTGCGGTCCGCGAACTGGTTGGAGAAGAAGATGCCGACCAGGGCGGCCACGCCCCACGAGCTGCCGACCAGCGACTGCTGCCACGGCTCGAAGCCCAGCATGCCCATGTAGGGGAAGATCTTGGGCGCCCAGGCGCCCCAGATGGCCAGTTGCAGCACCATCATCAGAAAGAGCCGGAAGCTCGTCGTCATGGTTGGCCCTCCCCGACCAGCACAGGCGGCTTGTTTCGACCCGTTTGGACCGCATCCGCTCTGATGTAATCGAAATCATCGATAGCAAGGCCCGTCAAGGCGGCAACCGTGTAACCGATCAACCAGCCGCGCCTCGCTGTGCCTTGCCAAGCTCCCGCCTTGTCGCCAGTGTCCGCCGATGGCCACCATTCAAGATGTCGCGCGGGACGCGGGTGTCTCGACCGCGACGGTTTCCCGCGTGTTCAGCGCTCCCGAACTGGTGCTAGAAGCGACGCGCAGCAAGGTGATGGAGGCGGTCAACCGCCTGGGCTACGAGCCCAATTTCGCGGCCAGGAGCCTGCGCACCCTGCGGACCGAAAAGATCCTGGTCACCGTGCCGGACATCTCCAACCCCTTCTTCTCCCAGGTGATCCGGGGCGTCGAGGAAGCCGCCATGGCGGCGGGCTATTCGGTTCTGCTGGGCGACACCCGCCACGAGGAGGCGCGCGAAGAGCAGTACGCCGCCATGTTCCGGCGCAAGGAGGCCGACGGTCTGATCTTCCTGGGCCACCGCCTGCCGAACGTTCTGGCCGACATGGTCGCCGCCAAGGGCCCCCGGACGCCGATCGTCAACGGCTGCGAGTTTCGGCCGGGCCTGGCGGTCTCCAGCGCCCACATCGACAACGAACGCGCCGCCGCCGAGGTGATGACGTATCTCTACGGCCTGGGCCACACCCGCATCGGCGTGGTCACCGGCCCTCTGGCCAGCCCGATCAGCAGCGACCGCCTGACCGGCGTGCTGGCCGCCGCCCAGCGTCAGGGCCGCGCCAGCGCCCTGCGCATCTCCGTCGGCGATTTCTCGATCGAGTCGGGCGTGCGCCAGACGGGCGAGCTTCTGGACGAGCCCGGCCGGCCGACGGCGATCTTCTGCTTCAGCGACGAGATGGCCATGGGCGCGCTGGAGGCCATCCGCCAGCGCGGCCTGCGCTGCCCGGACGACATATCGCTGGTCGGCTTCGACGACATCCGCTTCGCTCAATACCTGAACCCCAAACTGACCACGGTCAGCCAGCCGATGGAGCAGATCGGCCATGAGGTGGTCCGGCTATTGCTCGACATTCTGGCCGACCGGGCCAGCGCGCTGCAGAATGTCACCCTGCCCCACCGCCTGGTGGTGCGGGAAAGCACCGCCCCGCCGCCGGCCTAGGGACGGGGCGCAAGCTCGCGCAGCCAGATATTGCGGAAGCTGATCGGCACGCTGGGGTCGCCATGGGCCTGCAGCTTGATCGGCGTCGCGCCGTGGAGGCGATACGAGGGTTTGCCAATATAGACGGTCTCGCCGGCCAACACCGCGTTGTCCTGCACCAGTATGCCATTGTGCAGCACCGTCACCTTGGCCGGCGAAACAAGCGCGCCGTCCGCGCCAAAAGCCGGCGCTCGCCAGACGATGTCATAGGTCTGCCACTCGCCCGGCCTACGGCTGGCATTGGCGAGTGGCGGATGCTGCTTGTAGACGCTGGCGGCCTGCCCGTTGGCGTAGGTGGCGTTGCCGTACGAGTCGAGGATCTGAACCTCATAGCCTTCGTCGCCTGGCCCCGTGGAGGCCAGGAATACGCCGCTATTGCCGCGCCCCTGGCCGGTTCCGTCGATATCGGCCGGGATGCGCCATTCCAGATGCAGCTGGTAGTCGCGGAAGGCGCGGCGGGTCTCGATATTGCCCCGCGCCTTGTTCACCGTCAGGACGCCGCCCGCGACCGTCCAGCCGGCCGGTGACTTGTCCTTCGCCGAGACCCACTGGTCCAGATCATCGCCGTCGAACAGCACGATGGCGTCGGCCGGCGCCTGGCCGGCGGTCGCCGCGGGCTCGACCTTGGCTGGAACTGGCGTCCAGACTTCGGTGTCCTCGGGCCTGTTCTGGGCGGGCGCCGCGGCCAGCAGGCCGATCGCGGCGGCGAGAACCACGCTTGGCGTCGTCATGTTATGTCGCGCTCCCTCCAGAACCGCTCTGTCTTATCGCCTCCTGCCGGGGCGGCCTAGACGCCGCTTCGCCAAGGTGGCCGCAACAGCGATCCATGGGCTTGCCTTGACAACGCTGTCAGATAAGGTCGCGTCGTCCCGTCAAGAGGGCAAGGGAGAGCGCATGTACAAGATCCTGGCCTTTGTCGCCGCCCTGGCCGCCGCCGCGCCGGCCTTGGCCACCCCGCGTCCGACCCTGGTTCTGACCGAGATCCCCAAGCCTGCCGGCCCCGCGACGGTGCTGTTCAACGGCCAGGACCTGAAGGATTGGGACGCGTGGCTGGGCTATGCCGACCCGGCCCTGACCTACAAGCGCCCGCCCGTCGCCCCGATCGGCGCGACAGCCCGGAGCGCCGAGATGTTCAAGGTGGTGGTCGAGGATGGCCGCCCCGCCCTCTATATCAACGGCAGGACCTGGGGCAGCCTGGTCCGCAGGGGCGACTTCCAGAACTATCACCTGCGCCTGCAGTACAAGTGGGGCAAGGGCCGCTGGGCGCCGCGCGAGGCCGAAGCGCCCAACAACGGCCTGCTCTACCATTCGTTCGGCGCGCCGGGCGTGGTCTGGGGCACCTGGAGCCAGTCCGCGGAGTTCGAGATCATGCTGGGCTCGACCGGCATGATCGTGCCCGTGGGCGAGGCGATCAGCGCCGTCACCACGGTGATCGACGATCCAACCCTGATCAATCCCAAGCTGCGGTTCGCGCCGGACGGTCGCGTCAAGACGGTCAAGGGCGGTACAGCCGACTGGAATGTCGAGGCCTATAGCGACGCCGAAAAGCCGGCCGGCGAGTGGAACACCCTGGACCTCTACGTGCTGGGCGACCGCGCGGTGCATGTGGTCAATGGCGTGCCGGTGATGGAGGTCAGCGATCTCAGGGCTGACGACCAGCCCCTGACCCACGGCGCGATCCAGTTGCAGTCGGAAGGCGCCGAAACCTTCTTCCGCGACATGGTGCTGACGCCGATCACGGCCCTGCCCAAGGTAGTGGCGAAATAGGCGGCGCCCGAAAGGCGACTCTCCGCCCGCTAGGGTGCAGCGCAGTCCTGTTCAAAGCCCGAGCGCACCCGCCCGCTGATGCGGTCGGCCAGACGAACGCCTGAGCACCAGGCCGCCTCGACGCCGTCGCCCGCGACCCAGTCGCCGCACAGACCCAGGCCCACGCCGGCTCTCCAGATGGGCCCCGATGTGAGCCGGGCGGGGCGTGCATAGCGCCAGCGATGCGCCTGCAGGGCCAGAACCTGCGGCAAGGGCCCGTCAAGGCGACAGGCGAGCGCCTCCAGCAGCAGGGTCGCCACCTCGCCGGCGCTGGTGTCCAGGCGTCGCTGGGTCCAGCTGCCTGTGGCTTGCAAGGTCCACGCCTCGGGCCCCGAACGACCGGGCTTGCTGTTCTCCCGGATCGCGACGGCCAGGGTCTCGCAGCCGCCCCGTCGCTGGACGTCGAGCGGCAGTTGGCTGTCGAACGCCACCATGGCCGACCAGACCGCTTCGGATTGCGCCATCGCGGCATAGACGGCGAGATCAAACGAATGGGGCGACAGGAGCGGCGTGGCCTGTTCAGGCGGGATGGCCAGGACAACAACGTCGAAGGGCCCTTCGGATCCGGGATCGCGGCCGACCACGTCGAGCATCCAGCCCGACGCCCCGCGTGACAGACCGCAGACCTGGGCGGACCATTCAACATCCAGGTCGCGGGCCAGGGCCTTGAGCGGAGCGTTCATGGTCGGCAGGCCCACCATGGCGTTGGGGCCCGCCTCCGGCCAGGGGGCCACGCACCCCTCGCCGATCCAGTCCTCAACGCATCGCCGGAAGGCGGGATCTTCGACCCTGAAGACCGCCGCGCCATGGTCAAAGCAGGCTTCGCCCTGCGACGTCTGGATTCGACGCGTCGACATCCTGCCGCCAGCCCCGCGCCCCTTGTCCAACAGCCGCACTGAAAGGCCCGCTTGCACCAGACGCTGGGCGCAGGCCAGGCCAGCCATGCCCGCGCCAATGATCGCGACGCGGCCAGGGCCGCTGCCGGGCGCCGCGCTCACCATTCTATCCTGCTTCCGTCCCAGGCGAAGAAGCCGCCATTGTCATCAGCGCCAAGACCATCCATCACCGCCGCCAAAGCCTGGGCGGAATGCTCGGGTGAGAAGACTGTGTCGTCCGCGCCCGCCTTTCTGAAGGGTGCGCTCAGGTCTGTCTGAACCGTGCCGGGATGAAGGGCGACGCAGACGCCCAGCGGCCGCTGACGTCGATGCTCTATCGCCAGGGTGGCGATCAGCATGTTCAGCGCCGCCTTTGAGGCGCGATAGCCGTACCAGCCGCCAAGGCGGTTATCGGAAATGCTCCCCACGCGCGCCGAAAGGGCCGCAAAGACGCTGGGCCGGGTCTTTGGCGTCAACGGGAGCAGATGTTTGGCCACAAGCGCCGGAGCCACCGCGTTGACCGCGAAGAGCTCCGCCAGCGTCGAGGCGTTCAACGATCGCATGGTCTTTTCGGGCGTGACGCCTTCACCGTGCAGCAGCCCGGTGGCGACCACCACCCGATCGAGCGCCCCCAAGGCGGACAGGACCTTGGCCGCCGCCGCCAGGTCTTGCTCCTTCAGAACGTCCGCGGTGATGAACGGCCAGTCCGGGCTGTCTGGCCAATCGTCGGGTCGCCGCCTGGCCAGGCCGACCACCTTGTCATAGCGGGCCTGCGCGCCAAGTGTCTTGGCCAGGGCCCCGCCCAGCCCGCCGGTGACGCCGACGACGACCGCGATCGAAGCCGGCTCAGTCATGCAGAACCACCGCGCCAGCCAGCAATCCCGTCATGGCGCCGAACGTCAGACGCCACCGCAGCCCGGCGTACCAGCGGGGCGCCAAGTCCGCGCGGGCGTCCCAGGCCGCATGCGCCAGCAGGGCCAGAGCAAGAAGCACAAGCCTGAGCCCCGACATGATCGGCAGCAGAACCAGGGCCCAGGCCGCAAGCGGCGGCGCCATGGACAGGCAGAGGGTGGTTGTGGCGGGGCGCGCCTCGGTGATGGCGATGCCCAGACGGGAGCCCGCGAGGAACGAGAGGATGATGGCGGCGTAGGCGGCCAGCGCGTCGAACGCGACGGCGCTGGTCTGCGGCCAGACCACCCCGGCAAGAACGGGCAGCCAGAACGGCGCGACGCCGAGCGCGCCCAGGACGGTCAAGGCCAGTGGAGCCTGGGGCGCCACCGCAGGCGCGTTGTCAGTCGCTGAGCGCACTAGACCCGGGCCTGACGAACCAGACTCAGGAATTCCTCACGGGTCTGGGGATCGTCTCGCATCTGCCCCAGCAGGCGGCTGGTGGTCAGCATCGAACCGGGCGTATCGACGCCGCGCAGGGTCATGCAGCTGTGCTCGGCCTCGATGACAACGCCCACGCCCCGGGGCTCCAGACTGTCCTGGATGGCGTTGGCGATATCCGTGGTGAGCTTTTCCTGAATTTGCAGCCGCCGGGAGAAGCCCCTCACCACGCGGGCCAGCTTGGAGATCCCCACCACCCGATTTCCCGGCAGATAGCCCACATGAGCACGGCCAATGACCGGCAGCATGTGGTGCTCGCAGCAGCTGACAACCCGAATGTTGGAAAGGACGATCAGGTCGTCATAACCGCCCGTCTCGCTGAACGTGCGGGTCAGGTGCGTTCGTGGGTCCTCGCTATAGCCGCTGAAGAGCTCGGCGTAGGAGCGTGCCACGCGGGCCGGGGTGTCGATCAGGCCTTCGCGGCCGGGATCATCGCCGGCCCAGGCGATCAGCAGCCGGACGGCGTCCTCGGCCTGAGCCTGGGTGGGACGGCCAGGCGCCGCCTCGGTGCGATCCGCGGCCACTGACGTCAGGGCTGAAGGCATAGCGATCTCCACGCGACATTTTTGTGTACGACGCCGTTCTATATCTCAGCTGAGATATAGAAAAGCGGGATTATGCTGCAAGGCTCCCCACGTCGCGGGAGACCCCGGTGGCCGGGGCGGCATAGGCGCGCACGAAGGCAGCGACCACATCGTCGACAAGCTCGCTCATCACCAACGGGCTGGTGACCTGACCGCGAAGCTGCTGCTGGTGAAGACACGCCACAAGCAGGGGCGAGACCAGGACGATCGCGGCCGCCCGCAAGTCGGTGGCGATCATCTCGCCGCGCGCCACGTGTTCCGCCAGCCTGGCCTGCAAGGCGTCGATCGTGGGATCAAGGATGTGGATGAGCGCCGGAGGGCCCAGGCTTGGATCCAGAAAACCCTCCGCCAGACTTACGGCGAACACGTCGCCAAGCCGCACCGCCTTGGGCGCGGTCAGGGCGAGAACGAGATCGGCGGCATAGTCGGCGATGGACTGATCGAACCGTTTGTCACTGGATCGCTGGGCGTCCAGGCCCGGACGGCCCCGGCGCAGGCACTCGGCAAGAACGGCTTCAACGGTATGGGCGCGATCGCCAAAATAGTGGCGAAGGGTCGGAACCGAGACCTCGGCCGCCGCAGCCAGCTCTCGCAAACTGGGCCGCCCGCCATCGCGACGGACCATGTGGAGGGTCATTTTCGCGAGCAGTTCTCGCCGCTTGGCCTCGTGGTCCGCGTCGCGGGAACCCTTGGGTCTGGACAAAACTGTTATCCTCGACGGACGAAGACGCCCGGCTCACGCCGGGGCAAGATAACCTATATCGCATGAGATACTAAAACGGCCAATGGCTTGATGAGCCATCCAGATGACGGTCCTCGCGCGTCTGGAAGGGCGTCATTCTACTACGACAATTATGGATCACTTGAGTACGCCGGAGCGCGGGACAGTCATGCAAATCCTGCATTCTGGCCTTGTCATTGGTCGGATAACAGCCTCATGGCCCGACGCTGCAGGCTTGACAGAACTTACGCGCCACGCAATTTGTCTGACATAAAGGGCTCAGTCCATTCCGGGATTCAGCGGGTCGGACGGACCTCCCTGGAGCCGTCGTGGCGACGCGCAATCCGGGCGGCTGTCCCACAGAACGTGTTGGCTTGGGCACAGCCGTCTGGCGGCTTACCAAGGCCCGTGGGGAGAGACATGATCACACTGACCCGGCCGCTGGCCGCTTCCGCCCTGACCTTGACCCTGGCGCTGGCCGCGCCCGCCGGGGTTCACGCCCAGGCAAGAGCCGAGGCGCCGATCGCCCTGCGGATCGACGCCGGCAAGCCGGGTGCAAAGATCGATCGCAACATCTTTGGTCAGTTCGCCGAGCATCTGGGCACAGGCATCTATGGCGGCGTCTGGGTGGGTAAGGACTCGCCGATCCCCAATACGCGCGGCATTCGCAAGGACGTGGTCGAGGCCCTGCGGGCGATCAAGGCGCCCAATGTCCGCTGGCCGGGCGGGTGCTTCGCCGATGAGTATCACTGGCGCCACGGGATCGGTCCGGCCGAGAACCGTCGCAAGACCATCAATTCCAACTGGGGCGGCTCTGTCGAACCCAACACCTTCGGCACCGACGAGTTCATGGACTTCGTCGAGCAGATCGGCAGCGAGGCCTATATCTCGGTCAATGTCGGCTCGGGCACGGTCGCGGAAGCCGCCGAGTGGATCGAGTACATGACGGCCGATCCGGCCACCACGGCGGGCAAGGAGCGCGTCGCCAACGGCCGCACCGAGCCTTACAAGGTCAAGTATCTGGGCATCGGCAATGAAAGCTGGAGCTGCGGCGGCGCGATGCGCGCCGAATACTATACAGATGAGATGAAGCGCTACGCCCGCTTCGTGCGCAACTACAACCCCAAGCAGACCGGCGCCGAGGCCATGCAGCGCATCGCCGTTGGCCCCAACCAGGGCGACACGGCCTATACCGAAGCGGTGATGGCGGCGCAGAAGGGGCATGACTGGGCCTGGAACATCGAAGGCCTGTCCCTGCACTCCTACACGACCGGCGGTTGGCCTCCATCCTATTCCAGCACCAGCTTCGATGAGACCGCCTATGCCAAGCTGGTCCACGAGACCCTGGGCATGGACGGCCTGATCACCAAGCATTCGGCGATCATGGACAAGTATGATCCCGAAAAGAAAGTGCCGCTCGCCGTCGATGAGTGGGGCGTCTGGCTGGCGCCGCTGCCCAACACCAATCCCGGCTTCCTGGCCCAGCAGAATACGCTGCGAGACGGGATCATCGCCGCGCTGAACATCAACATCTTCGCGCGTCACGCCGACCGGGTGCGCGTGGCCAACATCGCCCAGATGGTCAACGTCCTGCAGGCGATGATCCTGACCGACAACGACAAGATGGTCCTGACCCCGACCTATCATGTCTTCAAGATGTACGTGCCGTTCCAGGATGCGACCCTGATCCCGGTCAGTTTCGACGCCGGGACCTATGTTCAGGGCGACATCAAGCTGCCGCGCGTCGACGCCGTGGCCGCGCGCGACACTCAGGGCAAGCTCTGGCTGGCGGTGACGAACCTCGACCCGACACGACCCGCTTCGGTTCTGGCGGATGTCGCCGGCGCCAGGGCCACCAGCGCGCGCGGTCAGGTGCTGACCGCGCCCCGCGTCGATGCGCTCAACACGTTCGCCGCGCCCAACGCGGTCATGCCCAAGCCCTATGCCGCCAAGGCGCGCGCCAAGGGGCTGAACCTGGACATTCCGGCAAAGTCGATCGTCGTCGTGCAGCTGGAGCCATAGCGCCGACGGCGGGAGGCCGCGCCAGAACCGCGAATCCGGTCAGCCCAGACAAACTTGCCAAGGCTGCGGTGCTTGCGCTTATAGGACTGCGTATGCAGCCCAGGAGCCCTATGCCCATGCCGTTGGACGAGCCGGACGACAAGCTGATCACCCGATCGGCAAGAGGCTCGGGGCGGCGACTTCGCGGCGCGATCGCGCACTATCTGGGCACGGCGATCGTCTCGGGCCAGATCGCGCCCGGCGAAAAGCTGACCGGCGAGATCGCTAACGCCGAGGCGCTGGACGTGTCACGCAGCGCCTATCGCGAGGCGGTTCAGGTGCTGACCGCCAAGGGCCTGGTGGAAAGTCGGCCCAAGGCCGGCACGCGCGTCCTGCCGCGCAGCCGCTGGAACATCCTGGATCCTGCGGTTCTGGCCTGGGCGTTCTCGGCTGAGCCCGACGTGGCCTTCGTGCGCGACCTGTTCGAACTTCGGGCCGTGGTCGAACCCGCCGCCGCGCGCTTCGCCGCCGAGCGTCGCGACAAGGACGACATCAAGGCGATGAAGGACGCCCTGGCCGGAATGCGCCGCCACACATTGGCGACGGAAGCCGGTCGCGCGGCCGACCGGGCGTTCCACGACGCCCTGCTACATGCCACGCACAACAATGCGATGATCGCCCTGAGCGCCAGCATCAGCGCGGCGGTCAGCTGGACGACCGAGTTCAAGCAGCGCTCGCGCGCCCTGCCCCGCGATCCTGTGCCCGATCACGCCCGGGTCTGTGACGCGATCGTCGCCGGCGACCCCGAAGCGGCCAGCGCCGCCATGCGGACACTGGTCGACCTGGCGCTGGAAGATACGCGCTCGGCCATGTGACCGCCGTGCTGGCTAGGGTCGGGTCAGCGTGAAGCTGTCCACATCGATCCGTCCCGCGCCGCCGCCGGGATTGTGGCAGAAGAGCCCAAACTGCTCACCCTGGAAGGTGCCGGTGCGCCAGGCGAAAGCCAGCGGGTAGTCGCCCGGCATGGCCGTCCACGACTGGCCGTCGAGACTGTAGGCCAGGGCCGTCTTGTCGGTCTTGAAGTCCATTTCGACCGACAGCCACAGATCAGTCAGCGGGATGGCGCGCGTCTCGCCCCGCGCCTCTGTTCGGGGCCCGGCCTCAGCGCTTTCGACCACCCGCGCGCTCAGGGCTCCCCGCCCCTCCGGCGTGCGCGTCACCACCAGCTGGTTGGAGAACTTGCCGAACGTTCCAAAGCCGCAGGCGTCGCCGGGCGCCAGGCCACGGACGTCCAGCTTGACCACGCCGCGACTGCCGGGCGCCTGACCTTTCTGGATCAGGGTGTTGCGGGCGGTCCAGAAATCCTGGCTCGTCGTCGCCTTCAGCCGCAGGAAGCCGGGACGCTCGGTCAGCGACCAGCGGCTGTCGTCGGGATTGTGGTTCCACTGCCATTGCCGGCCCAGCGTGGAGCCGCCGAAATCGTCCGAGCTGGGCGGCTCGACGAAGGGCTTGCCCAGGATCGGCTTGGCGGCGACATCGGGGACGCGACCGGGGGCCTCCGGCGTGCCCCACACCGGCCAGTCGTCGCGCCAGAACACCGGGCTGATATTGGTGACCCGGCCAATGGCGCCGGCGTCCAGCATGACAAAGCCATACCAGCCGCCGTCCGGCAGATCGACCAGGGCCCCCTGGTGCCCCCCGGTGGTGTCGTCGATCTGTTCGCGGGTCTCCCAGGGGCCTGTCAGGCTTTTGGACCGCGACACGGTCAGGGCCAGGCGCCGGGGAATGGCGTTGAACAGATAATACCAGTCGCCGCGGCGGATCAGCTTGGAGCCCTCCGCGCCCAGCACATAGTGGATCTTCTGCTCGCCGGTGACAGCCGAGAGGTCGGCATTGAGCGTCAACAGACGGACCGTGCCATCCGAACCGGCCGCTGTGGCGATGAAGGCCCGGCCGTCCCTGTCGATGAACAGGCCCGGGTCGAACGCCTCCCGGTCCAGCTCGCGCGTGGTCCAGGGTCCGCCAATGCTGGCGGCGGAATAGATACGCGTGTTCTGCCCCACCGGCGTGACGGCGATATAGAAGCGGCCGTTGTGGTGGCGAAGGCTTGGGGCGAACACGCCGCGCCGATAGTCTCCGCCATCGCCGAGATCATATTTGGGGCTGCCTTCAAGGCGCGGCATCACATGACCGGCGATGTCCCAGTTCACCAGATCCCTGGAATGCAGGATGGTCAGGCCGGGCGTATTCACAAAGGTCGTTGAGGCGAAGTAGAAATCCTCACCAACGCGGATGATGTCGGGATCGGGATAGTCGGCGTTGAGCGGCGGGTTGCGATAGGTTCCATCGCCCAGATCGGACCGCCACACTTGGCCCTGCGCGGCGGTCGCGGCGGCGAGCGCGAGGCCAGCGGCGGCGGCCAGGATTCTGCTGCGGATCGACCTGATAATGGAACCCTCCCGGCGGCGCCCGGAAGGCGCTCTAATTGTCTGAGTATATAGTCTGAAAATCGGCGTCAACGACGCCCTGAACGCGCGTGTTCGGTGGGGAGAATTTTTCAGACATCAATGAGAGCGGTATCATTCAGAGCTTGGAGTGATTGCGCGCGGCAATTTTGTCTGAGTATAAATGCAGGCAACACCGCCGACCAAAACGAGCGGATTATCTTGTGAGGAAACTGATCTTGCGCGCTTCCACGCTTTCATCCGCCTTGCTCCTCGCCCTGGCGCTGCAGGCCGCGCCGCTCAGCGGCCAGGCGGCCGAGCTGACGCGCCGACCCTTTGGCCACACGCCATCTGGAGAGGCTGTCGAGGCCATCACCCTGACCAATGGCCAGGGCGTCAGCGCCACAATCATCACCTATGGCGCAACCCTGCAGGCCCTGATCGCACCGGACCGCACGGGCAAGACGGCCGATATCGCGCTGGGCTTCGCCGACGCGGCCGCCTACGCCAGGAACGCCAGCTATTTCGGCGCTTCGGTCGGCCGCTTCGCCAACCGGATCGGCAAGGGCCGCTTCACGCTCGACGGCAAGACCTACCAGCTGGCGCTGAACAACAATGGCGTCGCGGCGCTGCACGGCGGCGTGAAGGGCTTCGACAAGGTCGTCTGGACGGTGCTGGACGCCAAGTCTGGCCCGACGGCTTCGGTCACCTTCGGCTATCTCAGCCCCGATGGCGAGGAGGGCTACCCCGGCGCCTTGAACGCCACGGCCACCTACGCCCTGGACGAGCAGAACAATCTGACGGTCACCTACGGCGCCACCACCGACAAGCCGACGATCGTCAACATGACCAATCACGCCCTGTTCAACATGGCGGGCGAAGGCTCGGCCGACGGGGCGATGGGCAATGTTCTGACCATTCCGGCCGATGGCTACTCGCCCGTCGACGCCGAGCTGATCCCGACCGGCGAGACCACACCCGTGGCTGGTACTGCCTTCGACTTCCGCGAGCCCACGGCTGTGAGAGCCAGGATCCGCGACGCCAGCGATCCCCAGATGGTCATGGGTCGAGGCTACGACCACAACTACGTGCTGAACGGCAAGTCCGGCGGCGCCCTGCGTCTGGCCGCGCGTCTTTCCGATCCCAAGAGCGGCCGGGTGCTGGAGGTTCTCAGCGACCAGCCGGGCCTGCAGGTCTACGCCGGCAACTTCATCGACGGGACCACGGTCGGCAAGAGCGGCAAGATCTATCGCCAGGGTGACGGCATCGCTCTGGAGCCGCAGCATTTCCCGGATGCGCCGAACAAGTCGCAGTTCGCGTCGACGCGTCTGGACCCCGGCCAGACCTATCGCAACACCATGGTCTTCCGGCTGACCACGACGAAATAAGGCCAGAACCGTCCGAGGAGCCGATCCCGGTCGTCAGCCCGTACGTCGGGCGCAGCCCACCAACCCCAGGAACACGCGCCATGAAACACGCAGGCTTTGACAAATCTGGCCGCCAGATCTTCCCCCTCCGCACGCGCCTGGCGGCCGTCGGCCTGGCCCTGGCCTGCGCCCTGGCCGGCGGGGCGCAGGCACAGAGCGACAGGATGACGCCCACGCCCATTCCTGCGCAGCCAAACGCCATCACGCTGGGCACGGGCCCCTTGCCGGGCGCGACGGCGTCGGAGTCCTGGCATCAGCAGTACAACAGCCTCTTTTCGCGCAATGTCACGGTCGCCACCCTGACCCCCTTCCTCCCCGATCCGGCCAAGGCCACCGGCGCGGCGGTGATCGTCGCGCCCGGCGGCGGGTTCCGCACGCTGTCGATGGAAAACGAGGGCTGGGACGTCGCCCGCGCGCTCGCCGACAAGGGGGTGGCCGCCTTCGTGCTGAAATACAGGCTGAACCAGACGCCGGCCGACATGCCAGGGTTCGAGCGCTCGATGACCGAGATGTTCTCGGCCACCGCCAGGCCGCCGCGCCCCAGCCCCGAGGCGGCCATGGCCGGCCTGGCCCCTCAGATTGCCGACTCCCGGGCGGCCTTCGCGCTGGTGCGTCAGCGCGCGGCTGAGTGGCGGGTCGATCCGGACCGCGTCGGCATGATCGGCTTCTCGGCCGGGGCCATGCTGACCCTGGCGACCACCCTGGCCGGAGAGGACGCCAAGCCCGCCTTCATCGGCCTGGTCTATGGTCCGCTGACGGCGGTGACCGTCCCCGCCGAGGCGCCGCCGATGTTCGTGGCGCTGGCCGCCGACGATCCGTTCTTCGCCAATAGCGGCTTTGGGCTGATCGACAGCTGGAGGGCGGCCAAACGCCCCGTGGAATTCCACCTGTATGAGCAGGGCGGCCATGGCTTTGGGATGTATCAGAAGACCACCACGAGCACGGGCTGGTTCGACGCCTATGTGCGGTGGATCGGCATGCACGGCATGCTGAAGCCCAAGGGGCTCGCCCCGAACGGCGCTCCGGCGCGATAAGCCTCCGCGCCGGGTGCAGCCAGGTCGCGGAAGGCCCGGTCACGAAGCGGCGTCTGGCGCCGCCCATTACTGGTCTTTCCCACAAAAAAGGCCCGCGCGACGCGCGCGCGGGCCAGTTGAGGGGATCGCAAAGAACAGGGTTAGAACTTGGCGCGCAGACCAAGGCTCACGGTGCGGCCATAGTGGGTGTAGCCACCAAACCAGCCGCCCTTGACGAACTGCCACTGGGCCGCGTTGGTCAGGTTCTGGGCTTCGAGCGCCGCCGTGATCTGCGGCGTGATCTTGTAGCTGACGCTGGCGTCCAGTGAGCCAAAGGCGCTGTCATTCAGCGCCGAGAGGCCGGCCCCGCCAACGTCCTGCAGCACGTCATCGACCCAGCTGTAGCTGGCGCGCGCCGCGAAGCGGTCCTTCTCGTAGAAGCCCGTCAGGTTGAAGCTGTTCTTGGCGACATTGACCATCTCGTCCTTCAGCGTCGGCGAATAGGTCGCCTCGGTGTCGGTGTAGGTATAGTTGGCCAGGAAGCCCAGGCCGTCGAACGGGGCCGGCAGGCTCTTGAACAGGTGCTGATAGGCCAGCTCCACGCCCTTGATCGTGGCCTGACCGCCATTGGTGGGCGAGGTCAGCTGATAGGTCTGTCCGTCGACCACGATGTTGGTCTTCTGGTTGTAAACAAAGGTGGTGATGTCCTTGTAGAAGGCGCCGGCGATCAGGGCGCTGCCCGGGGCGAAGTACCATTCCAGGGTGGCGTCATACTGCCAGGCCTCGAAAGGCTGCAATTGCGGATTGCCGCCCACGGCGGTCAGCACCGTGCCCGACGAGTTCAGGGTCAGACGCGGGGCCAGATCAGCCAGGGAAGGCCGGGTGATCACCTTGGCGGCCGCGAAACGCGCCTGCAGGGTCTCGGAAAGGTCCAGCACGAAATTGGCCGTCGGCAGAACGTCGCTATAGGTCTTCACATAGCGGACGGGAATCGCCGCCCGACCATTGTCGGCGTGGCCGGCCGAGACCTGCTTGGTCTGGGCGGCGCGCACGCCGACCTCGCCGCGCAAGGGCAGGTTCATCACGCTCGTGTCGATATCGGCCAGGGCGTAGCCGGCGGCGATGTCCTCCGAGACATAGTAGGAATTGCGCTGATCGGCGCGAGCCCTGCCCAACTGCGTCTTGTCGGCCAGCACCCAGAAGGCGTCGGGATTGGGCATGGCCCAGGTGGTGGGCAGGGTTCCGTCCACGTCGCCAAGGAAGTCGCTGACGGGGAAGGGTTCGAAATAGGTCGCGCCGAAGAACTTGCCGGTCAGGTTGGTGGTGTAGTTGATATCGGCGCGATTGTAGTCGCGCTCCCGCTCGCGATACTTCACGCCGAAGGCGATCCGCGACACCGGCCCCAGCGACACCGGCCGCTCGGCGTCGAATTGCAGGGCGATTTCCTCGTCCGTCGAGTCGTTGGTCCGAAACTCGATGCGGCGGAACGGCAGCAGGGCCGGATTGCTCAGGTCGGCCGTCAGCAGCTTGACGCTTGGCACGGCCTCGTCATCAGCCTTGGTCATCGAGAAGGTCGTCTGGCCGATCGGCCCCAGCAGGCGGGTGCGGGTGATGGGCTTGGAGGTCTCCGAGAAGGCGCGGCCATAGGCCAGGTCACCCGACAGGGTCCACTCGCCCGCCGTCTGGCGGATGTTGAGCGCCAGCATCAGGTTGTCATGCGCCAGGTCGCTGACCTCGCGGCCGATCTGGCTGGTCGAGGTCACCGTGCCACCGGTCAGGACGCCGTCCTTGACGACCGCCGAGCCGGGAACCAGTGTCGCGACGCCCTGGTCCGCCGAATAGGTCAACTCGTCATAGTGGTCGTCGAGCTTGGTGTAGCTGGCGTCAAAGGTCAGCTGGGTGGCGTCGGTCGGGCGATATTGCGCCGAGAACACCAGGCCCTTGCGCTCGCGATCCTCGCGCTCCAGCGTCGGGCGAATGGCAGTGGGATAGAGGGTGATCCCCTGAGCGGCCAGGCTCTTGCCCAGGGTGGTGGAGGTGTTGACATAGCTCCAGCCCACGCCGGTGATGCGGTCCTGGCGCAGGGTGCGCTGGTCATAGACCAGAGCCAGAAGGGCGCCGAAGCTCTTGTCTTCATTGACCCAGTTGATCAGGCCCGAGACGCGCGGATCGGTCTGGTCGGCCAGCTCCGGCCGGCTGGCTGTGACCGAGGCGGCGACGGTGGTCTTGCCCAGGTCCAGTGGGCGGAAGGTCTTGACGTTGACGATGCCGCCGATGGCGCCTTCGTCCAGCGAGGCCAGCGGCGTCTTGCCCACCTCGACACCGGCCACCAGCTCGGACGGCAGGGTGTCGAAGCGGAACTGACGGCCGCTCTGGCCGCTGTCGCGCATGTTTTCGTTCACGGCGGCGCTGCGGCCGTTCAGGGTCACGATCTGGAAGTTGGGGCCCAGGCCGCGAACGCGCACGAACAGGCCTTCGCCCCGGTCGCGGGTGATGGCGACGCCCGGCACCCGCTGCAGGGCCTCGGCGATGTTGTTGGACGGGAACTTGCCGATATCCTCGGCCGAGATGGCGTCGATGACGTTGGCGGCCTTGCGCTTGTCGGCCAGAGCCCGGGCCAGCGAATTGGCGAAGCCGCCGGTCACCACGATCTCCTCGACGGTGCTTTCAGCCTCCTGGGGAGACTGGGCGACCGCAGCGGCCGCGCCCTCGACGCGCGGGGCCGGCGCCGGGCGCGCAGCCGTTGAGATCTTCTGGGCGGCGGGGCGAAGAATGGCCGCGCCGCCGCTGCGCACGAAGGTCAGACCGGTGCCCCGCAGCAGCTGGGTCAGGCCGGTCTCGGCGTTGAGCGCGCCCGCCACGCCGCCGGTGCGCTTGCCCGCCAGCAGGGCCGGGTCGGCCAGGACCTGAACGCCCGTGGCGCGCGAGAAGGCTGGCAAGGCCGAAGCCAGGTCGCCCGCCGGAATGGCCAGGACGCTATTGGCGGCGGGCGCCGCGAGGGCTGGGGCGGCCATCATCAGCGCCGCTGCCGACGCCGAGCCGAGCCAGGTCCAGGTCTTGAAGGTCATTGCGTCATCCCCGAATTCGCACGGCGCGTTCGCCGGCTTCGGCGGTGAAGACGTTGCTGGACCCCAATCCAGGACAGTGAATTTTGTGAAGTTTCCGCGACGCCGGAGTTCGTGCCGCGAGAGGACACGACACCCGATACGGTCAACGGGACAATCTCAATGCGCCCCCGCGCTCCTGGACCTGGAAGCCGTGAACGAGGGCCAGGTTGCGGACAAGGGTTTCAGGCTCGTCCAGCCGGAACCGTCCGGCCACGCGTCGACGCCCCAGCGCAGGATCATCGATGACAATCGGCGTCGGTGACGCGCGGTTCAGACGCTCGATCAGCCGCGCCAGCGTCACGCTGTCGGTTTCCAGCCAGCCCGAACGCCAGTCGTCAGCCGCCGGATCAAAGGCGCGAACCGCGGACAGACGGCCATCCTTCGTGAAGGCTCGCTGGCCCGGCGTGAGGTCGACGGTGGGGTGGATCAATCCCTCGGGGGCCAGGCGCACCTTGCCGCGATGCACCGACAGTTCCAGCCTGCCGTCGCCGCGTTCCAGGTCGAAGGCCGTACCCAGCACCCGCGCGGCGCCCTCCGGGGCCCGAACCGTGAAGGGGCGCGAGGCGTCATGGGCGATATCGAAGAAGGCCTCGCCGCGCACCAGGCGCACCTCGCGCCGGCGAGAGCCGATCCGCACATCCAGCTGCGTCGCACCGTCCAGCGTGACCCGCGACCCGTCGACCAGGGCCACGGTCCGGATCTGCCCCGGCCGGGTCTCGACGCTCACCGGACGCACGGTCAGCAGTTGAAGCTGCGGCCAGGCAAGCACCAGGGCGACCGCGCAAGTCGCCAGGCCGCCGGCCAGGGCCGTGATCGGCTTCCAGTCAAGGCGCCGCGCCGCACGCCGCTGGACGCTGAGGGCCATGGCCTCGGTCAAGGCCGCGTCCTGGGCGGTCGCCCAGAGGCGGTCGAAAGCTTCGCCATTGGCGGGATCGGCTGATCGCCAGGCGTCGAAGCCCGGCTGGTCGAGATCCTGACTGTCCAGGCGGCGCGCCACCCAGACAGCGGCCTGCTGCTCGGAGCGGCTCATGGTCGGCCTCCCGTGCGGCGCTCGGCCTTGGCCATCTCGCGATGCAGCTGTTCCAGCGCCCGCACCACGTGCTTCTCGACCGCGGCCTCGTTCATGGCCAGCTCGGCAGCGATCTGGCGGGTGGAATGGCCATGTAGCCTTCGCCGGATGAACACGTCACGCCGGAGGGGCGGCATGGCGTCCAGCGCCTTTCCGAACACCTCGACCTTTTGGCGATGCATCAGGATCTGCTCCGGTGCGGGGGCCTCGCAGGGCATGTCGTCGTCCAGCGTTTCGACCGCTCGGCGGCTGCGATGGCGGAAATGATCGCGGACAAGATTGAGCGCGATCCGGTAGCCCAGGGCCGCCCGGTCAACAACCGTGCGGGCCCGCTCATAGGTCATCAGGCGCAGCAGCGTCTCCTGCACCAGATCATCGGCGGCGGCTGGATCGCGCGTGCGTCGGACAATGAAATGATAGAGGTCCTGGCGCTGGGCGCGCAGGCTGGCAAGGTCGGTCATCCGCGCTCACCCGCATTAGGGGCAGAACCGACAGGACCAGGCGCGCCTCTATGAACCATGAGCGGCCGCTAGCATGCGTTGATGACAGTTCTGACGGGCTTTCGTTCAATCGGCGCTCGCAAACGGGTTGAGGTCGTGTGCGCGGGCCGCCGCGATATCCTGCAGCCAGGCGCGCACCGCGCGAACGCGGGCGGTGGCGGCGACATCGCGCAACGTGCTGACCCAGAAGCGGCGCTTGAGCAGCACCTCCGGCGCGATCCGCTCGAGACCCTCTGACAGGAAGCAAGGCAGGACGCCCGCCCCACCGCCCGCCCGGATGATCTCACGCTGGGCCAGGATCGAGGAACTCGACAGCGCGGTCTCCAGCGCCGGCGCGACATCATCCAGATAGCGCAGCTCCGGGGTGTGAAGCAGATCGTCGATATAGCCAACGATCTGCCCGCGGCGCAGGTCAGCGGCGCTTTCGAAGGGGCCTTCCCTCGCCAGATAGGCCGGCGAGGCATAGACGGCCAACTGGTAGTCGGTCAGGGGCTCGACCAGCAGCCGGCTGTCGGTCGGGGCGCTCAGGGTAACGGCGAGGTCCACCTCCCGGCGCGTGGGCGACAGCAGGCCAGCGGTGGTCGCCAGTTCGATCCGCAGGGTGGGCCGGCTGAGACGGAAGCTTGGCAGAGCCCGCGCCAGAACGTGGGCGCCAAAACCCTCGGCGGCGCTGATCCGGACCGTGCCGCCGCTGACTTCGGGATCGGCCGCGCCCGTGACCGACTGCATGGCGGCCTCGGCCTTCAGACCGGCCTCCATCAATCGCGCGCCCGCGCTGGTCAGTTGCAGTCCTGCCGCCGAGCGCATGAACAGCGTGGCCTTCAGCGCGGTTTCCAGCCGCGCCACCCGCCGGCTTACCGTGGCCGTATCGACGCCGGTTCGCTGCGCGCCGCCGCTGAACGATCCAGCCCGCGCGGCGGCGAGGAAATAGCGGAGATCGTCCCACTCAAACACGCGCTGAATCCCTGCTGACTTAGCTTGCATATTTGCAATGGCTATTTTGCATGAATATCAAGCATTCTCTTCTGCGAGATCTGAACGGAGACGCGCCGATGCGAGCCATTGACCATTTCATCGCGGGGGCGAGCGCGCCCGGCGCTTCGGGCCGCTTCGGCGACGTCTTCAATCCCAACACCGGCGAGGTGCAGGCCCGGGTTCAGCTGGCGACAGACGCCGAACTGGACGCCGCCGTGCAGAACGCGGCCAGGGCCCAGGTCGACTGGGCGGCGACCAACCCCCAGCGCCGCGCGCGGGTGATGTTCGAGTTCAAGCGCCTGATCGAGCGGGACATGAACAGCCTGGCCGAGATCCTGTCGTCCGAGCACGGCAAGGTCATCGCCGACTCCAAGGGCGACATCCAGCGCGGCCTGGAAGTGATCGAGTTCGCCTGCGGCATCCCCCAGATGCTGAAGGGCGAATATACCGACGGCGCCGGTCCCGGCATCGACGTCTATTCGATGCGCCAGCCCCTGGGCGTCTGCGCGGGCATCACCCCGTTCAACTTCCCGGCCATGATCCCGATGTGGATGTTCGGCATCAGCATCGCCGTGGGCAACACCTTCATCCTCAAGCCGTCGGAGAAGGATCCGACGGTTCCCGTGAAGCTGGCCGAGCTGATGATGGAAGCCGGCGCTCCGGCCGGCGTGCTCAATGTGGTGCATGGCGACAAGAGCGTCGTCGACGCGATCCTGGCCCATCCGCTGATCAGGGCCGTCAGCTTTGTCGGCAGCTCCGATATTGCCCACTATGTCTACCAGACCGGCACGGCCCACGGTAAGCGCGTCCAGGCGATGGGCGGGGCCAAGAACCACGGTATCATCCTGCCTGACGCGGATATGGATCAGGTGGTCAAGGACCTGTCGGGCGCGGCCTTCGGCTCGGCCGGCGAACGCTGCATGGCCCTGCCGGTCGCGGTGGCGGTCGGCAAGAAGACCGCCGATGAACTGCGCGAGCGGATGGTCGCCGAGATCGAGACCCTGAAGATCGGCATCTCCAGCGATCCGGCCGCCCACTATGGCCCGGTGGTCAGCGCCGCCCACCGCAACAAGATCGCCGACTACATCCGCATCGGCGTCGAGGAAGGCGCCGAGCTGGTCGTCGACGGCCGCGACTTCTCCCTGCAGGGCTTCGAGAAGGGCTTCTTCATCGGCCCCTCGCTGTTCGACGGCGTGAAGAAAGGCATGAAGACCTACCAGGAAGAGATCTTCGGCCCGGTGCTTCAGATCGTCCGCGCCGAGAGCTTCGACGAGGCCATCGCCCTGCCGTCGGAGCACCAGTACGGCAACGGCGTGGCCATCTTCACCCGCAATGGCCGCGCGGCGCGCGAGTTCGCCAGCCGCGTCAATGTCGGCATGGTCGGCATCAATGTGCCGATCCCCGTGCCGGTGGCCTATCACAGCTTCGGCGGCTGGAAGCGTTCGAGCTTTGGCGACACCAACCAGTACGGCGCCGAAGGCGTGCGGTTCTACACCAAGGTCAAGACCGTCACCGCCCGCTGGCCAGAAGGCGAGACCGAGGACTCCGCCTTCATCATTCCCACCATGAAGTAAGGACCACAGCCATGACGCGCATCGCCTTCATCGGCCTGGGTAATATGGGCGGCGGCATGGCCGCCAATCAGGCCAGGGCCGGGCGCCCGGTGATGGCCTTCGACCTGTCAGCCCAGGCTGTCGAGCGGGCCGTGGCGGCGGGCTGCCAGGCGGCGGGTTCGGTGGCCGAGGCGGTGGCCCAGGCGGATGTCGTGATCACCATGCTGCCGGCCGGCCCGCATGTGCGCGGGGTCTATGCCGAGCAGATCCTGGTCCACGCGCTCAAGTCCGCCCTGCTGCTGGACTGCTCGACCATCGACGTCGAGAGCGCCCGCGCGGTGGCCGCCCAGGCCCGGGCGGCGGGCTTCCGCTTCGCCGACGCCCCTGTGTCAGGGGGGATCATGGCCGCGGAAGCCGGGACCCTGGCCTTCATGGTGGGCTGCGATGCGGCCGACTTTCCAGACGTCGAGGCCGCGCTGGCCCCGATGTCGCGCGTGACCATTCATGCCGGAGAGCATGGCGCGGGACAGGCGGCCAAGATCTGCAACAACATGTTGCTAGGCATTTCGATGATCGGGACCTGCGAGGCCTTCGCCCTGGCCGAAAAGCTGGGCCTGGCGGCCGATCGCTTCTTCGAGATCGCCAGCAAGTCGTCGGGCCAATGCTGGTCGGTCTCGACCTATTGCCCAGTCCCCGGTGTTGGCCCCTCGACGCCGGCCGATCGCGGCTACGAGGGCGGCTTCGCCACCGCCATGATGCTGAAGGATCTGAAGCTGGCCCAGGAGGCGGCCGCCAGGGCCGGCGCCGCAACGCCCATGGGCGCCCAGGCCGAAGCCCTGTACGCCCTGTTCGAGGCCAATGGTTTCGGCGGCAAGGACTTTTCGGCCATCATCGAACTGATGCGGGGACGCCTGGACACCTTGCAAGCGGGGTGATGGCGGACCCTGCCGCCGACCGGGGCGGCGACGATCGGAGCGGAGACGACAGATGAGCGATGCCTCAGGCGCGGCCAAGCCGCCCGTGCCCAACGACGTGCAGGACGCCATTCGCACCCTGATCCGCTGGACCGGCGAGGACCCCGATGGGCTACGAAGAGGACCCCGGCGTTCACCTGGAAAGAGTGTTCGAGGAGGTTGGCGGCTATGACGAGATCGTCCTGCTCAAGGACATCCCGTTCCAGTCGCACTGCGAACATCACATGGCGCCGATCATTGGCCACGCGCATATCGCCTATCTGCCGCGCGACAAGGTCGTGGGCATCTCCAAGCTGGCTCGGGTGCTGCACGGCTATGCCCGGCGGTTGCAGGTGCAGGAGCGCCTGACCGCCCAGGTCGCCCATTGCCTGTGGGAGAACCTCAAGCCGCTGGGGGTGGCCGTGGTGATCGAGGCCAGTCACGCCTGCATGAGCGGTCGCGGCGTGCGTACGCCTGGCGTGAGCATGAAGACCAGCCGCATGATGGGCGTTTTCCGCGACGACGAACGCTCAAGGCGCGAAGTCCTGGCCTTGATGGGCTTTTGAGCCAGAGCCCTCGGCGGGGCTAGTGATTGTCCCGGGGCAGGCCTTTCGTCTGGGCGATGCGCTGGTACTTGACCGCAGGCTCCAGCACCGCGCCGGTCTCCATCTGCCCGACGAGGCCGCGCTGGATCTCCTGCCAGGGCGTCTGGCTTTCCGGATAGGCGTAGCCGCCAGCCGCCTCCAGCGCCGCGCGACGGGCCACGATTTCCTCGGGGGTGATCAGCACGTCGACCCGCGACTTGCGCAGGTCGACCCGCACGCGATCGCCGGACTTCAGCAGGGCCAGCCCGCCGCCGGCCGCCGCTTCGGGCGAGGCGTTGAGGATCGAGGGCGAGCCTGAAGTACCCGACTGTCGCCCATCGCCGATGCACGGCAGGGCGCTGATCCCGCGCTTGAGCAGATAGTCGGGAGCCCGCATGTTCACCACCTCGGCGGCGCCCGGATAGCCGATCGGGCCGGCTCCGCGCATGAACAGCACGCTGCGCTCGGTGATGCCGACGGCGGGGTCGTCGATGCGGGCGTGATAGTCTTCGGGCCCATCGAACACCACCGCGTCGCCCTCGAAGGCGTCGGGGTCATTGGGGTCGGAAAGATAGCGATCGCGGAACTCGGCTGTGACCACGCTGGTCTTCATGATCGCCGAGTTGAACAGGTTGCCGCGCATGACCACGAAGCCCGCGCGCTGGACCAGCGGATTATGGAACGGCCGGATCACGGCTTCGTCCTCGATAACGGCCCCGCCGCAGGCCTGACCGATCGTCTGGCCGGAAACCGTCAGGGCGTCCTCGCGGATCAGGCCCTGGGTCATCAGCTGGTTGACCACGGCGGGCACGCCGCCGGCGTGATAATAGTCCTCGCCCAGATACTCTCCGGCGGGCTGCAGATTGACCAGCAGCGGCACCTCTTCGCCATGGATCTGCCAGTCATCGACGCTGAGCTGGACCCCGATATGGCGGGCCAGGGCGTTGAGATGGATCGGCGCATTGGTCGATCCGCCGATCGCGGAATTGACCACAATGGCGTTGAGGAAGGCGTCACGGGTCAGGATATCGGACGGCTTGATATCCTGACGCACCAGATCAACGATCCGAAGGCCGGTCTCGTAGGCGTTCTGCTGTCGGTCGCGGTAAGGCGCCGGAATAGCCGCCGAGCCGGTCAGCGACATGCCCAGCGCTTCGGTCAGCGAGTTCATCGTCGTGGCCGTGCCCATGGTGTTGCAATAGCCGGTCGACGGCGCCGAGCTGGCCACCAGCTTGATGAAGCCCTCCCGATCGATTTCGCCGGCCGCCAGCATTTCACGGGCCTTCCAGACGATGGTGCCCGAGCCTGTCCGCTGGCCCTTGTGCCAGCCGTTCAGCATGGGACCAACCGACAGGGCGATGGCTGGAATGTTCACCGTCGCAGCGGCCATCAGGCAGGCAGGTGTGGTCTTGTCGCAGCCGATGGTCAGCACGACGCCATCGATCGGATAGCCGTACAGCGTCTCGACCAGACCAAGATAGGCAAGGTTACGGTCCAGCCCCGCCGTGGGTCGCTTGCCGGTTTCCTGGATCGGGTGGACAGGGAATTCGAGAGCGATGCCGCCAGCGGTGCGGATACCCTCGCGCACCCGTTCGGCCAGGACGAGGTGGTGGCGATTGCACGGCGACAGGTCACTGCCGGTCTGGGCGATGCCGATGATCGGCTTGCCCGACGTAAGTTCCTCCAGCGACAGGCCGAAATTCAGGTACCGCTCGAGATAGAGCGCGGTCATGTCCACATTGTCGGGATTATCGAACCAGGCGCGCGAACGGAGAGCGCGAGGCGGAACGGGGGCAGTGCTCATGACAGTCCTTGGATCAACGCGGGGCCCGGGATTATCGCATGGTCCCGCGCCGCTGCGTGATTGTAATATCAATAAATTGTCTGACTATATTCAGCGTGCACCGCGGTCAACATGCCGGAGCCATGCAAGGCCGCGCCGAGTGTTCCTGCGCGGCGCTTGCCGGTCAGACCTACGCTGATGGGCTCGGCGCCCGAACGCAGAAAAAGGGATCCACCATGGGTTAGACCCGATCCGATCCCCTTTGACAGTCAGCCTCAGGCGGCTATTTGTCTGACCAGATTGGATGCTCGGGAACGGTGACGGCCATGGTGCTGCGGTTTGTGCAACTGAAGGAACACGGCGGCGAACGCGTGCTCGCGGCGGTCAATGACGCCGGTCTGGCGCGACGCGTCGAAGGCGCAGACACCCTGCTCGATCTGGCCAACGCCGCGCTGAAGGCCGGCGCCACCCTGGCCGAGGCTGCTCAGGCCAGTCCGTGGGGCGACGAGATCGATATCCCCGCCGCCCTTGCTGAAGGTCGGGTGCTGGCGCCGGTGGACCACCCCGATCCAGCCCATCTGATCCTGACCGGCACGGGCCTGACGCATCTTGGTTCCGCGGAAGGTCGCGACAAGATGCACAAGGCCGCCCAGGCGTCCGACCAGCCCACCGACTCGATGCGCATGTTCCTGATGGGCGTGGAAGGCGGAAAGCCCACCGAGGGGGCCGCCGGCGTTCAGCCCGAATGGTTCTACAAGGGCGATGGCTCTCACCTCCGCGCCTATGGCCAGCCTCTGGAGTCACCCGCCTTCGCGCTGGACGGCGGCGAGGAGCCCGAGATCGCCGGGATCTATCTGATTGGTCCGGACGGAACGCCACATCGCCTGGGCTTTTGCCTGGCCAACGAGTTCTCCGACCACGTGACCGAGCGGGGCAACTATCTGTGGCTGGCCCATTCCAAACTGCGCCAGGCCGCGCTGGGTCCCGAACTGCTGACCGGCCCCCTGCCCCAGGACGTGCGCGGGACCAGCCGGATCCTGCGCGACGGCGCGGTGCTCTGGGCGGACGCCTTCCTGTCGGGCGAGGCCAATATGAGCCACACCATCGCCAACCTGGAATACCATCACTTCAAGTATGGCGTCTTTCGCCGGCCCGGCGATCTGCACGTGCACTTCTTCGGCACGGCGACGCTGTCGTTCAGTCACGGCATTACCCCTCGCGCTGGGGACATCTTCGAGATTTCCGCCGCGCCATTCCACTATCCGGCGCGCAACCCCCTGGCCCTCGCGATCGCCGAGCCCGTCGCGATCCGCAGCTTGTGACCCGGCCGCCCTTCAAGTGGGGCCACGGCTTCGAGGAAGGCATTGCCGCGTGCGGCGGCTCGTCTAAAGTCCTGTCCATGCAAACGCGTCTCCTCCCCCTCATCGCCCTGGCTCTGTGCGCCTGCGGCCCCGCTCCCGATGCGCCGGTTCAGGACGCCTCGGGCGCGCCGGTCGAAACCCGGCCCGCCAATACGCCGGACCAGAAGCCGGCCTTCGCCGGCCAGACCCGCGCGCCCGGCCAGGCGCTGGGCGTCGCCTACAGTGTCGAGACGGTGGTCAGCGGCCTGGACCATCCGTGGGGCCTGGCCTTCCTGCCGGACGGGACCAGGCTGGTCACCGAGCGCGCCGGACGGCTGCGCCTGGTCGGCGCCGACGGCAAGCTGTCAATGCCCGTGGCGGGTCTCCCGGCCGTAGACGCCGACGGACAGGGCGGGTTGCTCGACGTCGCAGTCGATCCGAATTTCGCCAGCAATGGCCTGATCTACTGGACCTATGCCGAGGCGGGGACTGGCGGCAACGGTACGGCGGCGGCGCGCGGCAAGCTGGTGTCCGGCTCCGCCCCGCGAGTCGAAGGCGTGCAGGTGATCTGGAGGCAGGCGCCCAAGCTGAACTCAAGCCTGCACTTCGGCAGCCGGCTGGTCTTCGCGCCGGATGGCAAGCTGTTCATCACCACCGGTGATCGCTCGATCCTGGAAGGCCGAATGCAGGCCCAGCGTCTGGACGGGGCCATAGGCAAGGTTATCCGGATCAACGCTGACGGCTCAATCCCTGCGGACAATCCCCATGTCGGCAAGGCCGGAGCGAGGCCGGAAATCTGGTCGGCGGGCCACCGTAACCTGCAGGCCGCCGCACTCGACCCGTCTGGCCGGCTGTGGACCGTGGAGCACGGCGCCAAGGGTGGCGATGAGCTGAACCGTCCCGAGCCAGGCAAGGACTATGGCTGGCCGACCATCACCTATGGCGAGGAGTATTCTGGCAGGCCCATCGGCGACGGCGTCACCGCCAAGGCGGGTCTGGAGCAGCCGGTCTACTACTGGGACCCGGTCATCGCGCCCTCGGGCATGGCCTTCTATCAGGCCGATCTGTTCCCGGCCTGGAAGGGCAGCCTGCTGGTCGGCGCGCTGCGCGGACAGCACGTGGCCCGTCTGACACTCAACGGCGACAGGGTGGTCGGCGAGGAGCGCCTGTTCGAAGACGTCGACAAACGCATCCGCGATGTCCGCGTCGGCCCCGACGGCGCGGTCTATCTGCTGACCGACGAGGAAGACGGCAAGCTGCTGCGCGTGGTTCCAAAGCCCTAGCCGAGCCGCGTCCCGTGAAGACAGCGCCGGCCGTAGGGCACGGCCGGCGCATCGACTTCAGATCAGGTTGAGCTTGCCATCGACCCGGCGCACCAGACCCAGAGGGTTCTCGGCCTTCAGTTCGTCAGGCAGCAGCGCGCCGGGCAGGTTCTGGTAGCTGACCGGCCGCAGGAAGCGGGCGATGGCCAGGGTTCCCACGGATGTCACGCGGCTGTCGGACGTGGCCGGGAATGGCCCGCCATGGACCATGGCGTGAGCGACCTCGACGCCGGTGCCAAAGCCGTTGACCAGGATGCGGCCGGCCTTCAGCTCCAGGTCGGGCAACAGATCGGCGGCCAGGACGTGGTCGGCTTCGTCCATGTGCAGGGCGATGGTCAGCTGGCCTTCGAGGGCCACGACCACCTTGTGAAGCTCGGCCAGATCGGCGCAGCGCACCACGATCGAGGCGGCGCCGAACACCTCTTCGGCCAGATGCGGATGGGCCAGGAAGTCGGCGCCGGAAACGCCAAACAGCGCTGCCTGCCCCTGGTTCTGTAAGGCCTCCTGCCCCACGGCGACCTGTTTGACGACAGGAGTCTGGGCCAGGGCCCGCACCCCGTCAGCATAGACGCGCGAGATGGCCGGGGTCAGCATGGTCGCGGCCGGAACCGGCGACAGCGCCTCTTCGGCGGCGGTCAGGAACCCGTCCAGCTCCGGGCCGTCCAGCGCCAGGATCAGGCCGGGATTGGTGCAGAACTGGCCCGCGCCCAGGGTCAGGGCGCCGACGAAGTCCCTGGCTATAGCCGGGCCGCGCGCGGCCAGGGCAGCGGGAAACAACAACACAGGATTGATGCTGCTCATCTCGGCATAAAACGGGATGGGCTCCGGCCGCCCCTGGGCGATGGCGGCCAGCGCCAGACCGCCGCGACGCGACCCGGTGAAGCCGGCAGCCTTGATGCGGGGATCGGCGACCAGCGCCTGGCTGATCTCGAAGCCGCTGTCATGGATCAGGCTGAAGACGCCCGGATGCAGGCCGCAGGCGGCGACCGCCGACTGGATGGCGCGGCCGATCATTTCCGACGTGCCGGGATGGGCGGGGTGGGCCTTGACCACCACCGGGCAGCCGGCCGCCAGGGCCGAGGCGGTGTCGCCGCCGGCCACCGAGAAGGCCAGCGGAAAGTTGGAGGCCCCAAACACGGCCACCGGGCCGAGGGGGATGTTGCGCAGGCGCAGATCGGGGCGCGCCATCGGCTTGCGGTCCGGCATGGCGGGGTCGATACGGGCCTCCAGAAAGCCGCCGTCGCGCAGCACGCTGGCGAACAGGCGCAACTGGCCGGTGGTGCGGCCGCGCTCACCTTCCAGCCGGGCGCGCGGCAGGCCGCTTTCGGCCATCACACGGACGATCAGGTCATCGCCCAGCGCTTCGATATGCTCGGCGATGGCCTCAAGGAAGGTCGCGCGGGTCTCATAGGGCAGAGCGCGGTAGGGCTGGAAGGCCGCCGCCGCCTGGGCGCAGGCCGCCTCGAGATTCTGGAGCGTGGCGCCACCAAAGGCCGGGTCCAGCACCTCGCCCGTGGCGGGGTTGACGCCGCGAATTTCACCCTGGGCGCCGCGCGTCGCGCCGCCCCCGATCAGCAGTTCACCGGTCAGATTCACGGAAGCGTTCCCTGTTCGAAGTGATGCGTCGCTCGTCGTTGCGACTAGGTAGCGGTAACATAAGCCTTTGGTTGGGTTACCGCCATGTGTGAGAATGGATGGCGAGCCCTTGAGCGCGTAATAGGGCCTGACTTCGTCAGGATCTTGAACATGGCCCGCAATCTTTCCGGCAAAGTCGTCGCCTCCGGCGCCGATGTCACCGCCCTGGCCGACAAGGCCTGGTTCGACGCCCATCCCGAGCGGGACTTCATGCTACGCGATCCTGCGCCGCTGGAGTTCAGGGAACCGCTGGGCGACGCCGGCGAGGGTTTCAGCTGGCGGGTTCTGATCGTGCGACTCGGCGACGGCTCGCGCCTGCGCCTGCCGATCTCCCTGGCCTGGGACCTGCACAATGATCACGCCAAAGAGCAGCATCTGGCCGTGATCTTCGAGCAGGTCGCGCCGGAGCAGGCCAGGGTCTTGCGCGCCGCGGCCCTCGCCGGGGCGCCGCGCGTCTAGCGGCCTTCAGAACCTATTCGGCGTCATCTGGATCGCACTGCGGCTTTCCGATCCTGCATTGCGCACCGGCCCACAGTCCACGCCACCATCGCGGCGCCGGATCCAGTTTCACCATTGCTAAGCTTGCATTGCAGTGCGCGCCGATAAATCTGACCTGATCTGGAGAAATATTCCGATCTGATGCTCATTTTCCCGCGACTGCCGAATACGCGGAAATTTCTTCGCTTCTACAGGCGTTGCGCTCTCAAGAATTTCCGCGTATGGTGTTCGTATTAAATGACGATTTGGTTCGATTGCTCTCTAACGCTTCATCTCAGGATTGAGCTTCGAGCCCATCACGATCCTTTCCGAAAATTTGATCACGTGGCTTACATTCGAGCCGCGCGTCCCTTTTCACCTGAAAGGTGACCATCATGACGACCGGTACCGTGAAGTGGTTCAACTCCACCAAGGGCTTTGGCTTCATTCAACCTGACGACGGCGGCGCCGACGTGTTCGTGCACATCTCGGCGGTCGAGCGTTCGACCCTGGGCTCGCTGAACGAAGGCCAGAAGCTGTCCTACGAACTCGAGCGCGATCAGCGCAGCGGCAAGATGTCGGCCGGCCAGCTTCAAGCTGCCTAAGCCACTTCGGAGCGCGGGCCAGTCCCGCGCTCCAGCCTGGCTTTTCTACCGAGCGACCTCGAACTGACACGCGGGGTTATCCCCCTTCGTAATCCGAGGCCCTATGAACGAAACTCTACGCACCAACTTCTCGAACCGACTCCAGACCGCCGCCGACGCCAAGAAGGCGCTACTGGAAAAGTTCAAGCCCAAGCCCGCCGTCGTTGATCCCAACTTCGAGAGCCGCGACGCCGTCAAGGCCGCCGAGCTTCAGCAAGTTCGTGCTGATCGCGCCGAAGAACGCGCCGCCGCCCGCCAGGTCGCAGCCGACAAGGTTGCCGCCGCCGAACAAGCCATCGCCGACAGCGCCGCCGCCGTGCTCAGCCTGAAGCGTGGCGCGACCAAGGAACGCAAGGCCCTGTCCGCCGCCGAAGCCAAGGCCAAGCGCGACAGCAAGTATGCCGCCCGCAAGGCGCGCAACTAGCGTTCAGCTCCTAAGAGCACGATGAAGGCCGGGTCACACCGGCCTTTTTACGATCACTGTTTGACAGCGTTGTCAGAACATTGAACTTCTGTAGTGTGCCGCCACGGCCTTGGCCGAATGGACGCAAAGAGCTCCGCTTCACAGGAGCCGCTACGGGAGACCAGGGATGTCGGCCAGTGCTACAGGACCCCATCGCCGCGCCTTGCTGACGGGCGTCACCGCCCTGGCCTTCGCCGGCGCCGCCCGCGCGTCGGTCGCGACGCCATCGCGGCACTCGGTGCTGGTCAAGACGCTGATCGGCCAGATGACGCTGGACGAAAAGATCGGCCAGCTGAATCAGGCTCCCGGCGGCCGTCAACGCGCCCTCAACTCGCGGATCGACGCAGCCCAGCTGGATCTGGTGCGCAAGGGCGGCATCGGCTCGTACCTGCACGTAGCCGGGGCGGACTTTCTGCGCGAACTGCAGCGCGTGGCGGTTCAGGAGAGCCGGCTGAAGATCCCGCTGCTGTTCGGCATCGACGTGATCCACGGCTTCCGAACCATCTTCCCCGTGCCGATCGGCATGGCGGCGACCTTTGATCCGGAGATCGTCAAGGCCTGCTCACGTGTCGCGGCGATCGAGACCTCGGTCAGCGGCCTGCACTGGACCTTTACCCCGATGGTCGACATCGCCCGCGACCCGCGCTGGGGCCGCATTGTCGAGGGCGCCGGCGAAGATCCCTATCTGGGCTCACGAATCGCCGAAGCCCAGATCACCGGCCTGCAAGGCGACAGCCTGGCCGGCAAGGATGTGATCCTGGCCTGCGCCAAACACTTCGGAGCCTATGGCGCGGCCAATGGCGGCCGCGACTATGACAGCGCCGACGTCTCCGAGCGCACGCTGCAGGAGGTCTATCTGCCGCCTTTTCATGCCTCGGTGCGGGCGGGGGCAGGCAGCTTCATGACCGCTTTCAACGACATCGCCGGCGTGCCGACCACCGCCAATCAGGCCCTGGTGCGCGGCCAGCTGCGCGACCAGTGGGGCTATCAGGGCCTGGTGGTCAGCGACTGGAACGCCATCCTGGAACTGATCAATCACGGCGTCGCCGAAACGCCCGCCCAGGCTGCCGCGCTGGCGTTGAAGGCCGGTGTCGACATGGACATGGCTGGCGGCGTCTATGCCGGCCACCTGAAGATTGCCGTCGCCGCCGATCCGTCGCTGATGCCCTATCTCGATCAGGCCGTCGGCAGGGTGCTGGTGACCAAGGCGCGGCTGGGCCTGTTTGACGACCCCTTCCGCTTTGGCGACGCGGCTCGCGAGAAGACCGAGCTCAATTCCCCCGCCCATCGCGCCATCGCCGGCGAGGCGGCGCGCAAGGCCATCGTGCTGCTCAAGAACGAGGGCGGCCTGCTGCCTTTGTCGCCGGCAGGCAAGCGTATCGCTGTGATTGGCGCCCTGGCCGACGACGCCTCTTCCGCGCTCGGCTCATGGCGCGCCCGCGGTCAGGTCGGTGACGTGAAAACCCTGCTGGCCGCCCTGCGCGAGCAGTCCGGCGCGACCATCGACTATCAGCCCGGCGCCGCGCCGCGCGGAAACGACGCCTCAGGCATTCCCGCGGCCGTCGCGGCCGCCAGCGCCGCCGACGTGGTGCTGCTGGTCATCGGCGAAGACTTCGACCACAGCGCCGAGGCCCGCAGCCGCTCGGAGATCACCCTGCCCGGCGTGCAGTCGCAGTTGGCGGAGGCCGTGCTGGCGACCGGCAAGCCGGTGGTGGTAGTTCTGATGAATGGCCGCCCCATCGCTCTGACCGAAATACTCGGCAAGGCCGGCGCGGCGCTGGAGACCTGGTTCCTGGGCGTCGAGAGCGGCCCGGCCATCGTCGACATCCTGACCGGCAAGATCTCGCCTGCCGGTCGCCTGCCCGCTGGCCTGCCGCGCAACGCCGGGACCAGCCCCAGCTTCTACGCCCACATGCCCTCGGGACGTCCAGCCGATCCGGACCTGGCCAAGGACAGCGCCCGATATCACGACGTGGATATTGGCCCGCTCTATCCCTTCGGCCACGGGCTCAGCTATGCAAGCTTCGCCTATGCCGACTTGGCCATGGATCACGCGATAATCGACGTGGGCGGCGAGGTCGCCATCAGCCTGTCGGTGACCAACACCGGCAAGGTCGCCGCCGACGAGGTGGTGCAGCTTTACATGCGCGACCCGGTCGCCTCGGTGGCCCGCCCGATCAAGGAACTGCGCGGCTTTATCCGGGTAGCCCTGAAACCGGGAGAGACTCGCCGCGTGATCTTCCATCTGCGCGCCATGCAAACGGCGCTCTGGAAGACCGCTGACCAATGGCGGATCGAGGCGGGGCGGATCGATGTGATGGTCGGCGCCTCGTCCGACGACATCCGCCTGCACGGCAGCTTCACCATCACCGGCTCTGCCACCACGATGGAGCCCGCCGCCTCGCTGCTGACCCGCGTGACGGTGTCCTGATGGACGGCCCGGCGATGTCGCTGCTGATCGTCGTCGTTTCGGTGGCGACGGCGGTTTTACTGGTGCTGAAGGCGCGATTCCCCGCCTTCCTGGCCCTGTTGATCGTGGCGCTGGGCGCGGGCCTGGCGTTTGGCGGCAAGCCCGACGATGTAATCGACTCGGTGCGCAAGGGCCTGGGCGACGCCCTGGGCTTCGTCGCCGTCGTCGTCGGGCTGGGCGCGATGTTCGGGGCCCTGCTTGAGGCCGGGGGCGGGGTGGAGGCGATCGCCAACAGGCTGCTGGCGCGGTTTGGCGAAAAGCGCGCGCTTTGGGCCCTGACCGCGATCGGTGTGGTGGTGGGCGTGCCGCTGTTCTTCGACGTGGCCCTGATCATCCTGGCGCCGTTGCTGTGCGCCCTGACCTTGAGATCCAAACGCCCGATCGTCTGGTTCGCCCTGCCGACCCTGGCGGGCCTGGCGGTGATGCACGCCCTGCTGCCGCCCCACCCCGGCCCGGTCGCCGCCGCCGAATTGCTGAAGGCCGACTACGGTCAGATCGCCCTCTGGGGCTTTGTCTGCGGCCTGCCGGCTGTGCTGGTCGCCGGACCGTTCTATGCCTGGATCGCCTATCGCAAACAGGGCCAGGAAGGCTACGTCCTGCCGCCCAGCATGGACACCGGCATGCCGCGTCAGGCCACCATCGGCTTTGGCGTGGCCCTGACCGCGATGCTGGCGCCGCTGGCCCTGATCATGATCGGCGCCCTGGCGCGCGGTTGGCCTGAAGGCAGGCTGCGCGATCTGGTGGTGTTCTTAGGCCACCCCTTCACCGCCCTCATCCTGGCGTGTGTGGGCGTCTGGCTTTTGCTGGGCCTGCGCTACAAGACGCCGCGCTCCACCCTGCTGAAGATCACTGGCCGCGCCCTCGAACCGGCTGGGGCCATCAGCCTGGTCGTGGGCGCCGGCGCGGCTTTCAAACAGGTGCTGATCGACTCAGGCGCCGGGGCTCACATCACCGCCGTGATCACCGCCGCCCAGGTGACACCGCTGATGTTCGCCTTCCTCGTCGCCGCCATCGTCCGCATCGCCCAAGGCTCGGCCACCGTGGCGATGGTGACGGCGGCCGGCCTCGCCGCCCCCATGGTCGCGGCCGCCGGACTGCCGCCAGCCCAGGTAGCCCTGGTGCTGATCGGGATCGGGGCAGGAGCCACCGTCGTCTCCCACGTCAACGACACCGGCTTCTGGCTGGTCAGTCAATATCTCGGCCTCACCGAGTCACAGACCTTCAAGGCCTGGACGATCGGATCGACCCTGGCGGGCCTGACCACCCTGGCGGTTGCGGTGATCGCTTCAGCCTTCCTGTGAGGACGAAACGACAATCCAACCCGCGCGCGTAGGAGTTTTGGCGCTCGCGCCGACCCCGTTGACGACCAAAGCGGCTCGACCGGACTGTAAACCATTGTAAAATCCTTGCCTGGCCTAGCGCGACGCAAGGGCGAACAAGGTATTCCCCATGGGCGGACGATCATCTGGATCCCCCCCACCGGACAGACGGACGCCCGCCGCGCGCCCCGCCCAGAGCGGGGCGCGCGAATTCCCCTCTGCTAAGTGAGCGCATGAAAGTCGCCCTTCTCGACGACGACGAGAGCCACAATGCGCTGGTCGCCGGCTTGCTGGGTCCCGCAGGATACGACTGCGTCAGCTTCACTCACCCTGAACGTCTGCTGGCCGAGATGCGGCGCCAGACCTTTGACCTGCTGATCATCGACTGGAACATGCCCGACCTGTCCGGCATCGAGACCCTGCGCCGGCTGGATGAGATGCTGACCACGCCGCCGCCGGTGCTGTTGCTCACCAGTCGCTCGATCGAGGCCGATCTGGTCGAGGGTCTGAACGCCGGCGCTGACGATTACATCGTCAAGCCCTTGCAGCCACCGGTCCTGCTGGCCCGGGTAAACGCCCTGGCCCGCCGGGTCTACCGCCCCTCGACAACCCAGCAGATTGAGCAACACGGCCCCTATCGCATGGACCCCGGCGCCCAGACGGCTAGCTGGGACGACCATGTCGAGACCCTGACGCCCAAGGAATTCCAGCTGGCGACGATCCTGTTCAACAATCTGGCCCGCCCCCTGTCGCGCGAATATCTGTTGCGCCGGGTCTGGGGTCAGCGGCCGGATCTGGAGACCCGCACCCTGGACGCCCACGTTTCGCGCCTGCGCTCCAAGCTTCAGCTTCGCCCCGCCAACGGGTTTCGCCTAACGACGGTCTACGGTTTCGGGTATCGTCTCGAAGCCTGTGACCCTCAGAGCCATCCCGAGGCGGACACCGAAGCTGGAGCCACCCAAGCATGACGTCCAAGCGCGACCTCACCCTTCTCGCCACCGCCCCCCTCGCTTGCATCCTGGGACTTTCCTGCTCAAGCGCCGCCCTCGCAGCCCCGCCTGTCGATGCGCCGGTGGCCTATGTCGTCAAGCCGGGCGACACTCTGATCGGCCTGGCCTCGGCCTATCTGAACAAGCCCAGCGATTATCGGCAGGTGCAGCGCGCCAACCAGATCGCCAGGCCACGCGCCCTGAAGATCGGCTCGACCCTGAAGATCGATCCCAGGCTGCTGAAGAGCACGCCCATCGACGCCCGCCTCAGCGCGGTCAGCGGCGCCGTCGACCTGGAGACCAATGGCGCCCGCGCCCCCGCCCGCGCCGGCATGGTGCTGGTCGAGGGTCAGCGGCTGATCACCGGCCCGGGAGGCTTCGCCACCTTCGAGATGGCCGACGAGTCGCGGGTCACCCTGCCGTCCAACACCAGCCTGCGCATCGAGCGCATGCGCCAGATCATCCTGAACAACGCGCCCCAGCGAGTCTTCCAGATGGATCGGGGCCGCGGAACGATCTCCGCCACGCCCAATCCCAATCCAAGTGGTCGCTTTGAGGTTCGCACCCCGGTCTCGATCTCGGCGGTGCGCGGCACCGAGTTCCGTGTTGGCCAGGATCCAACCGGCGCCAAGGCCCAGACCGAGGTGCTGAAAGGCGCGGTCGGCGTCGATCTGGCCTCGGCCACGACCGAAGGTCCGCCGATCCCCGCCGGCTTCGGCGTCAGCGCGACGCCCGCTGGCGTCAGCGCTCCAGTCGCCCTGCTACCCGCCCCCAAGCTCGGCGAAGGCGGTCAGCGCCAGAGCGACAAGATCATCCGCTTCAGCGTCGAACCCGTGCCAGGCGCGGCGACCTATCGCCTGGCCCTGTCGCGCGACGCCGGCTTCGTCGAGGTCTTCGCCGAGGCTGACAGCCCCGCGCCCGCCGCGGAGTTCGGCGAGATCGCCAACGGTACCTACTTTGTCCGCCTGACCGCCCTGGACGCCGGCGGCCTGGAGGGTATGCCCGCCGACTACAGCTTTGATCGCGACCTGGATGTTCTGGAGCCGGGCGCGCCGCCCAGCGCCCAGGTTTCGGGCAAGCACCGCAACTTCCTGTTCCGCTGGAGCGCGGCGGGAGATGGCGTGCGCAGCTACCGGTTCCAGCTATTTTCGGGGACTGACGCGACCTCGCCGATCATCGACCAGCCAGGCCTCTCAGAGCCGCAACTTACGCTCACCGACCTGCCGCCAGGAACCTATGGCTGGCGGGTCAGCGCGGTGCGCTTCAAGGGCGGGACCTTTGCCGAGAAGGTCGGCGCGATGCAGACGCTGCAGATCGGTCGCTAGATCTTGAATTCGCCCACCCGACTGTTCAGCCAGGCTGCAGCCTCGCCGCGTCGCCGCTTGTTGATCTGGCTTCTGGTGGCCACCTTGACCAGTCTGGCCCTGGCAGGTCTCACCGCCAGCCCGCTGACCACGCGGCTGGACAATATCCTGTATGACACCCTGCAACGCGCCTCGTCCCGTCCGGTCGATCCCTCGATCCTGATCGTCGAGGTCGATGAAAAAAGCCTGCGCGACATGGGCGCCTGGCCCTGGCCGCGCACCGCCCATGCGCGAATGATCGACCACCTGACGGCGGCAGGCGCGCGCACCATCGTCTACGATGTGCTGTTCAGCCAACCGGGGGCCAATCCCGGTGACGATGTCGCCCTGGCCAGTTCTATCGCCCTGTCGGGGCGGGTCTACCTGCCGCAGTTCATCGAGCCCGGCTTCGGCGAGGGCGCCCCACAGCAGGTCGTTGGTCCTCTGCCGGAGATCGCCCGGGGCGCGGCGGGTCTGGGCTCGGCCCATGTGCTGTTCGACGCGGACGGCGTGGTCAGGCGCATGGAGCCCTTCCAGGCCTTCGGCCCCGACCTGACCCCGGATCTGATGACCGTGGTCCATCGCGCCACCCGCGCGTTCGACACCCGCGACATCACGCGGGGCGCCGAAACCACCCTGTTGATCCCCTTCGCCGGCGCGCCCAACCGCTTTCCGCGCGTATCGTTTTCGAGTGTCCTGGCCGGTGATATCCCGTCGGAGTTGCTCGCCGGTCGCACGGTCTTTGTGGGCATGACCGCGCCGGGCCTTGGTCCGGCCTTTCCTACCCCGGTGACGCCGGACGCCGCCAGCATGACCGGGGTTCAACTGCAGGCCAGCATTCTGGATGGTCTGCGCAGCGGAACCATGATTCGGCCAGCGGGGCTGATGAGCCGCATCGCCTTCGCCCTCAGCCTGCTCTGGCTGCTGCTGGCGGGCCTGTTGGTATTGCCGCCACGCGCCAATCTGATGCTGGTCGTGGGGTTATCGAGCCTGGCCCTGGCGCTCAGCGCGGCCTTCTTCTGGAGCCTTGATCTGTGGCTCTCGCCCGTGGCGACGATCATTGGCCTTGCGACCGTGTCGCTGGTCTGGGGCTGGGGCCAGCTGGGTCGGGTCAGTGATCTGTTGGGCCACGAACTGCGCCGGCTGCTGCCCGTGGCCCAGACGCCGCCGGCCGAGGGCTTCGAGAGCGATCTGGTGGCCCGTCAGGCCCTGAGCCTGGGCGCTGCGATCAACCGGATCGACGACCTGCGCCGCTTCTCGGCCGACGCGCTGTTCAGCCTGCCCGACGCGACCGTGGTGCTGGACGCCCGGCGACGTGTGGTGGCCGCCAACGCCGCCGCCCAGACCTTGTTGCGCGCAACCCACTTGCCGCTGGCCGGGGCTTCGGTGGCCTCCCTGCTCAACGCCCTCGAGCCCTTGGGCCGAACCTTTGACGAGTCCTGGCCACCCGAGGCCGAACGGATCGAGCCCGTCGACCTGCATTTGAGCGACGGCCGCGCCTATCAATCCCAGACCGTGTTTCGCCGCGACGAGGCCGGCGAAAGCGCGGGCTGGATCGTCCGCCTGGCCGACATCACCACATTGACTGCCGCCATGCGCCAGCGCGAGCAGGCCTTGCAACTGCTCACCCACGACATGCGGTCGCCCCAGACCTCGATCCTGGCGCTGTTGGCGACGACGCCGGACCTGCCAGAAGACGTGTCGGATCGTCTGGCGGCCTGCGCCCGTCGCACCCTGGCCCTGGCCGACGGCTTCGTGCAGCTGGCGCGCGCCGAGGTGACGCCAGTCGCGATGGAGCCCGTAGACCTGTGCGACGTCGCGGTCGAGGCGGTGGACGAGCTGTGGCCGCAGTGCCGCCAGCGTCATATCGAGATCGAGCAGGAGGGCTGCGACGCGCCGCTGATGGTGCTGGGCGATCGCAGCGTACTGGCGCGGGCCCTGGTCAACCTGCTTGGCAATGCGGTCAAGTACAGCCCGGAAGGGTCGCGGATCAGGGTGTCGGCGCGCGCCACCCGCGAGGACGGTCGCGCCTTCGTTGATGTCTCGATCAGCGATCAGGGTCCGGGGCTGTCGCCGGAAGAGGCGGCGATGGCGTTCCGGGCCTTCCAGCGGTTCGACCGGCCCGGGTCGGAGGCCGCTGGCGGGGTCGGTCTTGGCCTGGCGTTCGTCGACGCGGCCGCTGCGCGGCATGGCGGCGGCGTTCTGTGCGCCAGCGCGCCCGGCGCCGGAGCAACCTTTACGCTGCGCCTGCCGGAATATCGGCCCGCCTAAAGCTTCTGACCCAGGGCCCTTTCGGCCAGCCGTGACGAAGTCGTCAGGTCGGAAAGGGCTTTAGGGAGCGGGCGCGGCGAGGGCCCTGACCAGGCGATCGGCTGTCGTCTCAGCATCGGCGCCATCGGCCCGCACCGTGGCCCAGGCGGCTGGCTTTCCGGTCGAGACCTCCAGCACCACCGCCGTGGCCGTTTGGGCCGGACCGCGACGGTTCCAGAAATGCCGCTTGGTCGGCGCGCTGCGCCAGGCGGTTTCCTTGAACGACGGCGCGGCGACGCCGGACACCCCGACAGCAGGCGCCGAAACGCCGACGCCGACCTGAAGCAGGTAGGCCGGTGGCTTGACGCCCGAGACGTCGGCGCCGTTGTCCGCAAGGCGCTTTAGAACACCGGTCTGGATCGCGGCGGCCAAGGTCCCGTCAACCGCCGCCGATGGCCCCTCCAGCGACGCCAGGCTCTGGCCCCGCAGAGCCGACAGATTGCCCTCGCGGACTATGCTCGGCGCCGTGGCGCAACCGCTCACAGCTAGAGCTGCCCCAAGGCTAAAGACCAAGATGCGCATTGAACCCGCTCTCCCTGTCCCCGCCATCGCGGTGGGGCTCGCCCAAAGCGAAATCTAGCCGCCGCCCCGCGTGCGGTCACCCGCTGATCACGCGAGGAGGCGTTTAGAGCGGCGCGATGCCGTCGACAATCAGCAGCAGCCCCCAGAGAAACAGCACCCAGAGCGCCAGGCTGGCCATGATGGCGGCCGCAAACCGCAGGATCCAGCCCTTGCTGGCGCGCCGACCTGGAACCACGCCCAGGCGGTCAGCCATATGGTGCATCCAGACCAACAGCTTCACCGCGACCCGGCGTCCGCGCCGTCACGCAGCAGACCATAGGCCTGTTCCGTCAGGGCCCAGCGACGGCTGAGGGGGCCGTAGGGCAGATGTAGCAAGCCTGCCGCGTGACGGTCGCTGGCGCCGCTGCAATAGGTGGAAAACGCCGCGTCCAGCTCTTGGGCCATCGCGGCCGACGGCCGAAAGACCCCACGCTTCTTGGCCACATGGGCCACAACCGCATCGCGATGCGCCGCCCCGCCCAGATCAAGCAGCGCGTCGGTGATTTCCTGGACCAGCGGATTGAGGATAGCCACGTTGGCAGCCCTGCTATCCTCGATCCGCGCGCTCATGCTCGCCTGGTTCATACTCGCCCCTCAACTGCTTCACACAACCTTTAAAGAGCATGGACCAAGGCTCTGCCAGAGGTAGAGGGGGTGTTTTTACAATGCGTTACAAAGATCGCGTCACAGCTGAAAAGAAGACCGATCTCCGGTCAGAGACGATCCCTGCGCACCTCCCAGACTTCGCAAGGTTTCAGATGTGTAGAACGAGCATTGGGGCGGCCATCAGGACGCCGCGCGTGGGTTGAGCCAAGCGATTTCCGCCCGCAGCCCTCCGAGCGGCGAGCGATCCATCCGCAGCATACCTCCCGAGGCCTCGGCCAGGTCGCGGACGATCGCCAGGCCAAGGCCGTGTCCAGGGCCGGCCTCATCGAGCCTGCCCCCTCGCGCCAGGGCGGCTTCGGTCCGGCCGTCGTCGATGCCGGGGCCATCATCATCAACACCGAGGACCACGTGCCCGGTCGTCGCTATCGCGGTGATACGCACGCGGCGACGCCCAAAACGCGCGGCGTTCTCGATCAGGGCGCCCAGCATCTCGGTCAGTACGTCGTCCGAGACCGGAATGCTCAGGGCTGGATCGATCTCAATGTCGAACATCAGCCGCTCGCCCTCGGCGGTGCGCTCGATCACCTCGACCAGGCGCTCGACCACGGCCAGGGGCGCCGTTTCGGCGGCGAGGGACGTCTCGCGCGCAGCGGCGGCGCGGGCGCGGGCCAGCTCTGCTTCCAGCGCCGCACCGACGGCGGCGATCGCGCTATCGAGACCATCGGCCGCCTCGACCGCGCCAGCCTCGCGCGCCCGCCGGCTCTGGGCGGACAGCGCCGAGAGCGGTGTCTTGAGGCTGTGGGCCAGGTCGCCGGCCCGTCGACGCGCGCGGGCCAGATCGGCCTCGCGCGCCTCGGCCAGGGCGTTGATCGCCTGCGCCAGGGGCGCGATCTCACGCGGATGATCGTCAGAAAGACGCGCCGACGGGCTGCGGCGCAGGCGGGCCAGATCGTCCCTGACCCGCGCCATCGGCGCCAGGCCAAGACTGACCTGCGCAGCCGCAGCAGCTGATAGAACGACCCACAGGCCGGCCAGGAAAAGCGCCAGGTCCCGGCCAAATTCTTGCCGCGCCAAACGCAAGATCTTCTCGTCGCTGGTCCCACAGCGACACGGAACGTTCCGAGCCACGCGGCGTCGAGACCTGCCAATAGAGACCTCCAGCAGCCTTCGTCAGCCGGGTGTCGCCTGACGCCATTTCGATCAGCGGCGCGCCCTGGGGGTCGATACTCAGGCTGGCCGCCAAGGCTTGGCCCATGCGGGTCAGCTCGACCGTTTCGCGACGCTCGATGTGGCGCTCGAACAGCCACGTCATGGCCAGCCAGGATACGGCCAGCGCCGCCAGGATGGCCAGCATGCCGCCGGCCATCAGCCGCCATCGGAGCGAGCCGCCCGTCACGCTCCGGCTCCGGCGCCGGCGCCGGCGAGGCGATAGCCAAAGCCCCGCCGCGTCTCGATCACATCAGCGCCCACCTTGCGGCGCAGACGCGTGACCAGGGCCTCGATGGCGTTGGCGTCGCCGCTTTCGGTTGCACCATAGAGTTGCTCGGCCAGTTCTCCCGCCGAAACAGCGCGACCGGGCTGGTGAGCCAGGCAGTCGAGCAACCGGAACTCCAGCGGCGACAGGCGGACCGGCGCGCCGTCCAGAGTGGCCGACATGCGGCGCGTATCGAGAACCAGGCGGCCGATCTCGATCAGAGGCGAGACCCGGCCAGCGGCGCGGCGCACCAGACCCCGGGTCCGCGCCAGTAACTCGCCCATCTCGAAGGGCTTGGCCAGATAGTCGTCAGCGCCGGCCTCGATGCCCTCGACCTTCTCGGTCCAGTCACCGCGGGCCGACAGGATCAGCACCGGGAAGGCCAGGCCCTCGGCCCGCCAGCGGCGCAGCACCGACAGGCCATCCAGGTGCGGCAGGCCAAGGTCCAGCACCACGACGGCATAGTCCTCGACGCTGCCCCTGAACGAAGCCGCCTCACCGTCCGTGGCAAGATCGACCACGAACCCGCCCGCGCCCAGCGCGCGCGCCAGATCAGGGCCGACGACCGGATCATCCTCGACGACGAGCGCGCGCAATCAGTCTTCCTCGAGCTTGAGGGTCGCGCCGCTCTTGGCGTCCAGCTCCAGTTCCAGCACCCGGCCGCCCTTCGTCAGGATTTTCAGATCGTACTTCATCCGACCTTTGTCCTCTTCGAGTTCGACGTCGATCACCTCCCCCGGCGCGCGCTGAGCGGCGATGGCGAGTATCTTCGTCAGCGGGAGGACGTCACCGCGCGCCAGGGCGGCGCGCGCGACCTCGTGATTATGCTTCTTGTCGCTGGCCTGGGCTCCGCCGGCCGCCAGGGCCAGGGCGAGCGGCAACAACAGGAGCGCTAGACGGGTTCTGATCAGGGGCTGGGTCATGGGGCCTACGATTCCACAACCATCCTGACACGCCGCTGACGCGCCGCAACATCTGGCCGTCAAGCGGTCAGGCGGCGATCCTGCCGGCGCCGCCCATGGCGCGCCAGCGTTCGCGTTTGGCCAGGGCGCGCTCCAGGGTAATGCGCTTGATCGGCAGGCCCTTGCGCAGCTTGACCCAGGTGGTCTCGCTGATGCCCAGCACGTCGAACAGATAGCGATCGGTGATGGCGGGCAGGCTGGCGCGGAGGTCGGCGAACTCCTCGCAGGTGACGGTGACGAGATCAGGCATGGCGAGGCGTCCTTTCGCGCGCGGGATCGCGATCCACCGGGTGGGAAGATCGTCAGGAAGACTTCAGTAACGACAAGAGCGCCTGAACGGCCTCGGCGAACCGCTGGAACCGCGCGTGCTCTACCACTCCATTGTGACAGCGATTTGCCGAATGTGTCAGGGGCGACACCATCCGCCCCCGGAACACCGGCCGGGTCGTCATGAACGCGTATCCAAACCTCGCCATAAGGCGGCTATTCAGACGCTGCGGTAGCGCGTCCAGGGCAAATCCGTTGATCGTCAGCGTGGCGTCAGCACCGCTGCTCTAGATCCGGTCGTACGACCAAGATGCGACCACAGGGGGACACCATGATCCATCGCCGCCAACACCTTGCCGCCGCCAGCGCCCTGGCCCTGCTGTTCGTCGCCGGTCCGGCCCTGGCCCAGACCACCGCGCCCAGCATCAGCGTCGCCCCTGTCGGCGCGACCGCGCCCACCGCGCAAGGCGGCGCCAACGCGGCCGTCCTGCTCTACAACAGCGTCGATCCCCGAAAGAGCGTCATCGCCGCGACCGGCGAACTGGGCGGGCTGGAGTTTCATGACCTGGACGGCGCCCGCAGGGCCGCCCTGCCCGGCGGCGAAACCTACGCCGTCGACACCCGCGATCTCGACGGCCGCCCCGTGCTGGCGGTTCTGGATCGCCAGGCCGGGCGAATTCGCCTGTCCGCTTTTGACTTCGCCACCGGCCAGGCCCAGGCCATCGAGGCACGCCCACTGATGCTGGGCTATGCCGGTGAGGGCCTGTGCCTGCACAAGAGTCCTCGCGACGGCTCGCTCTATGCTTTCGCCACCGGTGGCGAGGGTCAGCTGGACCAGTGGCTGCTGTACCCCACCGCCGAGGGAAAACTGGACGGCCGCCTGGTGCGCCGCCTGCACCTGTCGTCGGAAGCCAAGTACTGCGTCGCCGATGACGCCAGCGGCGCGCTATATGTCTCTCAGGAAGCGGTCGGCATCTGGCGCTATGACGCAGATCCCGAGGCCGAGGCCGTGCCGACCATTGTCGACATCAACCGCCTGGGCCGCATCAAGGGCGAAGTCGGCGGTCTGGCCATCCTTAACGGTGGGGCGGAGGGCAATTATCTGGTCGCCGCCAATGCCGAGGCGGGCGACTACAACGTCTATGACCGCAATGCCGGGGACAGGTTCCTGGGCGCCTTCCGCATCCAGGCCAACGGCGCCGATGCGATAGAGGGCCCGGCCGGCCTGTTTGGCCTGCGTGCGCCTGTCGGCCCCGATCTGCCGTCCGGCGCCCTGCTGGTCTCCGACGACCGCAAGGTGGGCGCCAACACCCGGGTGCTGTCGTGGCAGGACGTCGTCGCCGCCCTGAAGATCTCACCCGGCCAGGCCGCGCCCGAGGCGACGGCCAGCAAGCTGGCCCTGGTGCAGGCGACCATGGAGACCCAGCCTGTCGAACACGACGGCGACGCGGCCGATGATCCGGCGATCTTCGTCCATCCGACTGACTCGGCCAAGCACGCCATCATCGCCACGGACAAGAAGGGCGGCCTGCTGGTCTATGACCTTTCGGGCAAGCTGCTGCAGGACCTGCCCGACGGCAAGATGAACAATGTCGACCTGCGCCACGGCTTCAAGCTGGGCGGCAAGACCGTGACGCTGGTCACGGCCAGCGACCGCACCAGGAAGGCCGTCGCGATCTACAGCTTCGATCCCGACACCCGCCAGCTGACCAGTGTCGCCGACGGCGTCCAGGCCACCGGCCTCTCGGATCCCTATGGCCTGTGCATGTATCGCAACAGGAAGGGCGCGACCTTTGTGTTCATCAGCGATCCGGACGGCGGCGTGCGCCAGTGGAAGCTGCTCGCCACCCCCGCCGGCAAGGTGAGGGCCGAGAAGGTTCGCGACCTGAAGTTCGACACCCAGACCGAAGGCTGCGTCGCCGACGACGAGACGGGCGCGCTCTATATCGCCGAGGAAGACACCGCCCTGTGGAAGCTGGGCGCCGAGCCTTCGACCGGCGCCGCCCGCAAGGCCATCGCCCGCGTGGTCGACAACCCGGCTCTGAAGGACGACCTGGAAGGTGTGGGCCTCTACGCCCAGGCGGGCGGAAAAGGCTATCTGGTTCTCTCCAGCCAGGGCAACAACAGCTACGCGGTCTACCGGCGCGAGGGCGACAACGCCTATGTGGGCAGCTTCGCGGTGATCGCCGACGGCGCGACTGGCATCGACGGCGTTTCGGAAACCGATGGCCTTGAGGTGACCAGCGCCTCGCTCGGCGCGGGCCTGGAAGCCGGCGCCTTCATCGCCCAGGACGGCCGCAACGTCTCGCCGCCCGAGAACCAGAACTTCAAGCTGGCGCCGTGGTCGGCGATCGCTGGGAAGCTGGGGCTGAAGTAGCCCCCTTCCATTGTCCTCGCTCGGGCCGGACTCCGCAAAAGGGGGGAGTGAGCGTAACCACCCGTTCACCGCCGCGGGTGCTCACTGGTTGCGCGTCCATCCGCCGCAACGGCTGCGGGATTGTCGCGGCCGGACGGCCAGACTAGCATCCGGACGTCGGGGGACCCTTTGCGTGAGTTTGCGCCATGGCTTTCGACGTTCTGTCCCATCCTGAAGTCCTGGCTCAGGCGGGGTCTGAAGATCCCCAGTTCTACCTGAACGCAGAAGGCCGAACCGGCGTAACGGTCAATGGCAAGCCCAGCCTGTCGATCGAGACGGCGGGCCTGACCCTGGTGGGTTTCGAGAACGGCTGGTCTTCCGCCTTGGGTCAGCCCTACACCATCACCTATGGGTTTCGCGCGACGGCGCCCGAGACCATGCCCGATGATTCGGCTGGCTTTTCACGGTTCAACACCGCCCAGATCAGACAGGCGGAGCTGGCCCTGACGTCTTGGTCGGATGTCGCCAACATCACCTTTGTCCGGGTCGGTTCCGGCGCCGTTGGAGAGGCAGCCTACAGCAACCAGGCCTCCATCCTGTTCAGCAACTATTCCAGCGGCGTCGATGGCGCATCAGCGTTTGCCTATCTCCCGGGCAATCCCGCCTTCTCGGCCAGTTCCGGCGACGTCTGGATCAACGCAACACTGGGCTATAATGTTACGCCGACAGCCAACAACTACGGCGGCTCGGTCCTTGTCCATGAACTGGGCCACGCCATCGGGCTGGGCCATCCCTCCGACTATGACGTCGTCGACGGCGCCAGCTTCACCTATGCGGAACATGCTGAATATTATCAGGATTCCCGCCAATATACGGTGATGAGCTATTTCAGCGAGCGCAATACAGGCGCCAGCTATGAGGGACGCTACGCCTCGGCGCCGCAGCTCGACGACATAGCGGCCGCTCAGGCGGAATACGGGGCCAATATGACGACCCGGACCAGCGACACCACCTACGGATTCAATTCCAACGCCGGACGATCCTGGTTCGAGATCAGCACCGCCTCGACCAAGGTGGTCTTTGCTGTCTGGGATGCTGGCGGAGCCGACACGTTCGACTTTTCTGGCTACAGCAACGCCCAGACGATCGATCTGCGAGAAGGCCATTTCTCGGACGTCGGTGGTCTGGTCGGCAATGTGGCTGTGGCCGCTGGCGCCAAGATCGAAGACGCCCGGGGCGGCTCGGGCGCAGACACCATCCACGGCAACGACCTGGCCAATTGGCTACGCGGCGAAGCTGGCGCCGACGCCATAAATGGTCTGGCGGGCGATGATCGGCTTGATGGCAATGACGGCAATGACACCATCACGGGCGGCGACGGGTTCGATCGGATCAACGGCAATATCGGCGCTGATTTCGGCTATGGCGGCGCGGGTGCGGACTGGGTCGTGGGAGGTCAGAACAACGACCAGCTGTTTGGCGAGGCGGGTGATGACATCGTCAACGGCAACCTTGGCAATGACGTCTGCTATGGCGGCGTGGGCAGCGACATCGTTCGCGGCGGTCAGGGCGACGATGTCCTGTCCGGCGACGAAGGCGATGACTGGCTGTCGGGCGACCGCGGCGCCGACAACATCACCGGCGGGCTCGGGGCAGACATCTTCTACAGCTTCGCCGGCGCCGGTCTGGACCTGATCACCGACTTCAACCGCGCGCAGGGCGACCGGATCCAGCTGGATCCGGGCGAGACCTACAGTGTCTACCAGAGCGGGGCGAACGCGATCATCGACCTGGGCGGCGGTGACCAGATCATCCTGGCGGGCGTGAATATCTCGGCCTTGACCGGCGACTGGGTGATCGGGCTTTAGGGGCAAGGCCGCCAGACCTGGCGGAAGGCGCCACACCCGCGTCGCTTTCGCCTATGCTGCGGCGCATCACCTGCCAAGCCGATGAGCATCATGCCGCCAGACACCCGGGTTTTCGTGAGCGCCTCGGCCGCCGAGCCCTCCGCCGCCGCGCCGTTGTCGCGGCTGCTGGAACCCCTGCGATCGGCGACCTTCGAAGGCGGCTTCATTCCCGGCGTCAACAGCTTCGACTGGAGCAGCCTTGGCCCCCAGGCGCGTATGGCCGGCCCCTTCATGTCAACGGCCTGGCAGGCCATCGCGGCGGCGGGGCGGTTCGAACACCTGCCCGTGACCTATCACGGCTTTGCTCGGCGGGTGGCCGCCAGTCGATATGCGGCGGGGCTGTTCATGGTCACACCGCCCGATCAGACGGGATCGTGTTCGTTCGGCCCGACCACAGATTTCGCCCCGACGGCGCTGGACCGATGTGGGCTGAAGATTGGCGTCATCAACCCGTCCTTGACCCGGTTGCCCGGATCTCCGGCCGTCTCCATTGACAGGTTCGACGAGATCGTCGAGCTCGACACGCCCTTGGTCGAATACGCCGTGCGTGTCGCGGGAGACATCGAGCGGCGGATCATCGAACAGATCGCCGCGCTGATACCGAACGGAGCGACCGTTCAAGCCGGGATCGGTCGGCTGGGCGACGCCCTGTGGGCCGGGCTGAGCGGCAAGGAGGGTCTTGCCCTGCACAGCGGCATGATCTGTGATCCGGTCGCCGACCTTGTTCGCCATGGCCTGTTCCGACGCGTGACGACCGGCAGCCTGCTCGGCTCTCGGGCCTTTTACGCAAGGGCCGCCGACCTGCCAGGCGTGGAGATGGCGCCCGCCCTTGAAACCCACGATGTCGCCCGCCTCGCCAAGATCCCAGGCTTTGTGGCGGTCAACTCAGCCATCGAGGTCGATCTGCTGGGCCAGGTGAACGCCGAGTGGGTGGACGGGGCGGCGATCTCGGGACCGGGTGGCTTGCCGGACTTCATCGGCGGCGCGCGGCGCTCGTCTGGCGGCCTACCCATCATCGCCCTGGGTTCGACTGCGAAGGGCGGCGCGGTCAGCCGCATCGTTCCCCGCCTGCAGGTCCCGGCCACGCTATCGGCGGCCGAGGTTGGGATCGTCGTGACCGAGCATGGCGCTGTCGATCTGCGGCCGCTGGAGGGCGAGGCCCGCGCCATGGCCCTGATCGAGCTCGCGGCCCCGGACCATCGCGCGGCCTTGCGCGAGGCGCGGCGACGCGGCGCCTGACTACATGTCCAGAACGAACGTCTCGTCGCTATCCGCGTCGTCGACCCCCATGTCATCGACCACAGCTGGGCGCGCCGCCGCGCGTTTGGCGCCGTGCAGATCTGCGTCGGCCAGGTCTGTGTCGCCCAGATCAGCCTCACGAAGGTCAGCGTAGCGCAGGCAGGCCTCCGCCAGGACCGTGGGTTTCTCGCGATCGACCTTGAAGGGTAGCGCGCCGAGCATCGTACGGCGCAGATCAGCCTGCCTCAGATTGGCGGCGGTCAGATTGGCGCCGCGCAGGTCGGCTTCGCGCAGGATGGCGCCACGCAGGTCGGCGCCCTCCAGCAGCGCACCCTGCAGAGAAATCCGCCGAAGATCCATGCCCGCCAGGCAGGCGTTCCGGGCGCTGACAGCGGTCAGGAAGGCGCCGGCCATGTCGGCGATAGGCCGCAGGTCTTCTCCGTCCAGCACAGCGGGCTGGCCCGCCTTGCCGCCACTGGTGACCCATTCACGGTGCGCCGCCAGCTTCACAAAGATCGCCGCCGCTTTGGCGCTGGCTTCCGGCCCGGGATCGCACAGGCAACGATCCATGACGGCTCCCATCATCTTGGCCTGGGTCAGGTCGACGCGCGTCACCACCGCATCGGTGAAATCGGCGCTCTCGAGATTGGCCCCCCGCACGTCGACATTGTCGATCACAGCGCCGCGCAGGCTGGCATTCTTGAGGTTGGCGCCAACGAGCTTTGCGCCGCGCATGGAACATTCGGAAAAGTCCGCCGCCGCCGCCGACACATCGTCCAGCCGGGACTTGTCGAGCACCGCGCCCGTGACATTGGCCCCGTCCAGCTGACCGGCCGGCACCTTGTGGCGGAGCACGGCGAACTTGGTGTCCTCGTCGGAGATGGCGATCCGACCGGCTCGCAGGTCGGCCTGGGTCAGGTTGGCGTGCGAGAGATTTGCGCCCTTCAGTCGTACGCCGCGCAGGTCGGCCCTGACGAGAGACGCCCCGATGAAACTGCAGGCTTGAAGATCTGCGCCGAACAGGCAGGCCCGGGCCAAACGCGCACGATCGAACCTGCAGCCCGTCAGGTTGGAGCCTGTCAGATCGGCGTCCGACAGGTCGCGCGCACAGAGATCCAGGCCCTCAAGGATGGCAAAGCGCAGCACCAGGCGCTTTCCGCCGGGCTTGCGCGCGACGAACCGCTCGTGCGCCGCGACCAGAAGATCGGCTTCGCGTTGCTGGATGCGGATGCGCTCTGGCCCCTGCGCCGCCTTCGATGCCACGTCGGTTTATCCCCGCGAGCAGCGACTGCCGGCCCGTATGAGCTTATGCTTAAGCTCAAAGCGTTTATTTTCGGTCGATCCCGCTTGATCGAAGCAAGATACCCCCTGGTGAGCGCCGTTTCAGGTTCAGGGACTGTCGGCGCGCGCCCGGATCAGGCGCTGCGCCTGAAGGGCGCAGCAGGGCAATGCTGGGCGAGAAACTCGCCATGGCTGGGGAGGCCGGCGACCTGGGCCTTCAGGATCGGCGCGGACTGGTCCAGCGTCTGCTGGATCACCGAATAGGGCGCGGCGTCGACCAGTTGCTGATAGCGGCCGGGGCGGATGCCCATGCCTTCCATGACGGACTGCCAACTGGGCGCGCGGAACATGTCGTCGACGCCGTCGCGCAGGACCGCGCTGGATTTGAACAGCTCCACCCGCTCGCGCAGGCTCTCGGGCGGGGCGACCTTCTGATAGTCGCGCCAGAACGGCGTGTCGTCGCGCTGGGTCGTGTAATAGTGCAGCACGATGAAGTCGCGGATCTCTTCATAGTCCATGGCCATGCGCCGATTGTATTCGGCGGCCAGGCCGGGATCGAAGTCCTTGTCCGGGAAATAGCGCAGCAGGAAGTCCATGCCGCGATAGATCAGGTGCAGGGCTGTAGATTCCAGCGGCTCGATGAAGCCGCCGGCCAGGCCGATCGCCACCACATTGTTACGGAACAGGCGCTTTCTCATTCCGGTCTTGAAGGGAATGATGTTGGGGCCCAGCAGCACATCGCCCTCGATCTGGCTCAGCAGGGTGGCGGTGGCCTCATCTTCGCTGATGTACTTGCTGCAGAACACATAGCCATTGCCCGCCCGATGCTGCAGCGGAATGCGCCAGCGCCAGCCGGCGTCCTGGGCCTGCGACAGGGTGTAGGGGTGCGGATCCTTGACGTTCTCGGTCTGGGCCACGACAGCGCGGTCGCACATCAGCACGTCCGACCAGTCCAGATATTCCTCATCCAGGGTCTTGCCGATCAGCAGCGCGCGGAAGCCCGAGCAGTCGATGAAGATGTCCCCCGAAACCTCGCTGCCGTTCTGCATGATCACCTTCTCGACGAAGCCGTCGGGACGGGACACCACGTCGGTGACGATGCCCTCGGTACGCTTGACGCCACGGGTCTCGGCGAAATCGCGCAGGTATTGGGCCACCAGCTTGGCGTCGATGTGCAGGGCGTAGCTGGCGCCGCTGAGCAGGGTCTTCTGGGCGCGGAACGGCGGCGTGAATTTCCACTGGTCGGCCATCACCGTGGCCGGAGCAAAGTCCTGCAGGTTAGAGGGATGGCCATTGGCCTTAGCGCGCAGCCAGCACTGGTAGAACTCGTGCCGACCAATGGGCCCGCCGATCTGGCCGAAGGGGTGGTAGTAGGTCTCGCCCTTTTTCCGCCAGTTCTCGAAACGGATCGCGAGTTTGAAGCTGGCCTGGGTCTTCTGGATGAAGTCCTGCTCGTCGATGCCCAGGCTGCGGATCAGCTGCAGGAACGGCGGGATGGTCGACTCGCCCACGCCGATGGTGCCGATCTCCTCGGACTCGATCAGCTCGACCTCGACGCCGCTCTTGTGGAAATAGTGGCTGGCCATGGCCGCGCAGATCCAGCCGGCGCTGCCGCCCCCGACGATCACGATCTTGCGGATCCCGTTCTGATTGGCGTCCTGCATGTCCGTCCCTGTCTTTTCTTGTCTTTATTGCGCAGCGAGCGGCGCGGGCCGCGCGTATTTGTCGAGGAAGTCGCCATGGGTTGGCGCGGCGTCGACCGCCGCCTTCACGGCCTTGCGCATCTCGGTCATGCCCCGGCGCAGCGACTCGATGTCCAACCCTTCTATGCTGGGGTCCCAGGTCCTGGGCAGGATGTCGAAGCCCGTATAGATCGCCAGCCAGCTGGCCGGCTGGAACATTTCCCAGCGATAGCGGATGAAGTGGCCGCGCTCGCGGAACAGCTCGATCTTGTGCTTGAGGGTGTCGGGAATCTCCACGGCCTGACAGTCGCGCCAGAAGGCCGTGTCGTTCCTCTGGTTGGCCTTGTAGTGCAGGATGATGAAGTCGCGGACGCGCTCCATCTCCAGCTTCGACATGTCGTTGAACTCGTCGAGCACGCCCTGATTGAAGGTGCGGTCCGGGAAGAGCTGCTTGATCTTCTCGATGCCGGTTTCAATCAGGGCGATGCTCGTGCTCTCCAGCGGCTCGAGGAATCCCGCCGCCAGGCCCAGGGCGACGCAGTTCTTGTTCCAGGCCTTCAAACGGCGGCCCGGGGTAAAGCGGATCTGACGCGGCTCGTGCAGCAGCGGATCAGGCACGGCGCCCTTCAGCTCGGCCATGGCGTCGTCGTCGCTGATGTGGCGGCTGGAATAGACGTAGCCGTTGCCATAGCGGTGCTGCAGCGGAATGCGCCAGCGCCAGCCGGCTGTCTGGGCCGAGACGTCGGTGTAGGGCGGCGGCTCACCGCTACCCTCGCTCTGCACGGCCAGGGCGCGGTCGCAAAGCAGCCACGGGCTCCAGTCCTCGTAGCCGGTGTGCAGGGCCTCCTCGATCAGCAGGCCGCGGAACCCCGAGCAGTCGATGAAGAGTTCGCCTTCGACCGTGGCGCCGGTGTCGAGATCGACCGAGGCGATGAAGCCGTCCTCAGGCCGGAGATTGACCCTGGTGATCCGGGCGTCGATGCGCTTGACCCCCGCGTTTTCGGCGACCTGCCGCATCAACTTGGCGAACAGGCTGGCGTCCAGGTGCAGCGCCCAGTCGAACACCGACAGGCTGGAGGGCGGGTTGCGCGATGGCTGGGTGAACTTGCCGCCCTTGGCCAGGGATGCGCCCAGCGAGTATTCACCAATCTCGGACTCGTCGCCCAGGGCCTTCAGCCGCAGCCAGTAGTGGTGGAATGGCACACCCCGCAGATCCTGGCCGAACAGGCCGAACGGATGGAGGAAGGATGAGCCTGGCTTGAGCCAGTCGTTGAAGCGAATGCCCAGCTTGCAGGTGGCGCCGGTGGCCCGCATCACATCCAGGTCGCTTAGACCCAGGTTCTGGTAGAAATTGCGGATAGTCGGGATGGTCGCCTCGCCCACCCCGATGGTTCCGATCTCGGAACTCTCGATCAGGGTGATCTTCAGGGGCGAGCCCTGGAAGTGGCGCTGCAGACTGGCCGCCGCCATCCAGCCGGCCGTCCCGCCGCCCACGATCACGACGCTGCGAATGCGGTTGTCCTGGGCTGCTTGATCCACCGTCGCCCTCCCGAAGCACTTTCATATCTGGCCCGGCTGACCGCGAGGCTACCGCCTGGCGCCCGTCTCGGACAGGTCCGCCTCCAAAAAGGAGCCGCCGTGACGCGGGGGGTCACGGCGGCCGCAGGAGGTGAGCCTAGAGGTTACCAGCGCGCCCGAAGGCCGATGGTGTAGCGGGGTTCGAACTCGTTCTGGCTGATGTACTGAGTCTTACCCTTCGCGAACTTGGCGTAGTAATCCTCGATCTCGCCGGTCACGTTCGAACCATTGAAGTAGACCGTGATATTATCACGAACGTTGTAGCTGACGTTCACGTCCACATAGCCCGTGCTGTCTTGATAGATCGGGATGTTGTTGCTCATCACGCTGGACAGACGATCGGTTCGATAGTTGTAGGCGACGCGCGCCTGCAGCTTCTCGTCCTGATACCAACCCACCAGGTTGAACTGGTGCTTGGAGTTGTCGACGAAGGACAGCTTTTCGCCATCCAGGCCGACCCGCGACTCCTCGCTGGGCGAGTAGGTGTAGTTGCTGTCAACGCCGAAGTTCGACAGCAGACCGGCGTCCGGCATGATGTCGCTCATGGCCAGCTTGGCGCCCACTTCCAGGCCCTCGACCTCGCCGCCGTCGCCCTGGATGGGCAGGGTGACATTGACGTCGCGACGGATGACGCCGTCCTGGTCGGGGAAGCGGCCGGTGGTGGTGCCGTTGGTCACGAAGCTGTCGATCTTCAGCTTGAAGGCCGAGATGTTCAGCATCGAGGCGCGACCGAAATAGTACTCGATGGCGCCGTCGAAGTTCTGCGACCGCCACGGATCCAGGTTCGGGTTGCCCGAGGCGCTGGCGCCAGTCACGCAGCGGACGTTCGGCAGGGCCGCGCCGCAGTCGGAGGTGAAGATCGACAGACCGCCGCCGTAGTTGCCCAGGTCCAGCGGTTGCATGGTCTTGGAGTAGGCCGCGCGGAACTTGATGTTTTCGCCGAGGTTGTAGGTCAGGTTCAGCGACGGCAGCCAGTCGGTATATTTGCGCTTGGTGACGTTGTCGCCGGCGTCGGCATTGGTGTCGCCGTAGTTGCGGGTGTCGCCGGTGAGGTTCTGCTTCACCGTCAGCTCGGTCTCGATGACGCGCAGGCCGAAGTTGCCCGACAGACCCCCCATCTCGAAATTGGCCGCGCCAAACGCGCTCTGCTCGCGCAGGCTGACGTCATAGGTCTGGCCGGGGATCTGAACGCGGATGGCGCCGCCGAAGACCTTCTTGTGGAAGGCTTCCGCATCGTCGAAGTCGCGCGGGTCAATCGCCCAGAAGCCGGGGACACCACTGGTGACGCCGCCCAGGTCATCGACCCAGACCACGTTATTGTAGGTGTCCAAACGGGTCGGCGCGTTGACGGTGTAGCCCTGGAACACCTGTAGACCGGTAACGGGATCGGGCACGAACTCGCCAGCCTGGCACTGGTTCTGGCTCATGACAACGTCGATGGCCTTCCACTGGGCCTCGCAGCCGCCGGCCGGAACCGGCGTACCGTTGGCTTGAACCGCGCCGGGCGAACCGCCGTAGAAGCCCGAGAACAGGTGGAACTGCTCGACATCGACCGAACGCTCGCTCTGGCGAACCCCCGCGTCGACCTTGGTGATGAAGCCCAGGAACTTGTCGTCGAACTCATAGTGACCATCGGCGCGGAACACGTTCATGTCCGACTCGACTTCGTTGTTGCCTTCAGATGAGAAGGCCCCGATCGCATAGCTATCCTTGTTGGCCATGTAGTCTTTGAGGGTCTTGCCCGCACCAAGACCACCAACCAGCGGCTTGTCGAAGCCTGACCACACAGGGTGATCGCCTGCGATATTGTAGTTTAGCTGCGGATTGGCGCCGTAGCCCTGGGGGTTTGGATCCAGATAGCAACCACCGGCGCTGCCAACGACAGCGTTCGTGCGGCGCGAAGTCGGGAACTTGTCGCAGATGGCCTTGGGATAGAACGTGCCGCGGGTGCGGTCGTTGGCGTCGCGGAAGAGATTGAAACGGCCCGGCGCGTAACGCCAGTTGCTCAAGTCGCCCTGGGCCTGACCGTTCATGCTCAGACGCTCGCCGTCCGCGCGGATGGCGCGCGTCTCGAAGGTAAACGGACCGCCGTTGTCGTAATTAAGTTCGAGGTTGTAGTTCTTGGTCTTGGACTTGGTGGTGCGGTTGACGGTGAAGGAGTTAATCCACCACGCGTCGATGTCGTATTCGTCAACCGTCTGCCAGTTGCCGATACCGACCGGGCTCGACACCGTGGGCTTGGTCCAAGCGCCAAAGGCGCCGCCGTCCCAGCGGTTGGAGATGTTGAGACCGACAGCGCGGTTATATTCCTCGAGCTCGGCGTAGAAGCCCTCGGCGATCAGGGTGAAGCCTTCGCCCAGATCGGCCTCAAAGGCGACATTAACGCCCAGGCGATCACGCTCCACCACGCGATTGAAGCTCTCGTAGCCGTGGGGCGAGATGTAGCTGTTGGGGAAGTTGCCGCCCCAATCATTGTTGCCCGACAGGCCGACGGTGCCCGAATAGTTGTTGCCGAGGTTCGACTTGCTCTTGGCGGCCGAGACCATCAGGCCGACGCGGTCATTGCGCCAGTTGAGGACGCCATTGACCAGGTAGTCGTTTTCCTTGGTGCGCTCGCCCCGCTGGGCTTCGGCCGCGCCTGTGAAGGTCAGACCCTCGCCGAACTGGAAAGGACGACGCGTGCGCAGATCGATGGTGCCCGAAATGCCCGACAGGGCGTTCTTGGGATCGGTCGACTTGTAGACCAGCACCTGGTTCATCAACTGCGACGGCACGTCCAGCAGGTTCGGCTGGGCCGAGCCCATATTGCCGGCGCTGAGATACTGTTCACCGTTCAGCAGGGTAATGACCTGGGCCAGACCGCGGATGTTGACCGTGGTGCCCTCGCCGGCGTTGCGCTGGACCTGAATGCCCGAGATGCGCTGCAGCGAGTCGGCGATGGTGACGTCGGGCAGCTTGCCGATGTCCTCCGCCGAGATGGCGTCGACGATCGAGGCTTGCGTGCGCTTGACGTCGACCGACTTGATCTGAGATCCGCGGACCCCCGTGACGACCACCTCTTCGACTTGCGTGGCGTCCTGAGCGAATGCGCCGGTGGTTAGCGCCACCTGAGAGGCGCCGGCCAGCAAGGCCACCGCCAGACCGCGCGTAAGCACGGCTTTCCTGCGTTGATTGGTCAAATTCCTAGCTCCCCAACTAACATTTTTATTTGATTGTCCGCCCCGTTCCTGGCCGCCCCGTCTGCGCGGGGTGATCCAGAACCGATTGAGCGCCTCAGAGGCCCGGCGAACCGTTTGTCCGCTATGTCCGTAGGTGACGGCGACCCCCAGCGCCCGGGCTGTCGATTCCGGCCCAACGCCGTTATCGGTTGAGGGCAACATCATCAAATGTCCGCATCAAGTCAACAACAATGTCAACGTTGTCATTCTTGTCTCGCGCGGTCTTTTGCGCGCCGGATCCGCGAGCGACGCCCGGGGGAAACCCCAGTGTTACCGCAACCATATTTTCGAAAAAATGCCAACCTTTCCCGAGGGTTCAACCGCCATCTACAATGGGCCGAAGTCGCCTTAGGGCATGAAACATCAAGCGGACCAACGGTTTCCGGACTTCGCACGCCGAGCGCGTTCAGCGCCTTGCGCTTGCGCCTTTCCACGCGGAAAACACCAAAAATCCCTGACCCATTTTGTCTGATTTATGTCTCTTAAAATGACCCATTTTGACCTGAATATGTCCGCATGGATGACACCGTGGACAACGTGAGTTAGGACTTGCCACGCGCCTCGCCTTGCGGCCGCCACCTTCACCGTGGTGAATCGCGAGAACAGGGGCGTCAGTCGGGTTGGGAACTTAATGGCGACGATTCACGATGTGGCCGAGCGGGCGGATGTCTCGCCCAAGACGGTCTCTCGCGTTCTCAACGATCATGAGAGCGTCAGCGCCAAAACGCGCGACCGGGTCCGTGCGGCCATGCAGGAACTGGGCTATCAGCCCAGCGCTGTGGCCCGCAGCCTGCGCTCGCAGACCTCCTCGTCCGTGGGGGTCCTGATGGGGGATCCCAGCGGCGGCTATCACACCAAGATCCACCACGCCCTGCTTTTGGCCTGCGTCGAGACCGGTCGACACCTGACCGTCGATCTCTTCGACGGACCGATAACAGGCTGGCAGGACCGTATCCGCGCCTTCGTTGCGGACGGCGGCATCCGGGAGATGGTCCTGCTACCGCCCGAGTGCGACTTTGGCCCGCTGAAAGCCCTGATGCGTGAGCTGGAGGTGCGCTGTGTTCTGATATCGCCGACCAGCCCCGATCCCAACTTCCCGGCCATCGCCATGGACGACCGCGCCGCCGCCCGCGAGGTGGTCGAGCACCTGTTCTCTCTGGGCCATACCCGCATCGGCCACATTTCGGGACATCCCGATCACGCCGCCAGCACCCATCGGCGCAACGGCTTCCTCGAGGCCTATGCGGCGCGCGGTTTGCCGCGTCCGGCCCCGGAACTGTTTGCTGACGGCGAGTTCACCTTCAAGACCGGGGTCGAGGCCGCCAAGGCCCTGCTGGACATCGACGAGCCGCCCACCGCGATCTTCGCCGCCAATGACGACATGGCCGCCGCCACCTGCATGGAGGCCCAGCGCCGAGGCCTTCGGATTCCGGACGACCTCTCGGTGGTCGGCTTCGATGACGCGCCGATCGCCGCAGTGATCTGGCCGACCATGACCACCATTCGCCAGCCCTTCGAACAGATGGCGCTGCGAGCCTTGCAGACCTTCAGCGCCTGGAACGCCAACGACGCCGCTGGCAAGGCCGCCGCGCCGTTCCTGGCCCAGCACAGCCTGATCGTCCGCGAGTCGACCGGCCCGGCCCGCACCGGGCCGCCGCCGAAACGAAAGACCTGATCCCTTTGCTTCCGAGCCGATAACGGCCGGCGGTCCAGACAAGAATACGGAGGAAACATGAACCGGCAGACATTCCAGGCCCTGGCCCTGGCGCTGATGATCGGCGCGTCCGCGACCGCGCTGAGCGTCCAGGCTCAAACGGCCACCGCCGCCGCTCCGGTTGCGCAGCCGTGGCTAAATCCTGCGCTTGATCCCGACACCCGCGCCGATCTGGTCGTCAAGGCCATGACCCAGGACGAAAAGCTGACCCTGGTGTTTGGCTATTTCGGCGCTGACATGAAGCCCAAGTACGAGCGTATCGAAGGCTCGCTCCCCGGTTCGGCCGGCTATGTGAAGGGCATTCCGCGTCTGGGCATTCCCGAGCAGTGGGAAACCGACGCCGGCATCGGCGTGGCAACCCAGGGCAGCGCCAAGGAATTTCGCGAGCGCACCGCCCTGCCCTCGGGCATGGCCACCACCGCCACCTGGAATCCGCAACTGGCCTACAAGGGCGGCGCGATGATCGGGTCGGAGGCCCGCAATTCGGGCTTCAACGTGATGCTGGCCGGCGGCGTGAATCTGGTCCGCGACCCGCGTAACGGCCGCAATTTCGAGTACGGCGGCGAGGACCCGCTGCTGGCCGGCACGATGGTGGGCGCCCAGATCAAGGGCATCCAGTCCAACAACCTCGTCTCGACCATCAAGCACTACGCCCTGAACAACCAGGAGACGGGCCGCTTCGTCCTCAGCGCCAATATCGACGAGCCGTCGGCCCGGATGTCGGAACTGCTGGCCTTCCAGTTCGCAATGGAACAGTCCGATCCGCACGCGGTGATGTGCGCCTACAACCGGGTCAACAGCGTCTATGCCTGCGAAAACGACTGGCTGTTGAACACCGTCCTGAAGAAGGACTGGGGCTTCAGGGGCTATGTCATGTCCGACTGGGGCGCGGTGCACTCCGGCGCCAAGTCGGTCAATGCGGGCCTGGACCAGCAGTCCGCAGGTCGGGCTTTCGACAAGCAGGACTTCCTGGGCGAAGTGTTGAAGGCTGATCTCGCCAGCGGCGCCGTCAGCGGCGCGCGGCTGGACGATATGGCCCGCCGGATCACCCGCTCGCTGTTCGCCAGCGGCGTGGTCGACAACCCGGTCAAGATCGCGCCCATCGACCTGAAGGCCAACGGCCTGGTCAGCCAGGCCGACGCCGAGGAGGGCATGGTCCTTCTGAAGAATGACAAGGGCCTGCTGCCCCTGGCCAAGACCGCAAAGATCATCGCGGTGATCGGCGCCCATGCCGATGTCGGCGTGCTGTCGGGCGGCGGCTCCTCGCAGGTCTATCCGGCCGGCGGCCGCGCCGTGCAGGGGCTGCTGCCGGCCACCTGGCCCGGCCCGGTGATCTACTATCCGTCCTCGCCGCTGAAGGCGCTGCAGGCCCGCTTCCCGAACGCCAGGATCACCTTCGCCGACGGCAAGGACCCGGCCGCCGCCGCAGCCCTGGCCGCCGGCAGCGACCTGGCCATCGTCTTCGCCGATCAGTGGACCACCGAGTCGGAAGACGTCTGGACCCTGAACCTGCCCAAGAACCAGGACGCCACCATCGCCGCCGTCGCCAAGGCTAACGCGAAAACAGTCGTGGTGCTGGAGACGGGCGGCCCCATCGTCATGCCCTGGCTCAATGAGGTCGGCGCGGTGCTGCAGGCCTGGTACCCCGGCACAAACGGCGGCGAGGCCATCGCCCGCGTGCTGACCGGCGAGGTCGACGCTTCAGGCCGCCTGCCCGTGACCTTCCCCAAGGACGTGACGCAACTGCCGCGTCCCAAACTGGATGGCGATCCCAAGAAGCCTGACGCCTCGTTCGACGTGGACTACACGATCGACGGCGCGGCCGTGGGCTACAAGTGGTTCGACCTGAAGAAGCACGAGCCGCTGTTCCCGTTCGGCTATGGCCTGTCCTATACCCAGTTCGCCTATTCGAACCTGAAGGCGTCAGACAACAATGGCGTTCTGACCGTCAGCTTCGACGTCAGGAACGTTGGCGACCGCACCGGCAAGGACGTGCCCCAAGTCTATATCGCGCCGAGGGCCGGCGGCTGGGAAGCGCCCAAGCGCCTGGGCGGCTTCCAGAAGGTCGAACTCGCGCCCGGCGCCGTCGCTTCGGTGACGCTCACCGTCGATCCGCGCCTGCTTTCAACCTGGGACACCCAGGCCAACGGCTGGTCGATCGCGGCGGGCGAGTATGACGTGGCTCTGGGTTCGTCCTCGCGATCGCTGACGGCGACCTCGACGGTCAGCCTCAAGGCCCGGTCCCTTCCGGTCTCGCCGCTAGCCAGGTAGCGCCGGCGCAGGGTTTTGGTTCAGCCCCGTGAAGCCCAAGTAGCGTCGTCCCCGGACGACGCTACCTTCTTTGCATGGGGAACCAGTAGCCTCTGCGACATATTATCCACGCCATTGCCCTGACGGCCGACGCACCGCAAAACTCAGTCATCGATAGGTCCCCACCGTCGATATCCGCTGGCCGGGGATGCGTTCCTTTCCCCGGCCAGCTCCCCTCTCCCCCATTCAGATTCGACGCCGGCAGCTGGATCGTGCGACGACGCGATACTGGCGCTTGCGAGGATCGACGAAATCGCTTGGCACCCCCCATTTGTACGATAATAGATCGACAAAGAGTCAGGGAGCGGCAAAGTGAGCATCATCAGGGTCGGGATCGTCGGCGTCGGCAAGATCGCCAGGGACCAGCACATCCCCGCCGTCGCGGCTGATCCGGGCCTCGAACTGGTCGCCGTAGCCAGCCGCAGCCATGCTGATGTCGGCGTCCCGGCCTTTGAGTCTCTGGAGGAGATGCTCGACCAGGGCCCCGAACTGGACGCCATCGCCCTGTGCACTCCGCCCCAGGTGCGCTGGCAAACCGCCGTGACCGCCCTGAGCGCTGGCAAACACGTCTTTCTGGAGAAGCCGCCCGGCGCCACCGTCGGCGAGGTTCGCGATTTGTCCGTCCTGGCGGCTGAGCAGAACGTCACCCTGTTCGCCAGCTGGCACTCGCGCTTCGCCGCCGGCGTGCCCGCCGCCAGGGCCTGGCTGGCCGCCAACACGATCCGCACCGTCGACATCCAGTGGCGCGAGGACGTGCGCCGCTGGCACCCCGGCCAGACCTGGATCTGGGAGGCCGGCGGCTTGGGTGTGTTTGATCCCGGCATCAACGCCCTGTCGATTCTGACCGAGATCATGCCGCGTGAGGTGTTCGTCACCGACGCTCGGCTGCAGGTTCCGGCGAACGTCCAGTCGCCCGTCGCGGCGCACATGGCCATGACCGACATCGACGGCACAATGATCACCGCCGATTTCGACTTCCTGCAGACCGGTCCCCAGACCTGGGACATCACGGTCACGGCCGATCAGGGCGTGCTGCGGCTGTCCAGCGGCGGGGCCATCATCGAGATCGACGGTCAGCCCGTGGTCCAGGCGTCGGACGCCGAATATCCCGGGCTCTACGCCCGGTTCGGGCAGCTGATCCGGGCTGGCAAGTCGGAGGCCGACGTCCGGCCGCTGGCCCTGGTGGCCGACGCGTTTCTGGTCGGGACGCGAGAGCTGGTCGAAGCGTTTATCGAATAGCCGCCAGCCGCTAGTTCACCTGCCGCGTCCGCCCCTCCCAGTATGGCGCGCGCAGTTCACGGCGCAGGATTTTGCCTGACGGATTCCTCGGCAGCGCCTCAATGAAGTCGATGCTCTTGGGCGCCTTGAAGCCCGCGATGCGCGTGCGGGCGAAGGCGATAATGCTCTCCGGATCCTGTGGCGCGCCGGGCTTCAGGGCCACCACCGCCTTGACCGCCTCGCCCCACTTGTCGTCGGGCACGCCGATCACCGCCACCTCGGCCACATGCGGATGGCCATAGACGGCGCTCTCGACCTCGGCGGGATAGATGTTCTCGCCGCCCGAGATGATCATGTCCTTCACCCGGTCGTGGATGAACAGATAGCCGTCCTCGTCCAGATAGCCAGCGTCGCCGGTGCGCAGCCAGCCGTCGGCGTCGATGGTCGCGGCCGTGGCCTCGTCCAGCTTCCAGTAGCCGGGCATGTTGGACAGCGACCGCGTCGCCACCTCGCCCACGGTGTTGGGGGGCAGGCTGTTTCCGGCCTCGTCCATGATCTTCAGCTCGACACCCGGCAGCGGCAGGCCGGCCGAGCGCATGCGGGCATTGCCGGCCGGATCGTGATCCTCGGGCGGCAGGTAGACGATGGTGCCGGTCGTCTCGGTCATGCCGTACTGTTGGCAAAAGCCGCAGCCGAAGATCTCGATGCACTCACGCAGCAGGTCCAGAGGGATGGGCGCCGCGCCATACAGGATGTGGCTCATCCGCGAATAGTCGACCTCGCGGGCCCGGGGCTGGCGCACCACGATCTGCAGCGCGGCGGGCACCATGAACATCTTCGAGATGCGGTCGTGCTCGATATAGTCGAGCACCCTGAATGGATCGAACTCGCGCGCCACCACGCCCTTGGCGCCGTTCAGCAGGCCGACCAGCCCCCAGCCGCTGCCGCCGATATGGGCCACCGGCATGGCGACCAGGCTGACGTCGTCAGGGCCCCACTGGTTCCAGGCCATAGGCTGCTTGGCGGACTCGCGGCGCAGGGCCAGCAGGTTGTCGTGGGTCAGCATCGCGCCCTTGGGCCGCCCCGTGGTGCCCGACGTGTAGAGCTGGATGGCGATGTCGGAGGTCTTGATCGCCACATTCGGATCGCTGTCGGGCTGGGCGTCGCGCCAGGCCTCGAAGGTCAGGTGCGGATCCCCCGCCACCGGCTCCATCAGGATCACTTCGGGCCGCCAGGCCAACTCGGCCGCCACGCTGCCGATGTGGGCGATCATCTCGGGGCCGACGAAGACGATCTTGGCGTCGCTGTCGCCGACGATATAGGCGATCTCCGGCGGAGCCAGGCGCCAGCCGATGGGCGCTGTGACCACTCCAGCCTTGGCCGCGCCGAACAATAGCTCGAAATAGAGGTCGCTGTTCTTGCCGACATAGGCGATCCGGTCGCCGGTCTTCAGTCCCGCCGCCAGCAGGGCGTTGGCGACCTGGTTTGTATGCTGATCAAAGCCGGCGAAAGTGGTGTCGCGGCCCTCGAAACTGAGTGCTACCGCGTCCGGTCGGGTCTCGGCGTGGTAGCGGGCGACGTCACCCAGGGTGGGCATGCGGTCGAAATCTATGGCGGCGGCGTCCGGCATGCTGCTCCCTCTGGGTCTGGTATCTTCCAGCTCAAACGGATGTTGGGACGTCTTTACGCGCGCGGCAAGCCGTGCCGTTGGGGAAGGCCGCCTAGAACCACGCCCTCACGCCAAGCACGACGCTGGTCTCCCCCGTCCGTTCGCCGGCCACGCGGGCCAGGTCGGCGCGGTCGCCGAAGGTGCGATGGCGCAGCACACCGACATAGGGCGCGAACTCGCGACGGATCTCGTAGCGCAGACGCAGGCCGGCTTCGGCGTCAATACCGTCCTCGGCGAGGTTGGTCTCGACCTTCGATTGCAGGATCAAACGGGTGGTCAGGCGCAGGTCCTGCAACGCCTCGATCCGGGCCGACAGGTCGCCGCGGTCCGACAGAAAGGCCGCAGCCTTGGTCTCGATCCAGTAGGGCGCGACGCCTTCGACGCCCAGCGTGGCGTAGGTGCGTCCCTTGGGCTCGACATCGACGCGCAGTCCGGCCTCAAGGTCGAAATAGGGACCGATAGGCTTGGCATGCAGCGCCTGAAGTTCAGCGCTCTCCCAGCCGTGGCCGTCGACATGCTCGCCCCGCGCCTTGACCACCCACTTGCCGAAGTCGTCGCCGAACCAGCCCTCGCCCTCGAAGGCCGTGGCGTCGGCGCCCTTGCGCGAGCGCAGCTCGGCCTGCTCGGCCAGCACCCGCCAGTAGCGTCCCCCGCCGTGCTCCTGGCGCAGCACGGCCCGGGCTCGCGCCATTTCGGACGCTGGATAGAAGCGCTCGGCGGCATGGTCGGTAGGCGGCGGTGGCGCGACGTTCGGCCCGGTGCGGGGACTGGTCGGCGGCATGGCGTGGCCGGCGTGCGGGTCAGGCTGAGCGGCCGGCGGCGGCATATGATGACCCGCATGCGGATCGACCGGCGCAGCCTGCTCGACCGGAGGCGCAGGCGGCGTCATCTGGTGATGCTCATGCTGCATCAGGGCCAGGGCCACAGCCAAGGCCGCGCTCATGCCGAGGCCTCATCGAGCGGCCGCACGGTGACGACGTTGAACATCCCCGCATGCATGTGCATCAGCATGTGGCAGTGGAAGGCCCAGTCGCCGGGCTCGTCAGCGGTCAGGTCGAAGGCGACCTTGCCGCCGGGCGCAACATTGACCGTGTGCTTGCGCGGCTGCCGGCCCTCATGGCCGTTCACCACCTCGAAGAAGTGGCCGTGCAAGTGGATCGGGTGGGCCATCATGGAGTCGTTGACCAGCACCACCCGCGCCCGCTCGTCGCGCTGGAAGGCGATGGGCTTTTTCAGCGGACCAAAGGCCTCGCCGTCGAACGCCCACATGAAGCGCTCCATGTTGCCGGTGAGGTGAATCTCGACCATGCGGCCGGGCGGGCGCGGATCGGGATTGGGGTCCAGCGCGACGAGGTCGGTATAGACCAGCACCTTGTGGCCGACGCCTTCCAGACCCTGCGGCGGCTCGCCCAGGCGGTCCATCGGCATCGGCGAGATCGTCTGGACGCCGGGCCCCAGCTTTACGCCCGGCGCATTGGCGCCGTCGCGCATGTCCATGCTCATGCCCGACATGTCGTGGCCGGCGTGGGCGGACATATCCATGCCCATGTCTTTCATGGCGCCAAGCGGGCGCTTACGCAGGGCCGGGACCGGAGCGCTCATGCCCAGGCGCGGCGCCAGGGTCCCTCGCGCCATGCCCGAGCGGTCGGAAGCCTCGGCGACCAGCGTGAAAGCGCGATCCTCCGAGGGCTGAACAACAACGTCATAGGTCTCGGCCGGCGCGATCTGGAATTCCTCGACGCTGACCGGCTGCACGTTCTGGCCATCGGCCTGGACCACGCTCATCGTCAGGCCCGGAAGGCGGACATTGAAGATCGTCATCGCGCCGGCGTTGACGAACCTCAGCCGCACCCGCTGGCCCGGCGTAAAAAGGCCGGTCCAGTTGTCAGCCGACCCCTGGCCATTGATCAGATAGCGATAGACCGAGCCCGTGACGTCGAGGATGTCGGTCGGGTCCATCCGCATCTTCGACCATTCGACGCGGTCCTTCAGCGACTGGTCGCGGCCGGCCAGCAGGCCCGCCACCGTCTGCTTCTGATCGTTGAAATAGCCGGCGTGGGCCTTCAGCTTTCGCATCAGCTGATGCGGGTGCAGGAAGCTGTAGTCCGACAACACAACTACGTGCTCTCGGTCATAGGCGACCGGATCGGCCGTCGCGGGATCGATGACGATGGGGCCATAGACGCCCTCCTGCTCCTGCAGGCCCGAATGGCTGTGGTACCAGTAGGTCCCCGCCTGACGGACCTTGAACTCATAGACAAAGGTCTCGCCCGGCTTGATCCCCGGAAAGCTGACGCCCGGCACGCCGTCCATCTGGAACGGGAGCAGCAGGCCGTGCCAGTGGATCGAGGTGTCCTCGGAAAGGGTGTTGGTCACCGACAGCCGGACATGCTGGCCTTCCTTCAGGCGGATCAGCGGACCGGGCACGGTTCCGTTCACCGCGATGGCGTGGCCCGCCTTGCCGTCGACCGTCATGGGCGCATGGCCGATGGTCAGGCGGATATCCTCGCCGCTCAGCACCTGCGGCGCCTTGCCCGTTCCCGCGCGCGCCCAGGTCGGCAGCAATGCCGAAATGCCCAGCCCCGTCGCGGCGGCGAGCATCTGGCGGCGATCGAGGGCCTGCATAACGGTCATGTCTCCGGTTCGGCCCCGAACACAACGCGTCCGGCTCCACACCTCCGGACACTTGGGATATCACCCTGCCCATGTCCAGAAGCACGCCCGCCACAATCGCCCTGGCCAAGGCCGGGGTCGCCTTCGCGCTCAAGACCTATGACTATGATCCGGGCTCGGAACGCGTCGGGCTGCAAGCGGCCGAGGCGATGGGCGAAGACCCGGCGCGGGTGCTGAAAACCCTGGTCGTGCTACTGGATGGCAAGCCGGCCTGCGTGGTGCTGCCGTCGGACAAGGAGGTCAGCATGAAGAAGCTGGCCGCCGCCCTGGGCGGCAAGTCGGCGGCGATGATGCCCGTGCCCGACGCCGAACGGATCACCGGCTACAAGGTCGGCGGGGTCAGTCCCTTCGGCCAGAAGAAGCGCCTGCCCACGGCGGTGGAGGAAGCCGCCCTCGCCCAGCCCTACGTGTTCGTCAACGGTGGCCAGCGCGGCCTGCAGATGCGCCTGACGCCCGCCGATCTGGTCGCAGCCCTGGGCGCGACGGCGGCGTCGATCGTGGCCTGAACAGGGTCGCTTGAAATCCCGCGCGCTTCTCGCCTATAAGCCCCGCTCCCGTCCTGGTGCGGTTGGGTAGCTCAGATGGTTAGAGCGGTGGATTCATAACCCACAGGTCGGCGGTTCGATCCCGCCTCCAACCACCAGGACGGATTTCCCGCATTCCAATTGTCGCCCCGTCGGCGGATCACCTGATCCAGGCGACGGGCACGTCCAGCGCGGCCGCCAGGGCTTCAGCTGTTTCAGCGCCCGGGCGTTTGGCGTTGCGTTCGAGATCCGAGAGAAATCCCTGGCCGATCGCCGCCGCCTGGGCCAGTTGCACCTGGCTGAGCCCTCGCCAGGTCCGCAGCGCCTTGAGCAGGCTTGAGCCCTTGAGGACTTCGGCGCTGACCGCCACTGGCAAGGGCTGGCTTCCCTCTACATCAGCCATGCGCGCGTCATAGATCGCCACATCATCGGCATCCTCGTCATCGAGGAGGCCCGCGGCCGAAACCAGGCTGTCGTAGTCGGCGCGGGCCAGAACCACGAGTTCCTCTCCCAGAGGGCTAAGAATGAATTGCGGTGCGGTCATTGCGGCTCCTCATCGATAGGTGGTTGTGGTGCGGCGGCCGATGTAGATAGCCAGAATGGTGGTGACGTCCTCGTTGAAGATCACCCGATAGTCTCGAACCCGCATCCGAAAGCCCCGCCGGCCCTGAAGCGCCCGTACATCGCCCTGGCCGGTGATGGCATAAAGGTCGAGCGCCCTTTCGACGGCCTTGCGGGCCAGTTCGGGCAGGGCGTCGAAATCCTTGGCGGCAGCGGCGGTAAAGACAATCGTCTTCATGGCGATAATATCGCTAGATTATCACCAAATCGCAAATGGAATATCGCTTAGCCCCTCAAGCCCCCGGCCCAAACCGCGCCACCAGGTCATACGCCTCGCCCGGAAACACCTGCCGCACGCGGGTGACGTGTTCGCCGGCGCGCCAGGTACGGCGGTCGACGACAAGGCAGGCGACGCCTTCGTCGAGGTCGAGCAAGGCGGCGACTTCGGCGTCGGCGTTGACGGCGCTGATGCGGCTTTCGGCTTCGGTCCAGGCGACATGTTCCAGCAGCCAGGCGCCCGGCGGCGCAGCCGAGAAGTCAGCAGTCGCGGCGCCCGGGGCGGTCTTCAGGCTGATCAGGCGGCGTTCCAGGGCGAAGGGCCGGCCGCCGGCGTCGTGGACGCCTTCCAGCGCCAGCAGCTTGCCGCCCGCCGCCAGTTCGCGCTCGTCGGCGTTGCCCCGCGCGGCGCTTCGCACATGGCTGGACAGCAGGCGAAAGGCGTAGGTCTCGCCGCGCGCCAGGATGGCCGACTGAATGTCGGCCTTGCTGACCGTCATGCGGGCGCAGCCATATTGCGCCATCAGCTCGGTCTCGAACGGCACGCGATGGCCCGGCGGCCAGTCGCCCGAGCGGATGCGGTTTTCGATGTCGCCGCGAATGCGCTGGTGCAGGGGGGCCGAGCTCACGCCAGCAAGGCCTTCAGGGTCTGGCGATAGCGGGCGGCGACCGCCTCGCGGGCGTGGTGGCGGCCGCCTTCGACCACCCGCCGGCCCCGCCGCCAGACCGTGTCGATGGCGCCATGGCGACCGGCGAAGACCAGGCTGTCGATCAGCGTATCGCCCTCGCGGCCGATCAGGGCCGGGTGCTCGCGATCCAGGGTGATGAAGTCGGCCGCCGCGCCGCGCTTCAGGCCGCCTCGCCCCGCGCCAAGCGCCTGGGCCCCGCCCGCGCAGGCGCCGCGCCACAGCTGGCCGCCGGTCGAGCGCCGGGGTCCGCCGGCCAGCACGTTGCGAGCCCGGCGGGTCAGGCGCTGGGCATATTCCAGGGCGCGGATTTCCTCGGCCGCGTCGATCAGGACGTTGGAGTCGGTGCCCAGGCCAAACGCCCCGCCGGCCGCCAGATAGTCATGGGTCGGGAAGACGCCGTCGCCCAGATTGGCCTCGGTGACCGGGCACAGGCCCGCCACGGCGCCGCTCTTGGCCAGGCGCTCGGTCTCCATGGCGTTGATATGGGTAGCGTGGATCAGGCACCAGCGCCTGTCGACCGGGGTATGGTTCATCAGCCAGCGAACCGGGCGCTGGCCGGTGGCGGCCAGGCAGTCGTCGACCTCTTTGGTCTGCTCGGCCACGTGCATGTGGATCGGGCCGTCGCCGGCCAGGGGCAGGATGGCGTCCAGCTCCTCGGCGGTGACCGCCCGCAGGCTGTGGGGCGCGATGCCGACCACCGCGTCGGGCGTTGCGGAGACGATCTCTCGGCAGCGCTCCACCAGACGCGCGAAGCCGTCGACGTCGTGGATGAAGCGCTTCTGGCCGTCGGTGGGCGGCGCGCCGCCGAAGTTGGAGTGGGCGTAGAACACCGGCAGCAAGGTCAGGCCGATGCCCGTCTCGTCCGCCGCCGCCGCGATCCGCACGGCCATCTCGGCGGGGTCATCGTACGAGCCGCCCGATGGGTCGTGGTGCAGATAGTGGAACTCGCCCACGCGGGTGAAGCCGCCCTCCAGCATCTCGATCTGGCCCATGGCGGCGATGGTCTGGACGTCGTCGGGGGTGAGGCGACCCAGGAAGCGGTACATCACCTCGCGCCAGGTCCAGAAGTTGTCGCCCGTCTCGCCCCGTGCCTCGGCCAGGCCCGCCATGGCCCGCTGGAAGGCGTGGCTGTGGACGTTGGAGAGGCCCGGCAAAGCTGCTCCCAAGCGAAGCGCGTCACCGGCCGGGACGTCGGTGTCGATGCGGGCGATGCGGCCCTCCGACAGGGTCAGTCTGACGCTCCGCGCCCAGCCGTCGGCCAGCAGCGCGCTCTCGCACCACGCAACGGTGGCTTCAGGAATCTGCGTGTCGGTCACTGGACAGGGCTCCTCGCTTGCCAATATGTCTATACATATTGAAGGCGGCCGCAAGAGAGGGAGGGCGGGCGAAATGCGTTGCGACACCCTGTGGATAAGTTGCCGTCTCGCCACCCTCGATCCGACCCGCGAGGGCCTGGGAATCGTCGAGCGCGGCGTGGTCGCCGCCCGCGACGGCCGCATCGTCTATGCCGGCGAGGCCGTCGAGGCGCCGGCCTTCGAGGCCGACCAGACCATCAACTGCGAAGGCCGCTGGATCACCCCCGGCCTGATCGACCCGCACACCCATCTGGTCTTCGCCGGCGACCGCGCCCACGAGTTCGAGCTGCGGCTGGCCGGCGCCTCCTATGAGGAAATCGCCCGGGCCGGCGGCGGCATCGTCTCGACCATGACCGCCACCCGCGCGGCCTCGGAAGACGATCTGGTCCTCGCCGCCCTGCCCCGTCTGGACGCCCTGATCGCCGAGGGTGTCACCACGGTCGAGATCAAGTCCGGCTACGGCCTGTCGCTGGACGACGAGCTGAAGTGCCTTCGCGCCGCGCGCGCCCTGGCCGCCTATCGCTCGGTCGACGTCCGCACCACCCTGCTGGGCGCCCACGCCCTGCCGCCCGAGTTCAAGGGCAATCCGGACGGCTATATCGACCTCGTCTGCAAGCAGATGATCCCCGCCGTCGCCGACGCCAAGCTGGCCGACGCGGTCGACGTCTTCTGCGAGGGCATCGGCTTCACCCCCGCCCAGACCCGCCGCGTGTTCGAGGCCGCTCACCGGCGAGGCCTGAAGATCAAGATCCATGCCGAGCAACTATCGAACCAGAACGGCGCGGCCCTGGCGGCCGAGTTCTGGGCCCTGTCGGCCGACCATCTGGAACATCTGGACGACGCCGGGGTCGAGGCGATGGCCGCCGCCGGCACGGTCGCGACCCTGCTGCCGGGCGCCTTCTATTTCACGCGGGAGCACAGGCTGCCGCCGATTGAAGCCCTGCGCGCCGCCGGCGTGCCGATGGCCCTGGCCACCGACTGCAACCCCGGCACCTCGCCCCTGACCTCGCCCCTGCTGGTCATGAACATGGCCGCCACCCTGTTTCGGATGACCGTCGAGGAGTGCATCGCCGGCGTCACCCGCGAGGCCGCCCGGGCTCTGGGCCTGCTGGCCGACCGGGGAACCCTGAAGGCCGGCAAGACCTGCGATCTGGCCATCTGGGACATCGAGCGTCCCGCCGAACTTGTTTATCGGAAGAAGGTCTATCGCGGCGCGCCCGCCAGACTGCATGACGACGCCTGGCCGGTGATCGAGGAGAGCGCCCGGGCGGTCCAGCGCATCCTGGCCCGGCACGAGCCGGTCTATGGGATCAACACCGGCTTTGGGAAACTGGCCAGCGTCCGCATCGGCGACGAGGACCTGGAAAGGCTGCAGCGCAACATCGTCCTGTCCCACGCCGCCGGCACGGGCGAGCCGTCGCCGGCGCCGGTGATCCGCCTGATGATGGCCCTGAAGCTGGCCAGTCTTGCCCAAGGCGCCTCGGGCGTGCGGGTCGAGACCGTCAGGCTGCTGGAGGCCATGGTCGTCCAGAACCTGACGCCGGTGATCCCCTGCCAGGGCTCGGTCGGCGCCTCGGGCGATCTGGCGCCGCTGGCCCACATGGCCGCGACCATGATCGGGGTCGGCGAGATCTTCGTCGACGGCGTCCGCACGCCCGCCGCCCAGGCCCTGGACGACGCCGGTCTGACGCCGCTGGTGCTGGGTCCCAAGGAGGGCCTGGCCCTGCTGAACGGCACCCAGTTCTCGAACGCCAACGCCCTGGCCGCCCTGTTCGAGGCCGAGCTGCTGTTCCAGTCCGCCCTGATCACCGGCGCCCTGTCGACCGAGGCCGCCAAGGGTTCGGACACCCCGTTCGATCCCCGCATCCACCGGCTGCGCCGCCACGTCGGCCAGATCGAGACGGCCGCCGCCCTGCGCGGCCTGATGGCCGGCTCGGCCATCCGCGCCTCGCATCTGAAGGAGGACGAGCGGGTCCAGGATCCCTATTGCCTGCGCTGCCAGCCCCAGGTGATGGGCGCGGCGCTGGACGTGCTGAAACAGGCGGCGACCACCCTGGCCACCGAGGCCAACGGCGTGTCGGACAATCCGCTGATCTTCCCCAGCGACGTGGAGGGCGGCGACGAGGCCCTGTCTGGCGGCAATTTTCACGCCGAGCCGGTGGCCTTCGCGGCCGACATGATCGCCCTGGCCGTCTGCGAGATCGGCTCGATCGCCGAGCGCCGCATCGCCATGCTGGTCGACCCGGCCCTGTCGGGCCTGCCGGCCTTCCTGACGCCCAAGCCCGGCCTCAACTCCGGCTTCATGATCCCGCAGGTCACCGCCGCCGCCCTGGTGTCGGAGAACAAGCAGAAGGCCTATCCGCTGGCGGCGGCGCAGGGCTGCGACTTCCATGCGCCGCTGAAGTCGAGCGAGGTGCTGGAGGCGGTGCGGGGGCTGGTGCGCAAGCAGGTGCCCCACCTGGACGACGACCGGCACTTCCACCCCGACATGGAGGCCGCCAATCGGCTGGTGCGCTCAGGGGCTGTGATCGCGGCGGCGAGTGATCTGCCGGGGGTGGTGTGATGTCCTGGCTCCAGGTCATGCGTGGCGACGCCCCGCTGATCGTCAGCCTGCCGCACACCGGAACCGAGATCCCGCCGGAGATCGAGGCCAAGCTCGTGTCGCCGTGGCTGGCCCGCAAGGACGCCGACTGGTGGGTGGACCGGCTCTATGATTTCGCGACCGACCTGGGCGCGACGGTGGTGCGGACGGCGATCTCGCGCTCGGTCATAGACGTCAACCGAGACCCGTCGGGGGCCTCGCTCTATCCGGGTCAGGCGACCACCGAGCTTTGCCCGACCACGACGTTTGACGGCGAGCCGCTCTATAGCGACGGCATCGCGCCGGACGACGCCGAAATCTCCCGCCGGCACGCCGCCTTCTTCGATCCCTATCATGCCGCCCTGACCGCCGAGATCGCCCGGCTGCGCCAAGGCCATGACCGCGTCGTGCTTTACGAGGCCCATTCGATCCGCTCGCTCGTTCCGCGCCTGTTCGACGGCCCGCTGCCGCAGTTCAACCTCGGCACCAACAGCGGCGGCAGCTGCGACGGCGCCCTGACGACGGCCGTCGAGGCCGCTTGCGACGCCTCGGGTCTCAGCCGCGTCACCAACGGCCGCTTCAAGGGCGGCTGGACCACGCGCCGCTATGGCCAGCCCGCTCAAGGCGTCCACGCCATCCAGATGGAGCTGGCGTGCCGGGGCTACATGGACGATCCGACCACCCCGCCGACGCCCGAAACCTGGCCCGCCCCCTATCGCCCCGATCAGGCCGCGCCGATGCGCGCGATGCTGGGCGAGATCCTTTCCGCCTGCATCGCCTTTGCGAGACCCCCAGCATGACCCGCATCGACAACAGCCGCGTCATCCGCGCCGCCACTGGAACCCAGCTGACCGCCAAGTCCTGGCTGACCGAGGCGCCACTGCGGATGCTGATGAACAACCTGCACCCCGACGTCGCCGAGCGGCCCGAAGAACTTGTGGTGTATGGCGGCATCGGCCGGGCGGCGCGCGACTGGGAAAGCTTCGACAAGATCGTCGAGACCCTGCGCCGGCTCGAGGATGACGAAACCCTGCTGGTCCAGTCCGGCAAGCCAGTCGGCGTGTTCCGCACCCACACCGACGCGCCCCGTGTGCTGATCGCCAACTCGAACCTGGTGCCTCGCTGGGCGACCTGGGAGCATTTCAACGAACTCGATCGCAAGGGCCTGGCCATGTACGGCCAGATGACCGCCGGCTCGTGGATCTATATCGGCGCCCAGGGCATCGTGCAGGGCACCTATGAGACCTTCGTCGAGATGGGCCGCCAGCACTATGCCGGCGACCTGTCGGGCAAGTGGCTGCTGACGGCGGGCCTGGGCGGCATGGGCGGGGCCCAGCCCCTGGCGGCGGTAATGGCCGGAGCCTCGTGCCTGGCCATCGAGTGCCAGCCCTCGCGGATCGAGATGCGGCTGCGCACCGGCTATCTGGACCGGTGCGCGGCATCCGGCCCGACCTGCTGACCGACCAGACCAGCGCCCACGATCCGATCAACGGCTATCTGCCGGCCGGCTGGACGCTGGAGCAGTGGGCGACTGCCAGGGAGCGGGATCCGGAAAGCGTCAACCGCGCCGCCCGCGCCTCGATGGCGGTCCACGTCCAGGCCATGCTCGACTTCCAGGCCGCCGGCGTGCCCACGGTCGATTACGGCAACAACATCCGCCAGATGGCGCTGGAGGAAGGCGTCGCCAACGCCTTCGACTTCCCCGGCTTCGTACCGGCCTATATCCGACCGCTGTTCTGCCGGGGCATCGGGCCGTTCCGCTGGGCGGCGCTGTCGGGCGATCCGGAAGACATCGCCAGGACCGACGCCAAGGTGAAGGCGCTGATCCCCGACAATCCGCATCTGCATAACTGGCTCGACATGGCGGCGGAGAAGATCAAGTTCCAGGGTCTGCCGGCGCGGATCTGCTGGGTCGGCCTGGGCGACCGCCACCGGCTGGGCCTGGCCTTCAACGCGATGGTCGCCAGCGGCGAGCTCAAAGCGCCCGTCGTCATCGGCCGCGATCACCTGGACTCCGGTTCCGTCGCCTCGCCCAATCGCGAGACCGAGGCGATGCGCGACGGGTCCGACGCCGTGTCGGACTGGCCTCTGCTGAACGCCCTGCTGAATACGGCGTCGGGCGCCACCTGGGTGTCGCTGCACCATGGCGGCGGGGTGGGCATGGGCTTCTCGCAGCACGCCGGCATGGTCATCGTCGCCGACGGCACGCAGGCGGCGGCCCGGCGGCTGGAGCGCGTGCTGTGGAACGACCCGGCCAGTGGGGTCATGCGCCATGCCGACGCGGGGTACGAGGTCGCGGCGGAGTGTGCGCGGGAGAAGGGGCTGGATCTGCCGGGGATACTCTGACCAGATCCTCCCCCTCTGGGGGAGGTGGCCCAGAGGGCCGGAAGGGGCCAGCGCGGCCTATGCCAAGAAAGCCCCCTCAGTCGCTCCGCGACAGCTCCCCCAGAGGGGGAGCATCTAACGCGTCAGCATCTTCGCAGCCTCCGCCGCGCTGACCTTCCCCGCGTCCCGGTCAATCGCGTAGTTGGCCGCCTGCATGGTCTTGACGTCGATGGTCCCCGCCAGCGGCGACAGGGCCGCGATCAGCCGCCGGTCCCCGGCCCGCTTCGGCGAGACCAGGATCACCGCGTCATAGGGCGGCAGGGCTCCCTTGGGGTCGCCCAACAAGACCAGATCGTCGGCCGCGATTCGCCCGTCGCTGGAGAAGGCCGAGATCACGTCGGCTTCGCCGGAGGCCAGGGCGCGGTACATGAAGGTGGGCTGGAATTGGCGCCTGGCCCGGAACTTCAGGCCATAGGCCTGCTCGACGCCGGTCCATTCGGGCCGCGAGAAGAACTCCAGGTCGCCGCCCATGGTCAGACCCCCGCCCTTGGCGGCGAGATCCGCCAGGGTCCTGATGCCCAGACTCTCGGCGCGGTCGCGGCGCATGGCCAGGGCGTAGGCGTTCTCGAAACCCAGCGGGGCCAGCAGCACGACGCCGTCGCGGTCCTTCAGACCGGTCCGCAGCTGGTCCAGCACCGCCTGACGGCCGGGGTTGTCCTTGCGGCCCAGCACATTGGCCCAGAGCGTGCCGGAATAGTCGACATAGGCGTCGATCTCGCTGGCCGCGACGGCGCGATAGGCGACGGCCGAGCCCAGATTGATCCGCCGCTCGACCCGGGCGCCCCGGGCCTCCAGCTGGCCGGCCATCAGCTCGGCCAGGACATATTGCTCGGAGAAGTTCTTGGCCCCGATCACATAGCCGGGCTGGCCTCTCGACAGGGCCACGCTGGCAAGGGGCGAGAGCGCGCCGACCAGACCGATCGCCAGGCCCGCCAGGCCGGCGACCCAGCGCCTGCGGTTGCGCTGGCCAACACCGCTCTCGATCAGGCCCAGCAGTTGGTCGACCGCCATCGCGAGAACTGCCGAGGCCGCGCAACCGACCAGCACCGCCACCCAGTCCTCGGTCTGCAGGCCCGAGAAGATGTAGTCGCCCAGCGAGGTCTGGCCGACGGGGGTCGAGAGGGTGGCCGCGCCGATGGTCCACACCGCCGCTGTCCGCACCCCGGCCATGATGACCGGCAGGGCCAGGGGCAGCTCCACCCGCCACAGGCGCTGGCGGTCGGTCATGCCAACGCCGCGCGCCGCCTCGACCACGGCCGGATCGACGCCGGTCAGGCCGGCCGCCGTGTTCCGCAGGATCGGCAGCATCGAATAGAGCGTCAGGGCCAGCAGCGAGGGCAGGAAACCCAGGGCCGAAAAGCCGTGGCCCAGCATCCGCTCGGAGAGGCCCGACAGCAGCAGCAGCAGCGGGAAGAACAAGGCCAGCAGGGCCAGGCTGGGAATGGTCTGGACCAGCCCCGCCAGGGACAGCGACACCCAGCGCAGACGCGGATGGCGGGCCGCCAGCACGCCCAGCGGCAGGGCGATCAGCAGGCCCAGCGCCAGCGCCGCCGCCGACAGGGCCACGTGCCAGCCCAGCCGCTCGGGCAGCAGGGCCAGGGCCTGGTGCAGGCGATCATCCATGAGCCCCACCCTTCTGTGCAAGCCTCGCCAGCTTCTCGGCCTGGCGGCGGGGGGCGTCGATCAGGGCGGCGACGCGGGGATCAGAATGAGCGCCGGCCAGCAAAGCGGCGGGCGTGTCGTCTGCGATGATCCGGCCCTCCGCCAGGACCACGATCCGGTCGGCGGTCAGCAGCGCCTCGCCGACATCGTGGGTGACCATCACCGTGGTCAGGCCCAGGGTCTCGTGCAAGCGCCGGACGTCTTGCGCCAGGGCCACGCGGGTGACGGGATCCAGGGCGCCGAACGGCTCGTCCATCAGCAGGATCGACGGCTCGGCCGCCAGCGCCCGGGCCACGCCCACCCGCTGGCGCTGGCCGCCGGACAGCGCGGCCGGCAGACGCGCGGCGCTCTCACGGGGCAGCGCGACCAGATCGAGCAGGGTGTCGACCCGCGCGGCGATCCTGTCGGCGGGCCAGTCCAGCAGGCTGGGCGTGATCCCGATGTTCTGGGCCACGGTCATGTGGGGAAACAGGCCCACCTCCTGGAAGACATAGCCGATGCGCCGCCGCAGCGCCGGTCCCGGCTGGGCGGCGACATCCTGGCCGTCGATCAGCACCCGGCCGGTGGTCGGGATGATCAGGGCGTTGATCGTCTTCAGCAGGGTGGTCTTGCCCGCCCCCGACCCGCCCACCAGGGCCACGAACTGGCCCTTGGCGATGCTCAGACTGGCGTCCGTCAGCACCGCCGCGCCATCATAGATCTTGCCGATCTGCTCCAGGGCGATGAGGGCGTTTGGGGCGGGCATGCGGTCTCCGGCGGCGGTCGTCCACCCTGGCCCGGATCGCCGCGCGGGGAAAGCCTGGGTGCGACAAGGCGGCGCGCGGCGAATGTCGCAGTGGCGGGGAACCGACTCAATCTCGATCCTGATGATGGTTAATTCGGAGATCACAGATGGCCTCGTCATCCCTGCAGTCGGCCCCCTTCGACGCCCGCCGCGCCAAGCGCCGCACCCGCCAGTGGCCGCTGGGCCTGTCTGTGCTGGTCATGACCGTGGCCAATGCGGCGCTGTGGTACGGCATCTATGCCCTCACCCACGGCATCTTCGCCCTGGATCCGAGCTTTTTCGCGGGGCTTTAGGGACTCGCCGGCCTGCGCCGGACACGGCTTCTCAGCCTCACGCGGCATCAGCCACTGAAGGGGTCGGGGAGGCGCGAAGCGGCCGGGGCGAACCCGGATGACCGTGATGTGGTTTGTGCGTTTCGGCTCGAC